>JAXMDU010000018.1:0-67307 GCA_046348645.1 Alphaproteobacteria bacterium
CGAGACGTTAGCACACCCGGGACCGGCTGAAAGGCTTTAGGGGCGGGGATCACAGCAACAACAGGGCTTCAGTAGACTAGTGGATGGTGAGGATGGCCTATTGATCAAATAGAGTGTAGAATTCTTTTGCAATCACTAAGTCGAGTAGGGAGGGTGGAAATGTATTCTAGATTCAAGAGTACATCGTGGTTTGCGTTGATGTCCATCGGCCTTGTCGGCATGATGGCAATTGCAGAGCCGGCTGATGCGCAGGTCAAGCAGACGATCGTCATGGGGGCGACGGGAGCAGCATCGAGCCATTATGTGGCCTCGGTCGCTATATCGAAGGCGATCAAAGAGACGTATCCCACCGTCAACATCACTGTTCTCGAAACGGGCGCAAGTGTCGACAACATCCGGCGCATGACTCGCAACGAGATCGATTTCGGACTGGTCGGGGCCGATGTCGGGATTCTTGCCGCCTACGGCCTGGAGCAGTTCAAAGATCGTGCGGTTTCGGACCTGACCGCCCTCTTTGTCTATGACAATGCAGCACTCAATATTGCGGTCCGCGCCGATAGCGGCGTGAACAGCTTGGCCGAGCTTTCGGGCAAGAAGTTCAACCCAGGCATCCGGGGCGGCTCAACGGAATCGCTGACATATCAAATATTCAACCTTCTGAACATCAAGCCCGATTGGGTGCCAGGTTCGGTGAGGGATGCGGTCGAAGGAGTGCAAAACCGTCAGTTGGTGGGTTATTCGAAGTACGGTATCGGCACGACGCTGGATGCGACCCTGCGCGAGCTGATAGCCTCGATCAACATGAAGGTCCTTGGCTTCAGTGCCGAGCAGGAAAAACTTATCATGTCCAATGTCAAGGGGATCATGTTCGTTACGTTGCCGGCGAACCTTGTTCCCAACAACCCGGCCGTTCGATCGCCGGCGGTCCAGTCGCTCTTCATGGCACGCCAGAGCACCATGAACGACGACACCGCCTTTGCGATTGCCAGGTCGTTCTACGAGAAGCGGGCATACCTCATCGAGGTGTTCCCGCACTTGAAGGACGGTTTCGATTTCAAGGCCCAAGCCCTGGAAGCCGAGAAGATTGGACACAAACTGCATCCCGGCGCCAAGAAATTCTGGGAATCCGTAAAGCCGTAGAGAAGGGGCGCCAAGGCTGTTGTCGCCCCCTAATGACCGGGCACGGCCTGCCGGTTTTTCCGATCCGCGATGAACTCGGGGAATGAACGATAGCCGAGTGCTCGATGCGGGCAAGGCTTCGACCTTGCCCGCATCCCGCAGGCGCAACAGCACCGGCAGAACATGATCAACGGGATTTAGCGGCGTGACCAGGCAGCGCATTACACCCTGATCGAGCTGCTGGTCTGTCCGATTTTCCGGAACAAACTCGATAGAGGAGGAAAGAGTGGACTACCGTGACATTATGTATTCGAAACGTGACCATGTAGGGACCATTACGCTCAATCGACCCCAGTTCTTGAACGCCATGACCACCAGAATGCTGGAGGAGATTGAGGATGCCATAAACACCATCGAACGAGATCGCGACGTGATTGTGGCCGTAATCACCGGAGCGGGTGAGAAAGCCTTCTGCGCCGGGATCGACCTAGAGGAAACGGTCAGTCTTGACGGCATGGGAGCGAGAGCCAGTGGAAAGCGCATTCACCGCACCGACAAGGCAGTGCGTCAATTAGAGAAGCCGGTGATCGCAAAAGTGCGGGGCCTGTGCCTTGGGGCCGGCCTTGAGCTTGCGATTTCTTGTGACATGATTATTGGCACCGAGACATCACGCTATGGACTGCCTCATATGCGGATCGGTATCGCATCGATAGTGGAAGCAGCGATTTTGCCGCAGGCTATTGGGATTTTTCGAGCCAAGGAACTCTGCTTCTCTGCGGACTACTGGGATGGCAAGAAAGCAGAGAGCGTAGGGCTCATTAATCGCGCGGTTCCAGAGGCCGAGCTGGACAAGGCCGTAGATGAACTTGCTCAGAAGTTATGTGGCTGGAGCCCGGTTGCCATGGGGGTCCAGAAAACCATCATCAACCAGTGGATGGATACTGATCTTCAGGCCGCGATTGATCACTCTATAAACTCGACCGCAATCGTGTTTGACTCAAAGGATCAAAAAGAAGGCATGGCCGCGTTCCTGGAGAAGCGAAAACCCGTCTTTAAAGGGTGGTGAGGTCTGACCTGATGGGGTGTGGCCTGCCTTGAAGAGTTCCTCCGGATGGAGTTAGGGGGCCGGCCCGGGAAGGAGGGGCGGACGGATGAAGAGGAAATGGTTCACAGAGGAGATAGGGTATTCGGTTCTGATCACCGGATCAGTTTGCCGCGTCGCTCTTGCGCAGCGACGATTGTAGATCGAACCTGTCCAAGGTGGGATGCCATGATCTACGCTAGCCTCGATGTCTCGCTGAACATCGACCATGGCGTGGTTTTAGGTGCGGATCGAATGGCACGGGTAAATTCAATGATAGCCAGATACAATTGGTGCTTCGCTGTAGAGCAGTAGAAGCGATTCATCCAGCAAAAATTATGGAGGAAACCGTGGCTGAACTCGTTCAATACCGTGTCGTGGAAGGTGTCGCCGAGATCGTGATGAACCGGCCGCCTGTGAACGCCATCAATTTCCAGCTCGCGCGTGAAGTGGTCGACGCCTACAAGCACGCGCGGTACGACAACAGTGCTCGCGCCATCATCCTGACCAGCGCCTTTCCCACCGTGTTCTCGGCCGGGTTCGACCTGAAATTTGCCGTCAGTATTGATGGCAAGGAGTTGCGGCGCTTTGTGGAACTTTTCTACTACGAGATGCACGAGGCCCAGTACCGGATGGGCAAGCCCACCGTTGCCGCGGTGAACGGCCATGCCAAGGCGGCCGGTGTCACCTGGGCGGTAAGCTGTGACATGATCGTTGCCGCCGAAGAGGCCGAGATGGCCTATCCGGAAATCAATGTCGGGCTGATGCCGGCCATGCACGTGGTCCACCTGCCGCGCCAGGTGGGCCGCCATCGGGCGGCCGAGCTTCTGTTCACCGGCGACACGGTTCCCGCCCGCACCCTTTATGACTGGGGGGTCATCAATCACCTGGTGCCGCGGGCCGAGGTTCTGCCCAAGGCCCGCGCGCTCGCCCGCAATCTGGCCGCCAAAAGCCCCATCGCCATGAAGCTTCTGCGCGATTCTTTCATGCGCGCCAACGATCTCGATTATCGCCGCGCGATCGAATCGGTGGTCGAGACGATGTGCAATCTGAAGGATTCCGAGGACTCGCACGAGGCGCTCAAGGCCTTCGTCGAAAAGCGCCAGCCCGTCTATAAAGGGCGCTGACGATGGGTGAGCATTTAATAGTGCATGCCCCAGGGTCAGGACCCGATTGATCCAGCAAGAGATGGTGGCAGCGATGAGGCCGCCGCTGAGATAGTTGGCGGCGAGCTTGCCGTATCTGGTTGCGAGCCGGCGCCAGAGCGACGCGATTCTGTAGGCCTTACTGTCGTAGCGGGTGGGCGCGGCCGGAGAGGTGCTGGGCAAGCCAGGCCGTGACCTGGTCGCGTGAATCCGCCCGGGCGGCGGGGTCGGTGCCCAGTGTCGCGCGATCGCCGCCTCCCCTGACGGCAATCCCGGTCCGCTGGTGGACGGGGCTGTTCGGCATGTCAAAGGCGTGATGGGCGCCGGGATAGAGAATGGCCCGCACGGCCGGGTCCTGGCCCGTCCCATGGCCCGCCAGACGATCCGCCAGTTCGGCGCAGGGCGGCGCGGGGGTCCAGTCGTCGGCCTTGCCGACCAGGATAAGAAGCGGCATGCGGACGCGATAATCATCGCGGCGAAGCACATTGCCGCAGCCGGGATAGAAGGCGATGGCAGCCCGGAAATCGATATCGGATGCGGCGCGGCGGCGGGATGATTGGTGCGGGACGGCATCCAGCACCGTGCCGCCGCCATGCGACCAGCCAAGCAGTGCGATCCGGCTGCGGTCGATGCCAGGCTGATTGCCGAGCCAGGCAAGGGCGTCCTCGGCATCGGCCACGCGATCGTGGTTGTTCACGGCTCGATGCCGCTGTGAGCAGATTTCGCGCACCCCGCGGGCTGTGAAGCTGTCGAGCAGCAATACGGCATAGCCCAGGCCAGCCAGGTATTCGGCCCAATCCTGTTCGCGGGCGGCAATGTGGCCGTCCCGTGTCATCAGCCCGTTGCACCCATGCAGCGCGACGATGGCCGGGAATGACCCTGGGCCCTCGGGCCGGAAAAGATGACCGGACAGCGCGGCGGGGCCGCTCTCGGGTGCGAGCCGGGGAATCGAGACAGGTTCCGCCGCCCATCCGGCCATCGGCAGGACCGATACCAGCAAGGCGAAAGCAAGGATCGCCACAAGGCCGCCAAAAGCGCGCATGGGCCATATCCAGGGTCGTTTCAGGTGGCGCAAGCCTTGCACAGAATCTTGAAGGAAGCCGGAACGGGAAAGGCGGCTTATCGGGGCATCCAAGGACTGGGACGCCCAAGGACAATGGCGGCCCAGAGGGGCCGCCATTGGTGGAAAGATGCCATTGATAGGAAGGCGGGGGGATGGATGGTCAATGCGGTCCGTCAGCTGGATCCCTTCCGGCCTTCGGCCAGCAGAAAATCGAGCAGTTCCTGGGCCGGCAGGCCTTTATCGGTCATTTCCTTGACCCAGGCTTCCCAGACCGGGGTGCCACCGATGCGAATCATGTCCTGCCGCACATCGGCTGGAATGGTGACCCGCTTGAGGCCCCGCTTCTGGAAATCGGCCTCGGCCTTGTCTTCTTCGCCTTGGACGCTTGCCGCCTGGGCCTGCATGGCGTGGGGTACGGCCTTCTTGATCAGGTCCTGATACTGGGAGGCGAGCTTGGCATGGGCAAGCTTGTTGCCGACGACGGCGGTGACAACGTAGTTGAGAGCCAGCCCCTTTGTGTACCATTGCCCGATCTGGTTGACCTTGTAGGCATCGAAGGCGGCATAGGGCAAAGCCGCCGCATCGACGATCCCGCGTTCAAGGGCGCCATAGATTTCAGGCGCCGTCACCGTCGTCGGCACCGCGCCGATCCGCCCCATGGCCGTGCCACCGCCACCCAGGGCACGCACGCGCAACCCTTTCCAGCCCGCCAGCGTGTCCGGGGTCTTGCCGCGGCCCATCATCTCGTAGGGTGGGTTCATGACCACCATGATGTAATCAACATTCCAGGCATCGTGGTCGCGCGTCACGACCGGATGCTGGTAGAAGGCGTGCGCAACGCGGGTCGCGTTGCTCATGTTCCCAAGCGGCAGGAATGGCAGGCCGAGCGCCGTAAGGCTGGGCTGCTTGCCGGGCGCGTAGGTCGGCACCCACCAGCCCAGTTCGAACGCGCCCAGCGATGCCCCATCGAGAATCTCTTTCTCGGGCGAGAGCACGGCGCCGTAGTGAACCTTGATCGTGAAATTGCCGTCCGTATCGGCCAGCACGATGTCGGACAACTGGTCAAGGGCATAAGTGGACGCGCGTTGCGGTCCATAGGCGGCCAGATTCCAGGTAACCCTGGGTCCGTCCACCGCCATGGCGGGCATGGTGGCCATGGCCAAGGTCGCGGCGGCGGCCAGGGCAAGGGCATGGATGGGAAAGCGAATCATGATGTGTACCGTCCTTGATGGTGGCTGCGACCGCCGGGCGCAGCGGGCCACGCACGCCCCGCCGTCGATGCCCGGCCGTCAACAATTGTCAGCTTGCGGTCTTCTTTCCCTCGGCCAGCAGGAAATCGAGCAGCGCGCGGGCCGGCAGGCCTTTCTCGGTCATTTCCTTCACCCAGTCATCCCAGACCGGCGTTCCGCCGATGCGGATCATTTCCTGGCGCATCTCGGCCGGGATGGTGATCATCTTGATGCCGCGTTTGACGAAGTCCGCTTCGGCCTTGTCCTCCTCGGCCTGGATGCTTTGGGCCTGGGCCTGCATGGCGGGCAGGATCGCGCTCTTGATCAGCGCCTTGTACTGGGGCGGCAGTTTGTTGTGGATGTCCTTGTTGGCAATGACAGCCGAGACGATGCGCTGAGGCTGAAGCCTTCGCGTGTACCACTGCCCCAGTTCCTTGATCTTGCACGCATCGAACGAGCCATAGGGCAGGGCGGCGGCATCGATGATTCCGCGGTCCATGGCGCCATAGATTTCAGGCGCCGTCACATTGGTCGGGACCGCGCCCAGCTTGGCCATGGCGGTGCCGCCACCGCCCAGCGCGCGAACCCGCATGCCTTTCCAGGCGGCGATCGAATCGGGCGCCTTGCCACGGCCCATGAATTCGTAGGCCGGATTGAAGACAACCATCAGATAGTCCAGGTTCCAGACCCGTGCTCGCGCGCGACCACGGGGTGCTGATAGTAGGCATGGGTAGCCCGGGTTGCGTTCATCAGGTCGCCCAGCGGGCAGGAACGGAAGGCCAAGGGCGGTCAGGCTCGGCAGCTTGCTGGGGCATAGGTCGGCACCCACCAGCCAAGCTCGAACGCACCGATGGTGGTGCCATCCAGGATTTCCTTGGCCGGTGCCAGGGTTTCGCCGTATTGCACCTTGATGGTGAAATTGCCATTGGTCTCGGCCTTGACGATATCGGACAGCCGATCAAGGGCAAGCGTAGCGGGGCGCTGCGGTCCATAGGCGGCCAGATCTCCAGCGCCGAGCTTCGGCCATCGACCGCGGCTTGCGCGGCAGTGGCGATCATGGTCGCCGCGATCGCGGCGGTGGCGATCGTCAGCGTCGGGTACCGTTTATGAGCCATTTGTTTCCTCCGTTCTGTGGATTTCATATCCAGATCCAATTCACGTCCGCGGCTTCTTGTCGAGGGCGGCAAAGACCTCGTCCGTATGTTCGCCATAGCCGGGCGGGCGGCGGCGAATGGGCGGGCGGGCGTCATCGAAGCTCAGCGGCAGGCCCATCAGTTGCATATCGGGATATTCAGGCACCTGTTGCAGGATGCCCAAGGCCTGCGTCTGTGGGTTCGTATGAAGCTCGGCCAGATCCTGGATCGGCGCGTTGGGAATGCCGGCTGCCGTAAGCCTTTCTTCCCATGTGGCTCGCGGCGCCTTGGCAACGATATCCTGGATCATCCCTTCCAGAAGATCGCGATGATCGAGCCGGGCCTGGTTGACGCTGAAACGGGGGTCGGTGGCCCATTCCGGCCGGCCCAGCACCTCGCACAGCTTCACGAACAGGCGATCATTCGCGCAGGCGATGATCAGATGACCGTCGGCCGTTTCGAAGGCGCGATAGGGGGTCGTGATCGGAATTCCGACCCCATCCGCTGCGGCACGATGCCGGTCGCGCCATAGACAGCCGAAAGAATGGTGCTCCAGGACAAAGCCGTTTCGAGGTAGATGACGCATCGACGATGCTGCCCTTGCCGGTTGCATGGCGCCGATTGATGGCAGCCAGGATGCCGATCGCACACCAGTGCGCGGTTCCGAAATCGACGACCGGAACGCCAACCCGGACCGGCGGCCGCCCCTGTTCGCCGGTCACGCTCATGATGCCGCCGAACGCTTGCATCAACGGATCATAGCCGGGGCGGCGGGAAAGCGGTCCCTGGCGGCCGAACGCACCCACGGTGCAGTGAATCAGGCGTGGATTGAGCTTGAGCAGGCTCTTGCCATCGAGGCCGAAATTGCCAGCGGTGCCAGGGCGAAGATTATGGAAGAACACGTCGGCATTGCGGATCAGATCCCGAGCCCGCGTTGCTGGGCGTCCTTGATGTCGACGATGATCGAACGCTTGTTCCGGTTGATGGCGAGGAAAAGGTGGTGAAATACCGTACCATTCGCCTGGGCCCCCATCCGCGCGCGGCATCGCCGGTGCCGGGACGCTCGACCTTGATCACGTCGGCGCCCAGGTCGGCGAGAATCATGCCACAAAATGGTGCCGCTGCGGTGTCGCCCAGCTCGATGACAGTCAATCCATCCAAAGGCAGGGGTAAGGACATCGGGTGTTTCTTTCATTTCCTAATGGGGATCAAAGGTCAGGGGCGGACAGCCTAGCCGACGGCAAGCGATGGAGCCAGAATATCAAGAACCAGAATATCAAGAACACGGGTGGGCCAGAAAGAACCTTGGGCAAGCATCTTTACTTTCCGGACCGGTTTCCGCTGCGTATCATGCCCTGAGTATCATGCCCTGACGCAACCGGCCGGCCTGATCTGCGTGCTGAAGTTGACCCGATGCAGGTGAAGATGTCGACGCCAAGACCCTGGTCAGCGGTAACCGCAGCGACACTGTGCAATCTTCCGTTCGGCACGCTTTATGCCTTCAGCGTGTTCCTGGGGGCTTTTGAACAGGCGCTTGGGGCCTCGCGGTCCGCGCTGGCGGCGGTTTTTGCCCTGGCGACATGCACCTTGACGGCCGGAATGAACCTGTCGCCCCGCCTGTTCGGGCTGATGCCAGCGTCGGTGATCGTTGGCTTGTCGGTGCTATCCGGGACGATCGGGGTCGTGATCGCGGCTTCTGCGACCAGCCTGACCGAGCTTGCGATCGGCTATGGCATCCTGTTCGGCGTCGGTGGCGGGGTGGCGTTTATCGCCATGCAGCAGGGCGTCAACGTGATGGTGCGGACGCGCCGCGGGCTGGTGAACGGCTATATCACAAGCCTCTATCCGACCGGGGCGATGATTGCCGCGCCGCTGTTCGGCTGGGGATTGGCGCAGTGGGGCGTACAATCTACCCTGTTGGGCCTGGCCGGCACCATCGCGGCGACCGGCAATTCTTGCCATCCTGATCATGCTTCATGGCGGCGTACGCATGCAGGCGCCGGCCAGCACCGCGGACGGTGCCGGCGAACCGCCGCCCGCCCAGTTGTTCTGGCGGATGGCCATGGTTTTTTTCCTGGCTGCGGCCGCAGGACTGATGGTCATGAGCCAGTCGTTCGGCATCATCGTCGCCTATGGGGGCGAAACCGCTCTGGCCCTGTTTGCCACCACCGCCATCACGGGCGCCATCGCGGCGGCGCGTCTGGGTGGCGGCTGGCTGCTCGACCGTTTTTCCATTCCAGGGGTGATCATGTTTTCGCATGGCTGGTCGCTGGCCGCAGCCGCGCCTTCAGCCTTTTCTATCCCCGTCTCTGCTTCTGCGCTTGCGATGATCGGGATGGGGTATGGGTTCGTGTCGGGCTCGACGGCCGGCGCCATTGCTTATTATTGGCCCGTATCGGTCTTTGGTCGGGTGGCAAGCCGGCTTTATGTGGCGTGGTGCGCCGCGGCTCTCAGCCTGCCGGTCCTGGCAGGACATCTCTTTGATCTGACGGGTGGCTACGGGACCGCCATGCTGGTTGCAGGATGCGGAAATCTGGCCGGCATCCTGGTCGGGCGCCGCCTGCCGCGCCAAGAGCGGGCCGAGAGGCTCTAGGTGTGGAGCCTCAAGAGGTTGTCCTCGGTGAGGGCGAGGCGACTGATAGGTGTATTGAGTTCATGCCGCCATGGGGTCGGTGCCAATTGTATCGGTGGAGCCAGACGGGCAATTCATCGGCGAAGCGACGATCTGAGTTGGGATAGGCCTGGCCCATTCTCTGAGAGCGGTCTGGATGAAGCGCTCGGCCTTTCCATTGGTTTTGGGGTGTAGGGTTTTGTTCGGATGTGCTTGAGCTTGAGGCGCCGGCAGGCAGGCCCGGGCGAAGGCTCGGGCCATGTAACAGGGGCCGTTGTCGGTCATGACGCGGGTGACGGTGACGCCGAGGCTCTTGTAATAAGCGATGGCAGCCTTGAGGAAGGCGGTGGCGCTCCTGGCCTTTTCGTCCGGCCTGATCTGGCTGAAGGCGACGCGCGAGGCGTCGTCGATGCAGACATGGACGAACTCCGCGCCGACGCCCCGGCCGCTGGCCCGTCCGGTGCTCTGACCGGTTCGGTCGCCGGTGACGTGATGGCCCGGGCGCTCGAAACGCCCGAGTTTCTTGATGTCGATGTGGATCAATTCGCCGGGGTGTTCGCGCTTGGTAGCGCCGCACGGGTGCGGCCGGATCGAGGGCCTTCAGCCTGTTCGAACTCCAGGCGCTTCAGAACCTGGCTGACCGTCGCGGGCGAGACGCCGACTTCCTTGGCGATATGCGAGGCTGGGCGCCTCGTCCCCGCCGCAGCGCTTCAATCCGATCGACGGTCTCTTGCGGCGTCGGGCGATGCAGGCGGTGCGGCCTTGAGCTGCGATCCTGAGGCCTGCCAGGCCCTCGGCCTGGAAGCGTGCCACCCATTTGCGGACTGTCCGCGAACAGACGCCCGCGGCTTCGCTGACGGATGGCCAGCTGCTGACTGCTCAACACCTGCCGCACAATTCGCTCTCGACCATGCGGCGTCAGACGGGCATTCTTATGCATGTCCATTCGGCTCTCCTGTGAGGATCGCTGCGGCTTTGACACCTCTCAGCTTCCTCCAGACAGGCCGAATGACAACCTCTTGAAAGCTCACATCTAGGGTATGGCGGATACACCGGGGCCTCGTCGACCGCAGACGGATTGCGGGTATCGTAAAGGACGACATCGGTTGCCAGCAGCAGGATGCAGCGGCCGACGAAGCGGGCGCGATCGGCTTCGATCACCGCAGCATAGGTCGGGTCCATATGGGCTCGGATCAGGCTGTCGAGGCTTTCATACCAGGTTTCCTCGACGCCATCGCAGTCAAGCCCCCAGCTTGGGCCGTTTTCCGGCTCAAGCGGATCGCTCTGGGCATAGCGGCGCACATGGCGCGAGATGGCTGGGTTGCCAAGCACCAGGCCGGCATGCCCATGTTCCCAGGACTCGCGGAATTGAGCCGGCGTTATGCCCATGCGGCGCCACAGATAGCGTGCCGCCTTGATGCCGCCGACCGGGCCGTCACGCAGCAGGCGCTCGGTTGCGACCAGCCCCCAGGGGTTGACGCGTCCGGCAAAGGTCTCGTCTTCGTCTTTCAGAATCGGCGGTCGTTCGGCCGGTTCGTTGGCGCGCCGCCGGCGTGCCTCGGCACTTGCATAGTACACGGTCCCGGCACCATCGAACTGGTCCGTCGCTCCGAACAACCCTCCGGCATAGGGCAGGGCATCGCTGTGGACATAGCGCACGACGCCGGCCTTCCAGGTCCCCTGGCTCATGGCAAGCGCGCCATGCTGCCGCCACCGCATCCGGAACTGCTCGCGCGAGAAGCGCGGGTTGCGGATGGCCAGATACATGCGTTTCGGCATCATGGTCGGACCCTCATTCAATGCCGCGCGCGGCCATGTGGCCTTGCCGGATCGCATACTGGAGGTGGCGGGGGCTGAGGGCGTCGCCGACCAGCAGGACCTTGCCGGGATAATCGGCAAGCGCGTCCGCCAGCTCGCGATTCGAGCGGTTCTGCGAGATCAGCACCACCGTATCGGCCGGCACGTCAAACGGCTTGCCGCCATACATGAATTCGAGTGTCGATGTTCCGTCGTTGATGGCGGCGACCCGCGCCCGGGTGTGGAGGGTAAAGTCCTTGAGGGCGAAACGTTCCAGCGCCGGCTCGTTGGTGCGGGCCCAATGCATGTCCGGGGCGAACGAGATATGGCTGGTGGCGAAGGTGACCTTGAGGCCGCGATCCAGCAGGAATTCCGTCACCGCCACGGCCTCGTAATGGCCAGTCACGTCGAAGACAAGGGCGCTTTTGCCCCAGTCACGGTTGCTGCCTTGCAGCAAGACATCATGGCTCGACACGACGTGCCGCTTCTCGACCCCGGTCGGGATCTGGCCCGGCGCCAGCATCTGGTAGCCATCCATCCGGGGCGTCGAGCCGGTGGCGACGATCACCACATCGGGCTTCATCGTGCGCACGTCGTCCGCCTCGACATAGGTGCCGAAGCGCACCTCGACGCCAAGCCGGTAGATCTCGCGCTGCAGCCATTCGGTAATGTCACCGATGCCCTGGCGGCGCGGCGCCAGCTTGGCGATATTGACGGTCCCGCCCAGATCGGCCGTCGCCTCGATCAATGTCACCTTGTGCCCGCGCAGGGCGGCGACGCGGGCCGCTTCCATGCCGGCCGGGCCGCCGCCCACGACCAGCACGGTCTTCGCTGACGCGGCCGGCGTCATCAGGTCTTCGGACAGTTTCCGTTCCTGGCCGGCGGCGACGTTGACGGTGCAGCCGATGCGGGGGCCGGTAAAGACCCCGGCCAGGCAGCCCTGGTTGCAGCCGATGCAGGGGCGGACCAGGTCCTCGCGGCCCTCGCGGGTCTTTCTGACCAGATCGGGGTCGGCGATGGTGGCCCGATTCAAGGCCACCATGTCGGCATCGCCACGGCCCACCACCTGATCGGCTTCCTCGAGGGTGCGGAAGCGGCCTGTCACGATCACCGGCAATTTCGCGATGGACTTGATCGGCGACACGTGGGGGATTTCATAGGCGGCCGGCTCGTGCATGCCGGCGATGGTGATGGCCCAGCGGTAATAGTTGCCGACCGACAGGCTGAAACAATCCGCAAGGCCGCGGTCCTGGATCAGCTTGGTGACCTGCATGATGTCTTCGGTCGTCATGCCGCCGGGGGTTGTTTCCGGGCTCAGGCGCAGGCCGATCGGATAGGTCTTGGACACGGCGCCGCGGACGGCCGTCATTACCTCGAGCAGGAACCGCATCCGGTTCTCGAAGCTGCCGCCATACTCGTCCGTGCGGAAATTCGTCAGCGGCGACATGAACTGCTGGATCAGATAGCCGTGGGCGCCGTGGACCTCGACGCCATCCACGCCGACCGATTCATTGAACGCGGCGGCCTTGGCAAAGGCCTCGACGACATCGTCGATCATGGCCTTGGTCATGGGGAGGGCGGTCACGCCATGGCGGACGCCTGGCGTGTCCGAGGCCGACCATGGCGCATTGCCGCCCCGCGACAGGACATTGTGGCCGCCATGCCAGATCTGGTTGAACACCCGCATGCCATGCGGGCGAACCTGGTCCATCAGGCGTCCAAGCCCACCCTTCAGATCCTTTCCCCACATGGTGACAAGGCTGGGGCTTGACGGGTGAATGGCGAAGACCTCGAGCACAGTCAGGCCCACGCCCCCTTTGGCACGGGCTACGTGATAGGCGATCAGGTCTTCGCTCATCGTGCCGCCGCCCAGCTTGGTTGCGTGGGCCGGGCGCACCACCCGATTGGGGATTTCGCAGCCGTTGATGCGAATCGGCTTGAACATATGGCGTATGGGCATTGGGACGGCCGCCTGTCAGGGTGGTTGGCAAGGCCGACAGACTATGACATCGCCGTCTGGCGATCCAGGCTGGCGATCCAGGCCCGGAAAGGGCCATGATCAGGAGAAGACAACACCCCTTCCCACCCACCCTGGCACGCAGCCAGAGCGTCTCGGTCTTGACCATGGCCGGGCGGATTCTTGGACAGGCTCTTGGTGCCTGGCCCACCGGCCCTAGCGTGGTTGGCCGATATATGCCACCAGCTGCTCGACGTCGAACGCGGTGTTGGCAAGCACAGTCTTCAACAGATCGCCGATCGAGACAATGCCGACAATCTGTCCCTTGTCGAGGACAGGAAGGTACTGCACGCGCTTTTCGGTCATGATGGCCATGCCCTCGTCGATCCGGTGCTTGGGGCTGACGACGATCGGGTCGGCGTTCATGACATCGCGAATGCGGGTCGTGGGCGATGCCCGGCCTTTGAGGAAGACATTGCGGGCATAAAGGCGCTCGGTCAGCAGCCCGACCAGGCGCTTGTTCTCGACGACGACGACGGCGCCAATGTCCCGGCGTGCCATCTCTTCAAGGGCGTGAAGGACTGTGTCGTCCGGACCCACCGTCCAGACATGGTGACCCTTGCGGTCCAGAATATGCTCGATCAGTTTCATCGGATTTGCCTCCTTCGATTGGTCCGATCCGGCCTCTGATCCGGCCATGGATGGCTGACACGGGCAATTGAACTGATCCGAAAATCCTCCCCACACGAAACCCACCAGACTCAAAACTGACCAGACTTAAAATGACCCGGATTCAGTTCTGACCCCTCGCACTGCGAATCCAGCAACGGTGTTCGAACGACTGCATAACGAGGCCATCAATGGCGCTCGTAGCGGAATCCCAGCTTGACCCCCACCTGGTAATGGGCGACCGATCCATCCTTGTTCAAGTGGCCACGGATTTCCGTCACTTCGAACCAGTCCATGTTGCGGATGTGGGTCGCTGCAGTGGCCACGGCATTCTGGATCGCATCCTCGATCCCCTTGGCGGACGAGCCGATCACTTCGCTGACGGCGTAGACGTGGTTCATGGTCCGATCTCCTCGATGTTGCGCAAAAACGAAGAAGACGTACCGGACGTGAGAACAGCCAACTCTATATATATGATATGAGATGCTTGGCGCCGCATGGAAAGGGCCGCCGGCTGCGTGGCGGGGGGTGCCGGGGCGGGGTGGATTGATCCGCATTCTCAAGGGTGTGGGACGTCGGCCCGGAACGTCTCCCGGGAGCGCCCCCGCCCGCGCCCCCCGCGAGCGCCCCTGGGGGCGTCCCTGGGAGCGCCATTGCAGTCCCCCCCAGTCAAGCATAGGCTTTATCAGCAGGCGGGCGATGCGATCGGCCGCGTGGCGAACATCGCAGAAAAGGAGAGGGGACGAAATGAGGGTTACATCGCGCGCTATCATCGGTACCGCTGTGGCAGGCCTTTTCATGGCCAGCCCGGCAGTACCAGCCTTGGCTGCCCAGGTTGATGGCCCCAAGGTTCATTGGAATTTCTCGATGTTCGGAAACAAGCGTGCCTTGACCTTCGGTTTCGAGGAGCTGGGGCGCCTGATGTCAGAGGCGACCGGCGGCAATTTTGTCCTGCAGATCCATTATGGCGAAACGCTCGGCCCATCGAAGGAAATGCTGGACGGGCTTTCGATCGGTGCGTTCGAGGCGGCGCTGATCTCGCCCGGCTTTACGCCCGGCAAGCTGCCGGTCATCGAGGGCCCGGCGCTGCCGTTCCTGCCGATGGCGAGCATCTATCACGGCGCGGCGATGCGCGAGGCATTCCTGTCGACGGCGGCCGCAAAGGCGGACGTGGCGCGCTGGAACTCGGTTATCATCATGCAGGTGCCGTACTCGACGAACGAGTTCGTGGGCAAGGGCAAGGCACCGGTGACGCTGGCCGACTGGAAGTCGAAGCGTGTTCGCGCCCTTGGCGGCGATGCGCGGGCCATGCAGTTGCTGGGCGCTTCGGCAACCGCGCTGCCCAGCACGGAAATCTATGGCGGGCTCGAGCGCGGTCTGCTGGATGCGGCATCGTCCCTGTTCTATGCCCATGCCGCATTCAAGCTTCAGGAGGTCACCACCTGGTACACGACCAATCTCTCTCTTTCGTCTCCGTCGGTCATCATTTCGGCCGGCAAGAAGGCCTTTGATGCGTTGCCGCCGCAATACCAGAAGCTGATGATGGATTCCGTGCCGGCATCGATCGACGGATGGATCAAGGCGTTCCAGGAGGATGATCAGAAAGGCATCGATGCCTTCAAGGCAAAGGGCTTGCAGGCGATCACCTATTCAGAAGACGAGCTGACACGGCTTCGCGGCCTGGTGCGGCCGATCTGGGATGAATGGGCGGCCGACATTGATAAGCGCGGTTTCCCCGGCAAGCAGCTTCTGCAGACCATGCTGGACGGGGCCAAGATCGAGAAAAAATCCGGCTTCAAGATCTGACCCGCCGCGTCTGATTCAAGGGGCAGCTCGCCGGGCCGTTTATCGTGGCCAATGCGGGCTGCCCCCAATTCTTGATGGTGGTTGATCCATGCGCTTCGTTCTTGCCCTGCTGTCAAGCCTCGGCCTTGCGTCGAGTGCCGTGGCCCAGGAACGGATCGGGTTTTCGTCGAATGATGGAACGGTAATTACCGGTGAACTTTACAAGCCATCCGGCACTGCTCCGATGGCGGCGATTGTCGGGCTGCATGGCTGCAGCGGCATGTATCGCGACGGAAAGCCGTTAAGCCAGATCAGCGCTTGGGCGAAGGCCTTTAACGACGCGGGCTTCGTGTTTCTTGCGGTGGACAGCTTTGGACCGCGCGGCCTGAAATCGGTCTGCTCGCCATCGGACGGCGAACTGCGGGGGGCCGTGCGCGCACAGGACGGCTTCGGCGCAGCAAAGTGGCTGGCCACCCAAGCCTACGTCAACAAAGCCAGGATCGGCCTGATTGGCTGGTCCCATGGGGGCAACGCGGCGTTGGCCGCCGCCACGATAACGCCGCGGCCTTCAGTCGAAATCGCCTCGGTGATCGCCTTCTATCCACCCTGCAAGGTCTATATCGACCTGAAAGCCCGACCGAAGGTCAAGCTTGCCATCATGCACGGGGCGTCTGACAATTGGACGCCGGTTGGACCGTGCGAGGAATTCGCGCGGCTGCACAATATCGATTTCGTGTCCTATCCAGGTGCCTATCACAATTTCGACTGGCCGGGTCTGCGGATGACCGTGCTGCGGGGGGTGGGGCCGTCGGGTTCGGCGGTCATCGCCACGAACGAGCCGGCACGTGAGGCAGCCATGGCGAAGACACTCGCCATCTTCAAGGCAATGTAAAGTCAATCAGTCGGAAATTCGCGATCCGGCCTTGGATCCCAGGGTCGGCGACGGCCCGAATCTTGCCCTATTCCATATGTGGGGGGGGCGGTTTTTAGAAAAATTCTCTTCCGTACATAACATAGATCAAGGCGGTCACAGAACTTTTCCGGTAAGTAACGAAAAAATGTTGGGGGTTATCGTGCCAACCGACGTTACGCGACCGCTGACAGGACGTGATCTTGACCGCCGGACATTTCTGGCCGGCGGGTGGCTGCAAGGCCGGAAGACGGCGGGCGGCGCCAAAGACGCGCCGGCAGCGGCCATCGTCGTTCAAGTCTTTCCGGCCCGCGAAGCCGATGTCGAGCGGATGATTCAAGCCCTCGACACTGCGCTCGGCGGCATTCGGATCACGGGGCGGGCCGATGTCGGGCGTTTAAGGGTCTCCGTGCGCGACGGCGCCATGGTCGGGGCCGCGCTTGCCCAGCTTGCGTCGCTGCCCGGCGTGCTGACGGCGGCCATCGACAGCGGCGCGGTGGCCGAGGGGGCAATTTCATGAACATTTGCGGCGTTCTGGTTCACGTGCGCCCGGACCGGGTTGCGGATGTCGCCCTGGCGATGCGGACCATTCCAGGCAGCGAACTGCATGGTCAGACCGCTGATGGCCGGCTGATCGTCACGGTCGAGGATACCGCAGGAGCGCGTGCGTTCGACGGCCTGACGTCCATTCACGGGCTGCCGGGCGTCGTCGCGGCGTCACTTGTCTATCACCATTTCGAGCCGGTTCCTGGCGAACCCGGCACCGTAGTCAAGGAGGTTTGAGAACCATGTTCGAGCAGACCCGTCGCGACGTGATCAAATCGGCGGCGGTTGCCGCGACCGCGGCAGCCGTCGGTGGAACGGTCCCGCTTGGCAATGCCGAGGCCCAATCGACGCGGAGCGATGGCATCCGCTGGGACAAGGGCGTCTGCCGCTTCTGTGGCACGGGATGCGGCGTCCTGGTCGGCGTCAAGGGCGGCCGGGTCGTGGCGACCCAAGGCGACCCCGATGCACCCGTCAACCGCGGCCTGAATTGCATCAAGGGCTATTTCCTCTCGAAGATCATGTATGGCGAGGACCGCCTGACACGGCCGCTGCTGCGCATGAGAAACGGCCGGTTCGACAAGAATGGCGAGTTCACGCCGATCTCGTGGCCGCAGGCCTTCGAGATCATGGCCGAGAAATGGAAGGCGGCCCTGAAGAAGAGCGGCCCGGCGGGCGTCGGCATGTTCGGGTCCGGGCAATGGACGATCTGGGAAGGGTATGCGGCCTCCAAGCTCTATAAGGCCGGGTTCCGTTCGAACAACCTTGACCCCAATGCCCGGCATTGCATGGCTTCGGCTGTTGCCGGTTTCATGCGCACATTCGGCATCGACGAGCCGATGGGATGCTATGACGACCTTGAGCATGCCGATGCGTTCGTGCTGTGGGGCTCGAACATGGCCGAGATGCATCCGATCCTGTGGTCGCGGCTGACGGACCGGCGCCTGACGCATCCGGGCTGCGAGGTGCATGTCCTGTCGACGTTCGAGCATCGGAGCTTCGAACTGGCCGACAACGGCATCGTCTTTGCGCCGCATTCCGATCTGGCCATCCTCAACTTCATCGCGAACTACATCATTCAGAACAATGCGGTGAACAGCGATTTTGTCGGCCGGCATGTCGCCTTCGCCCACACGGTCGAGGATATCGGCTATGGCCTGCGGCCGACCCACCCGCTGGAAGCCAAGGCCAAGAACGCGTCGCACAAGACCGGTACCGACGGCGCGCTCGATCCGGCCGGCATGCGCGATATCACGTTCGATCAGTATAAAGAGGCGGTCGCGAAGTACACGCTCGACTACACGGCTAAGCTGTCTGGTGTCGAGCCCGAAAAGCTGCTCAAGCTTGCCCAGCTTTATGCCGATCCCAAGAAGAAGATCGTCTCGTACTGGACGATGGGCTTCAACCAGCATACCCGCGGCACCTGGGTGAACAATCTCGTCTACAATATCCACCTTCTGACCGGAAAGATCTCGGAACCCGGCAACGGCCCGTTCTCGCTGACCGGACAACCATCGGCCTGCGGGACGGCGCGCGAGGTGGGAACCTTCGCGCATCGCCTTCCGGCCGACATGGTGGTCACCAACCCCGCGCATCGCCAGGTGACGGAGAAAATCTGGCAGTTGCCGGAAGGTACCCTGCCCGGGAACATCGGCTACCATGCCGTTGTCCAGCATCGGATGCTGAAGGACGGCAAGCTGAATGCCTATTGGGTGCAGTGCACGAACAATATGCAGACGGCGCCGAACATGAACGACGAGGGGTATCCGGGCTATCGCAACCCCGATAATTTTGTCGTCGTGTCGGATCCGTATCCAACGGTCACCGCGCTGGCGGCCGATCTGATCCTGCCGACCGCGATGTGGGTCGAGAAAGAGGGGGCGTACGGCAATGCCGAGCGGCGCGGCCAGTTCTGGCGCCAGCAGGTCAAGGCCCCGGGTGAGGCCCGCTCGGATCTTTGGCAGACCATCGAGTTCTCGAAGTACTTCAAGGTCGAGGAGGTTTGGCCCGCGGAGCTGATCGAGAAGAAGCCGGAATACCGGGGCAAGACGCTGTACGACGTGTTGTTCGCCAACGGCGTCGTCAACAAGTTCCCGCTCAGCGAACTGCAACAAGGCTACGACAACGACGAATCGGCTGCGTTTGGGTATTACGTCCAGAAGGGGCTGTTCGAGGAATATGCCCAGTTTGGCCGCGGCAAGCAGCATGACCTGGCGGCGTTCGATCTGTATCACAAGGTCCGCGGCATGCGGTGGCCCGTCGTCGACGGCAAAGAGACGCTGTGGCGCTTCCGCGAGGGCTATGATCCGTACGTCAAGGCTGGCGAAAGCGTGAAGTTCTACGGCAAGCCGGACGGCAAGGCGCGGGTCATTCATTGCCCCTACGAACCTCCGGCCGAGGCGCCCGGCAAGGAATTCGACCTGTGGCTGATCACGGGGCGGGTGCTTGAGCACTGGCATTCCGGTTCGATGACGCGGCGGGTGCCTGAACTGCATCGCGCCTATCCGACGGCGCAGCTTTTCATGAACCCGGATGATGCCCAGGCAAGAGGCCTGCGCCGTGGCCAGGCCGTCAAGGTCAAGACGGCGCGGGGCGAGGTCGTGACGCGGGTCGAAACGCGGGGGCGCAACAAGATGCCGCAGGGCAGCGTCTTTATCGCGTTCTTCGATGAAGGGCAGCTTGTGAACAAGTTGACGCTCGATGCAACCTGCCCGATCTCGAAGGAAACTGACTTTAAGAAGTGTGCCTGCAAGGTGGAGACGGTATAGCGACGGCACGAGGCGAGAGCCATCGTCGCTGTTGGCGGTGCGGCCATGAACGAAAGGCTTAGCAGAGCGGTCGTTTCCCGGCGCAGGTTTCTGCAGGACACTGCGCGCAGTGCCGCGGGCGTGGCGGCCTGCGGCGTTGGCCTGCTGGCCCTGGTCGAGCAGTCGAAAGCCTTGCCCGCCAGTGCCTTGCGGCCGCCCGGTGCACTGGCCGAGGACCGTTTTCAATCGGCCTGTGTGCGATGCGGGCTATGCGTGCGGGCTTGCCCCTACGACACCTTGAAGCTGGCCGAGCTGGGGACCGGCCCGGCGGCGGGAACCCCGTATTTCACGGCGCGGGCCGTTCCCTGCGAGATGTGCGACGACATTCCATGCGTAAAGGCCTGTCCGACCGGGGCGCTTGAAAAGTCTCTCACCAACATCGACAAGGCGAAAATGGGCATCGCGGTTCTGGTCTCGCGTGAGACATGCCTCAATTTCCTTGGCCTGCGCTGCGACGTCTGCTATCGCGACTGCCCGCTGATTGACAAGGCGATCACCCTTGAAGAGCGGCACAACCAGCGGACCCAGCGCCACGCAATTCTGGAGCCCACCGTTCATGCCGAATTCTGTACCGGCTGCGGGAAGTGCGAGAAATCCTGCGTGCTGGACGAAGCCGCCATCAAGGTCCTGCCGGTTGCGCTGGCGACCGGAAAGCTTGGCGAGCATTATCGGCTTGGCTGGGAGGAAAAGCGGAAGCAAGGCGGGCCGCTGGTTCCGAACCTGATCGAGATGCCGAAGCGGCTGCCGGGGGCTGCGCCATGACCGTCAGCCGCTATCCAGGCCGCAAGGCTCAGGCCCGCCATGGCTGGTGGGCCGCGCACCGCTATCTGGTCTTGCGGCGCGTGGCACAGGCCGGATTCCTGGGCGTCTTCCTGACCGGGCCGATCTTCGGGGTCTGGATCGCCAAGGGCACGCTGGCCTCGAGCCTGACGCTCGACCGCCTGCCGCTGACCGACCCGTTCATCCTTCTCCAGTCGCTTGCGGCCGGGCATCGCATCGAAGCCGCAGCCTTGACGGGGGCCGCGATCGTTCTTGCCGCTTACCTTCTGCTGGGCGGCAGAACCTATTGCAGCTGGGTCTGTCCCATCAACCCGATCACGGACTTGGCCGCTGCCCTGCGCCGCCGTCTTGATCTGGACAAGGGTGCGGCCTTGAAGCCGGCGGCACGCTGGTGGCTGCTGGGGCTGATCGTGGCGGCGTCCGCGGCGACGGGAACCATCGTCTGGGAACTGGTCAATCCGATCACCGCGCTGTGGCGCGCCCTGACCTTCGGGGTGGGGCTGGGTGTGATCGGGGTCGCCGCAATTTTCGTCTTCGATCTTCTGGTCATGCGGAACGGCTGGTGCGGGCATATCTGTCCGGTCGGGGCATTCTATGGGTTGATCGGCCGGGTCACGCTTCTGCGGGTTGCCGCCAGCGGTCGCGCGCGCTGCGACGATTGCCTCGACTGCTTCAGCGTCTGCCCGGAAATGCACGTCATCGCACCCGCGTTGCGGGGCGAGAAGGCGGGGGTTGGGCCGGTGATCGTGTCCGGGGACTGTACCGTCTGCGGACGCTGCATCGATGTCTGTTCCGAGCGCGTTTTCCGGCTGACGCATCGCTTCGATCGCAGGGTCGATGCGGTGTCCGCGGTGGCCGATGCCGCAATGACCAAACAAGTGACAAGCCGTTCGATGGAGGGTCAAAATGTTTAGAGCGACGAAACTGGCGAGCGCGTTGGCGCTTGGACTGGCGGCGGCGATGTTCGCATTGACGACCGTAATGGTGGATTCGAGCCTTGCGCAGCAGGGTTCGCCGCTCAAGAGCCTGCGGGGTGATGTCGGGCTCGAGGATACGAACCCGGTCCCCGGCGTCGTCAAGCAGGACACGCCGGCCGAAGGGATGTTCAACCGCGCCTATCGCCAACAGCCGCCGCTCATCCCGCATCGGATCGAGGGGCACCAGGTCACCAAGGATCACAATCAGTGCATGACCTGTCATGACTGGCCGGCCAACATCAAGGCCGGGGCGCCCAAGGTCTCGGAGACGCATTACAGCGATCGCGAAGGCAACCGCCTGGACAAGATCGCCGGAACCCGGTTCTTCTGCACCCAGTGTCACGTGCCGCAGGCTGACGCGAAGCCGCTGATCAGCAATTCCTTCCAGAATGCGACAGAAGTGAAGTGAGCCTGTGGAGTGAGACTCTCTGGCACGGTCGAATGCACCGACCGGCAGGCGGTGCAAGGAGTTCACAATGACTGAGAACATGTCGAAGCCGGCACCTGCGGCGTCGGGCAAGTCCACCCAAGGCGGGGCCATAGGCCGTGTCTGGCGCTGGTTCTGGTCGCCGTCAGGGAAGATCTCGCTTGGCGCGCTGGTCCTGTTCGGATTTGCAGCCGGCATCATCGCCTGGGGTGGATTTAACACGGTGGTCGAGGCCACCAACACCGAGGCCTTCTGCATCTCGTGCCACGAGATGGAAAGCAACGTCTATCGCGAATACCGCCAGACGATCCATTACACCAACCGGACGGGCGTGCGAGCGGTGTGCAGCAATTGCCATGTGCCGTCGGACTGGACCCACAAGATGATCCGCAAGGTCCAGGCGACCAACGAGCTGTGGCATCACGTGATGGGCAGCATCGATACCAAGGAAAAATTCGATGCCAAGCGCCTGCAGCTTGCGACGAATGTGTGGCGGGCACTGAAGACCACCGACAGCCGTGAATGCCGCAACTGTCACGAATTCACGGCCATGGACCTGTCAGTGCAGGAAAAGCGCTCGTCCGACAAGCACCAGGAGGCCTTGAAGTCGAACGCGACCTGCATCGATTGTCACAAGGGCATTGCCCACCGGCTGCCGCCAGGGGCGCAGGAAGCGGCTGCGGCGCTTGATCGCGAACTGAGGGGCCGCTAAGCCGAGGGGCCGCTAAACCGAGGGGGGCCGGTCGCCGAGCCGGCGGTCGGCCCTGCCAACGCGACCCGAGCCGGTCACGGCGCCTGCATGAGGATGGCCTGCGTCATCGGGGACCGGGGTGGCGCGGCGCGGCGTTTTCCCAGGCCGCAAGAATCGGCGCGGACGGAGTGACCTGAACAAAGTCTTTCAGGAAGGCGATGCTGCGGTCGTGGGCATCTTGCGTATAGGCGCTCACGGCATCCTCGGCGATGATGGCAAAATAGCCGGCTGCCGTGGCATGGCGGGCGGTGAATTCGACCCCGATATCGGTCGCGAAGCCGGTGATGACCAGGGTCCGGATTCCGCGGATCTTGAGGTGGCTTTCGAGGTTCGTCTCGAAGAAGAGCGACGGCTGACCCTTTTCAATGATCAGATGGTGGGGGGCGGGCCTCAGGTCGGGAAGGAAATCGACATCATCGGATCCCTTCTGGAACATCGGCGTGATCCTGGACGGCCGGTCAACGCCCTGTCTTTTCATGATCCACAAAAGCCAGGGGGCTGGCATGAATTCGAGCCGCGGGAATGTGTGGTGGCTCCAGACCACCAGAACGCCGGCCTTGTCGGCGGCTTCGACCAGGCGCCTGGCCGCGGCAACCATCGCCGGCGCCGTGGGGCTGCGGCCCGCCAATCCCTTCTGCATGTCCCACATGACAAGAGCCGTGGTCCTGGGCTCGACGAAATCCTCCAGCCGTCGCGGCACCCGCGCATCGATATCGTCAAGGTGACTGGAGTTCATGATGTGGCCTTCCGGGATTGGGGTTCATGGGCCCATCGTCCAGGCGACGGGAACGGTGGCGAGTCCGCATATCAAGTCCGCCGACACCGGTCAACGCACCAGCGGCGGCGCGACTTGTTCTCAGTCTTATCGGGCGGAACAGGTGTAGGGTCGCTTGTTATCAATTATGACACAGGATTCCGCGACGGAAGATCTCGCGACAACCGTTTAACGCGAAAGATACCGAGAGGAGAATCTTTTTGTGCAGAATGAAACGCATCATTTTCTGGTCGCATCTCGTCGTCGGTGTGGCGGCTGGGCTTGTCATCTTGCTGCTTTCGGCCACGGGCGTTCTCCTGACCTATGAACGTCAGATCATAGCCTGGGCCGAGGGCAGGGCCGTCAACCCACAGGCCGGTCAGACGCCGCTTGATGCCGATGCCATCGTTGCGGCTGCCCTGCGGAATGGGGCCGCGCCAGGCCACCGGGTCACCTTCGCCGCCGAAGCCGACGCGCCGATCGTCGTCACCACCGGCCGCCGGGCGCGTTTTCTGCTCGATCCCTATGCGGGCACGGTTCTGACCGGCAGCGGCGAACGCACCACGGCCTTTTTTCGCGCCGTGACCGAACTGCACCGCTGGCTGGCGTTCTCGGGCAATGGCCGGCAGACCGGAGCCGCGATCACAGGCGCCGCCAATGTGGCCTTCCTGTTCATGCTGATGTCAGGCGTCTATCTCTGGTGGCCAAAGGCCTGGACGTGGCGGATGCTGCGGCTGAACCTGGTGTTCCGCCGCGGGCTGCCCAATGCAAAGGCGCGGGACTACAACTGGCACCGGGTATTCGGTGGCTGGGCCGTGGTGCCGCTCTTTGCCATCGTCGCGTCTGGCGTCGTGATTTCATATCCCTGGGCAAGCGACCTTGTCTACCGCGCCTATGGCGAGACACCACCCACCGTCAGGGGGCCGCCGACCGGTGCTGGACCCGCCACACAGCAGGCGGGCCGGGCATCGCCCCCCGAGAACGTCCTTGGTGCTGCGCAGATCCTGGCCATGGCCAAGGCGTCCATGCCGGACTACCGGACGCTTTCCCTGACGCTGCCGGCCGCGGCTTCGCCGGTGGCGGAGGTGCAGGTCGATACCGGCAATGGGGCTCAGTTCACACGCCGGACGACACTGGTGATCTCGCGCCAGGACGGCAGCATCGTCGCCCGCCGCGCCAACGCCGATGCAAGCCCTGCCGTTCAGGCAAGGGCATATCTGCGGTTTCTTCACACCGGCGAGGTCTATGGCTGGGTGGGCCAGACTGTTGCCGGCCTTGCCTCGATGGCGGCGGTCTTTCTTGTCTATACCGGTCTTGCCCTTGCGTGGCGGCGGATCGTTGGGCCGCTGCTTGCCAAGCGGCGAGAGGGCCGAGCGTCAGGCCAGGATGCCTGGCGGCAGACCTGACAATTTTCTCGGCCCTCTGCACGTGCCGGTTCAGCCGGCGGCTGCGTCGATGTCGAGACCGAGGGCCATGCGTCCGGCCAGGTCCTGCTGCGCAAGGGGTTGCAGCGGGTGGAAGCGGGCCGCCTGGATATCGCGGAACAGCCGCTCGATCGGTCCGGTGCGCATGTAACCGGAACCGTGGGCGACATCGAGGGATCGTTCCGCCGATGCAAGCAAGGCACGAACGACATTCGCCCGGGCCAGGAAAACGCGCTTGGTGGTTGCGGGGCCGGGCTGTTCGGCCGACGCGGCCAGCATATCGGCAAGGGCAAAGCGGGCGGCCGCAAGTTCGGTTTCCAATCCGCCGACGGCCTGCACCAGTGCGGGCGTTGCCGCTCGCCGCGTGGCCGAAGCCACGGCGGCGTCGCGCAGGGCTTCGGCCACCCCGTAATAGACCGAATAGATGATGGGGATGGCGATCATCGACACAAGATGGAAAAGCATGTGCCAGCGGCCACGGGGTCGCCGGCCCGCGATCGCACCGTCGGCGACAAAGTAGCCGTCGATCCGCACCTGATGCGAACCCGTGCCGCGCATCCCCATCGCCTTCCAGACCGGCTCGACCCTGACTTTTGGATCGCTGAGCGGCGCCATGAAATGGAGCACGGTCGGGCCGTCCTTCGGATCGTCGTAGACGGCGCTGGTGTTGAGCAAGGTGCCGGCGGGAACGCCGCTTGCGAAGCCTTTGACGGCATCGATCAGGAAGCCGCCTTCGACAGGGTGGGCCGTACCGGAACTGTCCAGCCAATCCGAACCGCCACTTGAAACAAGGACGATCTGGTCATCGGCCACGCGCCTGAGCAGCGCATCGACCGGCGCCTTCTGGTTGCGCCAGCGCCAGGCCAGCAAGGCGACCACATGGGTGTGCATGGCAAGGGCAAGGGCGGTTGAACTGCAGGCGTGCGCCAAGGACACGAAAAGTGGCGACAGCGCTCGTACATCCAACCCGTCGCCACCGAACTCGGTCGGCACGGCGGCCGACATCAGCCGTGCAGACCGAAGCGCCTCATAGTTCGCGGCGACGAATTCATCGTCACGATCAACGCGCTCGGCCTGGCCGGCAATCCCCGGCAGCAGCATGGCCAGCCGTTCGAATGCGTCCGGCTGGCGAAGAAGTGTCGCGGTCGAAGTCATGGAAACCTCCTCTTGGTTTCAGAGGTCTCCTATGTGGCAGCCGTCGGCGAGAAAATCTGGTTCAATTTCTGAACTGGTGGGTCAGCCCCTTCTGTGGTTGGATGGCGGCATGACGGAAAGCCGCTACAGGCAGTTCTGCCCGGTTGCGAAAGGCGCCGAGATCGTCGCTACCCGCTGGACGCCGCTTATCCTGCGCGAACTGATGTCGGGCGAGCAGAGCTTCACCGACATCCATCGGGGCGTTCCACTGATGTCGCGCGGCCTGTTGGCCCAGCGTTTGTCGCAGCTTGAACGGGACGGGATTGTCACCAAGCTGCGCAACCCCGACGCCAGGGGCGCGGGATATCATTGGCAACTTACCCCCGCCGGCGAGGCTCTGCGTGAAGTCATCGACGTGCTTGGGCGCTGGGGGCTGATCTACGGACGGGACAAGGTTTCCGCCCAGGATTACGATTCGACCGTTCTGATGTGGGCCATGCGCAGGCGCGTGGACAAGGATGCGCTGCCGGCCCGCCGCGTCGTCGTCCGCTTCGACCTGTCAGGGGTGGCGCGGTGCCGCACCGGTGTGAAGCTGCATTGGCTTGTCCTCGGCCGCGATCATGTGGATGTCTGCATGAAGGATCCCGGCCATCCGGTCGATGCGGTCGTGTCCGGCGACATCGCGGTCCTGGTCGATGTTTATCTCGGCCACATGACATGGCGCGACGCGCTCCGCCGCGGATTGACGGCCACCGGCGAGCGACCGGTGACGCGCGCACTCGAGCGCTGGCTTCGCCTTGACCGCGTGGTGGGCCGCGACCTGCCGGTCGTGCCAATGCAGATGCCATGAACCGGCGGCTGGCCATCGGCCGCGAACGCGCGATCACGACGCCCCTGGCCGCGGCTTCTCGAACAGGACCCGGCCCTCGATCAAGGCCTCGATCTCGCGGTCGGTGAAGCCTGCCTGGCGCAGGATCTCGCGATTGTGCTCGCCGAAGCGCGGTGGCACACGTTCAAGCCGCCCCGGCGTGCGGCCAAGCTTGATCGGGATTCCGGCGGCCTTGTAGCCCTTGCCATCGGACAGGACCATCTCGCGTATCTCGGTCTGCTCCTGGCTGAACGCCTCGGGCACGCTCAGGATGGGCCCGGCCGGCACGCCATTCTTCAGCAGCGCCATGGCGAGGTCCAATTTGGCGTGGGGCGCGATCAGCGCCGTCAGCGCCTCCGTCAGCGGTTCGATGTTCTCGATCCGCGACGGCCGAGTGATGAAACGCGGATCGGTCGCGAGGTCCGGTTGCCCAAGGGTCTCGCAAAGGCGGACGAACTGGCGGTCGTTGCCGACCACGACCAGGATATGGCCGTCCCGGGTCGGGTACATGTCAAGCGGGGCGCTGACGGGATAACGGTTGCCGGTCCGGGTCGGCACGATGCCTCCGATCAGCCAGTTCGAGCTGAAGGGCGGCAGGATGGAAAGGGCGGCGTCGAACAGCGTAATCTCGATCGATTGGCCGAGCCCCGAGCGGAACCGTTCGACAATCCCGAGCAGAACGGCAGCGACCATGTAAAGGCCTGCGCTGATATCGACGGCGTTGATGCCGGTCCGGAGCGGACCTCGATCGGGTTCGCCATTCAGGCTTGCGATCCCGCAAAAACCCTGGGCTACCATGTCGTAGCCGGGCAACCCGCCGAGCGGTCCATCGGCGCCAAAGCCGCTGACGCGGCAATGGATGAGCCGGGGAAAGCGGCCTTTCAAAGTATCATAGCCGATGCCCCAGCCTTCGAGCGTGCCCGGTTTCAGGTTCTCGACCAGGACGTCGGCTGTTTCGAGCAGCCTGAGAAGGACCGCCCGGCCGGCATCCTGGGATAGATCCAGCGCGATGCCGCGCTTGTTGCGATTGAGGTTGGCATAGTGGGCGCTTGTTTCGCCAAGATAGGCGGGTGCGCCGGTGTTGCGCGAATCATCGCCCTTCGGCGGCTCGACCTTGATCACGTCGGCGCCGTGGTCACCAAGGATCTGGGTGCCGAAGGGGGCTGCGACCACGGTCGTGATGTCGATGACGCGGATGCCCTCCAGCGCCCGCGGTGCCAGCTTATTCGCGCTCATGGATCATTCCTCGCAATCGCCTGATACGTCTGTTGTCGTCATGCCGGCTGTCTCGATGATGGCCAGGATCGCATCCCGTACGGCCGTGATCGTCGAGACCTTGAACGAGGCGATGGCATAGTAGGCGAACCCCATGGTGTCGAATATGCCGCGCTGAAAGGCCACACACCCGCTCGGTCTTTGTGCATAGTGCAGGATTTTGCGGCGTCGTGCCAATAGTGATGCGAACGCCAAGCACGGATCGCGGTCTCGTGGTCAAGCCGCGCCGGCCAGAAACGACGCGAGGGCCGGGTTGTCGCTCTTGAAGACCTCTCACACCATGTGCCTCGCACCTAAGTCCGAGTTTCGCAGTGTGCCTGAGAAAATCCGGCCGTTGAGTGGCCACCTGATCCTGCATGACAAGCGGTTGGTGGGGAATTGACTGCCGTCGCGATCGCGAAGATCATCGAGTGCGACGCCGATGACGTGCCGGCGGGGGCGGGGCGGTTTCTTGGCGACCGGGCGTACGAGGCCGCTGCGCTGATTGACAGGCTCGACGATATGCAAATTTTCACCGCGGCGCTGATGCCGGTACTGCACACGAGGACCACGCCATGAGCCTGTTCGGATACCTGCAACTCGGCCCGAAGCGCTATCGCGAGCGGTTCGGCCTCAGCTTCGAGGATGTGACGGTCGGCCTACGGATCTGCCACCGTCCGGGCATCGACGTGTCGCAGCAGGACAATCGCGACGAGTCAACCGACCTGATCAACAACGCCCACCTCCACTATGACAGCCACTACGCCACGCAGACCGAATGGAAGCAGCCGCTTGGCGTAAGCACCATGACGGTGCAGCGCTTCTTCGGCATGGCATCGCGGAGCTGGTATCGCCGGCGCACCCTTCTTGGAATCCAGAGCATCGCCATGACCGGCCCGGTCTTTGGCGGGGACACGCTCTACTCCACTTCGACAGTCACGGCGGTCGAGGACGCAGGCAACCCAGATGTCGGGATCGTCTCGCTTGTCATCGAGGGGAGCAACCAGCGCGGCGAGATCGTTGCGCGGATCGCGTGCCGGATCGAGGTGTACCGGCGTGGGCGACATCCAGAGGATGACCCCGGCGCCGCGCCGGCACGGGAGGATCGCTTCCGGCTGCATCACACGCGTGAGGACGGATCGCTCGTCGAGCAGACGGGCCTCGTCTTCGAGGACTTGGCCGAGGGCGAGACCTTTGTGCACTGGCCTGGCCGGACGATCGGAAAGGAGGAGAACGAGCTGCACGCCTTGCGTTCGCTGGAGATCAATCCGCGCTGGCACGACGCAGCGTACCGGGCGCGGCACGGCATGGCCGAGCACGTCTACGAACCGCTGGTCGTGGGGGCGGTGACGGCCCTGACGACCCGGACTTTCGGTCGTGTTGTGGCGAATCTCGGCTGGACCGATATTGAACTCCCCCGGCCTGTGCGCGTGGGCGAGACAATCTATGCGGAGTCGACCATCGGCCAGCTCCGGTCGTCCGGGTCGCGGCCGACCCAGGGGATCGCACAGGTGGATACCCGCGCCTTTGTCGGGTCGGGGGAGATTGTCTGCAGCTACCGGCGGACGCTGCTGCTGTACCGGCGGGGCCATGGTCCCTACGCGGCGGCCGGCTACTGAGGCGGCGGGCGGGCCGGATGCGACAGTCCGGCACCAGTAACGAGGACCTGCAAGGTCGGGAAAATTTGCTGCGGGAGCGTTTCCGCGGGGCCCGGCGTGATGGAATGGATGGCTGCCATTCCTGGATACCTATCGCACCATGTGTCTCGCGCCCCAGCCCGAGTTCCGGCGCGTCCTTGAGGAAATTCGCGAGATGAAGCGTGCTCAAGGGCCTTGGGGGTTAGTGACGTAACCGGGAAAGAGCTTAGCCGCTTCGAGGTGGAATGCCGCATTCGGCAAACAACCCTGGCTGTTTTGCGACAGCGCAGGCTTGATGCGCGTCAGAAAATACATTGGCAAAGGCCCCTTGTTCTTTGCCTCAATGCTTCCTCGTTCCTCCGTCTCGAACAGCGTTCGGACGCGGTTCACAGTGGCGTCCGAGAGGTTGATGCGGCCGCCAGCACCCGCCGACTCTATGCGGGCTGCCAGATTCACGGCGTCGCCCCATACATCATAGATGAATCGCCGCTGGCCGACGACGCCCGCCATGACCGAGCCGGTATGCAGTCCGATTCGAAGCGACCAAATTGGTAAGCGTAGCTTTTCCCGCTGTTTGTTCATCTTCGCCATATAATCCTGCATGGCGAGCGCGGCCAGACAGGCGTCGACCGGATGTGTCCGGTTCGGTTCGGGCAGGCCTCCAACGCACATATAGGCATCGCCGATGGTCTTGAGCTTTTCTAGGCGATGGATCTGGGCGATCTCGTCGAACGCCGAAAAGAACTGGTCGAGTTGTCCGATCAGACTCTTGGGGTCCATTCGCTCGGTCAGCTTCGTGAATCCCTCGAAGTCGGCGAACATGATCGTCGCCGACTCGTAGAACCTTGGCACGACGCTGTTCTTCTCCTTAAGCTCTCGCGCCACGGCGTCGGGCAGAATATTGCGCAGAAGACGCTCGGACTTGTCGCGCTCGGCGGCAATTTCCGCCCGTGCGCGCTCGAGTTCGATCATTTGCCGGCCTTGTTCGAGAAGACTGCGGCGTAGTTCGAGCTGGCTCACGACCTGCCGTGCCAAGCGGCGAACGGCCTCCGTCTGTTCGAACGTCAATTTACGGGGCTCAAAATCCACGACACATAGTGTTCCGAGCGCGTAACCCTCTGGATTGATAAGCGGCATGCCGCAGTAATGGCGAAGATGCGGCTCGCCTGTAACGGTCGGGTTGGAGGCAAAGCGCGGGTCCTGCGTCAGGTCCGAAACGACCACAAGATCGTTGCCGCATATCGTGACCGAGCAGATCGACATTTCGCGCGGTATAGCGGTGAAATCGGGTGGCAGGCCGTATTTCGACTTCTTCCAGTCGCGTGTCTCGTCGACTAGCCCGATGACGGCAACCGGACATTGGCAGATCTGGGCCGCCAGCGCAGTGATCTCGTCATAGGCTAGTTCCGGCGCCGAATCGACAACGTCATAGGCACGAAGGGCGGCGAGCCTTTCAACCTCATTTAATGGCCTGGGTACGCTCATAAACCCATGCTCCCAAAAACCGATATCCATCGGATGAGCACCCGGCTTGTCCAATGTTCCATCGATGATGGAAGTCGATAATTATAATAATTATACGGTATGTCAGTATGATATTTGCAGGGATTCATACGCTGTGACGTTGCCCCCAGATTTCATCCTGGTCAGCCTGGGTGCCCGTCGAGGTGCGCCCCTTCCGCGGTTGCAAGCGAAAATCCCGAGCACTCCGGCAGTCTTGAGCGGTCTGCTGGTCACCTGCAGAATCTTAATATCGTTAGTCAAAGCAATATATTATGGCGGTGGCTGGGGGACCAGGATTCGAACCTGGACTACTCGGGTCAGAGCCGAGGGTTCTACCGTTGAACTATCCCCCAATCGCCCATCGCGAAGGGTTTGGCCACAGCCGATCGGCCCGGATTGGGGGCCGTGGGCGCCAAGGGGCCGCGTGTAGCACAGCTTCCGCGCTTTGTGTAGGCCAGAGCCTTTTTATGTAGGCCAGAGCCCCTTTTGATTTTCGGCCAACAACCATCTTCGCAGATGCCTGCCAGGGGGCTAGCATTGAACGCGAGGAAGGCGGGATTTTCCGGCGGCCCAGGCCCCGGCAAAACCACGCCGAGAGGGGGCGGGCCTTGGATTGCTATGCGGCCATCGATCTTGGAACCCACAATTGCCGGTTGCTGATTGCGCGGCCGGCGGCCAGTGGGTTCAGGGTTGTCGGCGCATTTTCGCGCTCGGTCCGTCTGGGCGAAGGGCTCGATTCCTCGGGCCGGCTTTCCGAAGATGCCATGGACCGGGCGGTTGCGGCCCTCAGGGTCTGCACACAGCGGATGGAATCCGTACCTCTGGTTTCTTCCCGTGCCGTGGCGACCGAGGCATGTCGGCGGGCCGAGAATGGCGCCGATTTTCGTGGCCGGGTCGCGGATGAAACGGGGCTCGATCTCGAGGTCATCTCGGCTGAAGAGGAGGCGCGCCTGGCGCTGGCAGCCTGTACGCCGCTGTTCGATCCCGAGCGACCCTATGCGCTGGTTTTCGACATCGGTGGCGGCAGCAGCGAAGTCCTGTGGGCAAAACGCGGGGATGACGGCCGGGTTGAAATGCGCGACGTCGTGTCCTTGCCGCGTGGGATCGTCAACCTGTCTGAATGTTTTGGCGGAAGTTTTCCACCCTATGCCTATGACGAAGTGGCCGATTCTATTGCTTCGACGCTGGAGCCGTTCGAGCGGCGGAATGGCATTGCCGAACGGCTGGAGGCCGGCGAGGCGCAGATGGTCGGCACTTCGGGCACCATCACGACGGTTGCGGCCGTCAAGTTGGGGTTGACGCGTTATCGGCGCAATCGCGTCGACGGGCGGGTGCTGAGCCGGGACGACATCCTGGCCACCTGCCATTGGCTGCGCGAGATGAAGCCTGCGGAACGGGCCACCCACCCCTGTATCGGCTATGAACGATCGAACCTGGTCCTTGGTGGGTGTGCCATCATGGAAGGCATGATGCGGCGTTGGGCGGCGCCGGAAATCCGGGTGGCGGATCGCGGTGTTCGCGACGGAATTCTGCTGGGCTTGATGTCTGGGGTCGATGCCAGGGGCTGAGGTCGCGCATCGATGACGGGCGGCAAGGGAAGCGGCAAGGGCGGAACCGGGAGCAAGGGGCCGCCGCGGGGGCCGGGCCGGGTCCGGGCGCTTAAGACGACGCGCGGGCGATCGGCATCATCCGTTCGCTGGCTGACCCGCCAGCTGAGCGATCCTTACGTCCACGAGGCGCGCCGCCGCGGCTATCGGTCGCGGGCGGCGTTCAAGCTGATCGAGATCGACGACCGGCTCCATTTTCTTGTTCGGGGACGGTGGTTGTCGATCTTGGTGCCGCGGGGGCTGGACCCAGGTGGTGGCCGAGCGCGTGCGGGCCGGCGAACCCAGGGGCGGGATGGTGATTGCCGTGGACCGAACCGAAATGGCGGTCATTCCCGGCGCAATGCTGCTGTGCCTTGATTTCACCGACAGAGATGCCCCGGAAAAGATCACCCAGGCCTTGGGCGGGGCGAAAGTCGGGGTCGTCCTGAGCGACATGGCAGCGCCGGCCACCGGCCATACCCAGACCGATCACCTGCGGATCATCGCGCTTTGCGAAGCCGCGCTCGCCTTCGCCATCGAGGTTCTGGCCCCGGGGGGCACCTTCGTTGCCAAGGTCCTGAGGGGCGGCAGCGAGCAGTCCCTGCTGACCGAGATGAAGCGGGCCTTTGCCAAGGTCCGGCACATCAAGCCGGCGGCAAGCCGGGCCGATTCAGCCGAAATGTATGTCGTTGCAACGGGGTTCCGGGGCGCCAAGGCTTAGCGTCTTGGCGCCGGGGAAAAACCCCGGAGGCGGTCCTAGACGGCCAGCACGTCCCCCAGCGGGGCCAGCAGATCGCGGTCCGGCATGTGGGTGAGATCCTTGTTGATCTCGCCCGAGATCTTTTCCCGCACCTTCTTGTTGAGGGCCACGCGAAGCTCGCCCAGGATGTGGGGTGGCGCCACAAGGACCAGCCGATCGAACTTGCCGGCCGCGGCCGCGGCATTCAGAGATTCAGCCAAGCCTTTGGCAAAAAGGTGTTTTTCCCAGGTATGCCAGTCCACGCGCGGCTCCATGCTGTGGCGGGCGGCATTGGCGCTTTCTTGCACGCGGCCGGGCCGTTCGGTTCCAAGATCACGGGTGCGATCATGCATGTGGGGGTTCTCGTGGGCTTCGAGCGGGCGAATGCCCTTGCCCGGCCCTTCATTGACCAGCAGCCTGGCGCGCGCGCCATCGGCCACGAGAATCCAGGTGGTTACCTTTGGAACAGCCATGTGTGAAACCTCGATAGTTGTCAGAAAAATCCCTCGGCGAGACGATCCGGCGTCGCTGAAAACTCAGCGTTGCTGAAAACTAGGCATCGCCACCCGATGTTTCCACCCCAAACTTGCGGGGCGGTGGCGGGGCGGCCATGCCGCTTTCCTTCGACGCCGCAGCGTGTATTATGCGCGCCCTGTCGCTAAGGAGGGAACCCCGTGGAGATCGTTGAGGCCCTGACTTTCGATGATGTCCTGCTGAAGCCTGCCGCCTCCGCGATCCTGCCTGCCCAGACCGATATTTCCACCCGTCTTACCCGACGCATCCGGCTTGGCATACCGCTGGTATCGGCGGCGATGGACACGGTGACCGAAAGCCGCCTTGCGATCGCCATGGCCCAGGCCGGCGGCATGGGTGTGATCCACAAGAATCTGAGCATCGAACGCCAAGCGCAGGAAGTGCGCGCTGTAAAGAAGTTCGAATCGGGCATGGTCGTCAATCCGGTCACCATCAGCCCGACCCAGACGCTGGCCGATGCGCTGGGCCTGATGGCCGAGCATCGCATCTCGGGGATTCCGGTGGTCGAGGCCGGCACCCGCAAGCTGGTCGGCATTCTGACCAATCGTGATGTGCGCTTCGCGACCAACCTTCGCGAGTCGGTCGAAGCGCTGATGACCAAGAACCTGGTCACGGTGCGCGAGACCGTCGGCATGGACGAGGCGCGGCGGCTGCTTCACCAGCATCGGATCGAGAAGCTGCTGGTGGTGGACGATGACTACCGCTGCATCGGCCTGATCACCGTCAAGGACATCGAAAAGGCGCAGAAGTTTCCCAATGCCTGCAAGGACGACAAGGGGCGCCTGCGGGTGGCTGCGGCAACCGGGGTCGGCGCGGATGGTTATGTCCGTGCCGAGGCGCTGCTGGAAGCCGAGGTCGACGTCATCGTCGTCGATACGGCCCACGGCCATTCGGATGGCGTGATCGAAGCGGTGCGGCGCATCAAACGGATCAGCAACCGCGCCGACGTGATCGCTGGCAACATTGCCACCAGCGAGGCGGCACGGGCCCTGATCGACGCCGGTGCCGATGCGGTCAAGGTTGGCATCGGGCCAGGTTCGATCTGTACGACACGGATCGTCGCTGGCGTCGGGGTGCCGCAGCTGACGGCTATTCTGGATGTCGCGCGTGAGGCGCGTAGCCACGGCGTGCCCGTGATCGCCGATGGTGGCATCAAGTATTCGGGCGATCTGGCCAAGGCGATCGCGGCAGGCGCTGACTGTGCCATGATCGGCTCGCTGTTTGCCGGTACCGAGGAAAGCCCGGGCGATGTGTTCCTCGTCCAGGGCCGTTCCTACAAGTCCTATCGTGGCATGGGTTCGGTCGGGGCGATGGCGCGCGGCTCGGCCGATCGCTACTTCCAGCAGGAAATATCGGACACCTTGAAGCTGGTGCCAGAGGGCGTCGAGGGCCAAGTGCCCTACAAGGGGCCGGCGGGCGCGGTGATTCACCAGTTGACCGGTGGCCTGCGCGCGGCGATGGGCTATACGGGCCATCGCACCGTCTCGACGATGCAGGGCGGCTGCACGTTTGTGCGGATCACCAATGCGGGCCTCCACGAAAGCCATGCCCACAACATCAACATCACCCGTGAAGCTCCGAATTACACACCTCGTTTCTAGTAGTGCGCCGATTGCGCGCGACCATCGTCCGGTCCTGATGCGCGATGAGACCCGCCGCGCATCTTGAGGCAGCGATCGAGATCCTTGCCACCCTTGAGGGCGGGTCGCGCGGCACGGATCGCGTTCTGCATGACGATCTGGCGCGACGCCGCTATGCGGGCGCGGGCGATCGGCGCGCCATTGCCGGTTTTGTCTATTCCTGCCTTCGGCGGCGGGCGGTGACGCGCTGGGCGTTCGCGGCCGCCGGCGCGGCTGTCACGCCACGGCTTGAAGCCTTTGCCGGTTGGATGGCGGAGGCTGGAATGGGGCTGCAGGGCTTGAATGACCTGATCGCCGCGGGTGGCGTTCACGCACCCGCACCGCTGAGCGCGGACGAGACAAGCAGTCTTGCCCTGGCAGGCACCCCGGCGTCCGATCGATCGCCGCCCGATTGGGTCCGCGCCGGCGTTCCGGCCTGGACCATGCCGCTTTTTGTGCGGCGATTCGGCACCGACGCGGAAGCCGAAGCCCGGGCCCTGAACGAACCGGCCGCGCTTGATCTTCGGGTCAATCCGTTGCGTGCCAAGACCGAAAGCCCGGAACAGGCGCGAAGCGCGGCGATGGCACGACTGGCTGAGGACGGTATCGCTGGCAATCCGACACCGTTTGCGCCGCTTGGCCTGCGGGTTGCGGCACCGCGCGGGCTGGCGCGGACCAAAGCCTATGGCGAAGGTCTGGTCGAAATCCAGGACGAAGGATCGCAGCTTGTCGCCGCATGCGTTGCCGCCCTGCCCGGCGAGACGGTGATCGACTATTGCGCCGGCGCGGGCGGCAAGACGCTTGCGCTGGCGGCCAGCATGGGCAACCGCGGGCATCTGATCGCCTGTGATGCCGATGGGCCAAGGCTTGAACGGCTGAAGACAAGGGCCGCGCGGGCCGGGGCGGTGGTCGAAACGCGAACGCTGGCCGGCCCCCGATCGGTCCATGATCTTGGCGCCGCTGCCGACTGGGTGCTGGTGGATGCGCCTTGCAGCGGCTCGGGGGCCTGGCGACGCGATCCGGCCGCCCGCTGGCGATTGACACCCGATGGTCTTGCCGCGCTTACGGCGCTTCAGGACCGCATCCTGCGCGAAGCCGCCCGCCTGGTGCGTCCCGGCGGAATGCTGGTCTATGCGACCTGTTCGCTTTTCATGGAAGAGAACGAGGATCGGATCCAGTCCTTCAGCCAAGACACGCCGCAATTTGCCGTCGTTCCTTGTGCTGTTCTGGGTGCCGTGCCGGGTGCTGTTCTGGCCGGAGAGGGGCCATTCCTGCGCACGACACCGCTTCGGCATGGCTGCGATGGCTTCTTCGCGGCGACATTGCGGGCTGCATCATGACGAACGACCTTCGCATCCGGCCCGCTTGCCCGGCCGATGTGCCTGCCCTTGCCACGATCCATATCGAAACGTGGCGCGATACCTATGCCGACCTGCTGCCTGCCGCTTATCTGGTCAGCCTGAATCCGGGGCGCGTCGAGTTTGAATGGCAGCGGACCTTGGCGCGGCCGTCGCAGGAATTCGTCCTGGTGGGCGAGCACCCGGACAATGGCGTCGTTGGCTTTGTGAGCGGCGGGCCGAACCGGACTGCATCGCCCGGCGCGGCGGCGCGCTTTCAGGGCGAGATCTACACCCTCTATGTGGGGACGGATCATCAGGGCGACGGGATCGGGCGGCAGCTGGTGGCGGCAATTGGCGAACGCCTGGTGCGACGCGAGATGGATTCCGTTCTGGTCTGGGTGGTTGCCGGCAATCCAGCCCGTTTCTTTTACCGCAGGCTGGGCGCCCAGCAGGTTGCCGAGCGGCGCGAGCGTTTTGCCGGCGCCGAGATCGACCAGATTGCCTTCGGCTGGACCGATATCCGGCGCTCCGTCTTCCCCGTCGGCCGGGCCTTTCAGCCATGATGCGCCGGCGAAGCCCTTTTCCGATGCCAATCCCAGCGTTCCTGCCAGCGTTCCTGCATGACGGTGCAACCCCATGACCGATCGTATTCTGATCCTCGATTTCGGCTCCCAGACCACCCAGCTCATCGCCCGCCGGGTGCGCGAGGCCGGTACCTATTGCGAAATTCACCCCTTCTCGATGACCGACGCGGCAATCACGGCATTTTCCCCCTGTGCAGTCATTCTGTCAGGCGGGCCGCAGTCCGTGACGGGCATCGGCACGCCGCGCGCGCCCGACATTGTTTTTCGCCTGGGTGTGCCGGTTCTCGGCATCTGCTACGGGCAGCAGACCATGTGCGCCCAGCTTGGCGGCCGGGTCGAAATCGGTGCGACGCGTGAATTCGGCCGTGCCTATGTCGACATTGTCGATCATTGCCGCCTGTTCTCGGATCTGTGGCGCAAGGGCGGCCGCGAACAGGTCTGGATGAGCCACGGCGACCGGGTCACGGCCTTGCCGCAGGGGTTCCAGGCGGTTGCCACGACCGCGGGCGCGCCCTTTGCCGCCATCGCCGATGACAGGCGCCGCTTCTATGGCGTCCAGTTCCATCCAGAAGTGGTGCATACGCCCCATGGAGCCCAGTTGATCGCCAATTTCGTGCATCAGGTCGCGGCCTGCCGTGGCGATTGGACCATGGCCTCGTTCCGCACCCAGGCCATTGCCAAGATTCGCGCCCAGGTCGGGACGGGGCGCGTTCTTTGCGGCCTGTCGGGCGGCGTCGATTCGTCGGTTGCGGCCGTGTTGCTGCACCAAGCGATCGGTGATCAGCTCCTGTGCGTGTTTGTCGACACGGGCGTGCTGCGCGAAGGCGAGGCCGACCAGGTGGTCAGCCTCTTCCGCCACCATTACAACATTCCGCTCGTGCATCGCGATGCGGGGGCGGTGTTCCTGGAAAATCTGAAGGGCGTCAGCGATCCCGAGCGCAAGCGCAAGATCATCGGCGCCACCTTCATCGACGTCTTCGAGGACGAGGCGGCGAAGGCGGGCGGTGCTGATTTCCTGGCTCAGGGCACGCTCTATCCGGATGTGATCGAATCGGTCTCGTTCACCGGTGGGCCAAGTGCCACCATCAAGTCGCATCACAATGTCGGCGGCCTTCCCGAACGGATGCGCATGAAGCTGGTCGAGCCGCTGCGCGAACTGTTCAAGGACGAGGTGCGGGAACTTGGGCGCGAGCTTGGCCTGCCCGAGTCGCTTGTTGGCCGTCATCCGTTCCCGGGGCCGGGGCTTGCCATCCGCATCCCGGGCGACGTGACCGAGGAGAAACTGGCGGTCCTGCGGCGGGCGGATGCCATCTTCATCGAGGAGATCCGCAACGCCGGGCTTTACGATGCCATCTGGCAGGCGTTCGTCGTCCTGCTGCCGGTCCGTACCGTGGGCGTGATGGGCGATGAACGCACCTATGACCAAGCCTGCGCGCTTCGGGCCGTCACCTCGGTCGATGGCATGACGGCGGATTATTACCCCTTCCCGCATGATTTTCTCGGCCGCGTGGCGACCCGCATCATCAACGAGGTCAAGGGCATCAACCGGGTGACCTACGACATCACCTCGAAGCCCCCGGGCACCATCGAGTGGGAATGATTCCGAGCCCGCCGAGGTTCACATTGCGGTCCTGTCTGCGGAGCCAATACCATGGTCAGCATCATTGATGGCATCGCGCACTGGTTAGGCGATCGTCTGACCCGTTACCTGACCCAGGCGGCTCACTCGCACGTGAGCACGGCCCCCATTGATGCGGACAAGCTGCTGGCCCACTTGAAGCCTGGTGATGTCTTGCTGATCGAAGGGCAGAGCCGGATCAGCGCCCCCATCAAGTACCTGACGCAATCCAACTGGTCGCATGCAGCTTTGTTCATTGGCGGCGCGCTGGGCCGGGTCGATGCTGAGGGGCGGCAACAGGTGTTCGTCGAGGCCCATATCCGTCACGGTGTCCGCGCCGTAAGCATCGCCGAGTTCGAGGGCCTGCATTGCCGCATATGCCGGGCCGTCGGCCTGAGCACGGCCGAGATTGACACCGTGATCGGATTCATACTGGCCCGGCTGGGTGAAAAATATGACCTGAAGAACGTGATTGATCTTGCACGCTATCTGTTCCCCATGCCCCCGGTGCCAGTCCGATGGCGCCGCCGAATGATCGCCCTGGGCAGCGGTGATCCGACGCGCGCCATCTGCTCGGGTCTCATCGCCGAGGCGTTTCAGGCCGTGCATTACCCGATCCTGCCGATCATCGAGGCCGCGCATTCAAAGGATCCGAAGCGCCACGGCTACGTTGGCGAAATCCTGCACATACGCAACCACTGCCTGTTCGTTCCCCGCGACTTCGACGTGTCGCCGTACTTTGCGATCATCAAGCCTGCTCTGGAGGAAGGGTTCGATCACCATCGACTGGTCTGGCAGGATTCGGATACGAACAATTAACGAAGTTCATGGCATTGACCATGTTGCGTGTCGTGTGATCGCAAAACCGTCTGGATTGGATGGTCGAATGAACCTGAGAATGAATCCGCCGCGGTCGGGTCTGCGGCTGAGCGATCGGATCCTCGAAGCCTTCGATCTGGCCTGTGATCAGGGCGAATTGGAAATTGCGGAACTGCTGTTCCGCTCGTATGAAATCGTGCTGACCCGTGGCGCCGGACCGGTGCTCGACCGACGCAATTCGATCGAGGAAATTCATCGCGCCAGCCTGCGTCTGGATGGGCTTCGAACCGCGCTCCGCGAAGGAAAGCTGGTACGGGCCTTTACGCCTTCTTAGCGATATCGGGCCAAGATCGCCGGTGCGGATCGCCGCTGCGGAACGGCGCGTGGCCGGCATCCGCGGCAGGGAGTGTCCGTCGATGACCAAGTTTCTCGTAACGCCCGAGAATCCAACCGGCTGGAAGCTTGAGGACATTCTGGCCGAGATCCAGAACGACATCATTCGCCGATCCTACAAGCTGATCGACGATCACCGCCCCGAGGCGCGCGCGGTGCTGAAAAACAATTTCACCATTCTCACGCATCTGAGCCAGGCGATCGAACGCGCCCAGGATTCCACCCGGATCGTGAATACGCTTGGCCCACCGACGACGGACGGTCACCCACGCCTGGGCCGCGCGTGACGTCGACCCGGCCTCTGCCGATCAACCGATCGGGGCGGGGTCCACGACCTTTATCCCTGTCAGGATCGAAACCGGGTCAGTTCGAGACCAGCCGCAGGTCCGGCTTCATGGCTGCCAGGACATCGTCGAGACGCGCAGAGCGTTTCAGACTTTTCCCCTGATGATAGACCGCGAACTCCATGCTGCCCGAGCCGCCGCGACTGACCTTGGCGACGGCAAACAGGGGCTGGTCCGAGGCATGGCGAAAAATCGAAAAAACGGCCACCCCGGGCCGCAGGTCGATGGCATAGTCGCGCCAGTCGCCAGCGATGACCCGCCGCGAATAGACACCTAGAATCTTGACGAACTCGGCGCGCGTGAAACAGAGCGGCCGCGACGCCTTCCGGCCGCCTTGAACCTTGAAAGGGACCAGCTCGCCCATGCGTCGAGTTGCACCCCGCTGAAGCATCGCCTTGGTGGTGGAAAACTCTTGCACTTTTCCCCCCAGGCGTCCAGGGGCGGCGGGCTCGGGGTCAGCGGCGCTGGGCGGTGTTGTCGTCGTTCGTCCGGTAGGAATAGGGATTAGGACGGTCGTAACAGCTCACCCGCCCAAGCTCGCGATAGCAATGGGAGTTGGCCGCGGCCATCTGGGCGGTGGCAGTCTTGCTTGACGCTTGGGCGTCGGCCATGGCCGGGTCGCGGCAAAGGCTGGTGCCTTCGTTGACCATCCGCAAGGTCGAACAGTCCTTGTCGGTGATCGCGCCGATGACGTGGTCCGAGATCGTCCGGTCCGTGTGGATGAAGCTTACCAGGGTGGCGCCACCCATCAGGATGGCAGAATCGGTGGGCGTGCAGGCGCTTCCGATGCCGCCGACCGTAAGGAAAAGGGCGGCGTTCCGGGCCGCCACGATCAGTCGGAAGGGAGTAAGCCGAGCCATTCGTATCGCTACCTGCCTGCTGGCTGCGGGGATGACCTGCTCCCGCTTGCTGCCCCACTGGACGCCCCATCGGGCCCCCATTGGGCTAAGCCATCAGTCTGGGCCCGGTTCGGTAAAAGAACCGTTTGCCGCCGGCCGCCCTTTGCCCTTTGCCGGCCGGCAGAAGAGGCGATATGGTACGGCCCCTTCATGGGCCGGTGTTCATGGGCTGGCGTTCATAGGCCGGTGCGGAGGCCACACTTGGTTGACATATTCGAAGAAGTCTCGGAAGACCTGCGCCGCGACCGAAGCTTAACGCTTTGGCGTAAATACGGGAATTATGTCATTGGATTCGCTGTTGTTGTCGTGGTCGGCGTGGCTGCCTATCAGGGCTGGAAAGGTTACCGGCAGGAGACGCGCGAGGCCGCGGCCATTCGCTATGCGGCGGCGGTAGACCTGGCCCGGGCCGGAAAATCGGCCGAGGCCGCCGACGCGTTCAAGGTGCTTGCCGCCGAGGCCGACGGCGAGGGCTATGGCGTTCTTGCCCGGTTCCAGGAGGCCGGCCAGCGGTTTCAGGCCGGGGACGCGGCCGGTGGGCTTGGCATTCTGGATGCGATTTCGGCTGACAGCAGGATCGATTCGACTTTTCGTGATCTGGCGACCGTGACGGCGGCATCGCACCGGATCGGCGCGGGCGGTGATACCGGCGCCCTGCGAGATCGGCTGGAAGCCCTGGACAAGCCGGACAATCCATGGCGCTTTTCGGCGATCGAGCTGCGGGCGCTGCTGGCCCTGAACGGCGGCGACGACCGTCGCGGCCGCGAGCTTCTGAAGCGGCTGGTGGATGACACCGCGACGCCCCAGGCCATGCGGGCGCGGGCGGCCGAGCTGCTTGAGGTCATCGGGAGCTGATGCGCATTACCCCAATTGCGCTGGCGTTCCTGGCCCTGGGGGTGACGGGCTGCGATTCCTGGTTTGGCGAATCGAAGGGGCCGCCTTTGCAGGGCAATCGCATCGCGGTGTTGCGTGGCACCACCGGTGTGGAGCCCGATGCCCGTGTTGCGGACCTTGCCGTCGCGCTGCCCAGACCCGTCCGCAATCCGGAATGGCCGCAGACAGGGGGCGATCCCGCCCATTCCCTGCAGCATCTCGAGGCGGGGGACAATCTTGCCGAGATCTGGCGCCGCGATATCGGCGATGGGATCGACAGCGAACGGCAGCTGATCGCGCGTCCGGTCGTGGCGGGCGGGCGCATCTACGCCATGGATACCGGCTACCGGGTCACGGCGCTCGATACGGAAGGCGGCGGCCAGGTTTGGCAGGTCTCGATCCGGCCGAATGATCAGCGCGGCGATGCCTTTGGGGGCGGACTGGCGGTTGCCGAAGGGCGCGTCTTCGTGACCACGGGCTATGCCCAGACCGTGGCCCTGGATGCTGCCACCGGCGAGGTGGTTTGGCGTCGTCCGCTGCCGTCGCCGGCCCGTGGCGCGCCGACGGTCGCCGGCGGCCGGCTGTTCACGGTGACGGTCGATAATCAGCTCTATGCGCTCGATACCGCGACCGGCGCCGTGCGCTGGACACACTCTGCCATTATCGAGATCGCATCCTATCTTGGCGCGGGAAGCCCGGCGGCCGAAGGCGATGCGGTGGTGGCCACCTTCAGTTCGGGCGAGATCGTGGGGTTCCGGATCGATAACGGTCGGCAGCTCTGGAGCGATTCCCTTGCCGCTTTGCAGCGGACCGAATCTCTGACCACGCTTTCCGATGTCCGGGGCAGCCCGGTCATCGACCGCGGGCTGGTGGTGGCCGTCGGCAATGCCGGCCGCATGGCGGCCATCGGCCTGCGAAGCGGCGCCCGCGTCTGGCAGAAGGCGATCGGCGGCATCGAAATGCCGTGGGTGGCGGGCGATTTCATTTATGTGCTGACCAACGATTCGGAACTGGTCTGCCTGACCCGCCGGGAAGGCGCTGTGAAGTGGGTCCGCTCCTTGCCGCGCTGGCGCAATCCGGACAACCCGGTCCGCCGGATTGTCTGGTCCGGACCGGTGCTGGTTGGCGACCGGCTGGTCATTACGTCATCCGAAGGCGAAGCCTGGGCCGTTTCGCCCTACACGGGCGATGCGCTGGGCCGGATTCGGTTGCCGGGTTCATCATCGGTTGCGCCGATCGTCGCCAACGGGACCCTTTATTTCATCACGGACGACGCGATTCTTGTCGCGTTTCGTTGAGGCCAAGTCATGGTTGTGGCCGTGGCCATCGTCGGGCGACCGAACGTCGGCAAATCCTCGCTGTTCAACAAGCTGGTCGGCCGCAAGGCAGCCTTGGTCGATGCGACGCCAGGGTTGACGCGCGACTGGCGCGAGGAAAGCGCCAGGCTGGGGCGCCTCGACTTCGTGATCCTTGACACGCCCGGCCTGGAAGATGCGCCACCGGATTCCCTGCAGGCCGCCATGCGGGCGCAGACCGAAAAGGCCCTGGCCCGCGCCGACCTGGCGCTGTTCGTGATCGATGCCCTGACCGGCATAACCCCGGCCGACGCGGACCTGGCGCGGTGGCTGAGACGCCTTGGCAAGCCGGTCATTCTTGTTGCCAACAAATGCGAAAGCGGCCGATCGGATACCGGGCGCCTTGACTCCTATCGTCTTGGCTTCGGCGAGCCGGTCGCGGTTTCGGCGGCCCATGGCCTGGGGTTTGGCGATCTTGAAGATGCGCTGGCCCCCCACCTTCTGCCACCCGAGTCCGAGAGCCCCGCCGACACGACCGAGGCCGGGGACATGCCCCCAGAGGAGGAGGAGGGGGAGGAGGCCGAGACCGAGGCTGTGCCGCGTCCGCTTACGCTTGCGATCGTGGGGCGGCCCAATGTCGGGAAATCGACCCTCGTCAATCGGCTGCTGGGCGAGGAACGGCGCCTGACTGGCCCCGAGCCGGGGCTGACACGCGAATCGGTGGCGCTCGATTGGGTCCACAATGGGCAATCGATGCGGCTTGTCGACACCGCCGGGCTGCGGCGGCGCGCACGGGTCACGGAATCCGTCGAGAAGCTGTCGGCCGAAGACACGCTGAATGCGATCCGGTTCGCCGATGTCGTCGCCATCGTGCTCGACGCCCGCGACATGCTCGAACATCAGGACATCAGCATCGCTTCTCACGTCATCGAGGAAGGTCGCGCCTTCGTGCTGGTGGTGAACAAGTGGGACCTGGTCGAGGACCGGCCCCAGGCCCTGCGGAAGCTCGAGGACCGCATTGCCCAGTCGCTGCCCGAAGCACGTGGCGCACCCCTGGTGATGCTGTCGGCGTTGAGCGGGCAGGGGATCGAAAAGCTGCAGCCGGCCGTGATTGCCGCCTTCGACGCCTGGAACACCAGGCTTGCGACCGGGGCCCTCAACCGGTGGCTGGCCGAGGCGACCGAACGACACCCGCCGCCGCGTTCGGGCGCGGGCAGGAACCGGCTGCGTTACATGACGCAAGGCAAGGCACGGCCGCCGACCTTCATCCTGTTCGTCAACAGGCCGGATGAGATGCCCGGATCCTATATGCGCTACCTCGAGAACAACCTGCGCGACGTGTTCAAGCTTTTTGGCACGCCGCTCCGTCTTCGGCTGCGGCGCGGGCGCAATCCCTTCGACAAGGAAAAGGACTGATTCTATTGGGCGCGGACGATCTCGCCGTGCCGCCTGCAATCCGGCAGGGCAAGATCGACGAAGACCGGCGCGATGTCGTCCGGGGTCTTGAGGGTCAAGGGATCTTCGCCAGGAAAGGCATTGGCCCGCATCGAGGTTCGCGTTCCGCCGGGGTTGACGAGGTTGGCGCGGATCCGGGTCTTCACCGTTTCCGCCGCATAGATGCGGACCATCATGTCGAGCGCCGCTTTGCTGACCGCATAGGCCGACCAATAGGCGCGGACCTCCTGGCCGACCGCGGATGTGACGAAAATCGCCCGTCCGGCATCAGACTGGCGCAGCAGCGGATCGAAGGCGCGGATCAGCCGCTGGCAGGCGCTGACATTGGTGGTCATCACCTCGTGCCACATCTTGGGCTCGATCTGGGCGATCGGGGTCAGTGCCCCCAGGACCGCCGCATTGCCAACCAGGATGTCAAGCTTGCCGTGCCGCTTGGCGATCTCGGCAGCCAGCGCGTCGATCTTGTCCAGTTCCGAAATGTCGAAAGGGACCAGGGTCGCCGGTTCGGCGCCGGCGGCGCGGACCGCGTCATCGACCTCTTCCAGTGCGCCCGGCGTGCGGCCGGTCAGGATGAGACGGGCGCCTTCGGCGGCATAGGCCTTTGCAACGGCGGCGCCAATGCCGCGGCTCGCGCCGGTAATCAGCGCGATCCGCCCTTCGAGCCGTTTTCTGGTCATCGGGCTTGCCTTGCCTCGACCAGGAATGAAAGCTGCCGGGGCACGGCGGCCTCGTGATCCGTCAACGGGATCGGATAATCGCCGCTGAAGCAGGCATCGCAGAACTGGGGTGCGCCTTTGATCCGCGCGGCTTCGCCCATGGCGCGATAGAGGCCATCCATCGAGATGAAGGCAAGACTGTCGGCGCCGATCATGCGGGTCATTTCCTCGAGCGAGTGGGACGACGCCATCAGTTCCTCGCGCTTCGGCGTATCGACGCCATAGAAGCAGGAGTGAGTGGTTGGCGGGCTGGCAATCCGCATGTGGACCTCTTTGGCGCCGGCTTCGCGGACCATGGCCACGATCTTGACCGATGTCGTGCCGCGAACAATGCTGTCATCGACCAGGATCACGCGCTTGCCTTTGATGTGAAATCGGTTGGGATTGTGCTTCAGCTTCACGCCCAGGTGGCGAATGTGGTCCGACGGCTCGATGAAGGTCCGCCCGACGTAATGATTGCGGATGATGTCAAGCTCGAACGGGATCTTCGATTGGGCCGCATAGCCCAGCGCCGCCGGCACGCCTGAATCCGGGACCGGGATCACGATATCGGCATCGACATGGCTCTCGCGGGCGAGTTCGGCCCCGATGCGTTTTCGCGCTTCATAGATGTTGCGGCCTTCGAGCATGCTGTCGGGGCGGGCGAAGTAGACGTACTCGAAGATGCAGAACCGCTTGGGCTGGCGGGGGAAGGGGTGAAGGGAATGAATGTCCCCGGGCGTTATGACGATCACTTCGCCGGGCTCGATATCACGAACGAACTGGGCGCCGATGATATCAAGCGCACAGGTTTCAGAAGCAAGGATATGGGCGCCTTCCAGCTTGCCCAGCACAAGCGGGCGCACGCCCAGCGGGTCGCGCACGCCGATCAGCATGTCGGATGTCAGCGCGACCAGCGAATAGGCGCCGGACACATGGCGCAGGGCGTCGATCAGCCGGTCGACGACATTGCGAAAGGCGCTGGTGGCAATCAGCTGGAGGATGGCTTCGGTATCGGTGGTCGACTGGTAGATGCAGCCGCCCTGGACCAGTTCGCGGCGGAGCGAGTTCGCATTGGTAAGATTGCCGTTGTGGGCCAGCGCCAGGCCCCCGAAGGCAAGGTCGGCGAACAGCGGCTGGACATTGCGCAGGATCGTTTCGCCCGAGGTGGCGTATCGGTTGTGGCCGACCGCCATATGGCCCGGAAGCCCCTTGATCACGGTCTCGTCGCCGAAATTGTCGCCGACCAGGCCCAGCGCGCGATGGCTGTGGAACTGTTCGCCGTCAAAGGTGACGATGCCCGCCGCTTCCTGGCCGCGGTGCTGCAGGGCATGCAGACCAAGGGCGGTCAGGGCGGCCGCCTCGGGGTGGCCCAGGATGCCGAACACGCCGCATTCCTCGTGCACCTTGTCGTCTGTAAAGGGCGATGCGGTGCAGCCCGGGTGGCGAAGACGCGCGAGGAGGCTCTGGCTCATGGCGGTTCTCACGGGATTCTATTGGGTCTGCCGCAACAGGTTTTCAAGTGATCGCTTGAGACCATCGGGATTGCTTTGGTTCTGCTGGACGATTTCCCGCACCTTGGTGTCGGTCGTCTCGGGATCTTTTTGGTATTGCTGCATGATTCCCTGGATGGTGCCTTCCAGGGCGGCCCGATCCTGGGTGTTGTAGCCGCCGGCGCTGCCGGATGCGGGGGCTTGCATCATCGAGCGCAGCATGGTCTGCAGCTCGGCCCCGCGGCGGCCTTCGGGCCCGGTCACGGCGGTGTCTTTGGTCGGGGCCTTGCCGTCGCTTCGCATCTCCCGCGGGATCAAGCCGACGATCATCCGGCTGCCCTTCTGGACCAGCGGCAAGGTGCGGGCTTCGGCGATCCGGCCGGAAAGGCGCTTTTCGTCACCAATCCAGGTGAAGGCCGAGTACGCAAGGCAGACGATCCAGGGCGCCCCGGGCAATGCCGAACAGCAATCCCAGGGTTCGATCCAGCATCCCAAGGCCGGTCCTGGTGCATGCCACGGCTGATGGCGCGGCTGACAAGGCCGAAGACGATGAGCGATGCGACAAAGATGATTGTGCCGGCAATCACGTCGGTCACGACCGGAATATCCACGGCAAGCGGACGAGGTGTAAAGGGGCCGATTCCGTAGAGGGTGGCGAAAATTGCGCCGATCCGACGCGACGGCCAGGACCTCGCGAATGAACCCGCGAAGCAGCGCCGCTGGTAGTCCGAGCAGCAACGCCAACGACGACGATGTCGGCGACGGCAATGGGAAGAACGCTCATTGGCGCCGCTCCCGGGTCGGTCGGCGGCGGGCTAATCATGCGCGTCCACCTGGCGGGCTGGCGCCGGATCTGTCCACCCAAGCTCGGAAAGATGGCCAAGTTCGGCCTCGATGCTCGTCGAAGGCGGTGGACGTCCATTCCCGATCCGCGGGATCAAGGCTCGCCGAAAACCAAGCTTTCCGCCTCGCGCAGCCGTGCGTCAAGCTGCCGGAACCGGACGGATTTCCCTGCCAGTCCGATCTCGCCACAGACCACCGATTCGGCCGGAACCGCGCGGTCAGCGGCCGCCGATATAAGGGCCGCCACAACCGCCGGATCTGCCGCCAGTTTGAAATCGAAGGCCGCCTGCACGTTTAGGTACACGTCGGCCGAGCGCAGGGCAAGGCCGCACCGGGTCTCGATCACGGCAATGACCATGGCCAATCTTCGATTGCTGTCCAGCCGACAACGGCACGGCGGGGCGTGCCCAGCGTCGAGGCCGCGGCCAGGGCCTGGATCTCGACCAGCATGGGCCGGTCCCTCGACGCCGGCGAGGGCGAATTGCCGGTGGCCTTGCCGTCCCGGTTGCCAAGAAGCAGCAAGGACGGATTCGCGTCCCTCGCTCAGCCCGGCGCCCGTCATCTCGAACACGCCGATCTCGTCGGTCAGGCCGAAGCGGTTCTTGACGGATCGCAGGATCCGGAACTGGTGGCCGCGCTCGCCCTCGAAATAGAGCACCGTGTCGACCATGTGCTCAAGCACCCGCGGCCCGGCGATCAGGCCTTCCTTGGTGACATGGCCGACCAGAAGCAGTACGGCGCCGTGGCGCTTGGCGAACTGGATCAGGGCCTGGGCCGAAGCGCGCACCTGGGCCACGGTGCCTGGCGCCGATTCGAGCGTGGTCGAGGTGGGAGGGTCTGGATCAGATCAATGATCACCAGGAGCATCGCCCTTGACCCGTCAGGGTGGCGATGATCTCGCCGACATCGGTGCCGGATGCCAATTGGACCTTGCGATCGCCCGGCCCCAGGCGGGCGGCCCGCAACCGGACCTGGTCAACCGCCTCTTCGCCAGAGATGTAGATCGCCTGCATCTGGTCCGCGAGCGCGGCCGCAAGCTGAAGCACAGGGGTCGACTTGCCGATGCCGGGATCGCCGCCGATCAGCAAGGCCGAGCCACGCACCAGGCCGCCACCCACGACGCGGTCAATTCGGCGATCAGCTTTTCCAGCGATCGGCCGCCAGGGCGCCGCTCGAGGCCAGCAAGCGGCAGGCTGGAACGACGGCCGCCGCTGCGCCAGGCCGGGCCTTCGGGCGTTTCCTCGATCAGGGTATTCCAGCCGCCGCAGGCGTCGCAGCGGCCGGCCCATTTGGGATGGGCCGGCCCTCGGCCCTGCTCGACCACCAGGCGGTAGCGCGCCGCGCCAGCGGCCAGCCGATCAGAGCGCCGCGCGCGGCTGGGCGCGCACGTTCATGCCGAACGAACCGACATCTGGATCGGCCTCGGCGCGGCCATGGATGGTGCTCGACATAGGCGTTGCCCGAATGGTCGATCGTCGCGACCGCTCCATCCCAGATGATGCGCCCCTGATAGAGCATGGCGACGCGGTCCGAAATCTTGCGGGCGCTGGCCATGTCGTGGGTGATCGACAGGGCCGTGACACCCAGGTTGCGCACCGTCTTTATGATCAGATCGTTGATGACGTCCGACATGATCGGGTCAAGGCCGGTGGTCGGTTCGTCGAAGAAGATGATTTCCGGCTCGGCGGCGATGGCGCGCGCCAGGCCCACCCGCTTCTTCATGCCGCCGGACAGCTCGGCCGGGCTCAGGTTGCCAACCTCGGCCGACAGGCCAACGGCCGCAAGCTTTGCGATGGCGATATCGCGTGCCTTGTGGCGGGCCATGCCCTGGCCTTCGATCAGCGCGAAGGCGACATTCTCCCAGACGGTCAGGCTGTCGAACAGCGCCGCACCCTGGAACAGCATGCCGATCTTGCGATTGATGCGTTCGCGTTCGCGCCCACCGATCCCGACGGTTTCCTCGCCGTCAATCGTGATCGTGCCCGTCTCTGGTTTGTGCAGGCCAAGGATGCACTTCAGCAGCACGGACTTTCCGGTTCCCGAGCCGCCGATGATGACGACCGATTCCCCGGCGGCGATGTCGAGGTTGAGGCCCCGCAGAACCTGGTTCCTGCCGAAGGTCTTCCACAGGTTGCGGATCGAGATCTTCGGCGCGGCGGCACCGGTATTCTGTGCGTCCGCGCTCATGTGCCGAAGAAGATCTCGGTCACGAAGTAGTTGGAGATCAGGATCAGCACCGATGCGCTGACCACCGCGTCGGTCGTTGCGGTTCCGACCCCCTGGGCGCCGCCCTTCGAATGGTAGCCGTGATAGCAGCCCATGAGGGACAGCAGGAATCCGAACACGCCGGCCTTGACCAGCCCCGAGACGACATCGATCGTCTTGAGCGTATCGAAGGTCTTGCTGATGTAGGTCGCCGGGTTGAAGCCCAGCTTGTAGACGCTGACGAGAAATCCGCCGAACACGCCGATGATGTCACCCACCAGCACCAGAAGGGGCAGCATGGTGAGCCCGGCAATCAGGCGGGGCGCCACCAGGTGCTTGAACGGGTTGGTCGAGAGCGTCACCAGGGCGTCGATCTGCTCGGTGACCCGCATGGTTCCGATCTCGGCCGCCATCGAGGCGCCGACCCGCCCGGCAACCATCAGGCCAGCCAGCACCGGCACCAGTTCGCGGGTGATCGAAAGGACGACGACATTGGCGACCGCCGATTCGGCACTGAAGCGTGCAAAACCGGAATAGCTTTGCAGGGCCAGAACCATGCCGGTGAAGGTGGCCGTGAGGCCGACCACCGGCAGCGAGAAATAGCCGATATCGATCATTTGTCGCAGAATCAGGCGGGGATAATAGGGCGGCAAAAGAGAATGCATCAGTCCCTGGCCGGCAAAGACGCCCAGTCGCCCGACCGATTCAAGGAAATTCAGGAAGACGCGTCCGACCCGCGCCAGGATGTCAGCCACGGACCTTGCAAGGTTCATGCGGGGAACCGGCCGCTGTCAGGCTGTTGGCCGACGTGGCGCCGATGATAACGGCGTCCGAGCGATGTCAGGATTTCGTAGCCAATGGTACCGGCGGCGTCGGCGAGATCATCCACCGTCAGCGTTGCTCCGATCAGGTCCACGAAACCTCCGGGTTCGATAAGAGGCGCTGGAACGCCGGTGACATCAACCGTGATCAGGTCCATCGAAACACGTCCGACGATCGGCCGCCTGTGGCCGCCGATCGACACATGCCCGCGATTGCCGAGGGTGCGCAGAAACCCGTCCGCATAACCCACGGAAATTGTTGCAAGTTTTCCTCTCTCGCGGACCGCGTAGGCGGCACCGTATCCAACGGTCATGGGGCTGTCAACGTCGCGCACCTGAAGGATGCGGCCTTGCAGGCTGACCACCGGGCGCATCGGGTTTGCATGGCTGCGATCGGTCGGCGATACGCCATAAAGGGCGGCGCCGGGCCGCACCAGGTCGAAGTGATAGGCGCTGCCGAGAAAAATTCCCGACGAATTGGCGAAACTGGCTTTTGCGTTCGGCAGTTTCGTGCGTGCCGAGGCAAAGGCGGCAAGCTGGTCCGCGTTCTGGGCGGAACCCGGCGTGTCGGCCGATGCAAGATGGCTCATGACATAGTCGAGCGAAATGCCGTTCAGATACCGCTCGGGTGCCGCCGCCAGCCGATCGACCTCGGCGGCCGGCAGGCCCAGGCGGTTCATGCCGGTATCGATATGCAGCACGGCCCGCGATCCGCCCCTCTTGCCGGCATGCCGTTGCCACAGCTCCAACTGCCCAAGCGAATTCAGGACCGGCACCAGACGATGGGCGGTGAAATCGTTCTCGGTTCCGGCCAGCGGCCCGTTCAGGACATAGATCTCGGCCTCTGGCAGGATCGGCCGAAGCGCAAGGCCTTCGTCGATCAGGGCAACGAAGAAATGACGGCAGCCGGCGGCTGCCAGGGCCGGCGCCGCCTCGGCCATGCCAATGCCATAGGCATCCGCCTTGACCGCGGCGCCGCACTCTGCCCCCGGCGCCATGCCGGCCAACAGGCGGTAGTTGGCAGCAAGGGCGGCAAGATCGATGGTGAGAACCGCGCCAGCCCGATCAGCCGCGGACATCCGGCATACGCTCCGAGACGCCGTGGTTGGAAAAGCGCGTGGTCGCGCTTTCAAAGTGGAGCAGAACTTTGCCGGTCGGGCCGTGGCGCTGTTTGGCGATGTGAAGTTCCGCCAGGGCCTGGGCGTTCTTCAGGCGGTCCTGCCAATTCGCATAGCGATCGTTGAATTTTTCCTGGGCCTCGTCGGGTCGCTGCGACGGCTCGGCGCGCTCGAGATAGTATTCCTCGCGGAAGACGAACATCACGATGTCGGCATCCTGTTCGATCGTGCCGGATTCGCGAAGATCCGAAAGCTGTGGCCGCTTGTCTTCGCGCTGCTCGACGGCGCGCGAAAGCTGCGACAGGGCCAGTACGGGCACATTCAATTCCTTGGCAATGGCCTTCAGGTTGCGGGTGATATCGGAAATTTCCTGGACCCGGTTCTCGGGGCGCGACGCGCCGCCCGATGTCGGCCGCAGAAGCTGCAGATAGTCAACCACGATCAGGTCGAGCCCATGCTGGCGTTGCAGGCGGCGGGCCCGACTGCGCACCGCCGAGACGCTCAGGGCCGGCGTGTCGTCGATAAAAAGATTGAGCGACTCGAGTTCGCGGGCCGCCAGCACGACCTTCTCGAAATCCGAGCCGGAAAGATCGCCGCGTCGGATCTTCTCGGAGTTCACGCCCGACTTTTCTGCCAGGATGCGGGTCGCAAGCTGTTCGGCCGACATTTCGAGCGAGAAGAAGCCCACCCCCGGGCGTCCCTTCTGGCTGGCGTCGTCGCCGCGCCGCTCGGCGGCACTATAGGCGATGTTGGTGGCGAGCGCCGTTTTGCCCATGCCGGGGCGCCCCGCAAGGATCAGCAGATCCGAGGGATGGAGACCGCCCAGAAGCTTGTCCAGATCGTCAAGCCCGGTCGACAGGCCCGCCAAATGCCCTTCGCGCCGATAGGCCGCTTCCGCCATGGCGATGGCGCTGGCCAGTGTCGTCTTGAATTGGCGGAATCCGCGATCGGCTTCGCCGGTGGTGGCCAATTCATAAAGCCGCTGTTCAGCGGACTCGATCGCCTGCAGCGCCGGCGTATCAGGGTCTGGCCGATAGGCGCCGTTGACGACCTCCTCGCCGATATCGATCAGTTCGCGCCGCAGATGCAGATCGTGAATGAGATGGCCATATTCCGGCGCGTTGACGATGGTGATCGCCGCCGCTGCAAGCTCGGCCAGATAGGCAACGCCCCCCAGTTCGGTCAGCGCGCTTTCCTGTTCCAAAAAAGCCCGCAGGGTGATGATGTCGGCAATCTGGCCGCGCGAGATCAGCTTGCCCGCCGCCTCGAAGATGCGGGCATGGGCGGGCTCGGCGAAATGTTCCGGGCGCAGGAAGTCCGAGACTTTTTCGTAGGCGCGGTTATTGGCGAGGATCGCGCCCAGCAGGGCCTGCTCGGCCTCGTGGCTGTGGGGCGGTGTTCGCAAGGGAACCGCACTCTGCGGTTCGGCATAAGCGCGCAACGCAGTGACCGCGGATTCATTCCTTGCTCGATCCATGGCCGGCACGTTAATCCGTCTATGGGCGCGGTGCGAGTCTCTTCCGTCGTGGTTGTTGTGGAACCCGGATGGGCCTCGGGATAACTACGGGGAAGAGTTCGGATCACCGGGCCGCGTATCGCACCGTGACGGCAAGCGCGATCAGGGCGATCGCGGCGATCACGGTGCTGGCCAGGAACGCTTCGGCCGGTCCCAGGGCCGCCCAAAGCCCCCCCGCCATGGTGCTTGCGACAAGCACGGCAAGACCGGTCGCGGCGTGGTAGAGGCCGAACGCGGTGCCGCGCAGTCGGGGTTCTGCGCTATCGGCGACCATCGCGGTCAAGAGCCCCTGCGTACAGCCCATATGCAGGCCCCAGAGAATGGCGCCGATGCTGACATGAAAAGCCGACTGGGCAAACGCCAGGACAAGGTTGGCGGTCAGCAGCAGGCCGATGCCAAGCGCAACCAAGGCGGGGCGTCCGATACGTCCCGCAAGCAGCCCGACCGGAAACGCGGTCCCCGCATAGGCGATGTTCATGAGAACCATCATCAGCGGAACGAACGCGATTGCAAGATGGACCGACTCGGCGCGTAGCAGAAGAAACGCGTCACCCGGCCGCGCCAGGTTCACGACGGCCGCCAGGCCAACGGCCATATAGCAGCGCCGGCCCAGCCGCCTGACATCGGCCCAGTGAAAACGCTGGCGCGGCTCGAGTGACCTTCCATTGCGGTCGGGTTCGCGCACGCCAAGCGCAAGCAGAAGGACGCAGGCCGCCGCCGGCAGCGTGGCCAGCGCGAAAACCGACCGGATGTCGCTCATCAGCGCCATCATCAGGATGAAGGCGATCAAGGGCCCGGCCAGTGCGCCGATGGTGTCCAGGGATTGGCGAAGGCCATAGGCGGCATCATGCATTGCGGCCGGAACCAGATCGGCGATCAGGGCATCGCGGGGGGCGCCGCGTATGCCCTTGCCAACCCGGTCGATGAACCGTGCCGCAAATAAAAGCCCCACGGTTTGTGCCACGGCGAACAGCGGCTTGGCCGCGGCGGAAAGGCCGTAACCGAGAAGCGCCAAAGGCTTGCGCCGCCCCATCCGGTCCGAGACGGCGCCCGAGAACAGCTTGAGGATGGACCCCATGCCCTCGGCCAGGCCTTCCATCAAGCCAAGCGCGACCGGGCTTGCGCCCAGGACCGCAACAAGGAAGACGGGCAGCAGGCTGTGGATCATCTCGGACGAGATGTCCATCAGCATCGAGACAAAGCCAAGTGTCCATATCACCCGCGGGATGGATGCGATGCGCACCTGCTTCGGCTTGTTTTCGCTGGGGGCTCGATCAGCCGGGGGATGGGACATGGGGGCCCGGGCAACGGTTTCTGCCGAGCCGGTTCCGGCCGCTCAGGCCGCGACTTCGACCGTCTTGGTCTGGTTGGCATGCGGCTTGGCGCCGCCGAGTTGCGCCTGCTCCCATTCGAACAGGTAATCGCGGGTCAGGGGGACGGCATCGGGTCGCTTGGCCAACTGGATCTGGAAGACCATCTGATTCCAGTGCCGGAAAGCGATCTCGCAACCGAGCAGGTAAAATTCCCACATCCGGCAGAAGCGTTCGTCATAAAGGTCTCGGATCTGATCTCGATTGGCCTGGAAGCGGTCGTACCACGCCTTCAGCGTGTCGGCGTAGTGCAGGCGAAGGATCTCGATATCGGTGACCCAGAGACCGGCCTGCTCGATGGCGCGCAGGACCTCGGACAGGGCGGGGGAATAGCCGCCCGGGAATATGTATTTGCGGAGCCATGCATTGGTCGTGCCAGGCGGCTCCATCCGGCCGATCGAATGGAGAAGCGCCACGCCATCGTCGGCGAGCAGGCTTTTGATCTTGCGGAAGAACATCGGGTAGTGGGTGGCCCCCACATGCTCGAACATGCCGACCGACACGATGCGGTCAAAGCGGCCTTCCATCTGCCGGTAATCGCGCAGGAAGAACCGCACGCGATTGTCCAGTCCGGCTTCGGCGCTTCTCCGGTTCGCGGCCGCGTATTGTTCGGTCGAAAGCGTTACGCCCGTGACATCGCTTGCCGTTTCGCGGGCCAGATAAAGGGCAAGACCGCCCCAACCGGAGCCGATATCGAGGACCCGCTGGCCCGGCCGGATCAGAAGCTTCGACGCGATGTGGCGCTTCTTGTTTTCCTGGGCGGTTTCCAGACTGTCCTCAGGGCTTGTGAAATAGGCGCAGCTGTACTGCCGGTCCTGGTCAAGGAAGAGATCATAGAGCTTGCCTGAAAGATCGTAGTGATGGGCGACGTTCGCTCGTGCACGGCTGACCGGATTGAACTGCTGCAACCGCCGCGACATCCGATCCAGCCAACGGGCATAGCGCTGGAACGGGAATTCATGGCGCGGCCGATCATTGGCCATCAGAATTTGCAGCAGATCGGCCAGGCTGCCGGCTTCGATCGTCAGGGTACCGTCCATATAGGCCTCGCCAAAGGCAAGGCCGGGCCACAACAACAGCCGGTGGTGAAGCCTGCGATCATGAAGGCGGATGGTGACCGGTGGTGCCGACACGTCGCCACAATCGAACACCGCACCGTTCGCGTCGACGATGCGAAGGTGTCCATGCGTAACCCACGCCTTAAGCGTTCGCGCCAAGAGCACGTTGCCGTCTCCCGGACCAGCATCGCGTAACCTGGGGCGTCACCAAGGTGACAACCTTGGTAAGAATTATTTCCCTAAAATCCGGACTTGAAAAGGGGGGATTTGGGGGCCGCCCGCCGGGCAGCCCCCAAAAAAATGTTCAGGCCTTGAGAATATCAGGCCTTGGCATCCGCGCCTGATCCGCCTTCGGCCGTGGTGGCCTTGATCTCTTCCGGAACCTCTTCGAAGAAGGTCTCGGGTGCTGCGGCCACTTCCTCGGTCACTTCGGGCGTCCGGGTCTTGCCGGTTGCCTGGAGTTCCGCTTCCTCGGCGCTGCGGGCCACGTTGGCCGTAACGGCAATGGCCACTTCGGGGTGGAGGCGAATGCGAACCTCGTGCAGCCCGAGGGTCTTGATCGGGCGGTCCATCATGACCTGCGAGCGGTCGACCTTGATGCCGGCAGCGGTCAGGGCATCGGCCACGTCGCGGCCGCTGACCGAGCCGAACAACTGGCCAGTTTCACCGGCTTGGCGCAGCAGGACGACCTTGGTCCCCTGGGACTTGGCGGCTACGGCCTCGGCCTCGCCCTTGCGCTTCAGGTTGGTGGCCTCGAGTTCGGCCCGCCGGCTCGAGAACACGGCAAGGTTCTCTTTCGTCGCGCGCAGCGCTTTCTTGCGGGGCAGAAGGAAGTTGCGGGCGAAGCCTGGCTTCACCTTTACAACATCGCCCATCTGGCCCAGGCGTTCGATCCGTTCCAAGAGAATGACGTCCATGGCTAATCCCTCCGGGCCGGCGACGCCTGGACTTGGCGGCGAAAGCAGGCCCACTGCTCGATGAAACCGAAGCCGGCCACCAGGGCGATGGGCCAGCCCAAAACGATGATTGCCGTATAAAGTGCGCCAAGGGCCAAGCCCCGGTGCCGCCAGCGGTGCGACAGGGTGTGAACGGTGGCCAGACCGAGAAGACCATAGGCCAGCACCCAGACCGGCAGAATGTTGATGGCAACGTAGCCCCACGCACTGCCACGGCCGATCACCATCACCAGCATGGCCGCAAGAAACACATACGCGGTCCATCCCGGCATCTCGATGTCGGGGTAGCTGGGTTTCGGTCGCAGGGCCTTGCCGAACCGGGCAAGGACCGCATGGGCCAGGGTGGCGTTTCCGACCACCATCAAAAGCCACCAAGCGATGGCGGCTCCCGGAAGGATGCCAGCCATCAGTGAAACGAGATTGGCTCGCATCTCGGCGCTTGCACCGGCTGCCATCTGGGCGATTGCGACATCAAGCAGGCGCTTGACCGCCGCTTCGAAGCCCCCGTCGCCCGAGAATACGATCCCCAATCCGACAATGATGAGCGATCCATAGGCCGCCACTTCGGCAAGGATGTGGCCGGCCGAATACCAGGCCCGGCTGCCGTCCTCCAGCGTCCGCGACCGCAGCGCCTGCGCCGTCACCAACAGGGTTGGTGCCCCGTTCGTGATGACGAAAGCAAGGACGCTCACCATGCCGCCCGTGACCAGCGCAACCATCAGTGCCGCCGTGGCGCTGGCGGCCGCCACCGGAACGACGCCCAGGCTGAATCCAACCAGGAACAAAGGAAGCTGGGTCAGGTAGGCAAGAATAAGCGCGCCCGGACCGCCGGCCAGAATCGACAGGTGAAGCGCCGCCGCAAGGGCGCCGCCACCAACCGCTATGGCAAAAAGTCTGGGCATCTGACGTTCCGGCGCGTGGTCCAGGATCGGACGGTGCTTCAACAGGCACCATCCGAACACCGGTCAGTCGACCGCGTAAGGCAGCAGGGCGATGAAGCGCGCACGCTTGATCGCCTGCGACAGTTCACGCTGCTTTTTCGCTGAAACCGCCGTTATGCGGCTTGGGACGATCTTGCCGCGCTCGGACAGGAAGCGGGAAAGCAGGCGGATATCCTTGTAATCGATCTTCGGCGCGTCGGGCCCGGAAAACGGGCAGCTCTTGCGCCGACGGAAAAAGGGGCGCCGTCCGCCGCGGGCGCCTGCCCCTGCGCCTGTGCCGGCGCCTCCTGCTGGTGCTGACATCATGCCTGTCCTCCAAGATTATCCGTTTCACCGCCGCGGTCACGGCCACCGCGCTCGCCCCGCTCACCGCGGTCGCTGCGGTCGCTGCGGTCACCACGATCCCCACGCTCGAACCGGTCACCACGATCGCCGCGATCCCCGCGGTCGAACCGGTCGCCGCGATCCCCGCGGTCGCTGCGTTCGCGTTCACCACGGCCCCGCATGATGGCCGACGGCCCTTCTTCAAGCTCGTCGACGCGGATGGTGAGAAGGCGCAGCACATCCTCATTGATGCGCATTGTGCGTTCCATCTCATTCACCGCGGCGGGTGGGGCGTCGATGTTGAACATGACGTAATGGCCCTTGCGATTCTTGCGAACGCGGTAGGCCAGGTTCTTGAGACCCCAGTATTCGCGCTTCACAACGCGACCGCCGCCCTGGGACAGCGTTTCGGCAAACTGATCGGCCAGGGCTTCGACCTGGGCGGTCGACATATCCTGACGGGTGATGAACACGTTCTCGTAGAACGGCATCCTGATAATCTCCTCTCGGATGTCTCGGCCTGCCGAAAGCGAATTTCCGCTTTCTCCAATGCAGGCATAGCCAGCTCTCGCCGGCAAGGAGCGATAAGGGCGCGGACTATACCGTTTTTCGCTGGCTTGGCAAGCCCAAGGGACGCAAGCCCAAGGGACGGGGGCAGGATTTCTCGCCTATCCCCCGGCGCCGCAGGGCCGGGGCAGGGGCCCGGCGGCTTGACAGGGCGACGGCAGGCGATATGAGTGGGCAACCACCCCACCGCCCGTGCCGCGATGGCCCGGGCCGGTCACCGTGACAAGGAGAGCAGGATGAGCCGTGCATTCGTGTTTCCAGGGCAAGGCTCGCAGGCTGTCGGGATGGGAAAGGACCTGGCGGCTGCATTCCCGATCGCCCGCCACCTGTTCGAAGAGATCGACGAGGCATTGCGGCAGAAGCTTTCCCGTCTCATGTTCGAGGGACCGGAAAATGAACTGACCCTGACCGAGAATGCCCAGCCAGCCCTGATGGCGGTCAGCTTGGCCATCGTTCGGGTGCTGGAAAGCGATGGAAAGTTCTTGTTGGCTGACAAGTGCGCATTTGTTGCCGGACATTCGCTGGGTGAATATTCGGCATTGGCGGCGGCCCAGGGGCTTCCTGTCGCCGCCACCGCCCGGCTGCTGAAGGCGCGGGGCCAGGCAATGCAGCAGGCGGTGCCGGTCGGCCAGGGTGCCATGGCGGCCTTGCTTGGCCTTGATGTCGAGGCGGCGGACAGTGTTGCCAAAGAAGCGGCGGGCCGCGAGGTCTGCGTGGTCGCCAACGACAATGCGGTCGGTCAGGCCGTGGTAAGCGGCAGCAAGGCCGCGGTCGAGCGCGCTGTCGCCTTGGCTGCGACCAAGGGTGGGCGTCGCAGCATGCTGCTGCCGGTCAGCGCCCCCTTTCACTGTCCGCTCATGGAACCGGCCGCCAAGGCCATGGCGGCGGCGCTGGCCGAGGCCCCGATCGTCGAGCCGCTTGTGCCGCTGGTCTCGAATGTGACGGCATCGGCGGTCCGCGACCCGGCCGAAATACGCCGCCTGCTGGTCGAACAGGTCACCGGGCGGGTGCGCTGGCGCGAAAGTGTGCTTTATATGAAGGGGGCCGGCGTCGATACGCTGGTCGAGCTTGGCGCGGGGCGGGTGCTGAGCGGTCTGGTGAAGCGGATCGACAAGGAGATCACCGGCCAGTCGGTGCAGACGCCGGCTGAAATCGAATCCCTGGCAAAGACTCTTTGACCAAAGCAGATTAGGCCCATGTTCAATCTCAGCGGCAAGACGGCCATTGTCACCGGCGCTTCCGGCGCCATCGGCGGGGCGATCGCCCGCGCCTTTCATGCCCAAGGGGCGAGCGTCGTCCTGAGCGGCACGCGGCGCGAGGCTCTCGACTCGCTGGCGGCGGCGCTTGGCAGCCGCGCCAGTGTCGTCGCTTGCGACCTTGGCGATGCGGCGGCGATCGAAGGTCTGGCAAAGGCGGCCGAGGGCATCGGCGAAGGCGTCTCGATCCTGGTCAACAATGCGGGGTTGACCCGCGACGGCCTGGCCATGCGCATGAAGGACGAAGACTGGCAGCGCGTGCTTGATGTCAATCTTACCGCCGCCTTTCGTCTGACCCGGGCCTGCCTGCGCGGGATGATGAAACGTCGCTATGGGCGGGTCATCAACATCACCTCGATTGTCGGCGTCACCGGCAATGCCGGACAGGCGAATTATGCCGCGTCGAAAGCAGGCATGATCGGCATGAGCAAGTCGCTTGCCGCCGAACTTGCGTCGCGCAACATCACTGTCAATTGTCTTGCACCGGGTTTCATCGTCTCGGCCATGACCGACGTTCTGCCGGACGCCCAGAAGGAGCGGCTGACCGGCCAGATCCCGGCTGGCCGCCTTGGCACGGCCGAGGATATTGCCGCCGGCGCCGTTTATCTGGCGAGCACCGAGGCGTCCTATGTGACGGGCCAGACCCTTCATATCAATGGCGGAATGGCGATGATTTGAGGCCTGCCGCGCTGCTGGCGAGCGCTGGTCAAGGCAAATAAAGTATGTTAGTTACCGCCCGTTATCGCCGCGGCGGGCGCGCAGTCGTAACGTCTTGGCGGGCAAGTTCTCGAACGGCCGCATGAACGAGTGGCCGGGCATTGAACGACATGTCAATCAACATAACTGTGGGCGAGCGAGGGACAACGAGCATGAGTGACGTCGCGGATCGCGTGAAGAAAATCGTCGTCGAGCACCTGGGTGTCGACGAGGCAAAGGTAACGGATGGCGCGAGCTTCATCGACGACCTTGGGGCGGACAGCCTTGACACGGTCGAACTGGTCATGGCGTTCGAGGAAGAATTCGGCTGTGAAATTCCTGACGACGTCGCCGAGAAGATCCTGACCGTCAAGGATGCCATTGATTTCATCGAACGGCAGGCTGCGAAATAGCTGATCGTGGGAAGCCGAGGCTGCTGCAATCGAGACGGGGCGTAATGGCATGAGACGCGTCGTGGTGACGGGCCTCGGAGCGGTTACACCGCTCGGATGCGGGGTCAAGCCGACCTGGGACAAATTGATCGCCGGCCAGTCCGGCGTTGCGCGCATCGAACATTTCGATACGTCGGATCTGGTCGCGAAGATCGCGGGACAGATCCCGCGCGGCAACCAGGGCCCGGATGCATTCAATCCGGACGAATTCATGCCGCCCAAGGATCAGCGCAAAGTCGATCAGTTCATCCTCTATGCGGTGGCGGCAGCCGATCTGGCGATCAGGGATGCGGGCTGGCAGCCCCAGACCGAAGACGATCGCGAGCGGACCGGCGTGATGATCGGCTCGGGAATCGGTGGTCTGCAGGTCATTGCCGAAGGTGCGGTGACGCTGCACGAAAAGGGACCGCGCCGGTTGAGCCCATTCTTCATTCCGGCCAGCCTGATCAACCTCGCCTCGGGCCATGTCTCGATCAAGCACGGGTTCAAGGGGCCAAACCACGCTGTGGTGACGGCCTGTTCGACCGGTGCGCACGCGATCGGCGATGCGTCGCGGCTGATCATGCTGGGTGATGCCGATGTCATGGTCGCGGGCGGCGCCGAGGCGCCGATCTGCCGGCTGGGCATTGCCGGCTTTGCCGCCGCGCGGGCGCTTTCCACCAGTTTCAATGACCAGCCGACCCGCGCCTCGCGTCCCTGGGACAAGGACCGCGACGGCTTCGTGATGGGCGAGGGAGCGGGCGTCGTCGTGCTCGAGGAGTACGAGCACGCCAAGAAGCGCGGCGCCACCATCCATGCTGAAGTGACCGGATACGGAATGTCCGGGGATGCGCACCACATCACGGCGCCGCCCGAGGATGGGAGCGGCGGTTTCCGGTCGATGCGGGCGGCGCTCAAGCGTGCCGGGCTGTCGACCGCCGACATCGATTACATCAATGCCCATGGCACCTCGACACCCCTGGGCGACGAGATCGAGCTTGGCGCGGTGAAGCGCCTGTTCGGCCAGGATGCCTATCGTCTGTCCATGTCGTCGACCAAGTCGGCGATCGGCCATCTGCTTGGCGCGGCAGGCAGTGTCGAGGCGATCTTTGCCATCCAGGCCATCAAGACCGGGATCGTGCCGCCGACCCTCAATCTCGAGAACCCGTCCGCCGGGTGTGACATTGATCTCGTTCCATTCAAGGCCAAGGAACGCAAGGTGCGCCACGCGCTTAGCAATTCGTTCGGCTTCGGCGGCACCAACGCGACGTTGATCTTCAGCGCCCTTTCCTGAGGGTGACGGGGCCGATCGTGGATCCAGAGCCGGGCACGCCTTCGCGGCGTCGCTCGGCTTTTCTTTTGGCCCTGACGCTGTTTGTTGCCGTGTCGATCGTCGCCGGCGCGACGATCACGGGTGTTGCCTATTGGCGCTTCACGATTCCGGGACCGCTGCCCGAATCGGTGACCATCATCGTCCCGCGCGGGGCCGGGACCAGGGTGATCGCCGGGCAGCTGAGCGCAAGCGGCATTATCCACGATCCGTGGTCGTTCCTGGCCGGCGCGGTCGCGCTTGGCGATGCCGGGCGCATCAAGGCGGGTGAATACACGTTTGCGGCGCGGGCCTCGGGGCGCGACGTTCTGGCGAAGCTGGTGGCGGGGGATGCGGTGATCCGGCGGCTGACCATCGCCGAAGGGCTGACGACGGCCCAGATCCTTGCCCAGATCCAAGCTGCCGAAGGCCTGGACGGCACGATCGGCCCGCGGCCCGCCGAGGGCGATCTGCTGCCCGAAACCTATTATTATCGGTATGGCGATTCTCGTGCCGACGCGGTCGCCCGGATGCGGCGCGGCATGTCTGAAACGCTGGCCGAGCTTTGGGCGAAGCGGGCGCCCGATCTTCCCCTGTCATCGCCGGCCCAGGCGGTGGTGCTGGCGTCGATCGTCGAAAAGGAAACCGGCCTGGCGGCCGAGCGCGGGCGGATCGCGGGCGTCTTCTACAACCGGCTCAGGCTTGGCATGCGGCTGCAATCGGATCCGACCGTGATCTATGGCCTGACCGGTGGCGCCGGGCCGCTGGACCGCCCCTTGGTGCGTGCCGATCTCGAACGCGATACGCCTTACAATACCTATGCGCGGGACGGCCTGCCGCCGGGGCCGATCGCCAATCCCGGCCGGCAATCCTTGATTGCGGTGCTCAACCCCGAGGCGACGGACGAACTCTACTTCGTTGCCGACGGCAATGGCGGCCATGTCTTTGCGAAGACGCTGGCCGAGCACAACCGCAACGTGGCCCGCTGGCGCCAGATTCGGAACCAGGGCGGCGGTCAATAGCCGATTCGCCGCACAAGCGGATCGGCAATGCGGTCCGGGAGGGCGGCAAGCAGCCAGACGGCCACATACATGGGCCAGGGAAAGGCGATCCGCCCCCGCCGCCGGGCAAGGCCCCGGCGGATGATCCGGGCCGCGCGGTCCACATCCATCATCAAGGGCATGGGAAACGGATTGCCGGCGGTCATGGGGGTCTTGATGTAGCCGGGGCATATGACCGAAACCGAGATACCGGCCTTGGCCAGTGCCGCGCGCAGGCCCTCGCCAAAGACGCGCAGCGCCGCCTTGCTGGCGCAATAGGCGGGCGCATAGCCGAAGCCGCGAAACGAGGCGAGCGAGCTCATGATCGCGATCTGGCCGCGACGGCCGGCGGCATCGGCCGGCCTGGCGCGCATGATGTCGGCGGCCGGCAGAATGGTATTGGAGAACACCATCGACATTGACGTCGAACAATCGCAAAGCTGGTTGCGGCCGGCGCCGCTTCCGCTCGGCGCTCGAACCGATTCCGGCATTGGCGATGACAAGGTCAAGGGGGGCGGCCTGGTCGGCGGTCGCCACCCAGCCGGCCACCGCGGTTGCGTTCGTCACGTCGATGCCGGCCCAATGGACCGTTGCGCCTGCGGCCCGGCAGGTTTCCGCCACTTGGGCCAGCCGCCCCGCATCCCGCCCGCCCAAGGCCAGGGTGACGCCCGGCGCGGCATAAAGCCGGGCCAGGGCGGCGCCGATGCCGCTGCTTGCGCCGGTGATCAGGATGGATCGCGGCTTGCTGGTTGAATCCGCCATGCGGGCTCCGCTCTGCTTGGCGCCGGCCGCGCCGCATGATTATAGTGCCGCCGCCGCCGTTGCCGTCTTGGCGGGCGTCCGTGGAAGCCACGATACGAGGGATCATTGACCATCGCCAGCATGACCGGCTTTGCCCGCGTCGAAGGACGCCACGACGACCTGGCCTGGGTGTGGGAGCTGAAAAGCGTCAACGGGCGCTCTCTCGATGTCCGGGTGCGGGTGCCGATGGGGCTCGATGGCCTGGAAAGCGTGATTCGCACCCGCGCCGCCGAACGCTTCAAGCGGGGCAACATCAGCGTCACGCTCAGCGCCACGACCGAGGCGGCGGCACCCAAGATCCGCATCAACCGCGCCGTGCTTGATCGCATTCTTGCGCTTAGCGATGAACTCAAGACCCATCCCGGCCTTGCCCCGCCTCGGATCGACGGGCTGCTGGGGCTGCGGGGCGTGATCGAGACGGTGGACGAGGACGAGACCGAGGATCGCCGCCTGGCCCGCGAGGGCGCCCTGCTGTCCGGTCTCGATGCGGCCTTTGCGGCCCTGGCCGAGGCGCGGGCGGACGAAGGAAAGAAGCTGGCCGTGCTGCTGGCCGAACAGCTGGCCGAGGTCGAGCGGCTGGCAGGGCTGGCCGCCGAATCCGCAGCCGCGCAGCCGGCCGCGATTCGGGACCGGCTGATGCAGCGGATCACGGCCCTGCTTGGCGATGCGCCGGGCCTGGCGCCGGATCGTCTGGCACAGGAAGCGGCGCTTCTGGCCACCAAGGCGGATGTCCGGGAAGAGATCGACCGGCTGAACGCCCATGTCGGCGCGGCGCGCGACCTGATGCGGGCGGGCGGAGCGGTGGGCCGGCGGCTCGATTTTCTTTGCCAGGAATTCAACCGCGAATCGAACACGCTCTGCTCCAAGGCCACGGATGTATCGCTGACCCGCATCGGGCTTGATCTCAAGGCCTGCATCGAGCAGATCCGAGAGCAGGTTCAGAACGTTGAATAGCGATTTGAAAAACATGCCGAATCAACAGAAAGCCGTGTTTCCGCAATGAGCCCCGTGCCGATTGCCAGGCGGGGCATGATGCTGGTCCTGTCGTCACCCTCGGGGGCCGGCAAGACCACGCTGTCGCGGGCCCTGCTGGCGCGGGATGCCAATCTCACCATGTCGGTTTCGATGACCACCCGGCCGAAGCGGCCGGGCGAGGTGGACGGGCGGGACTATTTCTTTACCGACGTGGCAAGCTTTCAACGCGAGATCGCGGCCGGCGCCTTTCTTGAACATGCGCGGGTGTTCAACCATCACTACGGAACGCCGCGCGCGGCGGTCGAACACCTTCTGAGCGCGGGCAAGGATGTGCTGTTCGACATCGACTGGCAGGGCACCCAGCAGCTTGCCCATCTGATGCGCGACGATCTGGTCAGCGTCTTCATCCTGCCGCCCTCGGTGGCCGAGCTCGACCGGCGCCTGAGGGCGCGCGCCCAGGACAGCGCCGAAGTGGTGGCCGAGCGCATGGCCCGCGCCGCCGACGAGGTCAGCCACTGGGCCGAATACGACTACGTCATCGTCAACAACGATGTCGAGGCAAGCGTTAAGCGGCTGATGAGCATCCTCGATGCCGAACGCTGCCGCCGCACCCGCCAGCGCGGTCTTGCCGAATTCGTGAACGAGCTGCGCACCGGCCGCTAGGTCCTTTCCTGGTCCTGGCCTGGCGGATGCGTTCCAGGCGATGGTCGTGTGGGAATGAAGCTCGGAGCTATCGCCCCTCGGCCGTATCGAGGGCACGGGCAAGCGCGCAGAAGCCTGCGATGTCGATCTCCTCGGCCCGGCGGGTGGGCTCGATCCCGGCCGCCGCAAGTAACGGCTCGGGAGCGATCCCAAGCGCCTTCAAGCTGCCGCGCAGCATCTTACGGCGCTGGTTGAAGGCCGCCGCCAGCACCCGTTCGAGGCTGGCATCGCGGGCCGGCGCAAGCGGCACTGGCCGCGGCTCGATGCGAACCACCGCCGACCAGACGGAAGGCGGTGGAACGAAGGCCTTGGGCGAAACGTCGAACAGTCGCCGCGTCGCGCACAGCCACTGGACATGGATCGAGAGACGGCCGTAATCCTTGCCGCCGGGCGCGGCGGTCAGCCGGTCGGCTACCTCGCGCTGGAACATGAGTGTCATGCTCTGATAGGCGGTGGCGTGTTTCAGCCAGCCCAGCAGCAGCGCCGTTCCCACATTGTAGGGAAGATTGGCGACAATCTGGTAGGGCGGTGGCCAATCGCGTTCCCGGGCAAGGGCGCAGGGATCGACCCTAAGGGCATCGGCCTCGACCAGGGCAAGGCGATCGGGAAACGCTGCGACCAGATCGCCAAGCGCCTGGATGCAGCGCCGGTCGGTCTCGATGGCAAGCAGGCGTGTCGCGCGCGCCGCCAGCAGGGCGCGGGTCAGGCCACCCGGTCCAGGGCCGATCTCGATCGTC
>JAXMDU010000019.1:0-58450 GCA_046348645.1 Alphaproteobacteria bacterium
GCTCGACCTCAAGCGCGCCGCGATAGACCATCTCGAGCGCAACGTACAGGATCACGGCCAGCCCCACATAGGCGATCCAGCGGTGCCGGTTGAGGAGCTTGGCGATGAAGCCGGCGGCAACCCCCATCAGCACGATCGACAGCACAAGGCCGAAAATCAGGACGTGGGGATGGTCCTTGGCCGCCCCGGCCACCGCCAGCACGTTGTCGAGCGACATCGAGATATCGGCAACGATGATCTGCCCCGCGGCCTGGCCCAGGGTCTTGCGGGGGGTCGTCTTGCTGGGTGCCTCGGGGTTGCCGGTCGCGCCGCTTGCGGAAACGTCCTCGCCCGCCATGGCTTCTGCCGCGCTGTGCTCGGCCTTGCTGGAATGGTGCAGCTCGCGCCACATCTTCCACGAAACCCACAGCAGCAGGATGCCGCCCGCCAGCAGCAGGCCGACGATCTGCAGAAGCTGGGTCGTCACGCCGGCAAAGGCGATTCGCAGGACGGTGGCCGCGGCCACGCCGATGACGATGGCCTTGGTGCGCTGGTGGGCCGGCAACCCGGCCGCCGCCAGACCGATCACAATGGCGTTGTCGCCCGCCAGGACCAGGTCGATCATGATCACCTGGGCCAGCGCCACCATCGCCTCGGGCGTGAACAGTGCAATGAAGCTTTCGAAGATCTCGGCCATGGTCTTGTCGTCGTCCTTGTCGTTCCTGGGGTCTAGGGATCGCGAGGCCGGCCGGTGACGATTGCACGAACATGCCAAGGCCGGGCCGCCATCGCGCCACCCGTACGGGACGGCACAACGGCCCACGCCAACACGCCCTTGCTGCGATAAAAGACACCAGGCACGAACGGGCCACTCGGTTGGTTGTCCAGTCCGACATCGCAGCATGCGCTGCCAGAGGGGCCCGGCCTGGTAAAATTAACAGTATAGCACAGCTCCGGCCGTTATGACCCGGCCGCACAAGTCGCCATCACACCTTTGCCCCTGGCGTCGATCCGCCCCTGCCTGTCCTCCGCCGGGCGGCGCCGCGGTCGCCGGTGTGATCCCGACCATGGGAAGACATAAGATAATCCCTGCCGGGGTCAAGCGCCGCGGGGCCGGGGCAATGCGCCCCGGGCCGGCGATCAGTCCGGGAAGCGCCCCATCATCACCGTCACGTCCCGCGCCGCTTCCAGGGCCTGCTCGGGGGTCAGGGCGAAAGACCGCTGGAAGGTGCGCTTCGTTTGCCACAGGGCGTCCGGCTTCCAGCCCGCCAGTTTCTCGGCCATTCCCAGGGCCTCAGCCATCAGCGCGTCGTCCGGCACGATGCGGTTGATCAGCCCATGCGCCAGGGCCTGCTGGGGGGTCAGGTTCTCGCACAGGGTCAGCATCTCGAAGGCGATCTTGCGGCCGGCCAGATGCGCCACATGGGCGGAAACGGTGGTGGCGGGAATGCCGAGCTTGAGCTCGGGGTATCCGAAGCGGGCGCTCTCGCCGGCCACTACCAGGTCCGAGCCGAAGGCAAGCCCGCAACCCGCGCCCAGGGCATAGCCCTTGACCGCCGCGATGATCGGCTTGTCGATCCGGGTCAGCAGGCGGGTCAGCGCGATCCCGGCATCCGCATGGCGGATCAGCGCACGGCGCGTTTCGGCGGTCAGGCGCTTGAAGCCGGAAATGTCGGCGCCGGCGCAGAAGGCGCGTCCGGCACCGGTCAGGATGACGACCGATACGGAATCGTCGCCCTGGATCGCGGTCAGGGCATGGGTCAGGGCGTGGCCAAGATCGGCGCTCAGGGCATTGAGCTTGGCCGGTCGGTTCAGGGTCAGGATCCGCACGGCGCCTTTGTTTTCAATCAACAGGTCGTCGGTCATGGTGGGTCTCCGGTACACGCCAAAGGTTCGTTCCAGAATGGAAGCCGCGCGCCACGTTGCCGGGCCACGTCGCGAGGTGGGGCGCGGCCTGCGTTTACAGCAAAGGCGGGAACGGGTCGAGAGGTACGCCGCCCAGGAGGGACGCTGCCCAGGGCCGCGTCCCTCCCGCAGGATCAGTTCACGGATTGCCAGAACCGCTTGGCGCCGGGATGCAGCCTGAGCCCCATGCGCTCGACCTGCAAAGCGCCGGCCCTGAAGTCGTAATCCTTGAGGTGGCTCGCGGACTCGATCAGGTAGTGGCGCTTTTCATGGACCGCCTTCGCAATGGCGTAGGCCGTGTCGTCGTTCAGCTTCGACTGTATGGCGGTGTAGATGGCGACGACGCCCGGCGTGCGAATCTCGGACTGGCCCGGCACGGTGTTGGCCGGCAGGGTGAAGAAGTCGATGCCCTTGAACCGATCGAGGATCGCTTTCTCCTGGGCCGGGTTGAAGCCCAGGATCCGCATCGGTGCCGACGTCAGAAGCTCGCGGAGCGTCGCGTCGGGCACACCCACCGCCGCATACTTGGAATAGCCGACCACCTGCCGGTTCTGGATGCCTTCGACCGCGTCCTTCAGTGTGCCGGGGCTCCACTCCGGCTGCACGCCAAACATGGCCAGCGAATCGCGGGTGAGGGACTCGGCGGCGCTGCCGCGCATGCGGCATTGAGTTTCTTGCCGGTCAGACGTTGATATCCCGGTCACGCCACTGTCGGTGCGCACCGCAGGGTTCAGCACCTGGGCTCCCCAGGCGAACAGGACGGTCAGGTCGGGAATCGCGCGCCCCTCGAACGGGCCAACCCCCTCGGCGGCCAGAAACGTGACATCGCTCGATGCAAGGCCGATATCCGCCTCGTTGCGCGTCATGCGACGGAAATTATCCAGCGTGGCGCCGGTTTCGAGAACGGTCACCGAACTTCCGGCGATCGTATCCTTGATCGCCTTCGATATGGAAACCGCGATCGCGTAATTGCTTGACGTCGCGTTCGTGGCGCCAATCACGATCGAATCCTTGACCTGGGCGTGCCCGGCGGCAGGGGCAAGGGCCAGTGCGGCGAGCAGGCCCAGGCCTGCGATCATCCAACGGGCTTGTTGTGCGTTCATGGTTACGGAATTTCCTCCTGATCGTCGCCTCTTCTTGCATGTGCGTTTCATACGCATGCTGCGAAGCGATCGTGTATGAAAATTAGAACAACTCTAGTCTCAGGTGAAGATGGCTTGGATGGCCACGGAATAGGGCCGGAATCGGCAGCCGAACAGTTGTACGATGCCAGGCCTTCTGCCATCTTGGCCGGGCTTCCAGCGCTTATGCGCACCTTCCCCGGGCGGACCATGGTCGAACCAGCATCGCAGGCGCAAATCGCCGACCTCGTCAAACTGATCCGGCCTGGCGACCGGATCATGTGGTCCGACGGCCCGGGTGAACCCAGGACCCTGGTCGACGCCATTATCGCGGCTCAGGACCGGCTCGACCGGGTGCGGGTTTACCTGGGCTCGATCATGAGCAAGTCGCTGGACCAGGTTCGCCCCGGCCCTTTGCGGTGGGAAAGCTATGGCGCTGTGATGGAGACCGCATCGCTGGCGGCGCGCGGCTTATTGTCGATCATTCCCCACCACTATTCTATGATCGGCAGCCTGATCGAGGACGGCACGCTCAGGCCCGATGTCGTCATCATCCAGGTCACTCCGCCCGATGAACGGGGGCGCCACAGCCTTGGCGTTGTCGTCGATCACATGCCATGGGCCATCCGCCGGGCGCGGCTCGTGATTGCCGAGGTGAACCCCCTGATGCCATGGACGGATGGCGAGGCCGTGATTCCGGGCGATGCCATCCATCACCGTATCCCGGTTTCGCGGCCGCTGTTGGAATTCACGCCGATTCTACCCGGCCCGGTCGAACATGCCATCGCCGCCAACCTTGAACCCTTCGTGCCGGACCGGGCGGTGATTCAGATGGGGATTGGCGCTCTTCCGAACGCGGTCGCCGGGGTGCTCTCGAAAAAGAAGGACCTTGGGATCCACTCGGGGATCTTTGGCGAGGCCTATATGGACCTGATCGAAGCCGGCGCAGTGACCAACCGCTACAAGGAGATCGACCAGGGCCTGAGCGTGACGACCTTCTTCATCGGCCGCAAGCGGCTCTATGATTTCGTCAATCGCAATCCGACCATCCATACCCAGACCGTGCCCTATACCCATGGCCCACGCGCGCATGCGGCCTTCAACTGCCTGGTTGCGATCAATGCGGCGGTCGAGGTGGACCTGACGGGGCAGGTGAACTGCGAATGGGCCGATGGCCGCTGGGTGGGGGCCACGGGCGGGCAGGGCGATTTCCAGCGCGGCGCGATCAACTCGCCGCGCGGGCGCGGCATCGTGGCGCTGCGATCGACGGCACCTGGCAAGAAATCGCGGATCGTTCCAAGGCTTGAGGGGCCGGTATCGGTGGCGCGCGCCGATGCCGACCTTGTCGTGACGGAATACGGCGCCGCCGAACTTCGCGGCCGCACCCTCGACGAACGGGCCCGCGCCCTGATCGCCGTTGCCCATCCCGATCATCGGCGGGGCCTTGCTGCGGCCCTTGATCAGCTGACATGACCGGGCAACGACTCGAAAAACCGGAGGTTATCACCCCATGATCGCTCGTCCCCTCAAGGAATCGGTTGCGCTGCTCACCGGCTCGACCGCCAGCATCGCCTTCGAGATTGCCTGTCAGCTTGCAGAAGCCGGCGTCCCCAAGATCATGCTGAATGGCCGCAACCGCGAACGGGCCGATGCCGCTGTCCAGGCGCTCAGGCAGCGGGTGCCCGGCATCGATGCGCGGGCGGTGGTGGCGGATGTCTGCAAGTGGCCGGATGCGAAGCGACTTGCCGACGAGACCATGCAGGCCTTCGGCCAGATCGATATTCTTGTCACCAGCATCGGCGGCGTTTCGACCCCGCAACCCTTCCACGTCTTGCCGGTCGAGGACTTCGTCCCGATTATCGACGCCAATTTCACCAGCGTGCTTTACACCTGCCGCGCCGTGATGCCGGCGATGATGGCGCAGCAGGGGGGCGTCATCATCAATATCGCGTCTGACGGCGCCAAGATTCCCACCCCGCTCGAAACCGTGGTCGGGTCCGCCAATGCGGCGACGATGATGTTCTCGCGCACCCTGGCGCTCGAGGCGTCGCGCAACGGCATCCGGGTACATTGCCTGTGCCCGTCGATCATCGAGGGCACGGGTTCGCTGGCCCGGGTGATGGCGCGCGATACCAGCCGCAAACTGTTCGAAAAGGCGTTCGAGCGGGCGCGCCTTGGCGTGCCGACCGCCAAGGACTTCGGCCCCCTCTGCGTCTATCTTGCCAGCCCTGCGGCCGCCCGCATCACCGGCCAGACCATCAGCATCAACGGCGGCATCTCGGTCGCCTGATCCAGGGGAAATCTCTGGCGCCGCGAACCTCTGGTGCCGTCCTGGCGCCAGAGGTTCGTTTCCATCAGCGTTGCGAGAAGCGGCGTCCCATCAATTCGCCGGCCACATTGATCTTGTGCAGGTCGATGTGGCCGCCGCCGATGCCCCACACCCAGGAATCGCGCATCAGCCGCTCCATCGCGTAGGACTTGTTCAGGCCCATGGCGCCCATCAGCTGAACGCCGTGCGCTGTCACGCGGCGCACAGCCTCGTTCGCATAGGCCTTCGCCATGCTGCTGTCCTTGATCGACGGCAGGCCGGCCGCCGCGTTGAAGGCGCCACGGTGGATCAGCAGCCGCGCCGCCTCGATGTCCATCGCCATCTCGGCCAGCCTCAGCTGGACGGCCTGGAATTCGCAGAGCGGCTTGCCGAACTGCTTGCGCTCCTGGGTGTAGCTGGTGGCAAGATCAAGCGCCGCCTGGGCAACGCCCAGGCCCATTGTGGCATTGCCCAGCCGCTCGATATTGAACGAGCCGATCAGGTCCTTGAAGCGCGGCGCCGGCACGACGATGTTTGCAACCGGCACGGTCACGTTCTCGAGATAGACTTCGCTGTTGCGGACGCCCAGGTTGAACACGAACTGCTCGGCGGCGCCAAAGGTGACCCCGGGCAAGTCCTTTTCGATATAGACCGCGCCGATCCCGGCGGCACCCGGCCTGTCGGCCAGGCGGCAGTACAGGACGATCCCCTGCGACGTGCCGCCGCCGCTCAGCCAGCGCTTGGTGCCGTTGATGACGATCTTGTCGCCGTTGATGACGGCACGGGTCTTCATGTCGGTCAGCGCCGTCCCGACATCGGGTTCCGACAGCGACGCCGCCACCATCATCTCGCCGGCCGTGACCTTGGGCAGGATCTTCTTTTTCATCCAGTCCGGCCCGTGGTGCAGGATGGTCTGGCTGGGGCCGACCAGGGCCTCGAACACGGGGAAGGCGACGGCGGCCGAGACGCGGGCGAATTCCTCGAGAACGATCAGGGCCTCGAGCTTGCCGAAGCCAAGCCCGCCGTATTCCTTCGGATAGTTGACGCCAAGAAATCCCATCTTGCCGTACTCGCGCCTGAGATCCTCGGGCACGACCCCGTAGGATTTCTCGATTTCGGACACGATGGGGGCGACGCGCTTCTGCGCAAAGCTGCGCGCCGCTTCCTGAAGGGCGAGCTGGTCACTGGTCAGGCGAAAATCCATGGGCTTATCTCCTTGGCGGCAGGTCGTTGGGGGTGGATCGCTGGTCCGGGCGGCGGCAAGGACCCTTCCCGAACACCTGTTCGGGAGCGATGATGGGCGACCGGCGGGCGGCCGTCAATCCTGCCAGGGCCGGAAGCGATGCAAGCGAACAGGAGCAATCGACATGAACCCGGATGAACTGCCGATCGTCGAAAAGCGCGGCGCGGTGCAGTGGATCACCTTGAACCGCCCGCAGGTCCGCAATGCCCTCAATGCCGAGGTGCAGGCGGCGATCGGCGACGGAATTCTTGCCGCCCAGCGCGACCGCGACATCCGGGCGATCGTCATCACCGGCCATGGCAGGGCCTTTTCGGCCGGCGCCGACCTGCGTCCCGATGTCGAGGGCAGCGCCTTTGACATTACCCCCGATGACCCCGGCCATGCCGGGACCCGCCTGTTCCGCATTGTCGAGGCCTGCGACCTGCCGATCGTTGCCCGGGTGAACGGCGACGCGGTGGCGGGCGGCACCGCGCTGGTCTGCGCGGCCGACATGGCGGTCGCCGTGTCGACCGCGCGCTTCGGGGTGCCCGAGGTCCGCATCGGCATCTTCCCGATCCACGTCATGCCCTATCTGATGCGCATGGTGCCGCGAAAGAAGTTTCTCGAAATGTCGATCACCGGCGAACTGCTGACGGCCGCCCAGGCGCTTGATGCCGGGCTGCTCAACTATGTCGTGCCGCCCGAGGACCTGGATGCCAAGGTCGATTGGCTGCTTGGCCGCATCATCGACAAATCGCCATCCGGCATCAGGGTGGGCAAACGCACCTGGCACGCCATGCAGGACATGGCGATCCAGGAAGCGTTCGCCTATGCCGATACCGCCTTCGGCCTGATCGTCCAGACCGAGGACACGGCCGAAGGGCTTGCCGCCTTCAATGCCAAGCGCAAGCCCGAATGGAAGAACCGGTAGGGCCCTCGCTCAGGCGACCTTGCCCCGGCCGTCGACGATCACGTTGCCTTTGGCCAGCGTCTCGATCTCGGCTTCCGTGTAGCCCACCTCGGCCAGAATCTCGGCGCTGTGCTCGCCCAGGCGCGGCGCCGGGCGGCGCAGCGACGCCGGGCTTTTCGTCATGTGGATCGGGTTGTTGATCGCCCACATCCGGCCTTCGCTCGGGTGATCGACGGCTTCAAGCAGCCCAACCGCCTTGATATGCGGGTCCACCATCACCTCCTCGATGGTGTTCACCGCCGCGGCGGGGATGTTCTCGCGATTGAAGATGGCCAGCCACTCGGCCGTGGTGTGGGTGACCATGGCGTCTTCGACCAGCTTGTAAAGCAGGCCGATATGCTCGGTCCGTTCCTTGATGGTCCGGAAACGCGGATCGCCGATCAGGTCGGTGCGGCCGCACAGCCCGAAGAACTTCTGCCAATGGTCATCGGTGTAGGGAAGGGCGGTGACGTAGCCGTCCTTGGTGCGAAACGGCCGCCGATAGGGGGTCAGCATCCGGTCATAGCCGGTCGGGCCGATCGGCGGATCGAACATTGTCCCGCTCAGGTGCTCGATCATCATGAGCGCCGCCATCGATTCGTACATCGGCGCCTCGATGAACTGGCCTTCGCCGGTGCGCAGGCGGTGGATGATGGCCAGCAGCACCGCCGTGGCCAGGGTGATCGCGCTCATCTTGTCGGCCAGCACGGTCGGCGCGTATTTGGGCTCGGAATTGAGATAGCGCCCGTTCAGCATGGCAAGGCCGCTCAGGCCCTGGATCAGGTCATCGACGGCCGGACGATCGGCATAGGGCCCCCGGCTTCCGAACCCGGTGGCCGGGCAATAGATCAGGCCCGGGTTGCGCTTCGACAGCGTGTCGTAGTCGATCCCGAGCTTTTTTACGCCGCGCGGGCGCAGGTTGAGCATCAGCACATCGGTCCGATCCGCAAGGCGGAGGAACGCCTCGCGCCCGGCGGGCTTGGCGATGTCGAGGGCGATCGAGCGCTTGTTGCGGTTGGTGGCCAGGAAATGCGGCCCCATCCCCACATGGTGAAGCGGCCCGATGAACCGCCACACGTCACCCGCCAAGGCCTCGACCTTGATGACGTCGGCCCCCATGTCGCCCAGGATCTGGGCTGCATAGGGGCCATAAAGAAGCGTCGTCAGGTCAAGGACCTTGATCCCTTCCAGCGGGCCCTTCGCCTTGCCTTTGCGCGGCGGCGTTTCGGCTGCCATGGCCCCCTCAGACGCGCAGCGACTTGGCGATCAGGGTGCGCTGGATCTGCGAGGTGCCGGCCCCGACGGTCGATTGCATGCCCTCGCGGAAATAGCGCTCCATGTCGGCTTCCGGCAGCATGCCGAAACCGCCCATGATCTGGATGCCCTGGCGGCTGACCTTCTGCAGGGTTTCGCTGGCAAAAAGTTTCGCCATCGACACCTCGCGCATCCAGGGCTGCTTGGCGGCGCCCATGGCGGCGGCGCGATAGACCAGCAGGCGGGCGGCGTCGACCTCGGTCTGCATGTCGGCCAGCATGTGCTTCAGGACCTGGAAGTTGAAGATCGGCTGGCCGAACTGCTCGCGCTGGTGGGCATAGCGCAGGGCGTCATCGACCGCCTGCTGCGCGCCTCCCACGTAACCCGCCGCCACCGCGATGCGTTCCAGTTCCAGATGGCCGGTGATGATCTTGAAGCCATCGCCTTCCTCGCCCAGGCGGTTGGCGACCGGCACCCGCACCTCGTCCAGGAACAGCTGGTTGGTGCCGGTGCCGCGGCGGGCCAGGGTCGAGAGCGGCCGGATCTCGAGCCGTGGCGTGTCGTTCGGGATCAGCAGGATGGACAGGCCCTTGTGCTTCGCCGCGTTGGGGTCGGTGCGCACCAGCATGCAGATCACCGTGTCGCGCACATTCGACCCCGAGCACCACTGCTTGAGGCCGCTCACCACATAATGGTCGCCCTCGCGCCTGGCGCGGGTCTTGGTGGCAAAGGCATCGGATCCGGCGGTCGGCTCCGAGATCGAGATGGCGTAACGGATCTTGCCTTTCATATAGGGTTCCAGGAAGCGGCGCTTTTGATCTGCCGTTCCATAGTGCACCAGATTGATGGCAGTGAAGGTCGAGGTTCCGAAGGCGGCGGTGAAATCGTAGCCGTACTTGCCGACCGCCTCGCACAGCAACGTGTACGACATGGTGTCGCCGCCGATGCCGCCGTCCGATTCAGGGATCAGCAGGTTGGTCCAGCCGACCTTGTTCAGCTTGTCGTAGCCCTCGTAATAATATTCGCGGTTCATGTCGCATTTGCGGATGTATTCGCGCGTGATCTCGTGGTCCATGAACCGGTGGCAGGTCTCGCGCCACGCCTGCTGTTCCTCGGTCAAGAAGTTATAGAATGTCATTTGGAATCCCCGTGTCGCGCTAGGTCCCATGTCGTGCTCAGGCGCGCATGGTTTTCGCGATCAGGGTGCGCTGGATCTGCGACGAACCGCCACCGACGGTGGCCTGCATGCCCTCGCGGAAATAGCGTTCCATGTCGGCTTCCGGCAGCATGCCGAAACCGCCCATGATCTGGATGCCCTGGCGGGTCACCTTCTGAAAGACTTCGGAGGCAAAGAGCTTCGCCATCGACACCTCGCGCAGGCAGGGGATCTTTTCCTGCGCCATCGCGGCGCCGCGATAGACCAGCAGGCGGGCGGCGTCGACCTCGGTCTGCATGTCGGCCAGCATGTGCTTCAGGACCTGGAAGTTGAAGATCGGCTGGCCGAACTGCTCGCGCTGGTGGGCATAGCGCAGCGCATCATCGACCGCCTGCTGGGCACAGCCGACATAGCCCGCCGCCGCCGCGGTGCGTTCCAGTTCCAGATGGCCGGTGATGATCTTGACGCCGTCGCCTTCCTCGCCCAGGCGGTTGGCGACCGGCACCCGCACCTCGTCCAGGAACAGCTGGTTGGTGCCGGTGCCGCGGCGGGCCAGGGTTGGCAGCGGCCGGATCTCGAGCCGTGGCGTGTCGTTCGGGATCAGCAGGATGGACAGGCCCTTGTGCTTCGCCGCGTCGGGGTCGGTGCGGACCAGCATGCAGATCACCGTGTCGCGGGCGCCCGAGCCCGAGCACCACTGCTTGAGACCGCTCACCACATAGTGGTCGCCCTCGCGCTTGGCGCGGGTCTTGGTGGCAAAGGCATCGGATCCGGCGGTCGGCTCCGAGATTGAAACGGCAAAGCGGATCTTGCCTTTCACATAGGGTTCGAGGAAGCGGCGCTTCTGTTCGTCCGTGCCGTGGAGAACAAGGTTCATGGCAGTGAAGGTCGAAACACCAAAAGCCGCCACGAAGTCATAGCCATACTTGCTCAAGGCTTCGCAGAGGAGCGCATAGGAAACCGTATCGGCGCCGATGCCGCCATAGGCTTCCGGGATCAGCAGGTTGGTCCAGCCAACCTTGTTCAGCTTGTCATAGGCTTCGTAGTAGTATTCGCGATTCATGTCGCATTTGCGGATGTATTCGCGCGTGATCTCCTGGTCCATGAACCGGTGGCAGGTGTCGCGCCACGCCTGCTGTTCTTCGCTAAGGAAATTGGAAAAGCCCATGGTCTGTCTCGCTCCTTGAGGGGGTGGCGAAGGGGGTCGCTCTGCACGACCCTCTTCCGCCGCGCTTGATGTTAAGCTAACGTTTGTTCGGGAAGAAGACCGGGCCGGTCGGGGCGTTGTCAATCAAATTTCGCCCCGAAGCGCGATCCGGCGGCAAGGCAATGGACCGGGCCCACGCATTGCCGGGGCCGGTCACCGCGGACAAGACCGTTCACAGGAGGATACTCGATGAAGGAACAGCGGCACCTAAGAACGATTCTGCGTGGCGGAGCTTTCGCGTTCATCGGGGCGGCCTTGATGACCGAACCGGCTCTGGCCCAGGGCGCCAAGGTCGACGGGCCCGAGGTGAAATGGACCTTTTCGGCCTATGGCACGAAGCGTCCGGGGACCAGTGTCTTCGACCATCTGGTCGGCATGGTTGACGAGCAGACCGGCGGCAAGTTCAAGATCAATCTTGTCTATGGCGAGGCGCTGGCGTCGGTGCGCGAAACCTTGGACAGCGTCAAGATCGGCGCGTTCGAGATCGGGCATGTGGTGGGGTCGTTCCATCCGGGCAAGCTGCCGACGGCGAACATTTTCGACCTGCCGTTCCTGCCGGTCGGCAACTTGACCGTGCAGTACAAGGTGGCGCTGAACTATTACAAGCTGCCGGAAGTGACGGCCGATGCGGCACGCTGGAATGTCTATCTGCTGACGCCGACTCTTCTGCCGCCCTATGAACTGGCGGGCAAAGGCAAGCCGCCGCTCAGCATCGCCGATCTCAAGGGCATGCGGATCCGGGCTCCGGGCGGCATGGGCGCGGCGTTGAAGGCGGTGGGCGTCACGCCCAACAACATTCCCTCGCCCGAGCTTTATGGCGCGCTTGAACGGGGCATGTTCGATGCGCTGGCGTTCCCGTTTTATGCTCATGGCGCCTACAAGACCCAGGACCTGGTCGAATGGTACACGACCAATTTCGAGCTTGGCATCCTGGCCACCTTTGCGGTCGTCAATCTCGACAAGTGGAACGCGCTGCCGCCGCAGTATCGGGATCTGGTCGTCAGTCTGGTGCCGAAGGCGCTGGAACGGCATGTTCCGGACGTGAAGGAAGGGGACGAGAAGATCCTGGCCATCCTCAAGGCCCGGAACGTCCGCGCCGTCACCTGGCCGGAAGCAGAGCACAAGAAGTTCATCGACATGGTGGCGCAGCCAGTCTGGGATGCCTGGGTCGCCGACATGACGAAGCAGGGCTATCCGGGCCAGAAGCTGCTTGATTTCGTCCTTTCCGAGGCGAAAAAGTCGGCAAGCTGACCACCGACCTTGCGACCACAGGGGCGCGCAGCATGCCTGCGCGCCCTTTTCCTTTTCCCGACCGCACGGAGACCGACATGGCCAAGGCGTCGAAATCCTATCGCTGGATCAAGCTCGAGCGGGACGGCGGGGTGGCGATCCTTACCCTGAACGACCCCGCCACGCTGAACGCGATCCAGCCCGCGATGATGAGGGAAATCGAGGATGCGCTTCGCCGCATCGATGACGATGACCTGGCCCGCGCCATCGTCATCACCGGGGCCGGGCGGGGGTTCTGCTCGGGGCAGAACCTGCGCAGTGTGGACGATATCAAGGGCGGTCTTGGCGTGGTGCGCAACGCGATGCGCGAATATTTCCCGGTCTTCCGCGCCATCCGTCGCGCCCGCGCGCCGGTCATTGCGGCCGTGAACGGGGTCGCGGCCGGCGGCGGCTTCAGCCTGGCGCTGGCGGCGGATTTCATCGTGGCCGCCCGCTCGGCCCTGTTCATCCAGGTTTTCAGCCGCATCGGGCTTATTCCCGATGTCGGATCGTCCTTTTTCCTGCCGCGCCTGATTGGCCGCGCCCGGGCGCTTGGCGTCATGATGACGAACCAGCCCATCACCGCCGACAAGGCAAAGGAATGGGGCATCATCTGGGACTGCGTGGACGACGAGCGGATGATGAACGAGGCAATGGCGCTTGCCCGCAAGCTTGCGGCCGGCCCGACCCAGACCTACGCCCTTACCCGCAAGGTGGTCGATGAATCCCACCACCATGATCTTGAGCGGCAGTTCGAATACGAGCTCGAGATCCAGTCCCACATCCTGGAGACCGCCGATGCGCGGGAAGGCATCACCGCGTTCCTGGAAAAGCGGCCGGCGAAGTTCCAGGGTGCGTGAACCGCCCGATCGTTGCCAGTCAGATCGTCGCCAGGCGGTCGCGTTCGGTGCGGCCGCGCAAGACGCGGGTCTGGCGATAGGCGATCAGGGCTTCGCCCCGCTGGTTGCGCACCACCTGATAGGTCGTGACGCGGCCGCGGCCATCAGGCAGCGGGCCGCTGATGTCCACCACTTCGAGATCCAGGTGAATGGTATCGCCCAGGCGGCAGGGCGCCTGGACGGTCAGGTCGAGCGCATCGAAGCCAAGTCCGGATCCCCGGTCCCAATTGGCAAGCAGTCCTTCGGCAAGGCTGTAGACCAGGATCGGCGGGACCCTTTGCGGCGTGCCTGCGACCCGGCTGTCCGGGCCATGCTTTGACCGGAACTCGGCATCGACCACCTCGGCGGGCAGCAGGCCGGTCAAGCCGCAGAAGATGACGATATCGGCTTCGCGCAGGGTGCGGCCGACCGTACGCAGGCGCTGCCCTGGCAGAAGCTCGTCCCAGGCGACGCCGATTCCGACGATCTCCACCGTTCCCCGCCCGCTCATGCGTCGTCTCCCGGCCGCGGCCGTCCCTTGATCAGGCGCGTTGCGTCATAGACCTGGACGGGCTCGCCGCGTTGGTTGATGACGGTGTTGCGGGTCCGGACAATGCCGCGATTGCCTTCGCGGGTCGGCCGCGCCTCGATGGTTTCGACCTCGACATAGAGGGTGTCGCCCACATAGACCGGTGCCTTCTGGGTCAGGTGCTCGAGCCCAAGAAAGGCAAGCGCCGTGTTGTGGGTTATGACACCGACCAGGGCCTCGGCCGTGACATAGACATACGGCCCCGGCGAAAAGCGGCGGGTGAACTTGGTGTCGGTGGACCGTGCCAGATCGCCAAGGAAGATCGGCTCGTGCATGCCGGTCGCGGCCACAAACAGCATGACGCCCGTCTCGGTGATGGTGCGGCCAAGCGTGCGCGTGGCGCGACCCTGGCGATCGACGTAGTCCTGCCAATACCAGCCAGTCTGCAAAAGGGTTTCGGCCATTGGGTCACGCGTCTGTTGTGGTTGCGGCGGCTGACAAGGCTCGGCATGATAGCGTCGAACAAGTGTTTGGCAAACGGCCGAGATGCCAGGGGGCCATGGGGCCTGATGCGACAAGGGAGGTCGATGGATCATGGATGTCTTGCTGTCAGACGATATCCGGGCGCTGCGTGAAAGCTTCATCAAGTTCATGAGAGCGGAAATCGTTCCGGAAATGCCGGCCTACGAAAAGGCGGCAAAATTTCCGCACCCGCTGGTCCGCAAGGCGGGCGAAGCCGGGTTTTACGGCGCGCTGTTCCCCGAGGCGCTGGGCGGCAGCGACCTGGGCTTCCTGGCGACCGCCGTCATTTGCGAGGAAATCGCCAGGCTCGAGCCCGATTTCGCACTGACCTTCAACCAGCAGGGCATGAGCTGCCCCTATTCGATTCTGATCGGCGGGACGAAGGAGCAATGCCAGACGTACATCCCGAACCTGATCGGCGGCAAGGCGATCGGCCTGTGGTCGCTCACTGAATCCGGCGGCTCATCGGATGCGGCGGGCAACATGAAGACGCTTGCGGTGCGGGACGGCAATGTCTATCGCCTGAAAGGCGCGAAGATGTTCGCAAGCCTTGCCGATGCGACCGATACCGGCGTGCTGTTCGCCAAGACCGACATGGCGGCGGGCGCCAAGGGCATCACCGCTTTTCTCGTCGAGCCGAAGAAGTATCCGGGCTGGACCGCAAAGCCGATCGAGTTCGTGGGGTTGTCGCGCTCGATCCATGCCTGCGAGGTATACCTGGACGATTTCGTCGTGCCGGTCGAGAACCGGCTCGGCGACGAGGGCGAGGGTTTCCGGATCGCCATGCATTCGGTCCAGGCGGGCCGCATTGCGGTGGGGGCGCGGGCCATCGGCTATGCACGGGCTTGCATCGACCTGGCCATCGACTATGCGAAAAGCCGCATGGTGCGGGGCAGCCCGCTTGCCACCTATCAGATGGTGCAGGCCGACGTTGCCGACGTGGTGACCCAGATCGAGGCAGCGCGGGGCTTCGTCTATACGGCGGCGATGTCGATGGATCGCGACCTGCCGTCGAACCGCCTCGCCTCGCAGGCAAAATACGCCGCCGGCCTCGCGCTCAACACGGCTGCCAAGAAATCGGCCGAGATCTTCGGCGGCTATGCGCTGGCCAGGGAATACCCGATCTCGCGGCTGCAGTCCTATGCGTATCTCTACCAGGTGGGCGAAGGCTCGCCCAATGTGCAGCGCATCCTGATCGCCGAAGACGCGCTTGGCATCAAGAACGCCGACCGCCACCCGACCCGGTACCGGCGCCCGAACACGTGGTTCTAGGCTGGTCCTGGGTTCTAGGCGAAGGCCTGGCCGGAACGGAAAAAGAAAAGGGCGCCGCGAACGGCGCCCTTTCTCGTCGCTCTGCTGTCGTCGAAAGACGCTGCCACCGCCATCGCAGGGCGTCAGTAGGATTTCGGCAGGCCAAGCACGCGCTCGCCGATATAGTTGAGGATCATGTGCGAGGTGACCGGCCCGATCCGCATGACCCACACTTCGCGGTAATAGCGTTCGACGTGGAATTCCTTGGCATAGCCCATGCCGCCAAGGGACATGACGGCCCGCTCGCAGGCCTTGAACGCGGCCTCGGCCGCCAGGTGCTTCGCCGCATTGCAAAGATGGCCGCAAGACTGGCCCTTGTCGTACAGTTCGGCCGCCTTGAAATTCGTCAGCATGGCCGCTTCCAGCTGGCACCAGCTGTCGGCCAGCGGATGCTGGATCGCCTGGTTCTTGCCGATCGGGCGGTCGAAGACGATGCGCTCCTTGGCATATTGGGTGGCGCGCCGCAGCGCGGCGATGCCGGTGCCGATCAGCCCGGCCGCGTTCAGGATGCGCTCGGGATTGAGACCGTCGAGCAGATAGTGGAAGCCCCGGCCTTCCTCGCCGATCAGGTCGTCTTTCGGCACGGGCAGGTCGTTGAAAAAGACCTGGTTCGAATCCGAGCCGTGGCGCCCCATCTTCGCGATCTCGCGGATCTCGACATAGCGCCGGTCGAGATCGGTGAAGAAGATGCTGAGACCGTCGATCGGTCGCTTGGTCTCGGCGAGTTTCTTGGTGCGGGCCAGCAGCATGATCTTGGTCGCCTGCTGCGCACCCGAGGTCCAGATCTTCTGCCCGCGCACGTAATAGGTATCGCCGCGGCGCTCGGCAAAGGTGCTGAGGTGTGTGGTATCGAGGCCGGCATTGGGTTCGGTGACGCCGAAGCACGAGCGGTCCTGGCGCGTCATCATCGCCGGCAGCCAGCGGCGCTTCTGCTCTTCCGTGCCGTGCTTGACCACCGGGTGCAGGCCGAATATGGCGTGAATGATCGAGGTCATCCCGGTATTGGCGCCGCCCCCCTCGGCAACGGTCTGCGCCACGATTGCCGCCTCGGTGATGCCAAGCCCGGAACCGCCATAGGCCGGGGGATAGCAGATGCCAAGGAAGCCGGCTTTGGCCATGGCGTTGGCGAACTCGTGCGGATAGCTGTGCTTTTCATCCTTCTCCAGCCAGTAGGCATCGGGGAAGTCGGCGCAGATCTTCTGTACCGAACGGCGGATCTCCATCTGGTCGGGCGTCAGAATATCGTCGAGCGCGAAGATGTCGGACATGGTGCGTGTTTCCCTTCAGAGGCGGTGGGCGCCCGGGCCTGGATGAAGCGTCCCTCTGCGCAGGGCGGAAGCTTAGCGCGTGGCCGGGCCGGTCACCAGCGGGCGGGGCGGCCGCCAAAAACAAAGGGCGCCGCGAAGGGCGCCCTTTGTCATCGCTCCGCTGTCGCCGTCAGACGACCTGGAAGGCCGGCAGCTTGCCGTTCGGCCCCGTTTCCTGGAAGAACAGCTTCACCGCGGCGCCGATCTTCACCTCGCCGCCGGCTTTCGCCTTGATGCGCGAGAAGACATAGACGTCCTCGGCCAGATGGATGACGCCCACCGTATAGGGCACTTCGTGGTTGAACTCGGGCGAGGGGGCCCGATGCACGGTGCTGAACGTATACACTGTGCCGGTTCCCTTGGTTTCCACCCAGTCGAAGGTGTCGGTCCCACAGGCGGCGCAGAAGATCCGCCGCGGGTGCTGGTACTTCTTGCACGCCGTGCAGCGCTTGATCAGGAGGCGACCCTGCTTGATCCCCTCCCAATAGCCCACCGTCTCGGGCGACGGTTCCGTATGACCGATCTGCCACGGGCCCGCCATCAAGGCGATGCCCTGTCCCCAATCGACGTTCATCGCACGCCCTCCTGATTGCTCATGATCGCGACGGCATGCGTCGCAAGCGGTCCGCCGTGGAAATGCACCAAGGCGTGCTTCGCGTTCTTTACCTGCTTACCCTGTGCCTCGCCGCGCAGCTGCTCGATCGCCTCGATGGCCATGTGCATGCCATGCGGGGCCTGGCCGAAGCTGAGATAGCCGCCATTGGTGTTGAATGGCAGGCCGGTCTCGTAGGAAATACCGCCATTGCGCACAAAGGTCTTGCCCTCGCCCTTCTTGGCGAAGCCAAGGTCCTCGAGCATCATCATGTTGGCAAAGGTGAAGGGGACCGACGTTTCGACCATGCTGATGTCCTTGGGGGTCAGCCCCGCCATGTCATAGGCAAGGTCGGCCGCGATCTTGGCCCCGGTCGTGGTCAGGTTCGGTGTCATCGACGGCTCGATGCCGGTCAGCGAAAGCCGCTCGGTCAGCCATTCGTGGGTGTGGCCCTGGCCAAACCCGCTCAGGTAGACCGGCTTCTGTTCCGGCCGCGCTTTCTCGGCCCGGGTGATGATCACGGCGCCGCCAAAGCCGCCCTTGAACCACGTGCTGCTGTCCAGCAGGTGGATGGGCGAGGCGAGCATCTTCGAATTGATGACATCCTCGACCGTGATCGGTCCCTTGTCCCGCATCGCGGCCTTTGGGTGCTGCAGCGCCCATTTCCGGTTTTCGACGGCGATGATCGCCAGATCCTCGGGCTTGATATCGAATTCGTACATATAGCGCTGGCCCCATTGCGCATAGAGCGAGGGCGTCGTGGGGCCATAGGGCGCCTCGAACTGAAGATCGGCCTCGATCGCGGCATTCACCTTGACCAGGTCGGTCCACAGCGCGCCGGTGCAGCCGCTGCAACAGAGGGCATAGTCAATGACGCCGCTCTGGACCGCCATCGCCGCGTAGGAGAACGACGCCAGCACGCCGGCGCCATGCACGGTGATTTCGGTCGACAGGTTGGGGACGATCTTCAGCTCCTGGACGATGCGCATGTTCCACTGCAGGGCCGTGTAGCCCATCGGCGCGCGGCAGGTGAACACGGCGCCGACCTGGCGCTTGTCGATGCCCGCCTTGCGGATGGCATCCAGGCAGGCATAGAGCTGAAGCTGCAGGGACGTGATCTTCGGATCGCTCCGCGTCACGATCTTGGTGCCGACGCCGACGATCGCGGCGGCATTTCTCATCGGGTTCGATTTGGCCATCAGGCGCACCTCTCAGGTCGTTGTTCTTGGGAATCGTGTCGGGTCGGCGCCAATCACGCCATGGGTCACGTCACGGCTCATGCCAGGGGCCGGAAGCGATGCAGCGCGATCTCGTCGTTCATGCGTTCGAAGGTCACCTCGACCTTCATGCCGATCCGGGCCGCGTCGGGCTCGACGCCCGATAGCCAGGTCAGGATCATGATGCCCTCGTCCAGGCGCACCAGGGCGACCGTGTAGGGCACGTCCTCCACGAATTCCTTGGTGAAGGGCCGGTAGACGGTGCTGTAGCTTTCGACGGTCCCGCGCCCGCTCACCTCTTGCCATTCCAGGCGATCGGACAGGCAGTGCTCGCAGATCACCGATGGATAGAAGGTGAACTTCGCGCAGTCCCGGCACTGCTGGATGACAAGCCGGCCGCGGCGGGCGGCCTCCCAGAAGGGGCGGCCGAGCTTGGAGATCTTCGGGGTCTTGAAGGTCGTGTCTGCCATGGTCGTGTCCTCGGGCCGCCTAGCGGGTCAGTTCGGTGCCCAGCACCGCCGAGCCATGCTGGCTCATATTGCCGGACCAGTTGTGGACATAGGCAAGCTTGGCGCCCTTGACCTGGCGCGGTCCCGCCTCGCCCCATAGCTGCTTGCAAACCTCGGTCAGGTGATTGAACTGCGCGCCCATGCCGGGGTTGCCGTAGGACAGGTTGCCGCCATGGGTGTTGACCGGCAATTCGCCGCCCAGGCTGATGCGCCCGCCCCCGACAAAAGCGGCCCCTTCGCCGCGGCCGCAGAACCCGGCGCTTTCAAGCGCGATCGGCACGCAGGCGCTGAACATGTCGGCAATGCCTGCGACGTCGATCTCCTGGCGCGAAACGCCCGCCATGTCGAAGCTTTCGTCCGCCGCGGCGCGGATGATCGCGCGCGGCGTGTCAACCAGCTCGGGCCATTTCTCGAAATAGTAGTAGGTATACGCACCGCCGGTGCCAAGCACATAGATCGGTTTCTTGCGCAGATCGCGCGCCCGCTCGGCGCTTGTAACAACATAGGCACCGCCGCCATCGGAAAAGATCGAGCAATCGAGCAGCCGGAAGGGCGAACAGATCAGGCGCGAGCGCAGCACGTCATCCTTGGTGATGATGTCGCGGAAGCGGGCGCCAGGATGCAGCGAGGCGTGCTTGCGCATGGCGACCGAGACCTCGGCCATCTGTTCGGGCGTCCAGCCGAAATCGTGCATCCAGCGCCGGCAGACCAGGGCGTAAAGCGTCGCCATGATCGGCCCATAGGGCACCTCGAACTCGGCATTGTGATACTGCGATGGCCCCGTCTCCGGGGCGCCGCCACCGCCCAGGCCCGTCAGGCGGTTGTCGGCGCCAACCACCAGGGCCACCTTGCCCATGCCGCTGTTCAGCGCGGCGATTGCATGGCGCAGGTTCGAAGTCGGCGCGCCGCCGCCCATGGCGGAATTCTCGGTATAGCGCGCATGGGGAATGCCAAGCTGTTCGCACAGAACGACATGGTGGCGCGGCCGATTGACCACCATCGAGCCGGTCGAGATCACGACATCGATGTCACGCTTGTCGATGCCGGCGTCCTCGATCGCCTGTTTGCAGGCGATCAGGTTCATTTCCCAGTGGTCGCTGTCCTTCACTTCGGGCGAGGGCGCCTCGCCGACCCCGACAATACAGAATTTGCCGCTCAGATTGCCCTTGCCCATTCTTTGATCTTTCCGTGGGTTCCGTTTCTCCGATTGCGCCGAAGCCTAACGTGAGTTCCGCGAGCGTGGCAAGAATCGAACCCTGGTTTGATCGATCTGGGGTTCGACCGATCGGGGGCTCGATCGATCCGGCCGCAAGATTCTTGCCCATTGCCTCTATCAACGGGCGGACTGTAAAATTGATCCAAATGGTCCCGGCCGCCCGCTGTCCCTATCCGCTGCGGTCGGGTTCGATGGCTCGACCAACCGCGAAGAATCACAAACTGACAACGGGATGAGGCGCCAGATGGTTACACATGCACTCCGTTCGATTCTGCGAAGCGTCGCCCTCTTTGCCGCCGGTCTTGGCGTGCTTGGGATCGGATCGCAGTCGGCCTACAGCCAGACCCAGCCGGTCAAGGTCGGCGCCGTGCTGCCCTATTCCGGCAATCTGGCCTGGTATGGCCAGGAAATCGGCCGCGGCTACGAACTGGCGGTCAAGACGATCAACGCCCGGGGTGGCATCAATGGTCGGCCGGTCGAGCTGGCCAAGGCCGATGCGCCGGCGGCCACCGCCGCTATCGGCGAGGTCGAACGCCTGAAGAATCAGGGCGTCAAGGTCATCATCGGATCCGGGTCAAGCGCCGTGGCCCTGGCCGGCAGCGCCGCCGCCGCCAAGCACGACATCTTCTATTGGGAAACCAATGGGCTTGATAACGCCTATTCCACCCGCGGCTTGAAGAACGCATTCCAGTTCGCGCCCAACAACGACGACTTCGTCGAGGTTTCAATTTCGCTGCTTTCTGACCTCGGACCGAAGATGCTGAACAAGCCCCTGAAGGACATCACGGTCGGCCTGGCCTATGAAAACTCGACCTATGGCATGACCCAGAGCAAGGTGCAGAAAGAGCATCTTGCCAAGCTGGGCGTGAAGGTGGTGGTCGATCAGTCCTACAGCCGGACGGCGTCGGATCTGTCGCCGGTGGTCCTGCAGCTTCGCAGCGCCAACCCCGATATCGTGATCGAGACGGGGTATCAGGACGATATCGTCCTGATGTGGCGCCAGGCAAAAGAGCTTGGCTATCTGCCGAAGATGCTGATCAGCTCGGGCGCGGCCGCGACCCAGGATTTTGCCAACGCCCTGGGTGACAAGGGCGTCGACGGCTTCATCGCCTATAACTATCCGTTCCACGAGATGCCGGAATCGGGCGCGCCGGGCGCGGCCGAATTCGCCAAGGCCTACCAGGCGGCTTATGGTGCGCCACCCCCCTCGGGCCACTCGCTTGCCGGCTATGCGGGGATGATCGCGCTTGCCGATGTGATCAAGGCCGCGGGCAGCGATGCGTTCGATGCGATGGTGAAAGCGGCGCATGCCACCGACAAGCCGCGCGGCTCCTACGCGAACGGCGCCGGCGTGAAGTTCAACGCCGGTGGCCGCAACGAGCGGGCGCCGGTGCACGGCTTCCAGTGGCAGGGCGGCAAGCTTTACACGATCTATCCGGCGGCGGTGGCCAATTCCACACCAAAGGGACCGCTTACCCCGTGGGACAAGCGGTAATCGGCACGGCCGCAACGCGTTAGGATCGACATCCTCGTCAGGTTCGGAAGAGCGCAGTGTCAACGTTTCTCCAGGCGCTCATTTCCGGCCTGATGGCGGGCGGCGTCTATGCCCTGATCAGCATGGGGCTGACCCTGATCTTCGGGGTCATGCGGGTCATCAACTTCGCCCATGGCGAATTCCTGATGCTTGGCATGTATGCCGCCGTCTTTCTGAGCCAGCTTCTGGGCCTGGATCCCTATGTGTCGGTGCTGCTGATCGCGCCGGTCTTCTTCGGTCTTGGCGTCCTGGTCCAGCGGGGCGTCATTCTGCCCCTGGTGCGAAAGGGCGCGCCCCACGCGACCCAGGCGCTTGCCACCCTTGGCCTTTCGGTCGTAATCGTTAACCTGGTGCTGATCGTGGCAAGCGGCCGCTCGCAGATCGTTACCACGGCCTACACCACCATGGTCTTGCGGTGGGGCGATCTTGCCTTCAGCGTGCCGCGTCTGCTTGCCTTCGGCGCCGCGCTGGTCGCGGCCGGTCTTCTTTATTTTCTTCTCAATCACACCTATGCGGGCATGGCGATCCGGGCGACGGCCCAGGATCGCCGCGCGGCTGACCTGCTGGGGATTCCCACCCAGAAGATCGATGCCATCACGTTCGGTCTTGGCATCGCCTGTGTCGGCGTGGCGGGCGCCATCATGGTGCCGTTCTTCTATGTGCATCCGACCGTTGGCCTGAGCCTTGGGCTTGTCGCCTATATCATCGTCGTCCTGGGGGGCATGGGCAGCATGGTGGGCGCGTTCCTGGGCGGGCTGATGATCGGCGTCGTCGAGTCCTTTACCGGCTTCTATCTCGACCCGGGCCTGAAGGAGCTGATCTATCTGCTCCTGTTCGTTGCCGTGCTGATCTTCATGCCGTGGGGATTGTTCGGGCTGAAAGGCTCGGAAAAGCTGGGCGACTGATGGCGGGACAATCATCCACCACCGGAACGGCAAACGCGGGCCCTGGCGCCATTCCCAGGAGCTGGGTCTATGCCGCCGCCTTCCTTGGCATGCTTGCGCTTGCGCCGGCGGTGATCGGCGACAGCTTCATCATTCACGGCCTTCTGGTCACCTGCCTGTGGGCCGGCCTAGCGCTTTCGTGGAACATTCTGGCCGGCTTTACGGGACAGCTTTCGTTCGGTCACGCGGCGTTCTTCGGGGTTGGCGCCTATACAATGGGGGTGCTCTACGCCAAGTTCGGCGTTTCGCCCTGGATCGGCATGATGGCCGGTGGCGCGATGGCGGCGCTGCTGGCGGTGTTCATCGGTGTTCCCGCCTTCCGGCTGCGCGGTCCCTATTTTGCCCTGGCGACCCTGGCGCTGGCCGAGGTGACACGCATTGTCGCCATCTACTGGGAAGACATGACGGGTGGCGCGGCCGGCCTGTTCCTGCCGCCCCAGACAGGTTTCGTGCACATGTCGTGGCAGGGCAAGTCGCCGTTCCTATGGCTGACCATCGGCTATCTGGCCGTGGTCTGGGCGACGGCGGCGCTGCTCAAGCAGTCGCGGTCGGGCTATTTCATGGCCGCGGTGCGCGAGGATCAGGATGCGGCCGGGGTTGCCGGCGTGAACCCGACCCTGATCAAGATGCAGGCCGCCATGGTCAGCGCCTTCCTGACCGGGGTTGGCGGTGCGATTCTTGCCTGCTACACGACCTTCGTCGAGCCGCAGGAATTCCTGGGCGTGCTGATCTCGATTCAGCTCCTGATCGTGACCATTGTCGGCGGCCTTGGCACGCTGAGCGGCCCGGTGATCGGCGCCTTTCTTGCCACGCCGGCCGCCGAGATCCTGCGCTCGGTGATCGGGTCGCGGGTCGCGGGCGGCCTGCACCAGCTGATCTACGGCCTGATTTTCCTGTTCGTGATGATCTATCTGCCAAAGGGAATCGGCCCGGCCATCGTGCGCCTGGCCAGGCGCGTGATGGCGCGGCGTTCCGGCGGCAGGGGCTAGCAGGCGTCAGCACCGCGGATCGCCAAGGGAGGACCGGCAGATGGGCAATCCACATTTCTACGAAGACTGGGTGATCGGCAAGGTCTACGAGACCGGATCGCGCACCATCACCCAGGCCGACATGGATCATTTCGGCCATGTCGAGGGGCATCGCAGCCCGCTGCACAACGATCCCGAATTTGCCAAGGAAACGATCTGGGGCGCGCTTACGGTCCATGGCGTCCTGATCATCGCGATGGCGTCGGGCCTCATGGGGCGGATGCAGATGTTCGATGGCGCGGCGCTGGCCTTTCTTGGCCTGACCTGGAAATTCCTGGGGCCGGTCATGGTCGGTGACACGCTCAGGGTCCGCTGGTGGGTCAAGGACAAGCGCCCCACCTCGAAGCCTGGCCGCGGCGTGATCGTGCGGGAAATCCAGGTCCTGAACCAGAACGATGCGATCGTCTGCACCGGCGACATGACGTCGCTGTGGTCGATGCGGGCCCCCGCCTAGGGCTTCCGGCCGATGAAATCGTCCATCCCGCGTGAATCGTATCAGGCGCTTCTGGCGCCGCGCTCGATTGCGGTCATGGGCGCGTCGGGCGATCCGTCCAAGGCGGGCGGCCGCCCCATCGCCTATCTGAAGGCCTTGCGCTATCAGGGCGGGATCTATCCCGTCAATCCGGCCCGGTCCGAGATTGCCGGCCTCAGGTGCTATCCGAATCTGGCCGCGATCGGTGCGCCCGTCGATCTCTGTGTCATCACTCTTCCCGCCAATCAGGTCGAGGCGGCGCTGCAGGAATGCGTCGCGGCCAAGGTGCCGGCAGCCGTGGTGTTCTCAAGCGGCTTCGCCGAGGTGGGGGCCGAGGGGCGCGCGCTGCAGGACCGCATGCGCGATCTGGCCGAACAGAACGGCATCGCGCTGTGCGGCCCGAATTGCCTTGGGCTCATCAGCGTGGCGGCCAAGGCCGCGGCGACCTTTACGACCGCCCTTGAACGGCGGCCCGACCTGCCGTTCGGGCATGTGGGCTTCATCAGCCAGTCGGGCGCCATCGCGGCGTTCATTCTTGCCCTGATGCAGGACCAGGGACTGGGCCTCAGCCATTTCATCACCACCGGCAACGAGGCGTCGCTCGGCTTCACCGACTATGCGCTGCACCTTCTGGACGAACCCGAGGTGCGGGTGATCGCGGGCTATGTCGAGGGCCTGGCGCGGGACGATTTGGTGGCGCTGGCCGGCAAGGCGCGCGAAAAGAAAAAGCCCTTGGTGCTGATGAAGGTGGGCGCTTCGGCGGCCGGTGCCCGCGCATCCCTTGCCCATACCGGCAACCTGGTTGGCAACGACGCGGCCTATGCCGCGGCCTTCCGCCAGTTCGGCATCGTGCGGCCGCAGTCGGTCGACGAGCTTCTCGATTTCAGCCATGTGCTGGCGATTTCGCCGCTGCCGCGCGGCACCGGCGCCGGGATCATCACGATCTCGGGCGGGGCGGGAATCCTGATGGCGGATTGGTGCGAGGCGTCGGGTCTTGACGTGGTGCCGCTTGCCGCCGATACGGTCAACCGGCTGAAACCCGTCGCGCCCTGGTTCGCGACGCCCGCCAATCCGCTTGATACGACCGGGCGGCGCTCTGGGATGCCGGCATGCTGGAGCAGGCGATCACGGCGGTGGCGGCCGATCCCGGCGTCAATATCGTGCTGGTCTATGTCGGCCTGGCGCCTGGGCCGGCGGTGCGCATCGCGAACGAAATCCTGGCCGGGGCCCGGGCGGCGCAAGGCAAGCCGGTCCTGGTCTGCTGGCTGCCCGAAAACGAAGCCTCGGCCCATGCCAGCCTGCGCCAGGCCAGCCTGCCGGTCTTTACCGAACCGGTGCGGATGGTAAAGGCCGCGGCCGCGCTTTCCTTTTATGCGCAGGGCATCGCGGCGCCCCTGCCGCGCGCGTTGCTTGCCGCCGAACGATGGCCCGGCATCGACGCACGCCTGCCCGCCGGGCGCGTGGTGGGTGAACATGCGGCCAAGAAATTCCTGCATCAGGCCGGGATCGAGATCACCCGTGAAAGCCTGGCGCGGTCCGCCGACGAGGCGGTGCGATTGGCCCATGCGCTTGGCTATCCCGTCTGTCTCAAGGTCGTTTCGCCCGACATTCCGCATCGGACCGAGATCGGCGCGGTCCGCCTCGATCTGCGCAATGACGATCAGGTGCGCGCCGCCCATGACTCGATTCTCGCGGCCTCGCGAAAGGCGGTCCCCGGCGCGCGGGTCGATGGTATTCTGGTTCAGGAAATGGTGCAGGGCGGCTGCGAGCTTATCATCAGCGCGTTCCGCGATCCGAAGCTTGGGCCGGCGGTGATCTGCGGCGTGGGTGGCATTCTGGTCGAGGTTCTGAAGGACACGGTCATGCGCCTCGCGCCCGTTTCTGAAGCCGAGGCCCGCGCGATGCTGAATGATCTTAAGGGGGCCGCCATCCTTGCCGGCGTGCGCGGCGCGCCGGCCGCCGATATCGACGCGGCGGCCAGGGCTATCCGGCGCCTGTCCGAGATCATCGTCGCCGGCGATGCCACGATCGACACGATCGAAATCAATCCGCTGGCTGTCCTGCCGGCCGGGCGGGGGGTGCGGGCGCTGGATGCCCTGATCACCCGCGCGGCAAGGCCGGAGACAAGCCGGTGAGCCAGCTCGAGATCCGCAACCTGTCGAAGCGCTTTGGCGGCATTCAGGCCGTCAACGATGTCAGTCTTGCCGTGCGACAGGGTGAAATCCTGGGCATCATCGGTCCGAACGGCGCCGGCAAAAGCACGCTGTTCGAATTGATCTCGGGCACCCAGAGCGCCGATCGTGGCTCGATCACGTTCAACGGCCGCGAGCTGACCGGGCTTGCATCGTACCGGATCAGCCGCCTTGGCGTTGCGCGCACCTTCCAGAAGCTCAGGCCGTTCCTGGGCATGACGGTCGTCGACAACGTGATGGTCAGCGCGCTGGTCCACGAACCGCGTATTCGCGCCGCCCGTGCCACGGCGCTTGAATGCATCGAGTTTGTGGGCATCACCCACAAGCGCGATGCGATGGCCAACACGCTCAGCACCGGCCAGCGCAAGCGCCTCGAACTCGCCCGCGTCATGGCCAAGAAGCCGGCCGTCTATCTGCTCGACGAGGTGATGGCCGGCGTCGACCACAAAAGCATCGGCGGGCTGGTCGAGCTGATCGGGCGCCTGCGCGATCACGGCGGCACGGTGGTCCTGATCGAACACAATCTGACCGTGGTCCGGCTGCTGTGCGATCGCGTGATCGCCATGCATCTGGGCGCCAAGATCGACGATGGGCTGCCCGATGCGGTGCTTGCCAACGAAACCGTCGTGCGCGCCTATGTCGGCGAATAGGGCAGCGAGGCGCCAATCATGCTGAGCCTTCGGAAGGTCAACGTCTTCTATGACGATCTCCAGGTCCTGTGGGACGTCGATGTCGATGTCGCCGCCGGCGAGATTGTCGCCCTGCTTGGTGCGAATGGCGCCGGCAAGAGCACGGTGATGGGGACCATCTCGGGCGTGGTCAAGGTGGCCAGCGGCCAGGTCCTGTTCGATGGGCAGGACATCACCCGCCTTGCGCCCAAGGACCGGGTCGAGCTGGGCATCGCCCATGTGCTGGAACGGCACCGCCTGTTTCCGTTCATGACGGTTCGCGAAAACCTGCTGCTTGGCGCCTATGTGCCGCGCGCCCGGGCCAAGACCCAGCAATCCCTCGATTGGGTCCTAAGCCTGTTCCCGTTCCTTCGCGATCGTATGCAGCAGCATGCCGGGTCGTTCAGCGGTGGCGAGCAGCAGATGCTGGCCATTGCCCGCGGGCTGATGTCGGGCCCGCGCATCGTGATGCTGGATGAACCGTTTCTCGGGCTGTCGCCGTCGATGGTGCGAAAGATCATCGAGGTGGTTGCCGACCTGCGCCGGAACGGCATGACCGTCATTTTCATCGAACAGCATGTCCGTCATTCCCTTGACATGGCCGATCGCGCCTATGTGCTGGAGGCGGGGCGTGTGGCGCTCAAGGGGACAAGCGCCGATCTGCTTGCCAATGACGACATCCAGCAGATCTATATGGGTCTTGAAGCAAAGGCCCGAACCTAGATCCAGACGCCCGGCGGGAGCAAAAGAGCGATGACGAAGCGCGCGATTGAAGCGTTGTTCGATCCGGCGTCGGTGGCCGTCGTCGGCGCGACCGATGATCTTGGCAAGCCGGGCGGGCGCTGCCTCGCCTTTTTGCAGCAATACGGCTATCGCGGCCGCATCTATCCCATCAACCCGAAATACCAGGCCATTCGCGACCTTGCGTGCTATCCGGATCTGAAATCCTTGCCGGGGCCGGTCGAGATGGTGGTCCTGCTGGTGCCGGCCAAATCGGTGCCCCGCTACCTGCGCGAGGCCGCGGCGGCGGGGGCCAAGGCCGCGGTCGTCTGCTCCAGCGGGTTTGCCGAGGCGGGCGAAGACGGGGTTCGCCTGCAGGACGACCTGGTCGCGGCGGCGGCGGAATCGGGCATGGCCGTCCTCGGTCCGAACTCGCTTGGCATGCTCGACCTGCATCACAATCTGGTCGCATCGTTTTCCACCGGCCTTCAGACCGCGACCATGCCCAAGGCGGGCCCGGTCGCCTTTGTCAGCCAGAGCGGCGCCATCGGCGCGGTGGTCTATGCGCTGGCACAGGCGGATGGCATCGGCTTTGGCACGTTCCTGAGCACGGGCAACGAAGCGGTCCTCGATTTCGGCCACTACCTGGACTATTTCGCCGATGATCCGAACGTGGCGCTGGTGCTGGGCTATATCGAAGGAATCAGGCGCGGCCGGCCGTTCATCGCTGCGGCAAGGCGGGCGCATGAAGCGGGCAAGACGGTTGCGGTTCTCAAGGTCGGCCAGTCGGAAGCCGGGGTCAAGGCGGCCCGCTCGCACACCGGCGCGCTGGTGGGCGCCGCCAAGGTCTACGAGGCCGCGTTCCGGCGCGCCGGCGTGCTGACGGTCGGCGATGTGCGCACGCTGCTTGATCTTGCCGTCGCGATCCCGGGCCGGTATCGGGCGCGCGGGCGGCGGATCGGCATTGTCAGCATGTCAGGCGGCGCGGGCGTGATGATGGCCGACAAGTGCAGCGCCGCCGGTCTCGACATGGCGACCTTCTCGCCATCGACCCTTGCCGCACTGGCCAAGGTGCTGCCCGATTTTGCCGGCATGTCGAACCCGGTTGATTTCGGCTTCGTCTATGGCGATCCCGATGCGGTCGAAGGATGCGTGAACGCGGTGGCCCAGGATCCGAACGTCGATCTGGTCCTGGTCTTCGTCGGCCTGTCGCCCAACATGGCCGGGATCCTTGAACACCGGATCGCCGCCGCCCAGGACCGCAGTGGCAAGCCGATTTTTGCCGCCTGGCTGGGCGGGCCGCAGGTTGGCATCAACCGGCTGCGCGAACTGGGCGTCGCGGCCTATGACGATCCAAGCCGCGCCGTCGAAGTGGTGGCCCAGGTGGCGCGGGCGGGAATTCCGCTGCCGGGCTGTGGCGCGCCGGAAAGCGGCCCGGGTGGCGCGCGGGCGACGGCAACCCGCGCGGCGCTGCGGGCGCTTCTTGCGGCCGGCACGACGACGCTTACCGAACGCGAAGTGAAATCGCCAAGCCATCAAATTCCGGTCACCGCCGAGGTGCTGGCCACCACCGCCGCCGAGGCCGAAGCGGCCGCTCCAGGTTCGGTTGCCCGCTCGCCATCAAGGCCGAGGCGCCTGAGCTTCTGCACAAGTCCGATGCGGGCGGGGTCAAGCTGGCGTCGCGCCGGCGGATGCGGCGGCGGCCTTCGATGCCGTGGTCGCGGCGGCGGCCAGGGCGGTTGGCCGGGCTGGCGTGCGCGGCGCGGTAGTCCAGCCCATGGCGCCATCGGGCCTTGAGATCCTGGCCGGCCTGCGGTTCGATCCGCAGTTCGGCCCCACCATCACCGTCGGCCTGGGCGGCGTGATGAGCGAGGCCCTGGCCGATGTGGCGACCGAGCTTGCCCTGATCGCGCGATCGCGCAGGGCATGATCGATCGGTTGCGCACGGTGCGGCTGCTGGGGGCCTTCGCGGCGCGCGCCCGCGCCGACCGCGAGGCCCTGGTATCAGCGCTTGTCGCGCTTGGTGATTTCGCCATGGACGCGGGCGACCTGCTGGCCGAGCTCGATCTCAACCCGGTGATCGTGCTGGCCGAGGGCCAGGGCTGTGTCGTGGTCGATGGCGCCGCGGTGCTGAAGGGTTAGAGGGATGCGCTTCAGGGGCGCGCTTAGAGAATTTCGTACAGGTCGTAGATGACGGCATTGGGTGCGCGCCGCCCGATGCCGACCGCGACGATGCGGTTCAGCCAGTCATAGGCCGGGGCGCCCGTCTCGAATGTGACGATGTTGCGCAGGTAAAAGGAATCGTCCGGCACCGGTTCGTTCCGCTCGATCCGGGCCATCACGTCGGGCGGCCCGTGCCGCACGCCTTTATAGGTGATGTAGAGACAGGCGCCGTCACCGGTTTCGACCACAAGCCGCACATCGGGCCGGACCGCCTGGTCACGGCCGCGCATCCAGGCGTCCGAGCCGCCGGAAACGATGCGTCCATCGATGCGCGGACCCTTGAGGCTGCCGCCCTGGAACGCCCGCACCCGGCGAAAGCCCTGGGGTGTCTCGCCGATCACATGCGCCTCGCCCATCACGATGTGGAGCGCGCCCAGAAATTCCGATTTCAGCGTCATGGTCAGCCTCCGGGGTCAGTCGCCTTATGGCTTGGCCGCCTTTTTGGCGGCGCGGCGGGCCGTGTTCATGGCCTTGATCTCGGGCGCGATCTCGGCGATCACACGCCGCGTCTGATCCACGATATCGGCATCGCCCTCGCCGATGGGCCGCAGGATGAACTTGACGACCCCGGCATCGATATAGGCGCGGATGCGTTCGACAATCGTGCCGGCATCGCCGACGGCGAAAATCTGGCTCGGATCGCGCCCCAGCCGCTTCCGATAGGCCTCGGCCCGCTCGGCAATGCCGCGGTCGGTCCATTTCCCGAGCCGATAGGGAATGCCGATGCCGAAATGGTCTTCATCGATGGTCCGGCCCAGTTTGGCGGCGGCCGCCTTGATGCGGGCGACGATCGGCCTTGTTTCGTCCGGGGTCTCGGACCCGCCTTGCCAGCCGGTGCCGAAGCGTGCCGGGCGCCGGATCGCCGCATCGCTCGATCCGCCGATCCAGAGCGGCAGGGGGTTCTGGATCGGCTGCGGTGCGATGCGCGCGTTCTGGTATTGAAAATGCCGGCCCTTGAAGGTGACGCTCTCTTCCGTCCACAGCCGCGCCATGATCTCGATCGCTTCCTCGGCCATGGCGCCGGCCCCGGTATGGGGGCGCCCGGTCGCCTGCCATTCCGGCCCGCGCGGGCTGCCGACACCAAAGGCCGGCAGCAATCGGCCGTTCGACAGCATGTCGATGGTGGCGCATTGCTTGGCCAGCAGCAGCGGATCGCGCAGGCCGGCCGAGGCCACATTCATGCCGAACTTGATCCGCTTCGTGGCACCGGCCAGCGCCGCCATCAGGCTCATGCATTCAAGGAACGGCTCGCCCGAGATCAGGCGGTCGTTCTGCCACAGCGAATCGACGCCACCCTCTTCGCACATCTCGACCCAGCGCCAGAACGGCGCCGCGCCCGAGAACGGGAACTCGGCCAGGCCAAGGCCAAATGCGATGCTCATCCGGGCGCCTCGTGCGGCTGTGATCCTGGTGGAAGCCTAGTCCAGCGGGCGGCCCCGGTCGAGGATCGGAGGTCAAGGATCGGGCGGTGGAGGATCGAACCCATGACGCCTGGTCTCAGCCGCCGTCGGTCGGCAGGCGATAATTGGCGAACGTCTGGCGCAGCGTCATCTTCTGCAGCTTGCCGGTTGCCGTGTGCGGCAGCGCATCGACGAACACCACATCGTCGGGCAGCCACCATTTGGCCACCTTGTCGGACAGGAACCCAAGCAGCCCGTTACGATCGACGCTGGCGCCTTTTTTCCTGACGACCACCAGCAGCGGGCGTTCCTGCCACTTCGAATGGGCGACGCCGATGACGGCCGCTTCCTGCACGGCCGGGTGGCCGACCGCCGCATTCTCGAGATCGATCGAACTGATCCATTCGCCGCCTGACTTGATCACGTCCTTCGATCGATCGGTGATCTGCATGTAGCCATCGGGGTCAAGGGTCGCCACATCGCCGGTCTTGAACCAGCCGTCCTTGTCCACGACCTGTCCGCCTTCGCCCTTGAAATAGCCCGACGTCACCCACGGCCCGCGCACCATGAGATGGCCAAACGCCTGGCCGTTGCGCGGCAGCGCGCGGCCGTCGTCATCCTCGATCTTCATGTCGACCGCATAGGTGGCGCGTCCCTGCTTCACCTGCAGATCAAGCTGGCGGTCAAGACCAAGGTCCTGATGCTTGCGCTTCAAGGTGCCGGTCGTGCCGATCGGGCTCATCTCGGTCATGCCCCAAAGATGCATGACGAAGCAGCCAAATTCCTTGTGGAAGCGCTCGATCATGGCGCGCGGGGCGGCCGATCCGCCGATGATGACGCGCTTCAGCCTGATGTCGGAAAGATCGAGGCTGTCACGGTGCTCGTCGATATGCTGGAAAAGATTGAGCCACACCGTTGGCACGCCAAGGGATACGTTGCAGCCCTCGCGCTGCAACAGCGCGTAGATGCTTTTGCCGTCAAGCGCCGCCCCCGGCAACGTAAGCTTGGCGCCGGCCATGGCGGCGGCATAGGCGACACCCCAGGCATTGGCATGGAAGAGCGGCACAACCAGCAAGATGTCATCGGTCGCGCCGATGGCCAGGCTGTCGACCCGGCAGGCGCCGAAGGTGTGGAGCAGGGTCGAGCGATGGCTGTAAAGAACGCCCTTCGGGTTGCCGGTGGTGCCTGACGTGTAACACAGCGACGACGCGGTGTTCTCGTCGAAGACAGGCCACGCCAATTGGTCATCCTGGGCTGCGACCAGATCCTCGTAGCAATGAAGCCCCGCAATCCCGGATTGCGGCTGGTGCGCCCGGTCGGTCATCGCGACATAGTGCTTCACCGACGCCAGCGCCGGCGCAATCTCGTCGACCAGGGATGCAAAGGTCAGGTCGTACAGCAGAACGGTGTCTTCGGCATGATTGGCGATATAGACAATCTGGTCGGCATAGAGGCGCGGGTTGATGGTATGCAGCACGGCACCGATGCCTGAAACGGCATAGTAGATCTCGACATGCCGGACCGTGTTCCAGGCCATGGTGGCGACCCGGTCGCCGGGCTTCACCCCAAGGGCGATCAGGGCCTTTGCCAGTTTCTTGGCGCGGCTCTCGACCTCGCGCCAGGTGCTGCGCGTGACCGGTCCCTCGATGCTGCGGCTTACGATCTCGGTGTCGCCATGGTACTGGGCCGCATAGTCGATCAACGACGAGATCAGGAGTGGGGTCTGTTGCATCAGCCCAAGCATGGAACGATCGCCCTCCCGGTTTTTTTGGCTGGGTCCGGCCGGACCGCGTCCCTGATACGCTAGCGGATCGGCTCCGGGGCGCCAACCACGGCGCGGCCGTGGCTTTGGCGCCGGCATCGGCTAATCTGCCGGTCGCCGGTGACCAGCCCGGATCGGCCGGCCACCCGGGTCGGCCCAAAGAACAGGAGAAACGACAATGCGGAAACGGACATTCGGCGTCTGGTGGTCGACCAACGCCCTCGATCGGGACGGGTTGATCCGGCATGCCGAACAGGCCGAGCGTCTTGGCTACGACTCCCTCTGGTTCGGCGAATCCGCCTCCTACGAGGCCCTTGCCCTGGCCGGGTTCTTCCTTGCGCGCACCAGCCGGATTCGCGTCTCGACCGGCATCGCCAATATCTATGCCCGCGACGCCCTGGCGGCGGCGGCCGGCCACGATTCCCTCAACCGGCTTTATGGCGGGCGGTTTATGCTGGGCCTTGGCGTCTCGCATGCGCCCCTGGTCGAGGGCCGGCGCAAGCACACCTACCTTGCCCCCATTCCCACCATGCGCGCCTATCTTGAAGCGATGGCGGCGGCCCCCCTGGAACCGGTGCTGAAACTTGCCGAACGGCAGGTGGTTCTGGCCGCCCTGGGGCCGAAGATGCTGACGCTTGCCCGCGACATGACGCAGGGCGCCCACCCCTATAACGTGACCCCCGAGCACACCGCCGAGGCACGCCGGATCATGGGCCCGCAGGCATTCCTGGCGGTCGAGCAGAAGATCTGCTTCACCACCGATGCCCAGGTGGCGCGATCCACCGCCAGCACCTATATGAAGCGCTATTTCGCCCTGCCGAATTATTGCAACAACTGGCGCCGGCTTGGCTTCACCGAGACCGATTACGCAGGCCCCGGCAGCAACCGCCTGCTTGATGCAATGGTGGTGTGGGGCAAGGAAGCCGATATCCGCAAGGCGATCGATGCGCATTACGCGGCGGGCGCCGACGAAGTCTGCATCCAGCCGATCAGCCCCGGCGGCGGCGTCGCGGCCGATGCCAGGGCGCTGGCCGCCTTTGCCCCCGGTGGTGGCTGACGGCCTGTCGCGTTCATTCCGGTCCCGCCCTGAGCCATGCTCCGCATCGACCAGCTGACCTATCGGGTCGGCCAGCGAACCCTGTTCGATGACGCGACCGCGGTCATTCCGCCGGGCCGGCGGATCGGCCTGGTCGGGCGGAACGGGGCCGGCAAGACGACGCTTCTGCGCCTGATTGCCGGCGAACTTGCGCCTGATTCGGGCGTGATCAGCGTGCCGCCCCGCTGGCAGATCGGCATGACCCGCCAGGAAGCGCCGGGCGGATCGGAAAGCCTGATCGATACGGTCCTTGCCCAGGACGCCGAACTGGCCGCGCTGGAACAGGAAGCGGAAACCGCGACCGATCCCGCCCGCATCGGCGAGATCCATGCGCGGCTGCGGGACAAGGGCGCCTATGCGGCCCGGTCGCGCGCCGCGCGCATCCTGGCCGGACTGGGCTTTGACGCAAACGCCCAGCGCGGCCCCTGCAGCGCCTTGTCGGGGGGCTGGCGCATGCGCGTCGCGCTGGCCGGCCTGCTGTTCCGGGCGCCCGATCTGCTGCTTCTTGACGAACCGACCAATCACCTCGATCTCGAGGCCGCCCTGTGGCTCGAGGATTACCTTTGCCGCTATGACGGAACCGTGGTGCTGGTCAGCCATGATCGAGAGCTGCTCAACCGGGTGGCCGAGGCGATCCTTCATCTCGAGCATGGCCGTCTTACCCTCTATCAGGGGAATTATGACCGCTTCGAGGACACCTATCGCCTGCGGCTTTCCCAGCTTGAAGCCGAACGCGCCAAGCAGGATGTTCAGCGCGCCCACATCCAGGCTTTCGTCGATCGCTTCCGCTACAAGGCGTCAAAGGCGCGCCAGGCCCAGTCGCGTCTCAAGATGCTGGCCCGCCTGCAGCCGATTCCCGAGCCGCCGGGCGATGCGCCCGTCACCTTCAATTTCCCTGAACCCGAACCCCTGTCGCCGCCCCTGCTGGTGCTGGACGATATCGCGGTCGGCTATGGCGGCCGGCCGGTGTTGTCACGCCTGGCGCTTCGCATCGATGACGATGACCGGATCGCGCTGCTTGGCGCGAACGGCAATGGGAAATCGACCCTGATGAAGCTGCTGGCCGGACGGCTGGCGCCGCTGTCTGGGCAGATCGCGAAGTCGGGCAAGCTCCGCATCGGCTATTTCGCCCAGCATCAGGCCGACGAGCTTGATCTGGCGGCGACGCCGGTCATTCAGATGGGGCGGCGCATGCCACGCTTCAGCGATGAACAGGTCCGCTCGCATCTCGGACGCTTCGGGTTCAGCCAGACGCGTGCCGAGACGCGCATCGGCGATCTTTCCGGCGGCGAGAAAGCGCGGCTCCTGTTCGCGCTGATGAGTGCGGAAAAGCCCAACATCCTGCTGCTCGATGAACCCACCAATCATCTCGACATCGCCTCGCGCGAGGCGCTGGTGCAGGCCATCAACGGTTTTCGCGGCGCGGTCATCATCGTCAGCCATGATCCGCATGTGGTGGCGCTGACCGCCGATCGCTTCTGGCTGGTGGCGGGCGGCCGGGTCGAGGCTTTCGACGGCGATATCGATGATTACCGGTCCCATCTGGCCGCGGCGGTGTCGGCCGCGGCGGGGGCGCAACGGTCCGATTCCGGCTCGGTCGATCGCCGGGCCGAGCGACGGCAGGCGGCCTTGCGACGGGCGGCGCTGGCCCCGCTCCGCAAGCAGGCGGCCACGGCGGCGGCCCGGGTCCAGACCCTGTCGGCCGAAAAGGCGCGCATCGAGGCGGCGCTTGCCGATCCGGGCCTCTATCAGGGCGAATCCTCGCGCCTGATCGGTCTGCGCAAGGATCTGGGCCAGGTCAGCCGCTCCCTGGGCGAGGCCGAGGATGCCTGGCTGGTGGCCGAGGATGCCCTTGAACAGGCAAGCGCCGGCTCGACGTCCAGCGCGGACGAGCCCCCGTCATAGGGCCCCCCTCATAGGGACGGTGCCGCCCCGCGTTAACGCATCGGCAACCGTGATCGTGCAGGGTCGGGCAAGCGAGCCCGCCCGATGTCCTTTCCCCTTAGCCAGGCCATACGGCCAACCATGAACGACGCCGTGGCCCTGCACCGGGCCGGCAAGCTGGATGAAGCGGCGCTGATCTACGAGCGGGTTCTGGCCCAAGAGCCGAACCAGCCTGATGCGCTTCATCTTCTGGGAACGATTGCGCTCGGGCGGGGCGATCATGGCCGTGCGGTCGATCTGATTGGCCACGCCATCCGCTTCCGCCCCGGCGTTGCGGCGTTTCACGTCGCGCTCGGCATTGCCGAAGCACGGTTCGGCCGGCCCGATGCGGCGGTGGCCGCATTCCTTCGCGCGGCAAGCCTGCCCGAGCCGGGATGCGACCGGCTGGTTTTCACCCATGCGGTGGCCGCCCACCGGGCCGGCCGAATCGCCGAAGCCGAAGCCGCCTATCGCGGTCTGCTGGCGGCGCGGCCAACCCATGCCGAAGCCGCGAACAATCTTGGCCTTCTGGTGCAGATGGCGGGCCGGATCGATGCGGCCATCAGCCTGTTCCAGGCCGCGCTTGCGGCCCGTCCGGACTATCCCGAGGCCCTGGTCAACCTTGGGGTCGCCCTGCAGACGGCGCAGCGCATACCGGACGCCGAGCAGGCCCTGAAACGCGCCCTTGTCCTGGCGCCGGAATTTGCCGACGCGCATTTCAATTTCGGCCTGCTCAGTGGCGCGCGTGGCGACATGACACGGGCCGAGGCGGCCTATATGCGCACCCTCGAACTTGCCCCCGACCATGCCCGGGCCATGGTGTGCCTTGCCAATGTGCGGTTGGAACAGGGCCGGATCGCCGAGGGCGAGGGCCTGCACCGCCGTGCGATCCACGTCGATGCGAACCTGGCCGAGGCCCATTTCGGCCTGGCCCATATCCTTTTGTTGCGGGGCGCCCTGGCCAGGGGGTGGCGGGAATATGAATGGCGATTTCATCTGGCCGGCCGCAGCCGACGCGGCTTTTCCGTGCCGCGCTGGCGGGGCGAGGTGCTGAACGATCGCACACTTTTCCTGCATGCCGAGCAGGGGCTCGGCGATTTCATCCAGTTCCTTCGCTATCTGCCGCTGGTGCGGGCGCGCGCCCGTGACGTCGTGCTCGAGGTTCCGGCGCCGATCCTGCCGCTCGTGCCGGCGCTCAGGGGCGTGCGGCTGGTCGCGCGCGGCGACAGCCCGCCGCCTTTCGCGGTCGAGGCCCCGCTCCTGAGCCTGCCGGCGATCTTTGCGACCAGCCTGGAAACCATTCCGCCGCCGTCGTGCGACCTGACGGTCCCGGCCGACCGCATGGCGGCGTGGCGGTCGCGGATCGACGAAGCCAAGCGCCTGGCGGGCGGCATGATGGGTGGCTTGGCGGTGGGCCTGGTCTGGGCCGGCAATCCCGGCCATGCCCGTGATCGTCTGCGGTCAATTCCGGCGCCGGAATTGGCACCGCTCCTGGCGGTGCCTGGCCTGCGATTCTTCAGCTTGCAGAAGGAGCCCAAACCGGGCGATCTCGCGCAGCTGAACGACGTGGCGCTGGTTACCGATCTTGGCTCCGGATTTCGCGACATGGCCGACACGGCGGCGGCGCTCATGGGCCTTGATCTTCTGGTCAGCGTGGATACGGCTGTGCTTCATTTGGCCGGCACGCTCGGCCGTCCGGCCTGGGCGTTCCTGCAGCGGCTTCCGGATTGGCGCTGGCTGCTGGACCGCAGCGATTCACCCTGGTATCCCAGCATCACGCTTTACCGGCAGGCGCGCTGGAATGCCTGGGACGAGCCCATCGGCCGGGCCGCCGCCGACTTGAAAAAGCTGGCCAGCGGAAATCCGACCGGCACCTGACGCCCGCGCCGGCGATCCGCGCTATGCTGGCGAACCGGATCGCAAGGGGAGAGGCGGATGGCCACGCTCTATGTCGCGCGCAGCCAGGGGTTGTCGAAATGGGGCGGTGAAGTCGGCCTCACCAAGCACATCTTCAAGGTGGGCCTTGCCAAGGATTCCCCGGACAGCGCGATCAAGGCTCTCAATGCCGCGACCCATGCCGGCCAGGCGGACTGGAAACTGATTGCCAAGGAGCAGATCGATGATCTTGCCGAATCAGACATCATCGCGCGAATCGCCACCAAGGAAAAAATGGTCGATCCGAATTATTATCCGCGCCTGCAAGGCGCGAAGGGGATCTTCAAGGTAAAGATCGAGAATGCCGAAGCCCATATGCTGATGAAGCGGGCGATGGAAGGCGCCGAAAGCCTGGCGGCCAAGACCACGCCGGCCGATATCGGCGCCTATCTGATCAAGAGCGCGCTGCGCTGACGTTCTCCGGTTCCTGTCGGCCCATGGAAGCAGCCTGCTGGATCGGCACGATCCCCCCGTCCGATGACTGATGCCCTGCCGGTCGATGCGGCGCTGCCCGCCCTCAGGCAGGCGCTTGGCGCGGGACGGAGAGCGATTCTTGTTGCGCCGCCCGGATCGGGCAAGACGACGCGGGTGCCGCTTGCCCTGATGGCCGAGCCATGGCTCGGATCCGGCCGTATCGTCATGCTGGAACCAAGGCGCATCGCCGCGCGCGCGGCGGCTCGTTTCATGGCGTCAATGATCGGCGAGGCGGCGGGTGAGAGGGTCGGCTATCGGGTGCGGCATGAATCGCGGGTCGGGTCCAAGACCCGGGTCGAGGTGGTAACCGAAGGTATCCTCACCCGCCGCCTGCAATCCGATCCCGAACTGAGCGGCATCGGCCTGCTGATCTTCGACGAGTTCCACGAACGCAGTCTCGATTCCGATCTGGGTCTTGCGCTGGCCCTTGATGCGCAGGAAAGCCTGCGTCCGGATCTTCGCATCCTCGTGATGTCGGCAACCCTGGATGCGGCGGGACTGTCGCGGCTGCTTGGCGATGCGCTGGGGGGCGATGCGCCGGTGATTGCGGCTGGGGCGCGCAGCTTTCCGGTCGAAACCCGCTACCGCCCGCCGGCGCGGGGCGAACGGGTCGAGGATGCCATGGCGGCGGCGGTTCGCGCCGCGCTTGCCGAACAGCGGGGAAGCGTGCTCGCCTTCCTGCCCGGCGAAGCCGAAATTCGCCGCGCCGCCGAACGACTGGCAGGGGGCGATCTGCCGGCCGGCACCGATCTCTGCCCGCTTTACGGCGCGCTTCCGGCCGAGGCACAGGACCGTGCCATCCGGCCCGCCATTGCAGGCCGGCGCAAGGTAGTGCTCGCGACCACCATTGCGGAAACCAGTCTCACCATCGAAGGCGTTACGGTGGTGATCGACAGTGGCTGGAAACGCGCGCCACGCTTCGATCCAAGCCGTGGCATGGCCCGGCTGGAAACAGTGCGGGTTTCGGCCGCGGCGGCAACGCAAAGAGAGGGGCGCGCCGGCCGCCTGGGCCCCGGCGTCTGTTATCGCCTGTGGTCGGTGGAAGAAAACCGCGCCCTGGCCGCCTTTGACCTGCCCGAAATTCTGGCCGCCGATCTGGCCGCCTTCGCGCTTGAACTTGCCGCCTGGGGTGTCGGTGATCCGGCGCGATTGAAATGGCTGGATCCGCCACCCCCTGCCGCGTTTGCGCAGGCCGTCACGCTTCTTCGGGACCTTGGCGCCCTTGATCCAAAGGGGCATGTCACCGCCATGGGACGGGCGATGGCGGAACTTCCGCTCCATCCGCGTCTTGCTCATATGGTCCTGGCCGGCAAGGCGCAGGGCGCCGGCCCCTTGGCGGCGGCGATCGCCGCGCTGATCGAGGAGCGCGATTTCCTGGCCGGCGAGCGTGATGCCGATATCCGGTCGCGGCTTGAGGTTCTGGTGCGCGGCGACCGGGCGGGCGGCAATCGCACGCGCATCAACCGCGCAGCCCTTGCCCGTGTTGCGGCAAGCTGGCGCGATCTTCTCCGCCGGGTCGGCCTTCCCACCGATGCGGGGCTCGATGGCGACCCGGGCGCGTTGTTGGCCCTGGCCTATCCGGATCGCATCGGCCAGCGGCGCGGGCCGGGCGGCCGCTACCGGCTTTCCGGTGGTGGCGGGGTGGTGGTGGCGGAAGGCGATGGGCTTGCCGCGTCGGAATTCCTGGCGGTCGCCACCACCGATGGCGCGGCGCGCGATGCGCGGGTCTTTCTTGCCGCCCCGCTTGCGCGACAAATCATCGAGCAGGACTTTGCAGCCCAGATCCTTGCCGTTGACGACATCCGCTGGGACGGGCGGGACGAAGCGGTTCTGGCCCGGCGCCAGCGTCGCCTTGGCGCGCTTGTCCTGGATGACAAGCCGCTTCCCGATCCTGATTCAGGCCAGGTTTCAGCCGCCATGGTCGAAGGGGTACGCAGCCTGGGCCTTGCCGCCCTGCCCTGGAGCATGGCTGCAAAAAATCTCAAGGAGCGCGTGAATTTCCTGCGCACAGTCAGGCCCGAGGATGGGTGGCCCGACCTTTCCGATGCCGGGCTCATGCCCGATCTCGATATTTGGCTTCAGCCCTATCTAGCCGGGATCACGCGGCGCGCCCATCTGGCCCGGCTTGACCTGGCGGCCATTCTGCTTGGCCTGATCCCGCCCGGGCTGGCCGGACGGCTGGACCGCCTGGCGCCACCATCGCTTGCCGTTCCGTCCGGCGCCAGGCTGCTGATCGATTACGGCGCCGAAGGGGGCCCCCGGGTGCGGGTGCGGGTTCAAGAGGTGTTCGGCCTGGCCGCTACGCCGCGAATCGCCGATGGCCGGATCGTGGTCGCTTTCGAACTGTTGTCGCCGGCTCGGCGCCCGGTGGCCTTGACCCGTGATCTCCAAAGCTTCTGGGCCAATGTCTATCCGCAGGTCAGGGCCGAACTCCGCGGCCGTTACCCAAAGCACGCCTGGCCGGAAAATCCGCTGACCGCCCAGCCTGTGGCGCCGGGCCGGCCGCGTTAGAACCTTTCATGGCCCGAATCCCCGCCTGAATCCTTGCCCAAATCCCCTGAGTTCGAGGATACGGTCCCGGGTGTGACCCGGATCACAGCGCGCCGCTTCGATTTCGGGCAGGGTTTTGCACTCACTCGTCTCTGGCGCCCTGGGGGGTGGACGAGCTGAGGTTGGCGGCTCGGGCAGCAGGATGAGGCCCGGGCCGTCGACGTTCCGGGGTGCGCTCGGCCTCCTGCCCAAGGATCGCCAGCGCATCCAGGTTGCGGATGACGATCTCGCCATTCGCAAGCGACAGGACCCCCTCGCGCTGCCATGCGTTCAGATGCTTATTCACGGCTTCCCGGGTGGCGCCCAGCATCTGGGCCAGTTCGGTCTGCGACAATTTGACATTGATGTGGGTGCCGGTTTCGACCGCCCGGCCATGATCGAGGACAAGATCGTGCAGGCGGCGCGCCAGGCGTGTCGGCAGATCAAGGAAGGCGTGTTCGCCAAGCCGCCCGGTATTCTGCCGCAGACGGCCGCACAACAGTTCGATGATGTGTCGCGCCAGGCCCACCTCGCGTTCGAGAAGGCGCAGGAACAGCGGTCGATCAATGACCAGAAGCCTGGCGTCGTCGATCGCTTCGGCTCCGGCCGAACGTGGCAGGCCATCCAGCAGGGCGATCTCGCCGAACACGTCGCCGGGCTCCATGATGCCAAGCGTCAGGGCGCGGCCATGGGCATCGGTCAGGCCGATCCGGATCCGCCCGTCGATCACCGCATAGAAGGCATCACCCGGGTCGCCCTGGGTGAACAAGACCGTGTTCTTGGCGACCTCTCGGGTGCGGCTCAGGCGGACGATTTCGCGCACCAGCGCGTCGTCCAGGCCGCGAAAGATGAAGCTCGCGCGGAGCAGGTTCTCGCGCTTATCGGTATCCCGTTGGGACGCCGGTCCAACCAGTCCAGCCATGCGCTGCCGACCCCGCCACGTGAGTTTGCCCCCACCTAATGATATAAGAGTTCGAGCGATGGATTGCACCGGCGGAGATCCGGAAACACGGCCTGGCCAGGGCCATTAACCCTTTTTTCCGCAATCCCTGGCCCTGGCGACACGGCGTCGCTATCTAGAGGCGGCGTTTAACCAAGCGAATTGGACGGACGTTCACAATGGCCAAGTCTTTGAATTCCGCAACCGCGCCCCGCGTCGGGCTGGTCAGCCTGGGCTGCCCGAAGGCCCTGGTCGATTCGGAGCGGATCCTGAGCCGCCTGCGGGCCGAAGGCTACGAGATCGCCCCCACCTATGACGGGGCCGACGTCGTGCTGGTGAATACCTGTGGCTTCCTGGATTCGGCCAAGCGCGAATCCCTTGAAGCCATCGGCGAAGCGATGCGTGAGAACGGCCGCGTGATCGTGACCGGATGCATGGGGGTCGAGGCGGAACGGATCCGCGCTCTCTATCCGGGTCTGCTTGCCGTTACCGGGCCGCACCAATACGAATCGGTGGTTGCGGCCGTCCATGAAGCCCTGCCCCCACCGCCGGATCCCTTTGTCGATCTGGTTCCGCCACAGGGGCTTCGTCTTACGCCCCGGCATTACGCCTATCTGAAGATTGCCGAGGGCTGCAATAACCGTTGCACCTTCTGCATCATTCCCAGTCTGCGGGGCGATCTTGTCAGCCGTCCGGCATCGGACGTGTTGCGTGAAGCCGAACGCCTTGTACAAGCGGGGGTGCGCGAACTGCTGATCATTTCGCAGGATACCAGCGCCTATGGGCTCGATCTCGGTCATGCCGAAAGCACCTGGCGGAACCGGCCGGTGCAAGCCCATATCGTCGATCTGGCGGCGGCTTTGGGCGAGCTTGGCGCGTGGGTGCGCCTTCACTATGTCTATCCCTATCCGCATGTCGATCGTCTGATGCCGCTGATGGCCGACGGAAAGATGTTGCCCTATCTCGACGTGCCGCTTCAGCATGCAAGCCCGACGGTGCTGAAGGCCATGCGCCGGCCGGCCAATTCGGCCAAGGTGCTGGACCGCATTCGGTCGTGGCGCAAGACCGTGCCCGATCTGGCGATCCGCTCGACCTTCATCGTCGGTTTTCCCGGCGAAACCGAGGCCGATTTCCGGCTGCTGCTCGATTTCCTTGACGACGCGGAACTGGACCGGGTCGGCTGCTTCAAATACGAACCGGTGAAAGGGGCCGCCGCAAATGCCTTGCCCGATCCGGTGCCGGACGCAGTGAAGGACGAGCGCTGGCATCGGTTCATGCAGGCCCAGCAGCGAATCAGCGCGCGCAAGCTGGCGCGGAAAGTGGGCCGCACCGTTGCCGCCATTGTCGATTCGATCGAGGATGGCAGCGCGATCGCGCGGACCACGGCCGATGCGCCCGAGATCGACGGCCAGCTTCGCATCCGGAACGCCAAGGGCCTGGCCGTTGGCGATATCGTCCGCGTGCGGGTGACCGGCGCCGATGCCTATGATCTGGTGGGCGTGCCGGCCCGCTAGATGCGGCTTTCAGGTTGTCGCTGTTGTCTGGAGGAAGCTGAAGGTGTCGAAGCCGCAGCGATCCTCCTGGAGGGCGAATGGACATGCATAGAATGCGCTCTTGACGCCGCATGGTCGAGAGCAGATTGTGCGGCAGGTGTTGAGCGGTCAACGGCTGGCGACCGTCGGCGGCGAAGCGCGGGCGATGCTGTTCGCGGACGGTCCGCAAATGGGTGGCACGCTTCCAGGCCGAGGTACCGTGGGCTTCAGGATCTGGCTCAAGGCCGCACCGCCATGCGCCCGACGCCTTGCCGAGACCGTCGATCTGGTTGGGCGCTGCGAGCGGGGTGCGCGCTGACCTCGCATATCGCCAGGAAGTCGGCGTCTCGCCCGCGACAGTCAGCCGAGTTCTGAAGCGCCTGGGTTTGAACAGGCTGAAGGCCCTCGATCCGGCCGCACCCGTGCGGCGCTACCAGCGCGAACACCCCGGCGATTGATCCCGTCGACGTCGAAACTCGGGCGTTCCGGCGCCCAGGCCATCGCGTCACCGGCGAACCGGTCAGAGCACCGGACGGGCCGCTGGCGAGGCCGTCGGCGAGTTCGCGATCCATCGCCATCGACGACACCTCGCGCGTCGCCTTCCAGCCAGATCGGGCCGAGATGAAAAGGCCAGGGCGCCGCCGCGCTATCGAGGCTGCCATCGCTTGTACAAGAGCCTCGGCGTCACCGTCACCCGCGTCATGACCGACAACGGCCCCTGTTACATGGCCCAGGCCTTCATGCGGGCCTGCCGGCGCCTCGGCTCAAGCTGCCGGGCCAAGGCCTGCTGAAGCCAATGCGGAAAGGCCGGCGCTTCATCGAGACCGCTCTCAGAGAATGGGCCTATGCCGGGGCTATCCAACTCGAGATCGTCGCGCCGATGGATGGCCGTGGCTCCGCAGATACCAATTGGCACCGACCCCATGGCGGCGCGAACTCAATACACCTATCAATTCGCCTCGCCCTCACCGAGGACAACCTCGCTGGGGCTCCACAGCTAGATGGTGAGGCCTTGGGGTTTTCAGCCGCGCAGGATCCACGACCCCAGGACACCGCGCACGATCTGTCGGCCGATGGCGCTGCCGACACTCGACCGATGCTGCGCAAGACGCTTTTCGTCACCGCTTCGCCAATTGTTTGCGTTCTTGCCCGCCCGCCGCTTTTAAGGGTGGCGGGGGCGTGCGCGGCGAGCGCGATGTCGGCGCCGGCGCCTGTTCGGGGTGGCATGGTTGGCGGCGGCATGGTTGGCGGCACCGGGACCTGCGGTCGTGGCGTGGTGCCCCGGGGCTGCGCCAGCCGCCGTCCGCGAGGCCCGGTGGCTGCGGTTCGACCCGCGCTTCGCCGGTGGCCCGCGCCGCCAGCTTTTCATAGAGCGCTTTCGCGGTCAAGCGGCGTCATAGCGATTGCCGATCAGGCTTGCCGCGATGACCTGCTTCCGTTCGTCGGCGTTCAACGGCGACAGGCGCGTCATCGCTGGCCGGATCAGCACGCGCGCGACCGGCTGTGGCGATCCCTTGGCATCCAGGCAGGACGCGCAGCGCCTCGCCGACACCAAGTTCGGTGATCGCCTTGGCGGTGTCGAGCCCGGGCCTGGGCCGAGGTCGGCCGCGGCGCGCACCTGCCGCCTGGTCCTTTGGCGTGAAGGCGCGCAAGGCGTGCTGGACGCGGTTGCCGAGCTGGCCCAGGCATCATCGGGGATGTCGAGCGGGTTCTGGCTGATGAAATAGATGCCGACGCCCTTGGACGAGATCCAGGCGCACCACCTGGGCGATCTTCGACCAGGGCCTTGGGCTTGCATCGTTGAACAAAAGATGCGCCTCATCGAAGAACACCAGCTTCGGGCGGTCGAGATCGCCCACCTCGGGCAGTTCCTCGAACAGCTCGGACATCAGCCACAGCACGGTCGCATAGACGCGAGGACTGGTCATCAGGCGGTCGGCGGCCAGGATGCTGATGGCGCCGCCCCTCCGGATCGGTCAGCATGAAGTCGGACAGCGTGGTCGCGGGCTCGCCGAAAAGGCGGCGGCGCCCTTGCTGTTCGAGGCGCAGCAGCGCCCGCTGGATCGCGCCGACCGAGGCCTTGTTCTGCCCATAGAAAACCGCAAGCTCGCTGCCCGTTCGGCGACATAGGCCATGAGCGCGCGCAGATCATGGTCAAGGAGCAGCAGCCCTTCGTCGTCGGCAATCTTGAATGCGACATCCAGGACGCCTTCCTGCGCGTCGCTCAGCTCCAGCAGCCGGCCCAGGATCAGCGGCCCATGTGCCGATGGTGCCGCGAACCGGATGCCCTGTTCGCCGAGAACGTCCCCAGAAGATCACCGGCAGGTGGCCGACCGATAGGCGGAAAGGCCCACCGCGCCAGGCCCGCTCGGCCAGCGAAGGGTTCGCCACCCCGGCGCCGCCGGGCCGGAAAGATCGCCCTTCACGTCGGCGATCACGCTGGGAATGCCGGCCAGCGACAGGCCTTCGGCGATCGCCTGTCACCGTCTTGCCGGTGCCGGTGGCGCCGGCGATCGGCGTACCGGTTTGCCAATGCGTGGCAGCAGGGTGGTTGCGCCGGTACCCTCTTGATGAAGATGCCGTTCTGATCCGCCATGGCCGGTCTCTGCCCCTCGCTGCCGCCCCGGGTTTCGCGCCGGTTCACCTTGGCAAGGCCGCGTGCGCCGGCAAGGGTGGATCCCTCTTGACGGCCGCCGCCGGTGCTGGCCGATGCCCGGTGATATGCCCGGCGCAGCCGCGCAACCCGGCGGGCGCCGAGGCCGGGGGCCCAGGATCAGCAAGGTCTTCCAGGCAATGAAATGCGGCATTCTTCGTCGCCCTTCCAGCGAACTGCTCGCTCATCTGGTGCGAGGAAACGATGAAGGGCGCGGTGAATCGTCCAGGGCGGCGACCTGCCGGCGATCGAGGCGGCGATCAAGGAAGGGGGATCACCTTGAGCGCATCCTTCTTACCGGGCATGCATCGATCATGCCTCGGGCGCCGAGGCGCTCAAGGCCCATGCCAGGGTGCCCATCGAGGGGCCGCATGCGGATGACCTGCTGATCGAAAGCCCTGCCGGCCCAGGCGGCCATGTCGGCTTTCCGCCGGGTCACGTGGACCAGGCCGGATCCGGCCTGGCTCAATGGGGGCGACACCGTGACGGTCGGCACCATGACCCTCGACGTGCGCCACTGTCCCGGCCATACGCCGGGCCATGTCATCTTCTTCCACGCGCCATCCCGGCTTGCCTTTGTCGGCGATGTGCTGTTCCGCGGCTCGATCGGCCGCACCGATCTCTGCCACGCGGCAATCACACCGTGCTGATCCGCTCGATCCGCACCCAGCTCTGGCGCCGCTGAGCGGCGATGTCACCTTCGTGCCGGGGCATGGGCCGGTCTCGACCTTCGGCGAGGAACGCGAGTCCAATCCCTTCGTCGCCGACGGCATGTGAACGCCCCCGGCTGGACCGGCGGGGGTGCAGGTAGGTTCGTTATATCTGATCGTATATAGCGAGAAGGCGAGCCCCATGCGACTGGTGATGACGCCCCGGGTGCCGCTCTCTCCGTCGTTGCCCTGCCCTGTTGTGCCGCGCCCGGGCCGGCCCGCGCCGAGACGGTCGTGTTGCTGCGGCCAGCCTGAAACAGGCCCTGGATGCGGTGATTGCGGCGGTCTGCCGGCGGGCGGGCGGCCCCGGCGGGTCTATGCCGGGACGCCCGCGCGCGGGTGCCAGATCGAGTCCGGGCGCCCCCGGCCGATCTTTTCCTGTCGGCCGATATGGAATGGATGGATCATCTCGAAAAAGGCGGGCACCTGCGGCGGAAAGCCGTGTCGCCCTGCTCGGCAACCGGCTTGTTCTTATCGCCCAGCGGGGCGAGCCATCGGGGGAAAGCGCCGTGATCGGCCCGTTCCCCCTGGGCCCAGCGCTTGGCCGGCGGCCGGCTGGCGGTCGGTCTTGTCGATGCCGTTCCGGCGGGGCGCTACGCCAAGGCCGCGCTGACCCATCTCGGTGTCTGGGATGGGCTTTCCGGCCAACTTGCCCAGACCGTGAGCAGCGTGTTCGGCGTGCTGGGCCTGGTGGCCGCGGCGAGGCGCCGCTCGGAATCGTCTATCGCACCGTGCGCCGACCAGCGCGTGATGATCGGCCTGTTCGCGGAAGCCAGCCACCCGCCCATCATCTATCCGATGGCCATCACGAAATGCGCGCCGAGCCGGCGGCTTCCCAATGGGCGGCCCGGCGCACTCGAAACGGCGCGCAGCATCTTTGAACGATCCGGTTTCACGGTCCTGAAATGAAGTGCCGATCAACACCGCTTCGAGGAGTGGCAGGCGATCAACCTGGCCTGCGTGTACGCTGACCGGCACGCTGGCCGCATTGCCGTTCGCCATTCTGGTGGCGACGCTGCTGTCCCCGTGGGCGCTGTCCGGCCGGTCGCTCTTGAACGCTGGTCCATGCGCCGCGCTGGTCATGCCGCCGGTGGCGACCGGCTATCTGCTGCTGGTTGCCTTTGGCCGCCAGGGGCGATCGGCGCCGTTCTCGACGGAGCCTTCGGCATCGTGTTCGCGCGCACAAGCTGGACGGGTGCGGCCTGGCGCTGGTCATGGGCTTTCCGCTCGCCTGGTCCCGCTCGATCCGGCTGGTGATGGAACTTGCCGATCCGCGCCTGGAAACGGCGGCCGCCACCTGGGCGCGCCGCGGCGATGGATCTTCCAGCCGTGACCCTGCCGCTGGCGCTCACGGCGTTGTGGCGGGCGCCATCCTGTGCTGCCAAAGGCGCTGGGTGAGGTTAACCACCATCTACTTTGTTGCGCCAGCATCCCGGGCGAGCAGACACTTGCCCTGGCCACTCTATAACCTGACGCAGGTCCAGGCGGCGACGCAGGCGGCCAGCGCGTCCTTCGATGTCGAGTGGCGTTGTCGGTGCTGGCCTTGCTGTCGGTACTGGGCGCGTTATCCCGGCGGCGGGTGGCGGTGGCGTAGACGTAGCGTCTCGCTTCGTCATCGTCAGGGCGGCTTCAGCCTCGATGTCGCGTTCACCAGCCATACGGGCGTGACCGCCCTGTTCGGCCCGTCCGGCGCCGGCAAGACGACAATCGTCAATCTGGTCGCCGGGCTGGCGCGCCCGCAGGACGGGCGGATCGCGCTGGGTGACCGGGTCCTGGTTGACACGGCGCAAGGCCTGTTCGTGCCGCCGCAGCGCCGGCGGATCGGTTATGTGTTCCAGGACAGCCGATTGTTTCCGCACCTCGATGTCAGGCGGAACCTGCTTTACGGCCACTGGTTCACGCCCCCGTCCGAGCGGCGCGAGGATTTTTCCCGGGTGGTCGATCTGCTTGATCTTGGTTCACTGCTGGCGCGGGCCCCGGCCCGGCTGTCCGGTGGTGAACGGCAGCGCGTGGCGCTGGGCCGGGCGCTGCTTGCAAGCCCGCATCTGCTTCTGATGGACGAACCGCTTGCGTCGCTGGATGCGGCGCGCAAGACCGAGATCTTTCCCTATCTTGAACGGCTGCGGGACGATTTCAGGATCCCGATTGTCTATGTCAGTCACGAGATCGCTGAGGTTGCGCGCCTTGCAACAACTCTGGTGGTGATTGTAGGGGGCCGGCTGATCGCATCGGGCCCGGTTGCCGACATCGTCGGCCGGCCCGATGTGGCGGCGCTGCTGCCGCCCGCCGACGCCGGCGTTCTTCTCGATGGCCGCATCCAGGCGGTCGATCCCGGCGATGATCTTGCCCATGTCGAAACGGCGGTCGGCATGCTGAGAATTGCCGGTCTCGATCGTCCGGTGGGGTCGGCGTTCCGACTTCAGATTCGCGCCAAGGATGTGATGATCGCGACCGCGCCGCCGGTTGGCATCAGCGCCCTCAACATTCTGCCGGCCGAGATCGCCGCCATCGCGGCGACAGGTCGTGGCAGCAGCGAACAGATGCTGACCCTGACCTGCCGTGCCGGGTGGATCAAGGCCCAGCTTACGCGCCATTCGGTTGCCGCGCTCGGGCTGGCGCCGGGCCGCAAGGTGTTTGCTGTGGTAAAGTCGGCCGCCATCGCAAGCGGTATTCGTCAGCCTTTCGCCTGACGGGACTGATCACCCTGGGACTGATCACCCTGGCTCGGGGTCCCAAGCGCGCGTTCCAGCGCACCAAGCGGACGGCTGCCCGCCTTGGCGGCGCCTGTCTCGATGGCGCGGTAATGAGTGACGACCCGTTTGCCCAGCGGTGTCAACTGCGCGCCGCCGCCGCGCATCCCGCCCGTCCGGCTTGCGACGACCGGTTCGCGAAAGATGCCATTCATTTCGTCCACCAGCAGCCAGGCGCGCCGATACGACATGCCAAGCGCGCGGCCCGCGGCGGCGATCGATCCGGTTTCGCCGATCAGCTCAAGCAGGCGTACCTTGCCTGGTCCGATCTGCGTGCCGTTCGAAAAGTCGATCCTTAGGCTGAGGCGCGCCATGCGATACCTGCGATGATGCCTAGACCGCGCCACGCGTGGCGCGAATCGTCATCCGGCTCTGGTTGAAGCCGATGTTGCGTGCCGCTCGCACCGCCTTGAAGCCATGGTCGGCGCAAAGCGCGACGATCTCGCTTTCCCGATAGGTTGTAAGCCCCACCTGGCGGCGCAGGCGGCTGTAGTCGGAAAAGACGGTGCGCACAAGACCCCACAGTGCTGCCAGCAGGAATCCGTTCTCTGCCGCCGACCGCAGCAGCGAGCCCACGTCGGCGGCCATGCCGGCATCAGGGGGGATGATGTCGCCAAGGACGATCTCGCCCCCCGGCGCCAGCAGGCGGCCGAAGCGATCGAGCAGGGCGCCCAGTTCGACCGGGCTCAGATACTGCGCGACTGAATTCATCAGGATCACGTCAAGGCCGGCATCGGGCAGGGTCTGGAAGGCCGAATCGCTCAGGATGCGCAGGCTGGCGACAGGCGCAAAACGGCGGCGCAGCCGCTCGGCAACGGCTGGCACGGCATCGTAGAGCTGCAGCTCGACACCGGCATCGACCAGCAGCGGCGCGGCCAGCGCATCGCCGCAGCCATAATCCAGAACCCGCGGCTGTTTGCGGCCGGCCAGCAGGGCGATGACGTCGCGGCCGATCCGCTGGTAATGGGCGGCAAGATGCCTGGCGTTCACATAGATCGAATGATCGCGGCTCCAGAATTCGGCCCAGATTTCACCCGCCGTGGTTGCGTTGGCTGTACTTGCGCCCGCCGTCGTTGGACCGGTCATCGTGCGAACGTCCACAGACGGTTGGCGGCGAAATGCCAGACCAGAACAATCCCCGTGGTGGCGATCTGGGCGACCAGGTATTGCAGCTCCACGGTGTTGACCAGCAGCGCCATCAGCGCCGTGTTGATGGCAAGACCGATCGCGGCCACGACAATGAACAGGCTTGCCGCTTCGGCGTGGCTCCGCTTCGAGCCAAAGGTAACGTGATAGTTCAGAAGATAGCTGACAATGCCACCGGTAACGAAGCCGGTTGCCGATCCGACCACGGGATCGACACCAAAGGCCTCGCGCAGGCCGATCAGCGTCCCGTAATGGAAGACCGCGGCGATGACGCCGACAACGCTGAATGTTGCAAATTGATGGACGATTCGCATGGCGCCGCCAGGTCTGGTCCCGTCAGCCATGGTCCCGTCAGCCATGGCGCCGTCGGGTCCGACCAATCGCATCACGGATCGAAAGCGAACGTGACGATCGGGGCCGGCGCCGCAGCGTCGTCTGCCGATCCCCCGGCCGGCGCGGGCGGGACCAGGGCACGCCTATCCTTGACCACCGCAAGGACGGTATCAAACCGTTTGATCTCGGCGATCACCTGCCCACGCACCAGACGGTCGCAACTCATGTGGGTGGGCGAAATGAAGAAGTGTGCCGCATCCCAGTCGCGGGTGAAGCCAAGATAGGGCGGCAGATGCGCCTTGACCGAGATCGGCTCGACGCAGGCGCCGACCAGATAGCGCTGCCGCGGCACGGCACCGTTGCGAAATTCCTTTTCGACCTGGGCGGACAATTCGGCGATCGCTTCTGGAACGGTGTTGGCCCAATAGTCCATCGACCATTTGCCGCGCGCGCCCTTCACCCCGCCAACCAGGGCGTTGTATGACACGTATTCAAGCGGGTGCAGGATCACCATCTCGCCGGCCTGGACCGATGCAACAAGCGCAAAGGCCGAGGCGACAGCAAAGCGCGGCCGCCAGTTGTAGCGGGCGACCACGTCGATCAGGCGGTCATAGCCGATTGCCGCAAGCACCACGATGGGCGGGACCACGAACAGGAAGTGGCGGATCCCCGTATAGACCGGCGGAACCGTGATGACGAAATAGATCACCGGCAACAGCGCTGCCAGAGCCACGACGACGAAGGGGCTCCGATTCCACCATTCAAAGACGGATGGGCGGCGCAGCAGCCAGAGCCCGGCATAGAACGCCGCGACCGCAAATCCGCCGAGGACCGAAAGCGGCAGCTTGACCGCAAGATAGACCGGCAGATAGATCGCCGGCACCTCGTACATCTTCATCACCTGGCCGTCGAACAGGTCCTTGACCTCGTATGTGAAGCGCGAGAACGCTTCGAGGGCGTAAAGCGGATTCAAGGGACTGAAGACCGACCACGGCCAGGCGAAAGCCATCAGCGCATAGGCAATGACCAGGGCGGGTGCCAGGCGGGCGGCGATGATCGCCATATCGCGGATCACGACCCGCGGCGCATGGCGGCGGGTGGTCGCCAACCACAATACAAGAACTGCCAGGATATATGCGCCCGAGATCAAGGCCCCGACTCGCAGACCAAGGCCGGCGCCCAGGGAAATTCCAAGCCCGACGACGGTCAGGACGCGCGGCCGTGGCATCTCCAATGCGGCGCGGCAGCCGAAATGGACGGTCCACAGCATGGCGACCGCGAATGGCACGTCCTTGGTGTGGTTGAACATCGCCCCGTACCACGGCGCGGCCAACGCAAGCAGCAGCAAGGCCAGCAGGCCGGCGCGCGGCCCGGCAAGCAGGCGTGTTAGGCGCCACGTTCCGGCAATGCCAAGAATGCCGATCAGCCCCGACAGCAGATGACGAAGATCATACGCATCCATCGGTACGATCTGCGCCAAGGCGGCGGCGACGATGTCGAACAGCCCGCCATAGAGAAACAGGTTCTTGTAGTCGAAGGCCGACATATCGGCGAAGCCCGTCAAATAGAAGGCGAGCAGCTTCTCGCCGTAGACGTGCTGCACTTCCTCGTCGTTGCTGATGCCATAGTCGCGAAAGGTCCAGACGACCAGCACCACCAGGATTGCAAGGGCAATCCACGCCAAACGGTCATAGAGTTTCATGCGATCCTCGGCCGCGCGGAACGCAGCCAGGATGCGCGCCGGCAGGGCCGGCCGGTGGTGCGCGGCGTGATGCATCATGATCCCGCGACGACCGTCAGGGGTGGGGTGCGGTTTTCGTCCGGCCGCGCGGCGGGTTCGTCCAGCCCCTGGACCAGCCCCTGGGCCATCCCATAGGTGGCGCGCACGACATAGAGCGGCCGTCCCTTCACCTCGTCGAACATGCGACCCAGATAGTCGCCGATGATCCCCAGGGTCAGCAGCTGAACACCGCCCAGGAACAAGATGGTGATGATCATCGATTCATAGCCCGGCACGTCCACACCGTAGATCGCCGTGCGAAGCAGGCGAACCACGATATAGAAGAACGCGCAGCCCGAAATGATGGCGCCCACCAGTCCCCAGATCTTGAGCGGGAAATTAGAAAACGCCGTAATGCCCGCAAAGGCAAAGCGCAGCAGCCGCCAGAAGCCCCACTTGCTGCGGCCGGTTGCGCGCTCGGCCACGTCGAACGGCACCGTCGCCTGCCGGAAACCCACCCAGGCGAACAGCCCTTTCATGAACCGGTTGCGTTCTGGCATCTGGTTCAGGATGTCGACGATCTTGCGGTCGAGCAGGCGGAAGTCGCCGGCCCCTTCCGGCAGTTCGATCTTGGCCAGGCGCTTGAAAAGCCAATAGAACGTCTTGGCGAACAGCCGGCTGGCGGCGGATTGATCGGCGCGCGAGCGACGGATGGCGCTGACCATTTCGAAACCGGTGCGCCACTTCGCGACCAGCTCGGGAATGATTTCGGGCGGATGCTGCAGATCGCCATCCATGGGCACCACGGCGTTGCCTGTCGCGTGGGCGATGCCGGCGGTCAGCGCCGCCTCCTTGCCGAAGTTGCGCGACAGATCAATGACCTTGACCGACGGGTAGCGGCGCGTCATGTCGATCAGGTGCAGCAGCGTGTCGTCGCGGCTGCCGTCGTTCACGCACACGATCTCCCAGCCCCGGCCGAGCGAGTCCAGCACCGGCACCAGGCGCGCGAACAGTGGGCGCACATTGGCGCCTTCGTTGTAGAATGGAACGACAATGGAAATTTCAGGCTGCATCGAAACCATCACGGGTCTTGTCGCGTTGTTCCAGTGTGCGCCTCGTTGCGGCAATCTTATGGCGGGAAAATGGCACTCCCCGCCTTATCTTGATCTTGGGGCGGCAAACATTATCAATGTCTAAGGCCATGATCCACACCGAGCCGCCCATTTCGGTCGTCCTGTGCGCCGATGACTACGGCTTGGCGCCCGGGGTCGGGCAGGCGATCCGCGACCTGATTGCCCGGGGGCGCCTTTCGGCGACCAGCTGCATGGTGGTGGCGGATGCCTGGCCGGCCGAGGCGGACCTTATTAAGCCATTAAAAAACAATGCAGATATTGGCCTGCATCTGACCCTCAGCGACCAGCGTGCCTGCCTTGCTTCGGCGCGCCTTGCGCCGGGCGGCCGCTTCCGGCCGCTGGCGCGGCTTATTCTCGGCAGCATGGCGCGGTCAATTCCGGCCGCGGAAATCAGGTCTGAAATCCTGGCCCAGCTTGACCGCTTCGAGGCGGCGATGGGCCGCCCGCCAGATTTCATCGATGGCCATCAGCATGTTCATCAGCTGCCCGTGGTGCGGGATGTCCTTCTTGATCTTTTCGAAACGCGACTGAAGGGGGCGGGCACATTCGTGCGCTACTGCGACGAACCCCTGGGCGCCATCGTCCGGTGCGGGGTCGCGCCCCTGCGGGCGGCGGTCATCTCGCTCCTCGGCCGAGGTTTTGCACGATCCGGGCGCGCCCGGGGCATTCCTGGAAATCGGCGGTTTCGCGGCGTCCGGTCATTCGATCACGACGAAGATCCCGCCAGGCTCTTTGCGGAATTCCTGGGAGCGCCATTGGACGGACTGCTGGTCATGTGCCATCCCGGCCTGCCGGATGCCGCCTTGGCGGCCCTCGATCCGGTGACCGAACCCCGGCGAGCCGAATACGAATTTCTGAAAAGCGGGGCCTTTGCCGCGCTTCTGGATCGGGCCGGGGTGCGGCTTGCGCGGTTCCGCGACCTGAGGAAGACCTGAAGGAGAAAGGAATCACCTTATGGCGGAACGCACGGCCGCGGCTGAACCGGCGCTGGCGCCATCCTGGACGGTTTCGCGCTGGTTCAATGGCCCGCCTTCGCTGACGCTGGAATCGTTGCGTGGGCGGGTGGTGGTGGCCTATGCCTTTCAGATGCTGTGCCCCGGATGCGCGCTCCAGGCGCTGCCGCAGGCCAGCCGGGTGCACGAAACCTTCGATGCGGGAAGCGTGGCGGTGATCGGGCTTCACACGGTGTTCGAGCATCACGAGGCGATGGGCCCGGCATCGCTGGAAGCCTTCATTCATGAATATCGGCTCGCCTTCCCGATCGGCATCGATGCGCCCGGCGAGGGCGGCGGCATGCCGGTCACCATGCGCCGCTATGCGATGCGGGGAACGCCGACGCTCTTGCTGATCGATCGCGAGGGGCGCTTGCGAAAGCAGCAGTTCGGCCATGTCGATGACCTGCGGCTGGGTGCCGAGATCATGGCCCTGATGCGGGATCAAGGCCCGGTTCAGGGGCCGGCCGGACGATGACAAGAACGGCGCTCGCCATCCGTCACGTGGCGTTCGAGGATCTTGGCCTGCTGGGATCGATCCTGGCGTCACGGGGCTTCGGGGTCCGCTATGTCGAGGCCGGTGCCGATGATCTGGCCGGGATCGATCCCTTGGGCCCCGATCTGGTCGTTGTCCTTGGCGGTCCGATCGGCGTCTATGAGGGCGACATCTATCCGTTCCTGGCCAACGCCATTGCGCTGCTCGAACAGCGCCTTGCCGCCGACCGGCCAACCCTTGGGATCTGCCTTGGCGCCCAGTTGATGGCGGCGGCCCTGGGCGCCCGGGTCTATCCGGGCAATGGCAAGGAGATCGGCTGGAAGCCTCTCGCCCTCAGCACGGCGGGGGCGCGGTCCTGCCTGGCCGAACTTGGCGATGCGGCGGTTCTCCACTGGCATGGAGATACCTTCGACTGCCCCACCGGGGCGACCCATCTTGCCTCGACCGATCTTTATCCCAATCAGGCCTTTGCCTGGCGCCGGAACGGTCTGGCCCTCCAGTTCCACCTCGAGGTCGTCGACCCGGCCTCGTTCGAACACTGGCTGATCGGTCATGCGGTCGAACTTGGGCGTGTGTCGGGGCTGACGGTCCCGGGCTTGCGGGCCGCAACCGCCCGGAATGGGCCCGCGCTTAGGCTGCGGGCGATGCGGACCTTCACCCGTTGGCTTGCCGAGACCGGCTGTTGAACGGCTGACAAAGGGGGCTGGTCGTTGGAACGGCGCCACGGCATGATGGCGGGGCTCGGGCCCCGTCACGTGGCCCGTGGGGAGATGCCATGAAGCTTTATTATGTCCCGACCTCGCCCTATGCACGGATCATCCGCGTTTTTGCCCAGGAAACCGGCCTGTCCGATAAGATCGAGCTGATCGAAACGACGCTCCGCGATCCGAAAAGCACGCTTCTGCCCCTCAATCCGCTGGGGCGCGTGCCAACCCTGGTGACGGACGACGGGATCACGCTGTGCGAATCGTCGGTCGCGGCAGCGTATCTGGACAGCCAGCATGGCGGCCCACGGCTGATCCCCGCCGAAGGCAAGGGGGCCTGGGAGATCCGGCGACTGCAAGGGCTGGCCATCAGTTTCCTCGATGGCATCGCAACCTGGGGGCGCGAGCAGCGGCGCATCGAAGGCGAACGGTCATCGGCCGTCCTGAAGCAAGAAGAACGGCGCGCGGGCCTTGGTCTTGATCTGTTCGAGGCCGAGGTGGCCGCGGGCCACTTCTCTGGCCGGGTCCATATCGGCCATATCGTCCTCGCTTGCGCCCTGAGCCACCTGGTGAACCGGCTGGGTCAGACGGATTGGCGCGCCAGCCACCCGAAGCTTGCCAGCTGGTTCGATTCCTTCGAGGGCCGCCCGTCGATGAAGCTGACCCAGCCGCCCGGCTGAAGCCGGGGCGCCTCTTGACGCCTTCTCCCTGACCGCCTAAATGCGCGCCAGCGCTGGCACTCGACGCGATAGAGTGCTAACGGTACGGGATATTGATACAGGCAGGCGATCCGTCAGGAGGAGAAAAATCATGAAATTCAAGCCATTGCACGACCGCGTCCTGGTCCGTCCGGTCGAGGGCGAGCAGAAGACGGCGGGCGGGATCATCATCCCCGACACGGCTCAGGAAAAGCCGATGGAGGGCGAGGTGGTCGCCTGTGGCCCCGGCGCCCGGGGCGAGGATGGAACCTTGCACCGCCTGGACGTCAAGGTGGGCGACCGGATCCTGTACGGCAAATGGTCGGGCACCGAGGTGAAGATCGACGGTCAGACCCTTCTTGTCATGAAGGAAACGGACATCCTCGGAATCATTGAGACCGGTAGCTCGGCCAAAAAGGCCGCTTGAACTCGGGAAAACGGAGAAAAAAATCATGGCAGCTAAGGAAGTCAGGTTCTCGGAAGATGCCCGCGCGCGGATGCTGCGCGGCGTCGACATTCTGGCCGATGCGGTGAAGGTCACCCTCGGTCCCAAGGGGCGCAACGTCATCCTCGAAAGGTCCTTCGGCGCGCCGCGCATCTCGAAGGACGGCGTTTCGGTCGCAAAGGAGATCGAACTGGCCGACAAGTTCGAGAACATGGGCGCCCAGATGCTGCGCGAGGTCGCGACCAAGACCAGCGACCTGGCCGGTGACGGCACGACCACGGCCACGGTTCTGGCCCAGTCGATCGTTCGCGAAGGTGCCAAGGCGGTTGCCGCCGGCATGAACCCCATGGATCTGAAGCGCGGCATCGACCTTGCGGTCGACGCGGTGATCAAGGACGTGCGGAGCCGTTCGAAGAAGGTGAAGACGAACGAGGAAATCTCCCAGGTCGGCACCATCTCGGCCAATGGCGAGCGCGAGATCGGCGAAATGATCGCCCACGCCATGGAGAAAGTCGGGAACGAGGGCGTCATCACGGTCGAGGAGGCAAAGGGCCTTGCGACCGAGCTTGACGTGGTCGAAGGCATGATGTTCGACCGCGGCTATGCCTCGCCCTATTTCATCACCAATGCGGAAAAGATGATCTGCGAGATGGAGGATCCCTACATCCTTCTGCACGAGAAAAAACTCTCGGGCCTGCAGCCGATGCTGCCGCTTCTCGAATCTGTCGTGCAAAGCGGCAAGCCGCTGCTGATCGTCGCCGAAGACATCGAAGGCGAGGCCCTGGCAACCCTGGTCGTCAACAAGCTGCGCGGCGGCCTCAAGGTTGCGGCGGTCAAGGCGCCGGGC
>JAXMDU010000020.1:0-57170 GCA_046348645.1 Alphaproteobacteria bacterium
GGCAGCGTGCTCCTCGAGGGCGAGGCGGCCCGTTTGCGCAAGGACCCAGAGGTGTTGCGCCTGTATCTCGGCGGCCAGGCCCATGCCGCGACCGCCGCAATGGTTCATTGAGCGTCCTTTTTTCAGGGAGGAAGAGAACATGCAACGGAAGATCGCATCGACAATGAAGCATGCGCTACGCTGGGTGGCGCTCGCAATCGGTATACTCGCGCTCAGCCCGGCCGTTGACGCGCAGGAGCCGTACAAGATCGGAGGGGTGCTGTGCACAAGCGGCCCGTTCGCCGCGGTCGGCATCGACGAGATGCGCGGCGCACAGCTTGCGGTGAAGAACGTCAATGCCGCCGGCGGCGTGAACGGGCGTAAGCTCGAACTGATCGCCGAAGACGACCAGGGGCGCGCCGATCTCAGCGTCATCCGCGCCAACAAGCTTGTCTCGCAGGACAAGGTCTCGGCGATCATCGCCTGCTACGGCGCCGGTGCGGTGGCCTACGCCGAGATGCTGCAGAAGGCGGAAGTGCCGCTCTTCGGTATCATCGGCTCGGCGGCCCTCACGCAGCTCGACAATCCCTATATCTTCCGCAGCGCGCTGGGCGATCCCACCATCCTCGAGGGCATTACCGACCTGATCCGCAAGCGCGGCAAGAAGCGCGTCGCCCTGATCCACCAAAGCGATACCATGGGGGTGGGTGCGGCGGCCGTCGTGATCAAGGCGGCTTCGGCCAAGGGATACGAAATCGTCGCAGACGAAGGGTTCGCGGTGCAAGCCAACCTCGATCTCACGCCGCAGATGACGCGTATCCGCGCGAAGAACCCCGAGGCGCTGGTCCTGTGGGCGGGCGCGCCACAGAGCATTGTCACCCTGAAAAGCATGCAGCTGCTCGGCATGAAGGGGGTGGAGGTATACGGCACACCGCAGATGACCTCGCCGAGCGTGGTCGCCGCGGCCGCCGATTCGGAAGACGGCACCGTCATCATTCCAGACGTGATCAATCACGCCAATCCCGAGTCCGAGCACGCGAACTTCGCTGCCGCGTTCAAGACCGAGTACGGCGTGCCGCCGACCACGTCGTTTGCCATGGCTGGTCACGACTCCATCCTGCTGATCGCCGAAGCGCTCAAGAACACCAACGGCGAAGGCGCCAAGATCAAGGCGAACGCCGAGAAGATTACCAACTTCAAGGGATTGATGGGCACGTACTCATACTCGCCGACGCACCGCGAGGGGCTGACCGCAAGCTCGATCAAGTTCCACGCTGTCCGGGGCGGCAAGCTGGTCCCGGTTCAGTAAGACCGGTTCAGTCAGACCGGTTCAGTTAGACAGGCACGCGAGGGGTAATCCGCCCCTCGCGGCGCGCCGCTAGCCTGCTTCACCCTTGACGCGAGCCCTCGCATGGGACCGACCGAAATCCTGCAGTTCGCCCTGTCCGGCCTGACCACCGGCAGCATCTATGCGCTGATCGCGCTCGGCTTCGCCGTCATGCTGAACGCGACCTCGCTGCTCAATTTCGCCCAGGGCCAGTTCGTCATGCTGGGTGGCATGACCGTTGCCGTGCTGGCGGCGCGCCTCGGCTGGCCGACCTCGGCGGCGATTGTCGCCACGGTGGCGATCGTGGCCGGCCTCAACGGCCTCTGCGAGCGGATCTTCGTCGTCGGCGCGCGCCGCGCCGACCGTATCTCGAAGGAACTGGTGACGCTTGGCGTGGGCATCATCATCGAATCGGTCGTGCTGCTGATGTGGGGCGCGGACGCCGTCAGCCTGCCGTACTTCTCCAGGCAGCCGTCGATCAACGTGGGCCCTGCCACCATGCCGACGCAGGCGCTGTGGATCATGGGCATCTCGCTCGTTGCCATGGCAGCACTGGTTTCGTTCTACCGTTGGACCATCCACGGCCAGGCGATGCTCGCCTGCTCGATGAACCGCGAGGCGGCCTCCCTGATGGGCATCCGGCCCTCGACCGTGGCGACGACATCCTTCGTGCTGGGCGGCGCGCTGGGTGCGCTCGGCGGCGTGCTGATCGTGCCGCTCGTGCCGATGAGCTTCAGCGTCGGTCTGTCCATGAGCATCAAGGGGTTCTCCGCGCTTGTCGTCGGTGGCATGGGCAGTATCCCGGGCGCGATCGTGGGGGGGCTTGCGATCGGGCTGGTGGAATCGTTCAGCGCGGGGCTGCTGTCCTCGGTATACAAGGAGATCGTGCCGATGGCGCTGATCATCGTGATGCTGCTGGTGCGGCCCAAGGGCCTGCTCGGAGGGCGGGGATGATCGGCCGCCGCATCACCGCCTGGCTGGTCGGCATCGTCGGCGTGGCCGCACTGCTGTCGACACTTTCGTCGCCCTATCATCTCAGCCTTGCGGTCAATATCGGCATCAACACGATCGCCGCGATCGGCATGAGCCTGATCTTCGGCCAGATCGGGCAGCTTAACATCGGGCAGGCGGCATTCTTCGGCCTTGGGGGCTACACCGCAGGGGTGATCGCCGTGAAGTTCAAGCTCTCGGCGCTGTTCAGCTTGGCGGGCGCCCTGGTGGTTCCGATCCTGCTCGCGGTGCCGATCGGCTGGATCGTGCTGCGTCTGGCCGGGTTCTACCTCGCCATGGCGACGCTCGCCTTGAATTCCATCATCGTGGCGCTGCTCAGCCAGTTCGAGCTTGGCCCGCCCGGTGTGGCCGGTATCCCGGCCATCCCGACGGTGCGGTTCGGCGACTTCAGCTTCGCTAACGCCAATGCCTATGCCCTGCTCGTGTGGGCGATCGCACTGGCCTCGCTGGCCTTCAGCGACAACCTGCTGCGCTCGCGCGTCGGGCGGGCGCTGCGGGCGATCCGCGGCAGCGACGATGCGGCGAAGGTCACCGGCATTCCGGTGACACGGTACAAGCTGATGATTTTCGTGTTTGGCTGCGCGCTTGCCGGCCTGGGCGGCGCGCTGTCCGCGCACTACAACAGCTTCATCGGGCCGGACGCCGCGGCGCTGCACCTTTCGATCTTCCTGCTGGTTGCCGTCATGGTGGGTGGCAAGAACTCGATCTGGGGCGCCCCGCTCGGCGTCGGGGCGCTGGTGCTGCTCATCGAGTTCGTCTCGCAGTATGGCCGCTACGAAATCCTCGCCTACGGCATTGTCCTGACGCTGGTGCTGATGTTTTTCCCGCAGGGCATCGTCGGCCTTCTCGCGCAGATCTATTCCAGGGTGTGCGGCCTGCTGCCGGGCAGCGTGAAAGAGCGGCGCCGCGCCGAGGCATGACGAAAATCGCGCAAGGAGAATCCATGACTACGCGCACCGAAAACTGCGATGTGCTGGTCGTCGGCACTGGCGCCGCCGGGCTGACGGCGGCCGTCACCGCCGCCAAGGCCGGCAGCAAGGTGATCATCACGGAAAAGGACTCGGTCTTCGGCGGCACCACGGCCTTCTCCGGCGGCATGATCTGGATTCCCGGCAATCACTACTCGGTCGAGCTGAACAGCAAGGCCGGCATTCAGGACTCGGTCGATATCGCGCGCGAATACATCTACGACGAGGGCAATCAGCGCATCAATCCGGACAAGGTCGAATCCTATCTCAGGTACAGTGTCGAGATGGTCGATTACCTCGAGCGCGAGACCGAGGTGAAGTTCTACCCGATGGATTATCCGGACTATGTCTCTGAAAACCCGCACGCGCGCACCATGCGCTCGCTGTGCACGGAAAACTACCGGACAAGCAAGATGGGCGAGCATCTGAAGCACCTGCGCAACCAGCTGCCGCAGACGCTGTTTCTCGGGCTTGCCATCGGCTCTAGCGTCGAGATGAAGGAATTCATGCGCGCTGGGCGCTCGATCACCTCCTTGGGCTTCGTGCTGAAACGCATGCTGGCGCACTTCCGCGATCTTGCCGTGTATGGCCGCAGCGAACAGATGGTGCGCGGCCGCGCGCTGGTCGGGCGTCTGTCGCGCACGGTGTTCGACCTTGGCATCCCGATGTGGCTGTCCTCGCCGGTCAAGGAACTGATCACCGAGGATGGCCGTGTCACCGGCGCGCTGGTGGCGCGGCCCGACGGCCTGGTGCGCGTGAACGCAGCGAACGGCGTGATCCTCTGCTGCGGCGGCTTCACGCGCGACCCGCTGCGGCGCGCCGCGGCGTATCCAGGGGTCGCCGTTGGCCTGAACACCGGCCTCGAGCAGGTGACCGTGGTGCCCGAGGTGAACACCGGCGACGGCGTCAACCTTGCCGAGCGTGCCGGCGGATGCTTCGACAAGAACGTGTCGCAGATCGCGGCGTGGATGCCGGTCTCGAAGATGCCGGGCGTCCCGGGCACCGCGGGCGTGTGGCCGCACGTCGTCGATCGCATGAAGCCGGGCTTCATCGCCGTCAGCCGCAGCGGCCGGCGCTTCGTCGACGAGTCATCCTCCTACCACGACTTCGTCCCTGGCATGGTCCGCGCCAGCGAGGCGGAAGGCGAAAAGGAAGCCGCCGCCTGGCTGATCGCTGACGCGCAGGCCGTCCGACGGTGGGGCATGGGGTTCGTCCGCCCCTTCCCGGTGCCGAAAGGCCAGTACATCAGGAATGGCTATCTGATGCGCGCCAACACGCTTGCCGAGCTTGCGGCGAAGGCAGGCATCGATCCGGCCGGGCTTGAGGCGACGGTGAAGAAATTCAACGGCTATGCGCGGAACGGCGTCGATCCCGAGTTCAACCGAGGCAACCGCACCTATGACCGCTATCAGGGGGACGAAGAGGTGCAACCCAATCCCTGTCTCGCGCCCCTCGAGCACGCGCCCTATTATGCGGTTCGCCTCTATGCGGGCGAGATCGGGACCTTTGCCGGCATTCGCACCGACGCCTATGCGCGCGTGGTGGGACAGAGCAACGAACCCATTCCGGGGCTCTACGCGGCGGGCAACGACCAGGTGAATGTCTTCGGCGGCGCCTATCCCGGCGCCGGGGCGACGCTTGGGCCGGCGATGACCTTCGGCTACATCGCCGGGCGGCACGCGGCCGGGGTATTGGAGTCTGGCGTATCGGAGTGACATGCGTTCATTAGCCTGGGTCCCGGCAATCCGGGTCCAGGCGCCCGCCTATGTCACGCGTATGTCACAGGCGGGGCAGGGTGGCGGAAGAGAGTGGGAGTCGAACCCACCAGGAATGTCGAGCATCCCTCCACGGTTTTGAAGACCGGGCGCCCCACCGGGAACGCTTCCCTTCCGTGCGAACCTTACGGTCCCTGTCGGGTGATGATCAAGTCGGGTGGCGATCAAGTCGGGCGGTGATCAGGCGGCCGAAGCGCCGCCGCGGAACAACGAATCGGCCCGCCGCAGGATGCGCCGGCGGGCGTCGTCAATCCGCCGCGTGAACCCGACGCGATCGAAATGCTCCAGAATCTCGATGGCAGGGCCGCGGCCGATGCCCGATGCATCGCGATAGGCCGTGGTCGTAAAGGTGCCGTCTTTCGTCTGGCGGCTCAGTTGCTCGGCGACTGCGGCAAGGCGGGCCACGGCATCGGCCATGAAAAAGCGCCGGCGGGCGACCTGGACGACAAGGCCAAGCCGCTGGGCGCGGGCCAGAAGGCCCATCACATCTTCCTCGCTGGCGCCAAGGGATAGGGCAAGATCGCGCGGGGCTGGCGGCCGGATTCCGCCTTCCACCAGCCGACCGCGCACGGCCCGCCACAGGGGCTGGTCGGCGGCGGCCAGCGCCGGGTGGTGGCTTGGGGCGTGCAGGAAGACGCCGGTCTTGGCAAGCGCGCCTCGGGCAATCTGCTGGCGCAGGACGGCTGCGAACAGTTCGGGCGCCAGGCGCGATGCCACCTTGCGCCGGAGCAGGCCTTCGTCCGGTCCGAACGCTTCCGGCGCCTCGCCATGATGGGCGACGACGGCGGCCAGCGCCTGCTCGCCCAGCGCGCGGGCGCGGCGTTCGGCAATGGCGACCGCGCCTTCTGCCGTCTCCTCGACGATCGCGCCCGACGCCTGCGCCAAGGTGCGGATCGCGGCTGCCGGGCGGTTGCGCGCGCGGGCAAACGTGTCAAGATTGCAGCCATTCTCGGCACTCTCGATCAAAGCGGCCAGAGCCTGGCCTTCGTCGGGCCCGGCCAGGGCGGCAAGCACCCGCAGCCGATCGGGGCGCGCGCGGCCGCGCTTTGGCGCAAAGGGGTCGATGACGCGGCCGCCGGCCAGGGTCCGCGTCGCCGCCTGGTCCCTGAGAACGAAGCGGTCGCCGGCCAGCGCGCCAATGGGCCGATCAAGAACGATCTGGGCCATGGCCACCTGGCCGGGCGGGATGTCTTTCTCGGCCAGTGTGGCCAGGCGCGCGGTCAAGTCGACGGCGCCGAGATGGAAATGGACGGGAAGCCAATGACGAAGCGGGCGCGATTCGCCGTCCAGCACCCGCAGCCGCACATCAAGACGATCGGTCGGCGCGTGCAGCCGCGGGTCAAGCAGCCAGTCGCCGCGCTTGACGCGATCCTTGCTTAAAGCCGCGCCGGCGATGTTGATGGCGCAGCGCTCGCCAACCGTGCCCTGTTCGGCCGGCCGGTTCTGGGCATGAATTTTGCGCACGCGCACCGCGATGCCGGATGGCGAGAGCACAAGTTCGTCCGCCACCCGCACGGTGCCGGCAAAGACCGTTCCCGTCACCACGATACCGGCGCCGGCAATGGTGAAGCAGCGGTCGATGGCAAGCCGGAAGCCGGCTGCGGCGGCCTTGCCAAGCGTCGCCTTCGCTGCCGCGGCAAGATGGGTGCGCAGTGCCGCAAGTCCCTCGCCGGTGACGCTCGAGACCGGAAAGATCGGCGCGCCGGCAAGGCCGGTGGGCGCAAGCAGCCCGGCAATCTCGGCCGTTACGGCATTGACCCGGTCGGCATTGACCCGGTCGATCTTGGTCAGCGCGACCGCCGCCTGGCCGATATTCAATAGATCGAGGATCGCCGCATGCTCGCGGGTCTGCGGCATGACGCCGTCATCGGCGGCGACCACCAGAAGCGCGAAATCGATGCCGGTCATGCCAGCCAGCATGTTATGGACGAACCGCTCATGACCCGGCACATCGATGAAGCCCAGTATCTGCCCGTCGGGCAGCGGCGCATATGCATAGCCAAGATCGATGGTCATGCCGCGCGCCTTTTCTTCCGGCAGGCGGTCGGCGTCGACGCCGGTCAAGGCCTTCACCAGCAGTGTCTTGCCGTGATCAATGTGGCCGGCGGTGGCAATGATCATGCCCGGTCACCTGATGCCCGGTCAGCGGACGGGATGGCGGAATGAAACGGGCGGCGCAACGTCTTCATGGGCCGACACTGATACACAGTCGTTCAGAATGCCCAAGACTAGGCGCCGGGCATTCGACGGGTCAACTTGCGCCTGCGATCGCGTTGGCAGGGCGTGGTTTGCCAGCCACGCCTGCGCTGCGGCTGGGATCGGGCAATGTTTCCGGTGCCGTCGGGGCGGGGAAACCGTTATCGCAGACGTGGTGATGGCCGGGACCTAAGTCCCATACACCGGCCTTCGATAGGACAGTGCCTCGGCCACATGGATGCGGCGCACGGCGTCGGCTCCGTCAAGATCGGCCAGGGTGCGGGAAACCCTAAGCACGCGGTGATAGCCGCGCGCCGAAAGCTTCATGCGGGTGGCTGCTTCCGTCAGCAGGGTCTGCCCCTCGGCATCGGGTGTGGCGACTGATTCCAGCAAGGCGCCATCGGCCTCGGCATTGGTGCGGATCGGCACTGTTTGGCCCGCATCGGCATAGCGCGTCTTCTGCACGGCGCGCGCCCGCGCGACGCGGGCCGCGACATCGGCCGAGCTTTCCGCCGGCGGCGGCAGCGAAAGGTCCGTGGCGCGTACGGCCGGCACCTCGACGAACAGGTCGATCCGATCCATCATCGGGCCCGAGATGCGGCTCTGATATTCGCCGGCGCATTTCGGTGCCCGGGCGCAGGCCAGCGCCGGGTCATCCAGGTTGCCGCAGCGGCAGGGGTTCATCGCCGCGACGAACTGAAAGCGGGCCGGATAGCTGACATGGGCGTTGGCGCGCGCGACAACGGCCCGATGGGTTTCGAGCGGCTGGCGCAGCGCATCCAGCACGCTTCGTTGAAACTCGGGCAGCTCGTCCAGGAACAGGACGCCCAGATGGGCCAGCGACACTTCGCCCGGTTTCGCCCGTGCCCCGCCGCCAATCAGGGCCGCCAGCGATGCCGAATGATGCGGATCGCGGAACGGGCGCCGGTTGCTCAGGCGGCCATCAGCGATCTCGCCCGCAACCGAACGGATCAGGCTGACCTCCAGGATCTCGGCCGCGTCGAGCGGCGGCAACAGCCCGGGCAGCCTTTGGGCCAGCATCGACTTGCCGGCCCCGGGCGGCCCAATCATCAAAAGTGAATGGCCACCCGCCGCCGCGATCTCAAGGGCGCGCTTGGCGCTTTCTTGGCCCTTGATGTAGCGCAGGTCGGGATAGCGGGCGCCATCGCCGTGCAGAACCGCGGGCTCGGGCTCGGCCAGAACCTGGCTGCCCTTGATATGATTGATAAGGGCCAGGAGCGATGGCGCCGCGATGATCGAAATCCGCCCGGCAAAGGCGGCTTCGCTTCCCGATGCCGCGGGGCAGATCAGGCCCAGCCCGCGTTCCGATGCGCGCAGCGCCGCCGGCAATACGCCCGCCACCGGGGCAAGCTCGCCATCCAGGGCAAGCTCGCCCAGCGCCATGTACTCGCTCATGTCTTCCCGCGGCAGAACGCCCATGGCCGTCAGCACGCCAAGGGCGATCGGCAGGTCGAAATGGCCGCCTTCCTTCAGCACGTCGGCGGGGGCCAAGTTCACGGTAATGCGTTTCGGCGGCAGGGCCAGACCGATAGCGGCAAGCGCCGCCCGCACCCGCTCGCGGGATTCGCCCACCGCCTTGTCGGGCAGGCCGACAATGGCAAAGGCGGGCAGGCCGGGGCTCATCTGCACCTGCACGTCGATGTCGAGAACGTCGATCCCGCGAAAGGCGACGGTGGCAATGCGCGCGACCATCTAGACCCGTGCTTCCGTGACCGCCATGGCGGCTCTCGTCATCGTGGTGCGACAATCCCTGATCGCAGCCTATCACCGGCCACGGATGCCGCCCAGCCGAACCGTTCAAGTCCGCGCGCGCCTTCGGGCGTCAGGCTATAGGTCGCCCGCTTCACCCGGCTGAACCAGCCATAGACATCGCGCTGCAGGATGGATGCTGCATCGGGAACGTCATCGCTTGTGCGCATTTCGGCCAGGGTCATCGGCCCGTTTTTCGACAGCAGCGCGGCACAACGCAACGCCTGCTGGCGGTAGGCGGTCATCATCGGCACCCGGGTCGATGATCCGCCGCGGGTTGGATCGCCAATCCTGCGCCGGTGCTCGCCGATCAGGCTCGCGGTTCTTGTCCGGTTCTTGCGCGGCCGATAGGGCGCCGGGTCCAGAACAACGTCGACCCGCCGCGTGCCCACCACCATCAGCCCAAGGCCCAGCCGGCGGCACAGCTTCTTCACGTCGCGCAGGTTCTTGGGCCACGCGCCAACCGCCAGATAGACGGTGTCGGTCAGGCTCAGCCGGTCGACACCCTGCAGGACAAGCCCCAGGCCGAAGGCACGCTTCAGCTCGACGATGACCGGCGGCTCGGCGCCGCGCGTCGCAACTACGTCGCAGCCCTTGACCTCGCCCTTGACGTGATACCCCTGGCCTTCCAGCAGGGCCTTGACCGCGGGGTAAAGATCGCTCTCCAGGGTTGCGTGCGATGCCATCGCCTTGATCTGATCCCGCTCCAGTTCGTGCCCGCGCCGCCCGCTCGTTCAGGAGGCGACGCCGTGACAGTGCTTGTATTTCCGGCCGCTGCCGCAGGGGCAGGGATCGTTCCGGCCGATGCGGGTCTCGGTCTTCTCGGCCCCGAACGGTATCGTCATGGCGGCCGGCTTCGGGGCAGCCGGCTTTTCGGCGATCATGTTCAGGCTGATCAGCGTGCCGCGAAAAACAATACGGCTCGTATCGTTGAAGAACCCCAGCTCGGGGACGCGGCGAATGGCGCCGAAATCCGCCGCCCGCAGGAAATCCGTCAGGAATTCCTCGGTCAGGCCGACCTGATGGTAGTCGTAACGGTCGACATGCCCACCGAAGATCATGCGCATGACATGAAACCGCTCCTGGCCCGTCAGCGCCTTGTCGACCAGCAAGCGCGACAGGATCTCGAGATCCGGCACGCTGATGTGAAGCCGGCCGCCCGCAATCAGGACGCGCCGCCATTCAAGCAGGGTTCGAAGCAGTTCATCCCGATAATCGAAATGCTCCAGCACATGCGAGGCATAGACATCGGCGAACGTATTGTCGGCAAAGCGCGAAAGATCGTTGGCATTGCCGACATGATCGACATGGTCGCCGGCCAATGCGTTGAAGACTTCCCAGCCCGCAACCCGGATCGTGCCGCCGATGTGCAGCCGCCGCGGCGCCTTGTCCTTATCCTGTGCGCTCACGATTCCCGCATCCCCTGATCATGAAAGGCTCTAGCCCAAACCGCCCGGCCGGAAAAGACGGCCCAGCCAGAAAAGATGGGCCGTCAGCGCGGGACTGTCCCGGGCGTTCTTGAAATCCATTCGACAATGGCGGCGATGGTGGCCGCATCCGGCTGGCTGGCGCCGCGCCGGGTCAGATCGTGGGCGGCATCGGGTGCGATCATGACCGCATGGCTTGCCCCGGGTCGTGCCGCCAGCGCCATCTGCAGGGCGTCGGCGTCGCGGGTGGCCGAGACCTGGCGGTCCTCGGACCCGTTCACCACCAGCACCGGCCCGTCAAAGCTCCAGGCAAAGGCGGCCGGGTCGATCGCCAGCAGCGAACGAAGAAACGGGCCAAGATAGCGCGGGTACAGATTGACCAGGCGGGTGGGAATGGCGGCGGGCACCGTTCCGGTCTCGCGGATGGCCTGCATGATGTCGTTGCTGGCGCTGGCCAGCGTTTCCGATTCCTCGGGCGAAAGCTTCATGTCGAGAAGGGCAAGCGCCAGCTGCTCGCGCATCACGCTTTGCACCGGCCGTCCCGGTGTCGCGATCAGGACCAGCGTGCTGGCCGGCGGGCGGTCGCTGGCCAGCAACTGGGCCGCCGTCAGCGCGATCAGGCCGCCTTCGCTGTGGCCGATCATGCCGATGCGGCTGATATCGACGCCGGGTGTCGCCCGCAGCAGTCGATAGGCGGCGACCGCATCGCCGACAAAGGATTCCCAGCGAAAGAACGCGCTCCACTGGGCCTCGCTCGCGGGAAGGGTGGTGGCATTGGCGTGCATGCCCCGCTTGTCGAAACGGAGCGACACGATATTGCGGGCCGCCAGCGCGTCCGCCAGGGCCTTCATCAGCGAAGACTGGATGCGCGGCGCCTGGTTGCCGTCCCGATCCGTCGGCCCGCCACCTTGCAGCAGCAGCATGGCCGGCATGTCGCGGCCCTGTCGGGCAGCGCCAGGGTGCCGGCCAGCCGCACGCCTTCTCGGTGCTGATAATGGTCACCGCCCGCTCGCGCACGGCAAAGGCGTCGGCCGGCCACAATCCTTGCCAGCAGCAGGGGCACGGCAAAGACCCAGCCAAATCTGCGCAGCGGGCAAGGGAACGCGCGGGGTCGGCCGGGTCGGCATCGGAGCCTTGCAGAATTGCGGGTGGACGTAGGAATGTAGCCGCCTCCGGCTCGGCTTGCCACAGGGGGCTGGGCGGGGGGCTGATCCAGGGCCAAAGCGCAGGCCAGCCAACGTGCACAGAAGCCAGAAAGGAAGATGATGTCTGCCGCCACCCAACCGTTGCCCGCGCTCGATGCCCGCCGCGCCCGCCTGCGCGCGATCATCCAGCAGAAATCGCTTCTCGTTGCCGGCAACGAGCCGTTCGTGCTGGCATCCGGGCGTACCAGCCGCTACCTGATCGACCTGAAGCCGAGCGTCTTCGATCCCGAGGGGGCGAACCTGATCGGCGCGCTTCTGTACGAGAAGCTTGCGCGAGCCGAGATCGATGTGGTGGGCGGCATGGAAAGCGGCGGCATTCCACTGGTCGCTCTGGTCGTTCAACACAGTGTCACGGCGCAGGGCCTGCCCGGCTTCTTCGTCCGCAAGCAGTCAAAGGATCATGGCGCCAAGAAGCGCATCGAAGGCGTGCTGCCGCCCTTGGCACGGGTCGCGTTGGTCGAGGATGTGACGACCACGGGCGGTTCGGTCATGCAGGCAGTGGACGCAGTGCGCGAGGCGGGCGGCCGGGTGGTGCAGATTGTCACCGTGGTCGATCGGCTTGAAGGTGCGCGCGACAACCTCGAAGCCCACGGCATCCGCCTCGATGCCATCCTGACCCGGGCCGATTTCGGCCTTTAAGGGCGCGGTCGGCGGGTCACGCCGGCCGGCGATGGTGGCCGGCCCGGTGGCGGCGCTCGATCGCGTCCCAGACATCGGCTTCCAGGCAGGCACCGTCGAAGCGGTCGATCTCCTGGATCCCGGTCGGCGAGGTGACGTTGATCTCGGTCAGATACTCGCCGATCACGTCGATACCGACGAACACCAGGCCGCGCGCCTTCAAGGTTGGGCCGATCGCGGCGCAGATTTCAAGATCGCGCTTGGTCAGGCTTGCCTTTTCCGCCCGCCCGCCGACATGCAGGTTGGCGCGCGCCTCGCCCTTGGCAGGAACGCGGTTGACCGCACCGCGCGGCTCGCCATCCACCAGGATGATCCGCTTGTCACCATCGCGCACGGCTGGGATATAGCGCTGGACGATGACCGGCTCGCGCGAGATCTGGGTGAACAGTTCCAGGAGCGCGTTTAAATTCTCGTCATCCGGCTTGATGTGGAATACCCCCGACCCGCCATTGCCGAACAAGGGCTTCACGACGATATCGCTGTGCCGGGCCCGAAAGGCGGCAACCTGGTCGGGCCGCGACGTGATCAGCGTCGGCGGCATGATATCGGCGAAGTGGGTGACGAACAGCTTTTCCGGCGCGTTGCGCACATGCACCGGATCGTTGACCACCAGAACATCCTTCTGGATGTGCTCAAGCAGGTGGGTGGCCGTGATATAGGCCATGTCGAAGGGCGGGTCCTGGCGCATCAGCACCACGTCGACGCTGGCAAGGTCGAGCGCCACCGCTTCCCCCAGGGTGAAATGATTGCCGCGTTCGCGTCGGACCTGCAGCGGATGGGCGCGGGCGATCACCCGGCCATGATCCAGCGCCAAGTCCTGCGGCAGGTAATGGAACAGCGCATGGCCGCGCCGTGTGGCTTCAAGCGCGATGGCGAAGGTGGAATCCGCATCGATGTTGATGCGGTCCATCGGATCCATCTGGATTGCGACGGCAAGGCTCAACGACGTCTCTCCGGTCGGTTGGCCGGTCCCCCACAGGCGCGGATGCCGGCAAGTGGCACGGCGGCGGGGTCAGGACTCGCCCGGCTGCTTGACCCGGACATAGCTGATGACGCGCCGCACATTGGCGACGTTGCGGGCATGGGTGGTCACGCGATCAAGCTCGGCCTGGCTGCGGGCGATCCCCAGCAGGTAGACGGTGCCCGCCACCGTGACGACGCTGTAGTTGATGGATGACACGTCGCCATCGAACAGCAGGCGGGCGCGAAGCTGGTTCGAGATCCAGGCGTCGCTTGCGTATTCGCTGATGCCACCTGGCTGGTCGACCTGGATCTCGTTGATCACCTCTTTGACACCCTTGGCCTGCCAGGCCAGGCGCACGGCATCGACGCGCGCCTGTGGCGTCGGGACCTTGCCGGTCAGCAGGACCCGGCCTTCATGCACGTTCAGGCCAACGGCGACGTACATCTGTTCGTTGTGCTTGAGCCAGAGGTAGTTGATCTCGGACCGGATCTGAAGATCGCCGGCCGCGCCACCCAGGCCCCGTTCCTGTGACGCGGCAACACCAGTGGTGGCGGCGGCGCCCACCACGGCTTCGACGCAGCCGCTCATCAGGGGCGCAAGAAGGGCAAGCGCGACCAGCACCGCCCTGGCGGGGGCCGAAGGGGCGCGGGGAACAGGTTGTGACTTGAGGGCCGTTTCGGCCATGAAATGCTCCGTCAACCAGGGGTGGTCTTCAGTGGTGGTCTTCAGGGGCGCCACGCATCGGCCACATGTTGCGGCAAGCGCCATGGCGTGACAAGAATTACATCGAATCGGGCATTGCAGGATTCAAGATGCGGATGGCGGGCCAGGAAATGGCTTGCGGCGCGGGCAATGCGCGCCTGTTGCTTCGGCGAAACCGCTTTGGCCGCATGGCCGCGATCGTCCCGCGCCTTGACTTCGACAAAGGCCAGGCTGTTGCCACGGCGGCAGACCAGATCAATTTCGCCAACCGGGCTGCGGTAGCGCCGTGCCAGAATCCGATAACCCTTCAGCGTCAGGGTAAGGGCGCTTGCCAATTCGGCCAGATGGCCCAGGCGATAAGACCTGCGCCGGTGGCGGGATGTCCTCACGCGGCGCCGCTCAGGGCGAGCGCGCGCGCATAGACGATGCGCTTCGGCCAGCCGTGGCGGGTCGCAACGATCTGAGCGGCGTCCCGCACCGTGTTGCCGGCTGCCAGCGCCGCGCGCAGGGCGTCGTCCATGGCCCGATCATCGATCCCGGCCGGCCCGGTGGGCGGTCCGACCACGATCACGATCTCGCCCTTGGGCGGCCCGGCCGCCGCATAATGGGCGGCAAGGTCGGGCAGTGTCCCGCGCCGCACGTCTTCGAACAGCTTGGTGATCTCGCGGGCGATGGCCGCCTCGCGGGTGCCAAGAACGCTTGCCATGTCGGCAAGCGATTCCACCAGGCGGTGGGGGGCCTCGTAGAAGACAAGGGTCGCCCGCAGCGACCCGATCTCGGCCAGTTCCGATCGGCGCGCCCCGCTCTTGGCGGGCAGAAAGCCGGCAAACAGGATCCGATCGGTCGGCTGGCCCGCCAGGGTCACCGCCGCCATGGCGGCGGTGGGGCCGGGCAAGGTGGTGATCGCGATGCCGGCCTCGATGCAGGCGCGCGTCAGCCGGTAGCCGGGATCGGACAGAAGCGGCGTCCCCGCATCGGACACAAGGGCAATGCGCGCGCCGGTGCCAAGCCGTGCCACCAGCGTTGGCCGCATTTTTGCGGCATTGTGCTCGTGATAGGCAACCAGCGGCCGGGCAATTCCATGGATCGCAAGCAGCCGCGCGGTGACCCGCGTGTCTTCGCAGGCGATCGCATCCACCGCGCGCAGCACGTCCAGGGCGCGCAGCGTGATATCCCGGGCATTGCCGATCGGTGTTGCAACGATGTAAAGGCCGGGGGGCAGGCCGGCGCCCGGTTCCGTGGCCGGCGGTTTACGCGGGGCGGCCGGATCGCTAGGCTCGGCCAAGCCCGTTTCTTTCGATTTCAGGGAGCCTTCCCGTGCGCGCGCTTGCCCACGCGGTGTCTGGCCGCGTCTTTCATGGCCACCTGCGGCCGCTGCGTCTTTTCGGCCTCGTTTCATGCCTGGCTGCGGCCTTGGCTACGGCGGGTTGTCAGATGATGCCCCAAGGTAGAGGCGTGCCTGAACCCGTGCAAGCCGCGCCGCCACCGCCACCGCCACCGCCACCACCGCCGCCACCGGCCGAAACCAGGCCCATCCAGCCGGAACCGGCCCAGGCCCCGCCGGCGCGGATCTTCGATGGCAAGGTCAGGATCGGCCTGTTGCTGCCCCTTTCGGGCCCGCAAAGCGCACTGGGTACGGCACTCCTTGAAGCGGCGCAGCTTGCGGTGTTCGAATTGGCGGATGATCGATTCACGCTGATCGTGCGCGATACCGGCACGACGCCGGAAAGTGCGGTTGCGGCCGCCGAATCGGCCTTGGCGGCTGGCGCCATGCTGATCCTGGGCCCGCTCCAGGGCGCCTTTACGCATGATATCGCGCCAGTTGCGCACCGGGCCGGCGTCAACGTCGTTTCGTTTTCCAATGACGCGAAGGTGGCGGGCGACGGGATCTATCTTCTTGGTGCGGCGCCGGAAGAACAGGTCAGCCGCGTGGTCAGCTATGCGGCCGAACGTGGTCTGAAGCGGATTGCCGCCATCGTCCCTGACGATGCCTATGGCAGCCTTGTCGCCCGCACCTTCCAGGAGGTGGCGGCAAGAACCGAGACCCAGATCGTTGCGATCGAGGCGACCAATGCCACCGGCGAAAACCTGTCCCATGTCCTGCAACGGTTGACGCGCTACGAACAGCGCCGCGCCAAAGCGCAGCAGGCCGCCGCGGCCGCAGACCAGGCCGCCGCAGGCCAGGCTGTGTCAGGCCAGGCTGGATCGGACCAGACGGCAGCGGATCAATCGACCCCGCGGTTGCTGGGGCCAGAAACAACCCCGGCGCCATTCGATGCAATCCTTGTCGCAGGCGGGATGGAACGTTCGCGCGAGCTTGCCACGTACCTTACCTATTTCGATGCGGCGTCGCCCGGCGTGCGTCTGCTCGGCACCAGCTTGTGGGCTGGCCCGAATCTGACATTCGATCGGTCGCTCCAGGGCGCCTGGTTCCCGGCCACCGTACCCGAAGTGCGGGACCGATTCGAAGCCCGCTTCCGCCAGGCCTTCAAGCATGCGCCGTTGCGGCTTGCGAGCCTTGCCTATGATGCAACCGCGATCGCGGCCCTGCTTGCCCGCAGCACGACCGGGGCGCCGGATTATGGCGAATCCACCCTCAAGTCGCCGCAAGGGTTCATTGGCGCCGAAGGCCTGTTCCGGTTTCGCAGGGACGGAACTGCCGAACGCGCACTTGCGGTCTTCGAGATCACCTCGATCGGTCCGGTGATGGTCAGCGAACCACCGGCACAGTTCGAGGCGTCGAACTGAAAGCTAGGTCAGCAGCCAGGCCAGCACGGCGTTCAGCCGCTGGCGGCCGGCCGCCGTCAGGCGCAGCCCGGCGGCATCGCATTCAAGCAGGCCTTCGGCCGCCAGCGCATCGATCCTGGCGCGCGCGACACGGTCTTCGATCTCGCCGCCCAGCGCAGCCCGGAACGCCCCGCGATGGATCCCTTCCGTCAGGCGCAGCCCCATCAGCATGAATTCGTCCAGGCGCTCGGCCTCGGACAGAACGGTCGATTCCCGGGTCGCATGGCCATCTCGTTCCACCGCGGTAAGCCAGGCTTCCGGCAGGCGGATGCGGTGGATCGCCCGGCGCTGGTTGCCGGCGGTCAACCGCCCATGGGCGCCAGGGCCGATGGGAATGCAATCCCCGCTTCGCCAATAGATCAGGTTGTGCCGGCACTCGGCGCCGGGGCGGGCGTGGTTGGAAATCTCATAGGCGGGCAGCCCCGCATCGGCCAGCGCCGCCTGGGTTGTCTCGAACAGGCTGGCGGCGTCTTCCTCGCCAAGCGGCGCAAGCTCGCCCCGCTGCCAGGCGGCGTAAAAGGGTGTGCCCCGTTCCAATGTCAGCTGATAAAGCGACAAATGATCGGCGGCCAGGTCAAGCGCGCGGGCCAGTTCGGCCAGCCAGGCCTTCGCTGTCTGGCCCGGTCTGGCATAGATCAGGTCGAAGGACATGCGCGGGAACAGGTTTCGCGCCACCGTTATGGCGTCGAGCGCAGTTGCCAGATCGTGGCGCCGGCCAAGCTGGCGCAGCGCATCGTCGTCCAGCGCCTGCACGCCAATCGACAGGCGGTTGATGCCGGCCAGGCGAAAGCCCGCGAAGCGTTCGGCGTCGACGGCACCCGGATTGGCTTCCAGGCTGATCTCGATGTCGTCGGCGAATGACCAGTGGCGTGCGGCGCGATCGATGATCGCTGCCACCGTCGCCGCATCCATGAGCGATGGCGTGCCGCCGCCGATGAAGATGCTGGAAAGCCGCCGCCCGCTGGTTTCGGCGGCCTGCCAATCCATCTCGGCCAGCAGGGCGTTGCGCCAGCGGTCCTGGTCGATGCTGGCCCGCACATGGCTGTTGAAATCGCAATAGGGGCAGCGCGACAGGCAGAACGGCCAGTGGACGTACAGGCCGGTCTCGCAGGGACCGGTCTCGCAGGGGCCAGTTTTGCAGGGGGCGCTCTTGCCGGGGCCGGCGTGTCGCTCAGGCGCGGTCAAAACAGGCGGCCATAAGCTGGCGAAACGCATCGGCGCGGTGGCTGATGGCATGCTTGGCTTCGGGGTCCATCTCGCCGAACGTAAGCATTCCTTGGGCGGGAATGAAGATCGGGTCATAGCCGAAGCCGTTCTTGCCGCGTGGCGGAAAGCAAAGCGTGCCCTTGACCGTGCCGGTGAAGGTTTCGCAATGGCCGTCCGGCCAGCAGAGCGCAAGCGCACAGACGAAGCGGGCGCGCCGGTCATGGCTGCCGGTTGCGGCGATCTCGCGTTCGATGCGGGTCATGGCGATGCCGAAATCCTTGCCGGGCCCGGCCCAGCGGGCCGAATAGATGCCGGGCTGGTTGCCAAGCGCCGCGACCTCGAGCCCGGAATCGTCGGCCAGCGCCGGCCGGCCGGCCGCCATGGCGGCGGCGCGGGCCTTGATCTCGGCATTGCCATGGAACGTGGCGGCTGTTTCTTCCGGCTCGTCCAGCCCAAGCTCGCCGGCCGAAACCGGCGTCACGCCATAGGGCTTCAGCAGGGCGTCGATCTCCCGCACCTTGCCCTGGTTGTGGCTGGCAATCACCAGCCGGGTGCCCGTGAACCGCCGCGCCATGGCAGGCTGACCCGGCCGGAGGGCTTAGCCGAGGCCAAGAACCTGGCGCTGCAGGGCCGCGAGCTCGGCAATGCCCTTTTGGGCCAGCGCCAGCATGGCGTCGAATTCCTCGCGGCGGAACGGCCGTTCCTCGGCGGTTCCCTGCACCTCGACAATCCCGCCGGCGGCGGTCAGGACGAAATTGGCGTCCACCTGGGCGGTCGAATCCTCGTCGTAATCAAGATCCAGCACCGCCTGCCCGCCGACCAGGCCGCACGACACGGCCGCCACCTGATCGAAAACAGGGATGTCGTCGATCTCGCCCCTTTCCTTGAGGCCGCGCAGCGCCAGCACCAGCGCGACATAGCTGCCGGTGATCGAAGCGGTGCGGGTGCCGCCATCGGCCTGGATGACGTCGCAATCGATGCGGATCTGTCGCTCGCCCAGCCGGGGAAGATCGGTCACCGCCCGCAACGATCGGCCGATCAGGCGCTGGATTTCCTGGGTGCGCCCCGTCTGCTTGCCCCGCGCCGCTTCGCGGTCGGTCCGCTCGCGGGTGGCGCGCGGCAGCATGCCGTACTCGGCCGTGATCCAGCCACGGCCCTTGTCGCGAAGGAAGGGCGGAACCCGGGCATCAACCGAAGCGGTGCACAGCACATGGGTGTCGCCGAAACGGATGATGCACGACCCTTCGGCATACTTGCTGACCCCGGGCTCAAGGCTCACCGGGCGCAGGCTGTCGAAATTGCGGCCGAATGAACGCATGGTGGGGCTCCTGGCGGTGAAGTGGACCGGCTGACGCGGGCAGGGGCGGACCCTAGAGCATGATCGGTTCAGAGGAAACAGAATCTGGCGCCGGCATGGCCGCCCAAGGCCCCATTCAACGGGCCGAACGCCAATCTTGACCGGCGGGCCAGGGGGTTCGGCCCGGCGTTGACGGGCGGCAGCCCCATCCCTAGATTTTTTGCGTCATGTTCAACGCCGTAGACCATTCCTGAGGCCATGGATCAGTCCCGACTGAGAGCGTCGCTGCGCCCGGACCGGATGACCCTGCCGGCCGGGATCGGCAGCGTTGCCGAGCTCAACCAGCGCTCGCGCGAGGTGTTCCGCGAGATTGTCGAGGCCTATGTCGAATCGAGCGGGGCGGCGGTCGGTTCCCGCACCCTGTCGCGCCGTCTGCGCGAAACCCTGTCGCCCGCAACCATCCGCAACGTGATGTCGGACCTTGAGGAAGTGGGGCTTTTGCGGGCGCCCCACACCTCGGCCGGCCGCCTGCCCACCGATCTTGGCCTTCGCCTGTTCGTCAGCGGCCTGCTCGAGGTGGGCGGCCTTGCCCCGGCCGAGCGCGAGCGGCTCGAAGCCCTGGCCGCCGGCCGCGGCCGCAGTCTGTCCGAGGTCCTGGAACAGACCTCGTCGCTTCTCTCGGGGCTTTCCGGCTGCGCCGGTCTGGTGGTGGCGCCGAAGACCGAATCGCCCCTCGTCCATATCGAATTCGTGGCGCTGGGGCCGGGCCGCGCCCTGGTCGTGCTGGTCACGGAATCCGGCACGGTCGAGAATCGCGTCATCGACCTGCCGCCCGGGATGCCGCCCTCGGCCCTGACCCAGGCAACGAACTATCTTTCATCCCGGCTGGTCGGCCGCACGCTGGAAGAAGCGCGGCGCGCCATTCTGGACGAGCGCGAGCGGCAACGGCGCGAGCTTGACGAACTCACCGGCAAGGTGGTGGATGCCGGACTTGCGGTGTGGGGCGGCGACGACGACAAAAGCGGCGCGCTCATCATCCGCGGCCAGGCCAATCTTCTGGACGACATCACCGCGATCGAGGATCTCGAACGCATCCGCGGTCTGTTCACCGCCCTTGAGACAAAGGATCTGATGGCCCGCTTGCTCGACCGCGCGAACCACGCCGACGGCGTCGAGATCTTCATCGGCGCTGAAAACGGGCTGTTCGGTCTTTCCGGCTGTTCGCTCATCGTCGCGCCGATCGGGAAATCAAGCAGCAACGTGGTTGGCGCCATCGGCATCATCGGGCCGACCTATCTCAACTATGCGCGAATCATTCCCATGGTCGATTACACCGCGAAGCTGGTGGATCGTATTTTGCGCTGAACCTCAGGAAGGATCACATGACCGAACAACGGACAACTCCGGGCGGCAAACCCGGAGAAAGCAGTCCTTCGGGTCCGCAAGCACCGGAAGCCGCGGCCCGGACCGACAGCGAATTTTCAACCCAGGCGGACGCGGGCGCCGATCCGCTTGTCGCGCGTGTTGGCGCGCTTGAAGCCGAAATCGTCGACCACAAGGATCGGCTGCTGCGCGCGCTGGCCGAAACCGAGAACGTCCGCCGCCGCGCCGAGCGCGAGCGCGACGATGCCAGCCGCTTTGCGATTGCGAGTTTCGCCAAGGACCTGCTCAATGTGGCGGATAATCTGCGCCGCGCGCTGGAAAGCGTCGATGCGGCGACCCGCGCTGCCGATGAGAAGCTCAACACCCTCTGCCAGGGCATCGAGCTGACGGAAAGCGAGCTTCTGGCCGTCTTCAGCCGCCATGGCATTGAAAAGATCGAGCCCTTCGACGTTCCCTTCAATTATGAACGCCACGAAGCGATCGTCGAGCTGCCCAATACCGGCAAGCCCCAGGGCACCGTCGTGCAGGTCTTCCAGCCGGGCTATGTGCTGCGCGAACGGCTGCTGCGGCCGGCCCGGGTGGCGGTGGCGAAGGGTGACGCGCCCGGCGGCGGCGCTCACAAGGTCGACACGACCGTCTAGCGCCTTGAAAGGCTTTAACAACTGGCGCTGCGATCCGGCGGGATCAGGAACGCGGCGGCCGGGTCATGATGGCCAAGCGCCAGCCGCGCCTTGGCTTGGCTTTCGACCGCATAGCAATAGGCGCAGCCCTGTGGGCATGAATCATAGGCGCCGATGTCCCGCGACGCATGGCACAGGCATCCGGGCCGGTTGCCGCGCTCGGGCGCGCCGATGGCGCGTCCGGCCACGTCTGAAAGACGTTCCGCATCGATGCAGCGGGCGGGCGGCGTTTTGCCGCCGGCAAGGTCCGGCTGGGTGCACAGCGTGAGACGCATTCCGTTTTCGCCGGCGATGGGATGGAGCCGGTCCAGGATCGCGCGCTTTTCGGCCGCATCGGGGTGGCGCCATGTCGCATTGGCGGCCCGCAGGGCGGCGCCCAGATTGCGCGCTGTCTTGCGGTAGGGCTGTACGAAGGACGTCACCACCTCGTCGGTGGTGCCGCGCAAGGCCCGGGCCAGCCGGGCAAAGTTCGCTGTATGCCAGTCGGGCGGCGTCAGGCTCGAGATCACGATCGGGTCGTAGCGCCAGACGATGGCGCGGGGCGAAAAGCGGGCTGCAAGCCGGCTCGCACAGCCGATCGCGGCATCGGGATCGGGGACGGAACGTTCGAGCGCGCGGGGATAGGCATTGATGCCAAGCTGGATCACGAACGGATGGCCCAGCGCGGCCACCGCTTCGAAACCGGCTTCGAACGGGATGGGGTTCTTGGTCCAGAACACGATCCCGTCCACCGCGTCACGGCCAAGACCAAGCCTGGCCGGCTTTCCGCCATAGGGGTTCGCCACCATCACCGACCCGGCGGAAAGGCGGCCCAGCAGCCAGCGGCCATAATAGGCCGGAATGTCGGTACGATAGCTGGCCGATAGGATCATGCCTTGAACGCCCGCCCCGCCGGCCCCATGCTCTGGCCGCCATGACCACCCTGGACCCACGCCCGAAACCCCTCAGGCTCAGGCGCCTTGCCATCGATACCTATGGCGAAAATGTCGCGTTCCTGAGCCGCCATTGCACATCCTATCGGCCCGAGCAGTTCCAGGCCCTGAACAAGATCGAGATATCCCACAACGGCCAGACCGTCATGGCCACCCTCAATATCGTCGACGATCCGGGCATCCTGGGCCCCGACGAGATCGGTCTTTCCGAACCCTGCTTCCGGCGTTTCGGGCAGGCGGATGGCGAAATGGTGGCCATCGCCCAGGCGGCGGCGCCCCGCAGCATCGATGCCATCCGCGAAAAGATCATGGGCAACACCTTTTCGCCCGAAGATCTTGGCGCCATCGTCGCCGATATCGTCGCCCACCGCTATTCGCGCATGGAGGTAGCGGCGTTCCTGGTGTCCTCGGCCTCGTTCATGACCACCGACGAGGTGCTGAGCCTGACCCAGGCCATGGCGCGCACCGGCAATCGCCTGGTCTGGCCGGGAACGCCGGTGGTCGACAAGCATTCGATCGGCGGCATTCCTGGCAATCGTACCTCGATGATCGTGGTGCCGATCGTTGCCGCCCATGGTCTGATGATCCCGAAAACATCGTCGCGCGCCATCACGTCGGCCGCCGGCACGGCCGATACGATGGAGGTTCTGGCGCGGGTCGATCTCGGCATCCACGAGATGCGCAGCCTGGTCGAACGGGAAAAAGGCTGCCTGGTGTGGGGCGGTCACGTCAATCTTTCCCCCGCCGACGACATCCTGATTGCGGTCGAACGTCCGCTGGGCATTGATACCCGCGAGCAGATGGTGGCCTCGATCCTGTCGAAAAAGCTTGCGGCCGGGTCCACCCACCTGCTGGTCGACATACCCCTGGGGCCCACCGCCAAGATCCGCACCCAGGATGACGCCAACCGCCTGCGCAAGCTGTTCGAATATATCGGCGGTGCCATCGGCCTTGCGCTTGAAGTGCTGGTGACTGACGGCTCGCAGCCGATCGGGCGCGGCATCGGCCCGGTTCTCGAAGCCCGCGATGTGATGCAGGTGCTGCGGAACGACCCCGACGCGCCCCAGGACCTGCGCGAAAAATCGCTCCTGCTGGCCGGCCGCATCCTTGATTTCGACCCGGCCCTCAAGGGGGGCCAGGGTTATGCAAGGGCACGGGAAATCCTTGATTCCGGCCGTGCCCTGGCGGCCATGGAGCGCATCATCGCCGGCCAGGGCCCGGCGAACCGGAAGGCGGCGGTGGGGTCCATCACCCGCGAGATCGTCGCCCCCCGCAACGGGCGCCTGACAGCCATCGACTGCCATCGGATCGGCCGCATTGCCCGGCTGGCCGGTGCACCGATGGATAAGGGCGCCGGCATTGATTTGTTAAAAAAAGCGGGTGATTCCGTTAAGGCCGGCGAGCCGGTCTATCGAATCCACTCCGAGGAACCGGCCGATTTCCAGTTCGCGACCGACATGGCCGATGAAAACCCCGGTATAATCGTCACCCCCTGAGGATCGGGGCCGCCGACGCCCGTTGCATGCCGAATGGGGGCTTCTTATATATCGGGCCAGACCGCCCCGAACCTGGGGCAAGGAACTGGAACGTCTCGATTTCTCAACAGACTCGTGGGGGTTCCGCCGGCGCCTGTGTGGCTGGCTGAGCCTGCCGAACGAATGAGGATCCTATGGGCAAAGTCATTGGCATCGATCTAGGCACTACGAATTCCTGCGTCGCCGTCATGGAGGGCCAGAAGGCGAAGGTTCTCGAGAACGCCGAGGGCGCGCGCACTACGCCGTCCATGGTTGCCTTTACCCAGAGCGGCGAACGTCTGGTCGGCCAGTCCGCCAAGCGCCAGGCGGTCACCAATCCGGAAAACACCCTCTTTGCGATCAAGCGCCTGATCGGGCGCCGCTACGACGATCCCATGGCCAAGAAGGACATGGATCTCGTGCCCTATCGCATCATCGCATCGGACTCGGGCGATGCCTGGGTGGAAGCGCATGGCACCAAGTATTCGCCTTCGCAGGTCAGCGCCTTCATCCTGCAGAAGATGAAGGAAACCGCCGAATCCTACCTCGGCGAAACGGTGACCGAAGCCGTCATCACGGTTCCCGCCTACTTCAACGATGCCCAGCGCCAGGCGACCAAGGACGCCGGCAGGATCGCGGGCCTTGACGTGCTGCGCATCATCAACGAGCCGACGGCCGCCGCACTTGCCTATGGCCTTGAGAAGAAGAAGGCCGGCACCATCGCCGTCTATGACCTGGGCGGTGGTACCTTCGACATCTCGATCCTCGAGATCGGCGATGGCGTCTTCGAGGTGAAGTCGACCAACGGTGATACCTTCCTGGGCGGCGAGGACTTCGACAAGCGCATCATCGATTACCTGGCCGATGAATTCAAAAAAGAACAGGGCATCGACCTGCGCGGCGACCGCCTGGCGCTGCAGCGCCTGAAGGAAGCGGCCGAGAAGGCGAAGATCGAGCTTTCCTCGTCGACCCAGACGGATGTCAACCTGCCTTTCATCACCGCTGATCAGACCGGGCCGAAGCATCTCAACATCAAGTTGACGCGCGCCAAGCTTGAAGCGCTGGTCGGCGACCTGATCGAACGCACCATCGTGCCATGTCGCGCCGCGCTCAAGGACGCGGGTGTTTCCGCCGCCGAGATCGACGAGGTCGTGATGGTTGGCGGCATGACCCGCATGCCCAAGGTGTTCGAGACGGTGAAGGCGTTCTTTGGCCGCGAGCCGCACAAGGGCGTCAACCCGGACGAGGTTGTGGCCATCGGTGCCGCGATCCAGGCCGGCGTGCTGAAGGGCGAGGTGAAGGATGTTCTTCTCCTCGATGTCACGCCGCTCTCGCTTGGCATCGAAACCCTGGGTGGCGTGTTCACCCGCCTGATCGATCGCAACACGACGATCCCGACCAAGAAAAGCCAGGTGTTCTCGACCGCCGAGGACAACCAGACCGCGGTCACCATTCGGGTGTTTCAGGGCGAACGCGAGATGGCGGCAGACAACAAGCTTCTGGGTCAGTTCGATCTGGTCGGCATTCCGTCCGCACCGCGCGGCGTGCCGCAGGTCGAGGTCACCTTCGACATCGACGCGAACGGCATCGTCAACGTGTCGGCCAAGGACAAGGCCACCGGCAAGGAACAGCAGATCCGGATCCAGGCATCGGGTGGATTGTCGGATACCGATATCGAAAAGATGGTGAAAGACGCCGAGGCCCACGCCGCCGAAGACAAGAAGCGGCGCGAGGTGATCGACGCCCGCAACCAGGCCGACGGACTGATCCATTCGACCGAAAAGACGTTGAAGGAGCACGGCGACAAGGTTCCGGCCGCCGAGCGCGAGGCGATCGAGCGCGATCTTGCCGCCCTGCGCGAGGTGCTGAACAGCGACAACGCACAGACCATCAAGTCGGCCACTGAAAAGCTGGCTCAGTCGTCGATGAAACTGGGCGAAGCCATGTATCGGGCTCAGCAGGCACCGGGCGGCGCGCCCGGCTCTGACGCAGGGTCGGATGCCACCGCCGGCGGTGCCAGCGGCAGCAACGAGAAAGTGGTCGACGCCGAATTCGAGGAAGTCGACGAGAACAAGAAGAACCGCTCGGCGTAAGCCTGCCATGCAGGCGCACGCTGTGCAATGCGATCAGGCCGGCGGGCACGGGCTCGCCGGCCGTCGCTTGTGATGACGGCAGCATTCCATGGCAAAGCGCGACTATTACGACGTGCTGGGCGTCCAGCGTGGTGCCAGTCCCGACGAGCTGAAGAAAGCCTATCGCAAGCTTGCGATGCAGCATCACCCGGACCGCAACCAGGGTGACAAGGAAGCCGAGCAGCGGTTCAAGGAACTGAACGAAGCCTACGACGTCCTCAAGGACGAACAGAAGCGCGCCGCCTATGATCGCTTCGGCCATGCCGCCTTTGAACAGGGCGGCGGACGCGGCGGCCAGGGGGGCTTCGATTTTGCGTCCGGCTTCGCCGACATCTTCGACGAGATGTTCGGCCAGGCCACCGGCGGCCGCCGCCGCCAGCAGAACCGGCGCGGCGCCGATCTTCGCTACGATCTCGAAATCGAACTCGACGATGCCTATGCCGGCAAGCAGGTGCGGATCGACGTGCCGACATCCGTCAGCTGCGAAGTGTGCTCGGGGTCCGGCGCGGCCAGCGGGTCCGGTCCCACCACCTGTGCCACCTGCCAGGGCCATGGCCGCGTCCGCGCCCAGCAGGGCTTCTTCACCATCGAGCGCACCTGCCCCACCTGCCAGGGCATCGGCCAGGTCATCAAGGATCCGTGCCGCAGCTGTTCGGGCACCGGCCGCCAGGTCAAGGAAAAGACGCTCAACGTGAACATTCCGGCCGGTGTCGAAGATGGCACCCGCATTCGCCTGGCCGGCGAGGGCGAGGCCGGCGTGCGCGGCGCGCAAAGCGGCGATCTTTATATTTTTCTGTCGGTCAGGCCGCATCGGTTCTTCCGCCGCGATGGCGCCAACATCTTCTGCCGGGTGCCGATCCCGATGACGACCGCAGCACTTGGCGGCAATATCGAAGTGCCGACGCTTGAAGCCAAGCGCGCCAAGCTTGCCATTCCGCCCGGCACCCAGGCCGGTCACCAGTTCCGCCTGCGCGGCAAGGGCATGCCGGTGATGCGGGGCGGCAGCCATGGCGACATGTATGTGGAAGCGGTGGTGGAAACGCCCGTCAACCTGACGGCGCGCCAGCGCGAGCTTCTGGAGGAATTTGACAAGGCCGGCACGCGCAAGCAGACCAGCCCGGAATCGGAAGGCTTCTTCGCCAAGGTCAAGGAGCTGTGGGACGATCTCCGCGACTGATGGCAAAGGGCGATGTGGTCCGGTGATCGCGGTCACCGATCTTTGTGCCTATCTGGCGGGGGGCTGGCGGATCGAACGCCGCATCCGCGACCGCCGCCTGCACTGCGACGGTCTTTTTTCCGGCCACGCGACATTCCGCGCCGCGGCCGGGGGGCTTCGCTACGAGGAAACGGGCCGCCTGCGGTTCGGCGATTATCAGGGCCAGGCGCGGCGCGGCGCCCATTACGATTTCGTCGCGCCCGACAAGGCGAACGTCACCTTTGAAGATGGCGGCCTGTTTCATGACCTTGTCCTGACCAAAGGCCTGTGGCGGGTGCTGCATCCCTGCGGTCCCGATCTGTATCGCGGCCGGATCCAGGCACGTTCCGCCGATTGCTGGCAGGTCGCCTGGCGGGTCAGCGGCCCGCGCAAGGACCAGGTCATGCTTGCCACCTATCAGCGCGTGTGATGCTTGGCCGGGCCGCCCCGCCGTGGTAGAGGCGGGCAGCGGAGGAGCGCCATGACAGAAGTTCGAATCGGGGTCGTCGGCTGCGCCGGCCGGATGGGGCGGATGCTGCTCAAGGAAACACTGGCGACGCTGGGCGCGGTGCTGATCGGCGGCACCGAAGGCAAGGGCCATTCCGCGATTGGCCAGGATCTGGGCGTGCTGGCCGGTGTCGATCCGATCGGCGTCACATGCGGCGACGATCCGGCGGTCCTGTTCGCGGCCGCCGATGCGGTGCTGGACTTCACCGTGCCGGCGGCCACCATCGCCCATGCGCGGCTTGCCGCCCAGGCAAAGGCCGTGCATGTGGTCGGCACGACCGGCATCGATGCCGAAGGCGTCGAAGCCTTGAAGCGGGCCGGGCGACACTGCCCGGTGGTCTTTGCCCCGAACATGAGTGTCGGCGTCAACCTGCTTCTCGGCCTAGTCGAGCAGGCGGCGGCGGCCCTTGACCAGTCTTTTGACATCGAGATCGTCGAGATGCATCACCGCCACAAGGTGGACGCGCCATCGGGCACCGCCCTGGCGCTGGGCGAAGCGGCGGCGCGCGGGCGCAAGGTCGATCTGGCGGCGGTTTCCGCCCGGGCCAGGGACGGCCACACCGGCGAGCGGCGTCCCGGCGACATCGGCTTCGCGGTGCTGCGCGGTGGCGACGTGCCGGGCGATCACACCGTGATCTTCGCCGCCGACGGCGAGCGGATCGAGATCAGCCACCGGGCCGGCGGGCGGCACATCTTTGCCCGCGGCGCGGTGCGGGCGGCGCTTTGGGGCGTCGGCAGAAAACCCGGCTTCTATTCAATGAAGGACGTTCTTTGCGGCTGAACGGCCGCGAGCTTGGAAACCTGCGTCAGAATACCTGTCAAAATATCGGGGCCCGGGCCTTGGCCAGCGCGCCGCGCAACGCAAGGGCCAGGGTGATCTTTTCTTCCGGCGCCAGGAATGCGCCGATCTCCAGCTCCCGGCCGTGCGATCTGAGCGTCAGCCGGTTGTCGCCGCTGTCGTGCTCTTCCAGATCCACCTTCAGCCAATAGGGCTGGAATTCCGAGCGGGTCACACGGCCATGCGCGCTTACCTGCTGCACCATCAGGGTATCGGGCCAAAGCTCAAGCCGCTCGAACAGGCGGCCCTGGCGGTTGCTGGCCTTCAGCGCCCAATAGACCAGGGCCACGTCCAGCCCATAGAAGCCGAACACCGGCCAGGCGCCCTTGATCAGGAACAAGGTGCCCATGGCAAAGCTTGCCGCGACCAGGATCCCGATAATCACCCAGAAGCCGACCGGTGTCAGGCTTCGGTGCGGCCGCAGGGTGGCGTCGAACAGCGGCGGTGCCGGTTCCGGTTCAGACGCAGAAGGCGTGGGGGCCGGGCAAGGCATTCCGTCATTCGGGCCCGCCTTGGGCACGGCAACGTTTTTGCTCATAAGAATAATTATAGACGAGCTGTAGTGCCGGGTGCAGGGGCCAAACGAAGAGGCCTGAATTGAAGGGTCTGAATTGAAAAAATCCCGCAGGGGCGGCCGCTCGCCGCCGACAAACCCTGCGGGCCACGCGTATTTGACCCGGCACATTTGGCCAAACGCGCTCTGTCAGAACAAGTCTATCTGACCGTGAAAGATTCTATATCCGCCCTACTAGAACCAGGACAAGCACAACGGCCAGAATGACCCCCACTCCGGCGCTGGGGTAATAGCCCCAGCTCCTGCTATGTGACCAGGTCGGCAGGACGCCCAGCAGCATGAGCAGCAATATGATGATGATGACATCGCCTATGCTCATGGCCATCTCCTTATCGGCTTATTCAGCCCCGGCTTATTCAGCCCCAGCTTATTCAGTCCATGCGCCGCTAGCGGACGATCAGATCGTTCTTCACCTGCTTGACGCCGCCAACGCCCCGGGCGATGTCGCCGGCCTTTGTCTTGACCTGGGCCGATGAAACGAAGCCGCTCAGCTGGACGACGCCTTGCATAGTTTCGACCTTGACTTCGCCCGGGCCGATCTCGCTCAGGATCGCCGTCCGCACCCGGGTCGAGATCGTCACGTCATCGACATATTCGCCGGGCGTCTCGCGCCCGGAAACAGCGGCACAGCCCGCCACAGATGTTGCCAACGCCAAAGCGACAAAGGCGCTTCGCAGCAGATTCGGTCGTTGCGTCTGTCGTTGCATCGAGGGCCTCCGACTTGTGTTGCGCTTCGAATGATCCGCGCCGCCCGGACACAACCAGAAATCCGCTTGCCGGTTCGACCGGATCGGCTTGTCAGTGTCATTGGATGTCACGCGGCGCGTTGTGCGACACGCATTGGCAGATGCGCCGCGACTTGTGGCCAGCACTGGCGATCGGCGCGTTCAACGCTGATCTGCCGCACCCGGTTGCCGATCTTGATGATAAAGATGATATGGAACCTCGGGCCAAGCTTGGCAAGCCGCCCTTGTCTTGGCAGCAATCCAGCCGATCACCGACAGACGATCATCGACCAGGCGTGACGCCCGATCGCCCCGTCTTCACATCCCCGTTATGACCGCTCGCGCGTGGTCAGGAACTTGAGATCCGGCCAATCCTGGATGGTGCGGTTCAGGTCCCACATGTTGCGGGCCAGGAACACCGGCGCATTGTCGCGGTCTTCGGCCATGCTGGCGCGGTGGCTTTCGATGAAGCGCGCCACCATGGCCGGATCAATGCCCGCCACCCAGCGCGCGGTTTCATAAGGCGCCCCTTCGAAGCCCACCGCGATCTTGTATTCGGCGGCAATGCGCGAGGCGAGCACGTCAAGCTGCAACTGCCCCACCACGCCGACGATCCAGTTCGACCCCAGCAGCGGGCGGAACACCTGGGTCACGCCTTCCTCGGCCAGGTCCTCGAGTGCGCGGCGAAGCTGCTTGGCCCGCATCGGATCGTCAAGCCGCACGCGGCGCAGAATCTCGGGCGCGAAGTTCGGAATGCCGGTGAAGCGCAGATCCTCGCCTTCCGAAAGCGTATCGCCCACCCGAAGCGTGCCATGATTGGGAATGCCGATGATGTCGCCCGGCAGTGCCTCTTCGGCCAGCTCACGCTCCTGGGCGAAGAAGAAGATCGGCGCCTGCACCGCCAGCGTCTTGCCGGTCGCCACCTGTTTCAGCTTCATGCCGCGCCTGAAGCGGCCCGAGCACAGGCGCAGGAACGCCACCCGGTCGCGGTGGTTGGGGTCCATGTTGGCCTGCACCTTGAACACGAAGCCGGTCACGGCCGGTTCGTCGGGGTTGATGTCGCGCGGGCTGGCGGGCTGGGCGCGGGGCGGCGGCGCAATGTCGGCTATCGCCTGCAACAATTCGTTCACCGCGCAATCCTTGAGTGCGCTGCCGAAGAACACCGGTGTCATGTGGCCGGCCCGATAGGTGTCGACGTCAAGTGGCTGATAGGCGGACAGCGCCAGCGCGACGCCTTCGCGGAATGGCGCCAGCACATGGGCCGGGACCAGCCGGTCCAGGGCGGGATCGTCGGCGCCCGTGCAATCGATCGGCGCCCGGGCCGGTTCGCCCGGTTCCCCCGGCATGGCCAGGATGCGGTTCGCGCGCAGATCGAACACGCCGCGGAAATCGACCCCCATGCCCAGCGGCCACGTCATTGGTGCCGCATCCAGGGCCAGGCTGCTTTCGATCTCGTCCAGCAGGGTAAACGGGTCCCGCCCTTCGCGGTCCACCTTGTTGATGAAGGTGATGATCGGAATGTTCCGAAGCCGGCACACCTCGAACAGCTTGCGGGTCTGGCTCTCGATGCCCTTCGCGGCGTCGATCACCATGATGGCGGAATCGACCGCGGTCAGGGTGCGATAGGTGTCCTCGCTGAAATCCTGGTGACCCGGCGTGTCCAGAAGGTTGAAGGTGATGCCGCCGCTTTCAAAGGTCATCACCGAACTGGTGATGGAAATGCCGCGGGCCCGCTCCATCTCCATCCAGTCTGAACGGGTGCGGCGCTGCTCGCCGCGCGCCCGCACCTGCCCCGCCATGCGGATGGCGCCCCCGAACAGCAGCAGCTTCTCGGTCAGGGTCGTCTTGCCGGCGTCGGGGTGCGAAATGATGGCAAACGTCCGCCGGCCGGCCCAAGCGGGCGCGGTGCCCCCCGGGGCGGAAGCGGTGAGAAGGGCTGTCGTCACGATGGGCCAGTCGTTGTGTTCAGGTCGTTGTGTTCAGGTCGTTTCGTTCGGGTCGATTGCAGGGGCCGGACTGTAGCCGCCCCGGGCTGGGCAAGGAACCCGCTAGATGTCGCCCCGCGGGGTGGCCGTTTCAAGGCCGATGGATTACGGGCCGATGGGGTATGGTAAGGCGTCTTGTCTCCCAGGCGATGAAGACCGTCCCGATGCCCCTTTCGCGTGCCGATGCCGCCGAATTCTTCCGCCGCCTTGCCGCGGCGCGCCCCGATCCGCGCTCGGAACTGCAATACATCAACCCCTATACCCTTCTGGTTGCCGTGGTGCTTTCGGCCCAGGCAACCGATGCCGGCGTGAACAAGGCGACCAGGCCGCTCTTTGCCAGGGTCCGCACCCCCGAGCAGATGCTGGCGCTCGGCGAGGCGGGCCTCAAAGACGCGATCAAGACCATCGGCCTCTTCAACAGCAAGGCCAAGAACATCATCGCGCTGTCGCAGAAGCTGGTGACCGAGCACGGCAGCCAGGTGCCCAGGGACCGCGAGGCGCTGGAAGCTCTTCCCGGCGTCGGGCGCAAGACCGCCAATGTGGTCCTGAACGTGGCGTTCGACCAGCCGACGATTGCCGTCGATACGCATATCTTCCGGGTTGGCAATCGCACCGGGCTTGCGCCCGGCAAGACGCCCCGCGCGGTGGAAGAAAGGCTTCTCGCCATCGTGCCGGATGAATTCCGCCGCCATGCCCATCACTGGCTGATCCTGCATGGGCGCTATGTCTGCAAGGCGCGCAAGCCCGCTTGCCCGACCTGCCCGGTTGCCGATCTTTGCCGCTACAAGGCGAAAACGCCGGGCTGATGGGGCTGGTTTGACGGGCGGGGATCAGCCGCGCCCGTTGCGCTTGGCAATCAGGGACGCAAGACAGATGCGCGTCGGCATGATACCGCCGGCCCGGGCGCGGGCCTCAACATGGGTCACTTCGGGCGCGTGGTTGGCGCCGGTGGGATAGACGAACAGGTTAAGGACGCAGCTCGACGAACGGTATTGCCACAGTTCGGCCTGCTTTTCGCGGCGCTTCATCTCGGGCTTGCCAAGCAGGCTCATGACCTGATCGCCGTTCGCCTTCAGGATCTGGCCCGGGTCGATATCGGCCGGCGGCATCGGAATGCGCGCCGGTGGGCGCGGCACCGCCGCGGTCCGTTCGCTCGACGCGTCCGGCGTGGCGGCCTGGGGCGACGCGTCGATGGCCGGATCGCGGCTGCTGCCGCAACCGGCAAGAACCAGGGCCAGCACGGCAAGGATGGAAAGACGCGCCATCATGCGGCCGGTTTCGCGCTCCGGGCCCGCAGGCCGTGGAACACATGCACCAGGGCGGCGGTCGTCAGGATCGGCGCGACCAGGTTGACGATCGGCACCGTGAACAGGAATACCGCCGGCCCCCCGGCCAGAAAGATTCCCAGCCGGTTGGCGCGGCGCAGCCTGTCGGCCTCGGCCACCGGCAGGCGGCGGCAGGCGGCAAGCTCGAAATATTCGCGGCCGAGAAGCGCTGCGTTGATCACGTAGAACACGATCACGTTCAGCACCGGAATCAGGTAGATGGGAAGCACCAGCAGGTTGACCAGGATCAGCACGGCGGTGAAACGCGCCGTGGTCCAAAGGATCTCGCCCAGGTTCTGGCGCCGGGCGGGGCCCAGTTCCGGATAGTGGCGTTCCTCGACGGCGTCGGCCACGTCCTCGATGAACAGGCTCATCACCATGCCCACCACGGCCGGGAACAGAAGCCAGGTCAGCGCAATGGCAAACAGGCCGCCAAAGGCATCGGAAATCCCTTCCAGCCAGCCGGATTCGAAGATGCGGGTCCGCGCCACCAGCAGCCAGACCAGGCCCCACAGTCCCACGAAGGTGGCCAGTGTCGCGGCTAGGCTGCGCATCAGCACCTTGCGGAACCGCGGGTCCAAAGCCTGGGCCATCGCCTTCAAATAGGGTCCGATCATCGCGGTGCGATACTCATCCGTTCACCATGTCAATGCGTGGCCGTCGGCGGGGCGCTTGCCGCCTCTCGGCTGGCCGCTATACTGCCGCCGCCCAAGAGACCCGTCCAGGCAAGCTGCCAGGCAAGCTGACTGTCCAACCGGCCGATCCGCGGAGGGATCATGCCAGAATCCAGCCTCGATGTCGTCGGAATCGGTAATGCCATTGTCGACGTGCTGGCCCACGAATCCGATGCGGGGATTGCGCGTCTTGGCCTTTCCAAGGGCACCATGACCCTGATCGACGAGCACAACGCCCATCGCCTTTATGACCTGATGGGTCCGGCCGTCGAGGTTTCGGGCGGCTCGGCCGCCAACACCATGGCCGGCATCGCCTCGTTCGGCGGCCGGGCAGCCTTTGTCGGCAAGGTGCGGAACGATCAGCTGGGCGGCATCTTCCGCCATGATATCCGCGCCGCCGGGGTCGATTTCGACACGCCCGCGGCCGAGGGCGGCCCGCCTTCGGCGCGCTGCATGATTTTCGTCACCCCCGATGCCCAGCGGACCATGCAGACCTATCTTGGCGCCGCCATCGAGCTTGGGGTCGAGGACATCGACACCAACCTGATCTCAAGCGCGTCCGTCACCTATCTCGAGGGCTATCTGTGGGATTCACCCAAGGCACGCGAAGCCCTGGTCAAGGCAGCCCATATCGCCCACCAGGCCGGGCGCAAGGTCGCCTTTACGCTGTCCGATCCGTTCTGCGTCGATCGTCACCGCGATGCGTTCCGCGCCTTCGTCGCCCATCACGTCGATATCCTGTTCGCGAACGAGGCCGAGATCGAATCGCTTTACCTGGCTGCAAGTTTCGACCAGGCCCTGCAAGCGGTGCGCGGCGCCTGCGACATTGCGGCGCTGACCCGTTCGGCCAGGGGCGCGGTGGTGCTGCGCGATTCCGAAGTGCATGTCATCGATGCGGCGCCGGTGAAGCGGGTCATCGATACCACCGGAGCCGGCGATCTTTATGCGGCGGGGTTCCTGTACGGCCTGACCCAGGGCAAGGACCTGGCGACGGCCGGGCGCCTGGGCGCGCTGGCGGCGGCCGAGATCATCAGCCATTTCGGCGCCCGGCCCGAGACGCCGCTTGCCGAGCTTCTGGGCGCGCAACCGGCGTGACCGGTTCCGGCCCGCAGCGAAGCTGGCGCGACGCGCTGCTTCTCTATGTTGACCGGCGCGTTCTGGCCCTTCTCTGTCTTGGCTTCTCGGCCGGGCTTCCTTTCCTGCTGGTGTTTTCGACTCTGTCCGCCTGGCTGCGCGAGGCCGGCGTCAGCCGCACCGCCATCGGATTTCTGAGCTGGGTCGGGATCGCCTATGCGATCAAGGTGCTGTGGGCGCCCTTTGTCGATCGGCTAACCCTGCCGTTCCTGTCGAAGCGTTTCGGACGGCGGCGAAGCTGGATGGTGGTTGCCATGGTCGGCATTGCCGCCGGGCTTGCCGGCATGGCGTTCACCGATCCGCGCACCGACCTTGCGTCGATAGCGGCGCTGGCCCTGGTTGTCGCTTTTTCGTCCGCAACCCAGGACGTGGCGATCGATGCGTTCCGGATCGAACAGGGTGGCACCGATATCCAGGGCGCGCTGGCGGCCAGCTACCAGCTTGGCTATCGCATCGCGCTGCTGGTGGCGGGCGCCGGAGCCCTTTATATCGCCGAGTTCGAATCCTGGCGCGCCGCCTATCTGACAATGGCGGCATTGACCTCGGTCGGCCTTGTGACGGCCCTGATGGTGCGTGAACCGGCTATCGTGATGGGCATCGGCAGCGAAGCGCGCGAGGCCCGGGTGCTTGCCTTTCTCGAGGGCAAGGGTCACTGGCCGTCGATCATCCGCCTGCCCGCGGCATGGCTGGTTGGCGCCGTGATCGGGCCGTTCGTCGATTTTTTCGAACGGAACGGCGCATTCGCGCTTGTCATCCTGGCTTTCATTGGCGTCTTCCGGGTCGCCGACATCACCATGGGGGTGATGGCCTACCCGTTCTATATCGACCTTGGCTTCGACAAGACCGAGATCGCCAACATCATCAAGATCTATGGCTTTGCGATGACCATCGCGGGCGCCCTGATCGGCGGTGCTCTGGTCGCGCGTTACGGGACCCTTCGCCCCCTGCTGCTTTCGTCGATCCTAATCGCTGCGACCAACATCTTGTTCGCGGCCCTGGCCGGCTGGGGGCGCGATCCCTGGCTTCTTACCCTGGTGATCTCGGCCGACAACATCAGCGCCGGCATCGCGGGTTCGGTCTTCATCGCCTATCTTTCGGGCCTGACCAACATCGCCTACACCGCCACCCAATACGCCCTGTTCACATCGCTCATGGCGCTGCCGGGCAAGTTTCTGGGCGGTTTTTCGGGCTTGGTCGTGGATGCCGTGGGCTACGAGACCTTTTTCATGTTCACCGCGGCTGCCGGATTGCCATCGGCGCTTCTGGTGCTGATCCTGATGCGGCGCGAGCGGCGCTTGACGATGAAGGCGCCCATTGCGCCGACCAGGCTAAAGCCCCATTCTTGATCGCGGGCGGCAGGAAAGGGCACCTCATGCGAATCGGTGTTCCCAAAGAGATCAAGGTTCATGAAGACCGGGTTGGCCTGACGCCGTCTTCCGTGCGCGAACTGATCCACCACGGCCATCAGGTGGTGGTCCAAAGCCACGCCGGCCACGGCATTGGCTTCGATGACGCTCATTACGCGGCGGTCGGCGCAACCATCATCCCGAGCGCGGCCGAGGTCTTTGCCACCGCCGATCTGATCGTCAAGGTGAAGGAACCGCAGCCGGTTGAAATCGGTCTTCTGCGCCCGGGGCAGGTGCTTTTCACGTATCTTCATCTTGCCGCCGATCCGGGCCAGGCCGACGGCCTTGCCGCATCCGATTGCGTGGCGATTGCCTATGAAACGGTCACCGACCGCGAGGGCCGGTTGCCGCTTCTTGAACCGATGAGCGAAGTTGCCGGCCGCATGTCGATCCATGTCGGGGCCCACTATCTGGAAAAGGGCGCCGGCGGCCGGGGCGTGCTGCTGGGTGGTGTGCCCGGCGTGCCGGCCGCCAATGTCGTCATCCTGGGCGGCGGCGTGGTTGGCACCAACGCCGCCCGCATGGCGATGGGGCTTGAGGCGCGCGTGATCGTGATTGAAAAGTCGCTCCCACGCCTCTATGCGCTGGATCTCCAGTTTGGCGCGCGCCTTAACACCATCTTTTCCACGGTCGATTCGATCGAGCAGTATGTGTGCGATGCCGATCTGGTTGTGGGCGCGGTGTTGATTCCGGGTGCGGCGGCACCACGGCTGATCACCAGGACCATGATCGGACGGATGCGACGCGGCAGCGTGTTCGTGGATGTCGCCATCGACCAGGGCGGCTGTAGCGAGACAAGCCGTCCCACCACCCACGCCGAACCGGTCTATCGGGTGGATGACGTCATTCATTATTGCGTGACCAATATGCCGGGCGCTGTCGCGCGCACCTCGACCCTGGCGCTCAACAACGCGACGCTGCCATTCGTTCTGGCGCTTGCCGAGAAAGGCTATCGCCGCGCCATGGCCGACGATCCGCATCTGCGGGCCGGCCTTAACGTGCATCGCGGCGCCATCACCCATCCAGCGGTGGCCGAGGCCCTGGGTCGGCCCCTCCTCGCCGCCGAGGCAGCGCTACGCTAGTGCCAGGCCAGCCGCCCAAGGCCCGCTTGCTTGTCGTCGTCGGTGACATCACCCGGCAGGCGACAGACGCCATCGTCAATGCGGCGAACGAATCGCTGCTGGGTGGCGGCGGTGTCGATGGTGCCATCCATCGCGCGGCTGGTCCGGACCTGCTGGCGGAATGCCGCACCCTCGGGGGCTGCCCGACCGGCGAGGCCCGCATCACCCGCGGCTATCGCCTGCCGGCCCGTTGGGTGATTCACACGGTGGGGCCGATCTGGCGGGGCGGTGGCGCGGGCGAGGACGAATTGCTGGCCCGCTGCTATCGTGCGGCCCTTGCCCTGGCGGTGCAGAACGGCATCCAAACCATCGCCTTTCCGGCCATCAGCACCGGGGCCTATGGATTTCCCTTGGCGCGGGCAACCGCGATCGCCGTTCGCACCGTCGGCGCATGTCTGGCTGCAACCCCGTCGATCACGCAGGTGGTGTTCGTCTGCGCCAGCCCGGATGCGGCAGCGACCTATCGCGGGGCTCTGGGCGAATCCGACGCCTGACCGCCGGTTTACCCCTTGGCGGTGTCAAGCGCGTAGCCGGCCGACCGGACAGTGCGGATCAGGTCGGCCTTGCCGTCCATGTTCAGCGCCTTGCGCAGGCGCCGGATATGGGCATCGACGGTGCGGATCTCGACATGGATGTTCGATCCCCACACCGCATCAAGCAGCTGCTCGCGTGAAAGCACGCGGCCCGGCCGCTCCATGAAATAGCGCAGCAGGCGGAACTCGGTCGGGCCGAGATGAATGGGCTCGCCGTCCCGCATCACGCGATGCTGGATCTTGTCCAGGGTGAGGTCGGCATAGGTCAGGCTGTCGGCGGCCAGGGCCGGCTTCGCCCGTCGCAACAGCGCCTTGATCCGGGCCAGAAGCTCGGCCGGGCTGAACGGCTTGGTCACGTAATCATCGGCGCCCGTTTCCAGGCCCCGCACCTTGTCGGTGTCCTCGCCGCGCGCGGTCAGCATCAGGATGGGCGTGCGCTGGGTCGTGCTGCGCCGCCGCAGCAGGCGGCAGACCTCGATGCCGGAAAGACCGGGCAGCATCCAGTCCAGGACCACCAGATCGGGCGGTTCCTCGGTTGCGGCCAACAGCGCCTCGTCGCCGTCCTCGGCGACCCGAACGCGATAACCCGCCCGTTCCAGGTTGTATTGCAGCAGCTGATTGAGCGCGCTCTCGTCCTCGACCACCAGAACAAGCGGCCTGGTCAAATCGTCCGGTCCGGATCTGGGCGGCTCGATCGCCATGGATTGCCGGTCAGGTCTTCGGCGGCTGGATCAGGGCAAAGCTTGACAGGTCGCTTTTGGGCCGGGCCGTCTGCAGCCGTTCGCCCTTGACCAGGAAATGCACGGTCTCGGCGATGTTGGTCGCATGGTCGCCGATGCGCTCGATGTTCTTTGCGCAGAACAGCAGATGGGTCGCCGCCGTGATGTTGCGCGGATCCTCCATCATGTAGGTCAGAAGCTCGCGGAACAGGCTGTTATAGATCTCGTCCACTTCCTCGTCCCGCTGCCAGACGGCGACCGCCTTTGCCACGTCGCCCCCGACATAGGCATCAAGCACGTCCTTGATCATCTCTTCGACCAGCCCGGCCATGCGCGGAATGGCGTGCAGGGGCCGCACCGGTTCGGCCCGGGACAGGGCGATGGCGCGCTTCGCGACGTTCGACGCATAGTCGGCCATGCGCTCAAGATCGCTCGAAATCTTGAACGCCCCGATCACGCTGCGAAGGTCGGTTGCGACCGGCTGGCGCAGCGCCAGCATGCGGGTCGCCAGGGTATCGACGACGATGTTGAGCTCGTCCACCTTGTCGTCGCCCTCGATGATGGTCGCCGCCAGGCTGCTGTCGCGTTTCACCAGGGCGGAAATGGCGCCCGAGAGCTGCGCTTCGACCAGGCCGCCCATGCGCACGATGGCATCGTGAAGGGCCCGAAGTTCCTCGTCATAGGATCGTACGATATGCTCGTGGGTCATCGATCTGCCCTCCTTGTCCGGGCGGCGCTCAGCCGAACCGGCCGGTGATGTAATCCACCGTCTTCGGATCCTTGGGGGTTGTGAACATGGCCTCGGTTGCGCCGTATTCGATCAGGCGGCCGAGATACATGAACGCGGTATTGTTCGAAACACGGGCGGCCTGCTGCATGTTGTGCGTCACGATGATGATCGAATAGCGGCCGCGCAGCTCGTCGATCAGCTCCTCGATCCGCGCCGTCGCGATCGGGTCAAGCGCCGAGCAGGGCTCGTCCATCAGCAGGACCTCGGGGTCGCCGGCGATCGCGCGGGCGATGCACAGGCGCTGCTGCTGCCCGCCGGAAAGCCCAAGCGCGCTGTCCTTCAGGCGGTCCTTGACCTCGTTCCACAGGGCGGCGCCCCGCAGCGCCTGCTCGACCGTTTCGTCCAGTATGGCACGGTTCTTCACGCCGTCCACCCGCATCGGATAGGCCACATTGTCGTAGATCGACATCGGAAACGGGTTCGGCTTCTGGAACACCATGCCCATCCGCTTCCTGAGCGCGATCACGTCGACATGGCGTTCATAGATGTTCGCCCCCTGGAAATCGATCGTCCCTTCGATCCGCAGGTCATCGATCAGGTCGTTCATCCGGTTGAGACAGCGAAGCAAGGTCGACTTGCCGCAGCCCGACGGGCCGATCAGGGCCGTGACCAGCCCGGCCTCGATGTCCATCGTCACGTTGAACAGCGCCTGGGCGGTGCCGCCATACCACAGGTTAAGGTCCGCGATGCGCAGGATGCCGCCGCCCTTGCCGGCGACCGGATAGCGGATCGTCTCGGCGGTCAGGTCGGGCTTTTTCGGATCGTTCATGGCAATCGGTCTTTGTTCGGGATTACAGCTGCTTGTCGGCAAACTTGCGCTTCAACCGGGTCCGGATCCAGATCGCTGACAGGTTCATGGCAAAGATCAGCCCGATCAACAGAAGCGTGGTGACGAACACCATGGGCTTCCCGGCTTCCGAGTTGCGCGACTGGAAGCCAACGTCATAGATGTGGAAACCCAGATGCATGAAGCTGCGTTCCAGGTGGATGAACGGGAAGAACCCGTCAACCGGCAGTTCCGGCGCCAGCTTGACCACGCCGACCAGCATCAGGGGCGCCACTTCCCCGGCGCCGCGCGCCATGGCCAGGATCAGGCCGGTCATGATGCCGGGCATCGCGCGCGGCAGCACGATGTTGCGGATCGTCTGCCACTTTGATGCGCCACAGGCCAGCGAGCCCTCGCGCATCGAGCGGGGCACCGCCGCAAGCGCCTCTTCGGTCGCGACGATGACCACCGGGACGGTCAGCAGCGCCAGGGTCAGCGCCGACCACAGGATGCCGCCGGTACCGAAGGTGGGGTTCGGAAGCCGCTCGGGAAAGAACACCTGGTCGATGGTTCCGCCGACAATGTAGGCGAAGAAGCCAAGGCCGAACACGCCATAGACGATGGACGGAACGCCGGCCAGATTGTTGACCGAGATCCGCACGATCGATACCAGGCGGCCCTGGCGCGCGTATTCGCGCAGGTAAAGCGCGGTGATGACACCGAAGGGCGAAACCAGCAGGGCCAGCAGCACCGTCATCACGAAGGTGCCGAAAATGGCGGGCAAGACGCCGCCTTCGGTATTGGCCTCGCGCGGGTCCTCGGACAAAAACTCCCACCAGCGCGACAGATAGATGCCGATCCGGCCGGCGAAGGACAGGTCGTTGGCGGCATACATGCGCAGGATGGCCGATAGCCGTTCGGTCTTTTCGCGGCCGCCGATCTCGACCAGGGTGATCCGGACCTTGTCATCCTCGGCCCGCAGCGCCTGTGCCTCGGCGGTCAGGCGGTCGTAGCTTTTCCGGAACGCGGCCTCGCGGGTTGCGGCCGCCGACAGGGCGGCGCGATGCGCGGTGCTGCCATCGCCATGCCGCAATGCGGCCCGGCGCACCTCCAGCCGGTCCTGGTTCAGGGCGTGGTTGACGGCGCCGATCTCCTCGCGGTCGATCTCGAGAATCCGCTGCCAGCGGGCGCGGGCGGCGCGATGCAGCCGGTCAAGTTCGGCCGGATCGATGGTGTCGCCCGCGGTGACGGTGCCATCGGCGCTGATCGACTTGATCTTGCCGACAAAGACGCCCCATTCCAGACGCTCGAAGACCATCATGCCGGACGGCCGATCGATGGCCTTGACCTGATAGGCCGAGATCCAGCGGAAATCGTCGTTGTAAAGATCGTAATTGCCGGTGCGATAGAGCGTCCGGGTCACCAGGCCGCCGGCCCGCTGGATGCCCTGCCGAACATCGTCGCCGACGTCGCGCAGCTGGTCCGGGGTCGGGCGATAGTCGTCGGATCGGTTCTTCTCGCCGGCGATTACCGTGTTGTCGATCAAGGTCACGACCGCGATCCGCTTGGGCCAGAACGTGACAGCGCCATTCCAAACGACAAGCAGAAGAAAGCCCAGGATCATCAGCAGGCCGACGGACAGGGCGCCGCCAAACCCCCACAGGAACGGCTCGCCCACCGCGCGCAGGTCCACGGTGCCCATCCGCTGCCGGCGATCCGATGCATTGGTCCGATCGGGAACCATGGGGCTCAACTCACAACTGGGCCGACCGCTTGCGGAACCGCAGGCGGATGATTTCGGCAATGGTGTTGACGACAAAGGTCATGACGAACAGCGTCAGGGCGGCCAGGAACAGGATGCGGTAAAGGGTGCTGTCCCGCACCGCTTCGGGCAGTTCGACCGCGATGTTGGCCGACAGCGCCCGCAGACCGCTGAACAGGTTCCATTCCAGAATGGGCGTATTTCCGGCCGCCATCACCACGATCATGGTTTCGCCGACGGCCCGGCCCATGCCGATCATGACGGCGGCGAACACGCCGCTCATCGCGGTTGGCAGGATGACCGACACCGCCGTCTGCCACGGGGTCGCCCCGCAGGCCAGGCTGGCGGCCCGCAGATGCTCGGGCACCGCAGCCATCGCGTCTTCGGCGATGGTGTAGACGATCGGGATCACGGCGAACCCCATCGCAAAGCTGACGACCAGCGTATTCCGCTGCACATAGGTATCGACCATGCCGCCACGCGGGTCGAGCCCCAATCCGGTCAGGATGACAGCGGTCAGATAGGCAAGCGCGGCGGCGGCGATGAACTGGACCACGCCCCGCAGCAGCGCGAACGCGGCAGCCCGGCTGCGCGGCAGGGTCGACTGGTATGCCCTGAACCGGTCGCCGGCCAGGCGCTGGATCAGCACCACCACGATCAGTCCGCTGACCGGCAGCAGCAGCAGGGCCAGGAACGGCGTGCCCGACCCGATGGTCCCGGCCGCCCACTGGCGCAGATCGCCCGCGAAGAACGCGGACTCGAAGCTTGAACCCGATCGCGGCCGTGGTCAGATCCCGATCGCGATCACGCCAAAGAACGCGGCCAGGGCCTGGAGATGCCCTCGAACCGCAGCGCCATGTGTCGCGGCAGCATCTGCCGAACATAGGCCACCCAGCACCAGGACCGGCGGGACCATCACCATCGCCAGGATGACGCGCGAAATCCAGACCTCGACGAAGGGGGCAAGGACAAGGGCCGCGAAGGGCCCAGCACGACCAGGGGCAGCAGGGCTTCATCATCACCATCACCGGCTTCACCGCGGTGCGTACCGACCGGTGCACGAATTCCGACGTATAGACGGCCGCCAGCAGGGCAAGCGGCACCGCGAACAGCATCGTATAGAGCGTTGCCTTGATCGTGCCGAGCATCAGCAGGATAAGCGACAGCTTCGGCTCGAAGCTGTCATTGCCCGATGATGACTGCCAGGTATAGGTCAGGCCGGGATAGCCTTCGTACCAGACCTTGCCGAAGATCGAGGCCAGGGTGGTCTCGGGGTGCGGAATGTCGATCGACCAGAACGACCCGTTCGTGCCCCGTCGCCGACAACACGCCGTTGTCGCGGGGTGCAAGCGCCAGGTCGGTCGGCTGCGGGGTCCCCTGGCGCGGTTCGGCGTCTGCTCATGGTGGAATGGCGAACCCAGACGTTACCGTCAGGATCGGCGGTTGCAAAGACCTTGCCGCGCTGACTGACGGACAGCGCCGCGACGGCGGCGGCATGGGGTTCAAGCCGATGAGCCCGGACCAGCGTGAATCCGTCCGATGACGGGGCGCCTTCGACCGGCAGCCGGAAATAGATGTCGACCGCGCCGGCGCTCGATCCCACGACCAGCAACTGCTCGCCGGTCAAAAGCCGATCGGGTCAGGCCTGGCCTGGTCGGGCACAAGGTCAATCTGCTCGGCAGCGCGGAGGCCTTGGGTCACGGGTGTCATGAAAGCGCCACACCGTTCCGTCGGCGCTCGCGACATAGACCTGATCGGCTGCGGCAGGTCATCAGGACGCGAAGGACGCTGCGTCGGCCGGCAAGGCGGGCAGGCTAGCGGTCGTCAGCGGCATCTCGCGAGTCAGCATGTTGAGCCGCCCTCGGCGCAGCTCAGGCGCACGGCGCCCTTGGCATCGACGTCACGAACGATCGGGTCGGACGCTCGGCGGTGCCGCCGGTCCGGTAATCGACCGCAACAATCGCGCCGGCATCGTCGGCGACGCGTGCTGCCTTTTCAAGGCTGGTCTCGATCGCAAGCCTGCGGATCTGATGGCCGGGAATGGCGGTGTAAAGCGCGGCACCATCGGTCTGCGATTCGGCATCAAGGCGGCGTCCGCCGGTTATGGCGTGATCACCGGGCGGGGTGGTGGTGGCGATGCCGAACTGCACGCTGCCGTCCAGTCCGAATACGATGTCATCGCTTTTCGGTCGTCGCGGAAAAAGGCGATCACTGTGCGCTCGCCCAGATCGAAACGGGGTGCTTCGATCCGTGCGCCGGTCGCCTTGTGAACGGCGATCACTTCGCCGGTGTCCTTTACCTGAATGACCAGCGAGCGGTATTCATCGATCCGGGTCAGCAGGGTCCGGCCCGGTGCGGATGGCAGCGTGACGTCGCGCTGGCTTTCGATGCTTCCGCCCATGAACAGCGGGATCACCACGTCGGCCAGAAATGCCATGATTCCGAAGACCGCCAGAATCACGAAAATGCCGCCGATCGAAATGATCGCATCGGCTGCCCGATCGACCAGGATGACGCTTTTGCGGGTGGTATGGGCGCGGCGAGTCGGTGGGTGGGTTGGGCCCGGTTCGTCAGGTCTTGCGGGGGTTGCGTGATCGCGCATCGGTGTTCACAGGGCCAGACGACGGGGACAGGGTTCTGGGGCCGGACAGCAAGGCGGCGGACAAGCCCGCCGCCTTGCCTGCCATCAGTTCAGTCTCATTGCCTTCAGGTCGCCTTCGGCAACGGCGCCGACGACCGGGAAGTAGCCATCCTTCAGCACGGCCTGCTGGCCCTGTTTCGAATAGATGTAGCGGATGAACTCGGCGCGGACCGGATCCAGCGCCTGGTTCGGGTTCACATTCACATAGATGTAAAGGAAGCGGGCGATCGGATAATCGCCAGCATAGGCATTGTCGGCCGTCGCGTCGAAGCAATCCTCGCCGGCCTTGGCGGCTAACGGCACGGTGCGCACGTCGGCGGTCTTGTAGCCGACGCCCGAATATCCCATCGCGTACTTGTCGGATGCGACGCCCTGCACCACGGCCGACGAACCGGGCTGTTCTTTCACAGAATCCTTGTAGTCGCCGTTGAACAAGGCGACCTCCTTGAAATAGCCATAGGTGCCCGAGGCCGAATTGCGGCCATAGAGCGAGATCGGGCGGCTGGCCCATTCGCCGGTCAGGCCGATATCGCCCCAGGTGGCGGCATCCTTGGCTGCGCCGCCCTTGCGGGTCTTGGAATAGATCGCATCGACCTGCTGCAGGGTCAGGCACTTGACCGGGTTGTCCTTGTGCACGAAAACCGCAAGCGAATCGACCGCCGACCGGATGGCTGTCGGCTTGTAGCCGTACTTCTTCTCGAATTCGTCGATCTCGGCCGCCTTCATCGGTCGTGACATCGGGCCGAACTGGGCGGTGCCGCCGATCAGGGCGGGCGGGGCGGTCGAGGACCCCTTGCCCTCGATCTCGATCTTCACATTCGGATAGACCGCCCGGAATCCCTCGGCCCACAGGGTCATCAGGTTGTTCAGGGTGTCCGATCCGATCGACTTGATGCTTCCCGAAACGCCGCTGACCGGCCTGTAATCCCTGAGCGCGGGGTCGAGGCTGGCGCCTTGGGCCATCGCATCGCCCGTGATCATCAGGACAAGGCCGGCCGCCGCAACGAGAGTCTGCTTCAACACGTTGATCCTCCATGGCTCGGAAGCAGGCATCCGCGCCTGCAACACCGGCGCTTCCAAGGGCTGGAAACGCCGGGGCCGACCGTACGAAGGGCACGCCACCGAATTAATACGCTTCGATGATGCTTTTGTGACAGCCGGGCGGTGACAACGCCAGGATCCTTGCCGCCCGATTGTCCGCTGTTTTCAATCGGCCTTCTTGATCTTCGGCAAATAAGCGGTGAATTCACTGCCCTGGCCCGGCGTCGACCTGATGGCAAGGGCGCCCCGGTGCCGGTTCAGGACATGCTTCACGATGGCAAGGCCCAGCCCGGTGCCGCCAAGCTTGCGCGATCGGGCGGTATCGACCCGGTAAAAGCGTTCGGTCAGGCGCGGCAGATGCTCGCGGGCGATGCCCTCGCCCCGGTCACGCACGGTGATCGATACGGCTGGCAGCGGCAGCGGCCGTGTCAGCTCGGGTGGCAGTGTGTCGTGCAGGCCAAGCAAGATCTCAATCTCGGTGTCGGTGCGGGTGAATTTCACCGCGTTGCTGAGCAGGTTGACGAAGACCTGGGTGATCTCTTCGCTGTCGCCCGCCACGATCCAGGCATCCTCGGCCAGATCGGGTGCCGGTGGCACCAGGCGGATCGTGACGTTCTTTGCCCGCGCCGTGATCTCAAGCGTGTTGATTGCCGAACGCACCAGCGGCAGCAAGGCAACCGGATCGGTGGGCAGGGCGTGCTCGTGCATCTCGATGCGCGAGAGCGACAGCAGATCGTCCACCAGCCGCGACATGCGGCTGGCCTGTTCCAGCATCAGCGGCAGGAAACGCTCGCGGGCTGCGGCATCATCCTTGGCCGGGCCTTGCAGCGTCTCGATGAAACCGATCAGTGAACTCAGCGGTGTTCTCAGTTCGTGGCTGGCATTGGCAACGAAATCGGCGCGCATCTGCTCGGCCCGTCGCATCTCGGTCACGTCGAGAAGCAGCAGGATCACAAGCGGGCCTTCGATATCTTCGCCAGCAACGGCTTCGACCTGGACAGAGAAGCGCCGCTTGACGGTCGTCCCCAGCTCGATCTCGACCGCCATGCTCTGGCGATTGCGAAAGGTCGTCTCGACTGCATCGAGAATGCTTGGGCTGCGGAAAAAGCTGGCGACCCCCTGGCCAAGGATGTCCTCGCCCAGCAGGGTCCTGGCCGCCCGGTTGGCGCCGCGCGCGCGGCGCTGCGCATCCAGCACCACCAGCGGGTCTGGCAGCGCCTCGACCACCGCGGCCGAGGTGGCCATGCGCGCCCGCAATGCTGTCGATGCCTGGGATTGCCGGCTTTCCAGCCGCGCGATGCCGACGGCCAGCTCGGCAATCGGCTCGGCGACATCGTCGGTCGGGGGCTCGGCTGGCTGCTCCGCCAGCCGCTGGTTCACATATTCGGCAAGCCGCGCCAGGCCGCCGGCCCGCCGCCGGACCAGGACATAGGATATGCCGCCGGCAATCATCCCGGCCGCCGCTGCGGCGCCGATCGGGATCAGGCCGAACAGCGCCAGCAGGGCAAGCGCCGCCAGCCACGGCGTCGTGATGATCAGGGCGGTGACATTGATCCGCCGTGCAAGCGATCGCGATCCCAGCATGCCTGGCTACCCCGGCCGGAACGGCTCTGGCCAGCCGGCCACCGCCTGTCGGCGGCCGGCGCCAAGCCGGTTCCGAGTTGGCCGTCTCACCCGGCCGCCGTCAAGAGCCGCCCGTCGGCTGATCGTTCAATCGAGCGCGTCGTTGGCGGCCAGGGCGGCCAGGTTGACAATGTCCGAAACCGTCGCGTCCATGCGCACGATCTGGGCGGGTTTCGCAAGGCCGGTCAGCAGCGGCCCGATGATCGTGCCGCCGCCCAGCTTCTGCAGCAGGCTTGTTCCGATGCTTGCGGCCGTCAGGCTCGGCATGACCAGGACGTTGGCTGGCCCATGCAGGCGGCAGAACGGATAAAGCTCGCGCAGCTTCGGGTCCAGGGCGATTTCCGGCATCATTTCGCCGTCATACTCGAAATTGACCTTGAGCGAATCGAGAATGGCGATCGCCTCGCGCGCCCGTTCGCTCACCACCCGGCGCGGATTGCCAAAGTTTGAAGCGGCCACCAGTGCGACCCGCGGATCAAGCCCAAGCTGTCGCGCTCGTTCCGCGGTGTGGATGGCGATATCGGCGATCTCGCTTGGGGTCGGCAGTTCGTGCACGGTGGTATCGGCCAGCAGGACGGTGCCGCTGCGTGCCACCACGATGGAAACGCCGCAGACCGGTGCACCGCGCTTCGGGCTGATGGCCCGGGCGATTTCGTCATAGCTTGCGGCATAGGACCGGGTCAGCCCCGTCACCATGGCGTCCGCCTCGCCCATCGCCACCATGCAGGCCGCGATCACGTTGCGATCCTGGGTCGCCATGCGCTGGCAGTCGCGATAGAGGAAGCCCTTGCGCTGCAGCCGCTCGTACAGGAAATCGGCATGATGCGCGATATCGGCGCGCGGCCCCACGGCGACAACCTCAAGCGGCTCGGCGCTGCCGAATCCCGCCGCCTGGATGCGCTCGCGAATGTGCTCGGTGCGGCCGACCAGAATGGGAATGCCATAGCCCACGTTGCGGAACGCATAGGCGGCGCGGATGACTTTTTCTTCCTCGCCTTCGGCGAACACGACCCGACGCGGGTTCTGGCGCACGCGATCGAAGATGCTTTGCAGGCTGGCGGTGGTGGGGTCAAGCCTGGCGCCAAGTTCCTTGCGATAGCCGTCAAGGTCGATGATCGGGCGGCGCGCGACGCCGGAATCCATGCCGGCCTTGGCAACCGCAGCCGGCACGGCGCTGATCAGGCGGGGATCGAACGGCACCGGGATGATGTAATCGGGGCCATAGCGCAGCCGCCGTCCGCGATAGGCGGCCATCACCTCGTCGGGAACGTCCTCGCGGGCCAGATCGGCGATCGCCCGCACCGCCGCAATCTTCATGTCGTCGTTGATGGTCGAGGCGCGGATGTCAAGAGCGCCGCGGAAGATATAGGGGAACCCGAGCACGTTATTGATCTGGTTCGGATAGTCCGAGCGGCCGGTGGCGACGATGGCGTCGTTGCGCACGGCGTGGACTTCCTCGGGCGTGATCTCGGGATCGGGATTGGCCATCGCGAAGATGATCGGCTTCTTGGCCATCGCCTTGACCATCTTCTGGGTCACCGCACCCTTGACCGAAAGCCCCATGAAGACGTCAGCGCCTTGCATGGCCTCTTCCAGCGTGCGGGCCTTGGTTGGCACCGCGTGGGCCGATTTCCACTGGTTCATGCCGTCGGTGCGGCCCTGGTAGATCACGCCCTTGGTATCGCAGAGGACCAGATTGTCGTGCGGCAGTCCCATCGCCTTGACCAGCTCGGCGCAGGCGATGCCGGCGGCGCCGGCGCCATTCACGACAACCCGCGTATTCGCCAGGCTGCGCGCCGTCAGGTTCAGCGCATTGACCAGGCCGGCGGCGGCAATGATGGCCGTGCCATGCTGATCGTCGTGGAAGATCGGGATGTCCATCAGCTCGCGCAGGCGCTGCTCGATGATGAAGCACTCGGGCGCCTTGATGTCTTCAAGATTGATGCCGCCGAAGGTCGGGCCAAGAAAGCGCACGCAGTTGATGAACTCCTCGACGTCCTGGGTGTCGACCTCGAGATCGATCGCATCGACATCGGCGAAGCGCTTGAAGAGAACGGCCTTGCCCTCCATCACCGGCTTCGAGGCCAGCGCCCCCAGATCGCCAAGGCCAAGGACGGCGGTGCCGTTGGAAATCACCGCGACGATGTTGCCCTTGGCGGTGTAATCATAGGCAAGGGACGGGTCCTCGGCGATCCTGAGGCAGGGCGCCGCCACCCCGGGGGAATACGCCAGCGCCAGATCGTGCTGGGTCGTGAGAGGCTTGGTTGGCGTGACTTCGATCTTGCCTGGCCGGCCGCTCGCATGCATGAGCAATGACTCTTGCTGGAGCTGGGTCGCATCCCTCTCGATATCCATGGTTTTAAAACCTGTCTCCGGTTCCCGATTGCGCCTGGGCGCCGGCCCTTTGCAAAGGGCACACGCTGCCACTCTCTCCGCCCGACGGCGAAGTTGGGCGCCTAGTCCTTTAATTGTCTGTTGTGATACTTTGTTGCCAATCCGATTGCATCGAAAATCTTTTGTTACCCATTAGGAGAGCATGACCGAGGGTTTTTCCGCCGCCGTCTCGATCCCGGAAGGGCCGGAACCGGATGCCGCCTTCACGCCGATGATGGCCCAGTATCTGGCTGCCAAGGCCGCCCATGCGGATGCCCTGGTGTTCTTCCGCATGGGGGATTTCTACGAGATGTTCTTCGACGATGCGGTCAAGGCGGCGGCGGCGCTTGACATCGCGCTGACCCGCAGGGGCCGCCACCGGGGCGAGGACGTCCCCATGTGCGGGGTCCCCGTCCAGGCCGCCGAGACCTATCTTACACGATTGATTAAAAAAGGTTTTCGGGTTGCGATCTGCGAGCAGATGGAAAGCCCGGCCGAGGCCCGCAAGCGCGGCGGCAAAAGCCTTGTCGCGCGGGATGTGGTCCGGGTGGTCACCCCTGGCACGCTGACCGAAGAGGCGCTGCTCGATACCCGCTCCCACAATTTCCTGGTCGCCCTGGCCGAGGCGCAGGGGGGCCTTGCGCTTGCCTGGCTCGACATGTCGACCGGGGACGTGACCGCCCAGCCGGTCGGTGTCGCCACTCTGGCGGCAGCCCTGGCGCGGGTTGATCCGGGCGAACTGCTGGTGCCGGAACCCCTTCTCGGGCGGGCCGGCGTCGCCGAGCCGCTGCGGGACCTGAAATCGCGGCTTACGCCCCTGCCATCGGCCCGTTTCGACTCGGTCAATGGCGGGCGGCGCCTCCAGGACCTCTATGGGGTTGAAACCCTGGATGGTTTCGGCGCCTTCGGCCGGGCCGAAATCGCCGCCCTTGGCGCGCTGGTCGACTATGTGGCGTTGACCCAGAAGGGCAGGCTTCCCTATCTCGCCCCGCCGCGCCAATTGGCCGAAACCGCCACGATGGAGATCGATCCGGCGACGCGGCGCAACCTTGAGCTGGCCCGCACCCTTGCCGGCGAACGGCGGGGCAGCCTGCTCGATACCATCGACCGGACCTGCACGGGCCTTGGGGCAAGGCTTCTGGCGGCCAGGCTCTCGGCCCCGCTGACCGATGCCCAGGCGATCGGCGAACGGCTCGATGTGGTCGAGCACTTCGTCGCCAATCCCGCCCGGCGCCAGGCGGCGCGGGGCATCCTGGATCAATGCCCCGACATCGAACGGGCGCTGTCACGCCTCAGCCTTGGCCGTGGCGGGCCGCGCGACCTTGCCGCGCTGCGCGACGGGCTCGACCTTGCCATGCGCCTGGCCGCCGCATTGCGGTTGCCGGAAAAGGGCTCGCTGTTGCCCGATCTGCCCCCCGCGCTTGACGATGCGCTGTCACGTCTCGGCCATCGCACGGCGCTTTCGGATCTGTTGCAGCGCGCGCTTGGTCCTACTCTGCCGCTGCTGGCCCGTGACGGCGGCTTCATCGCGCCCGGCTATTCGGCGGACCTGGATGAATTTCGCCTGCTGCGCGACGAAGGCAAGCGCCTGATCGCCGCGCTTCAGGATCGCTATGCGCAAGAGACCGGGGTCGCCGGGCTCAGGGTCCGCCACAATAATGTGATCGGCTATTTCATCGAGGTGACGGCCACCCACGCCGACAAGCTTGCTGCCCAGCCGCAGGGGCGCTTCATCCATCGCCAAAGCCTGGCCGGGGCGGTGCGCTTCACCACGGTCGAACTTGGCGATCTGGCCGGCCGCATCACGACCGCGGCCGACCGGGCGCTGGCCCTTGAACTTGACCTGTTCGCCGATCTGGCGGCCGAGGTCTGTTCCTGCGCCGCCGCGGTCGGGCGCGCCGCCGAAGCGTTGGCCGAAATCGATGTCGCCGCCGGTCTTGCCGAGCTTGCCGCCGAGCGGCGCTATGGCTACCCGCCGGTGAACGATGGGCTGGGCTTCCGGATCGAGGGCGGCCGCCACCCGGTGGTCGAGGCGGCGCTGGCCGATCGGGCCGGCGCGGCCTTCGTCGCCAATGATTGTGACCTGTCACCCGATCAGCGCCTGTGGCTTGTCACCGGCCCGAACATGGCCGGCAAAAGCACGTTCCTGCGCCAGAACGCGCTGATTGCCATTCTTGCCCAGATGGGCTCGTTCGTGCCGGCCACCGGTGCCGAGATCGGCATTGTCGATCGCCTGTTCAGCCGGGTCGGCGCATCGGACGATCTTGCCCGTGGCCGATCCACCTTCATGGTCGAGATGGTCGAGACCGCCGCCATTCTCCATCAGGCGGGGCCGCGCGCGCTTGTGATCCTGGATGAAATCGGCCGCGGCACCGCCACCTTTGATGGCCTGTCGATCGCCTGGGCGACGCTTGAACACCTGCACGCCGTGAACCGATGCCGGGCGCTGTTCGCGACCCACTATCACGAGCTGACCGCCCTGGCCGGCCGTCTGGATGCCTTGAAGCCCTGCACCATGCGGGTCAAGGGATGGCAGGACGACATCGTGTTCCTGCACGAGGTGGCACCCGGCCATGCCGATCGATCCTATGGCATTCATGTCGCAAAGATCGCCGGCTTGCCGCAAGCGGCGGTCGCGCGCGCCGAAGAAGTGCTTGCGCAGCTTGAAAATGGATCGCAGGCGACGGCGCTGGCCAGGCTGGGCGACGATCTGCCGCTTTTTCGTGCCCCGGCGCGCCCGGCGTCGCCCCCGAAGCGATCGGCGGTCGAGGCCGCTCTCGCCACCATTGAACCCGACAGCCTTTCGCCCAAGGAAGCGCTTGATCTTGTCTATCGCCTGAAAGGACTTCTGTGAACGACACCACGGCCAAGGCGCCCCCGACCAAGGCGCCCCCGATCAAGACACCACTGCCGCCCGTCACACCGTTCGCCTGCGCCAAGGTCACGGACGCCGTGCGCGCGAGGGGCATCCGTGGGTCTATTCGAACGAAATCGTGATGGACGCGGCGGCCAAGGCGATTACGCCTGGCAGCGTGATCAATCTGGTCGATCCGGCCGGCGCGTCGCTGGGCGCCGCGTTCTTCAATCCCCACAGCCTGATCGCGGCGCGCGGGCTTGGCGTCGCGGCGGATGCCGATCTTGCGTCCGCGGTGATCAGCCCCGCATCGCGCGGGCGGCGAACTCCGCGATCGGCTGTTCGACGCGCCTTATTATCGCCTGGTCCATGCCGAGGCCGACGGGCTGCCGGCGCTGGCCATTGACCGTTTTGCCGGCATCGCGGTCTGCCAGTTGAACGGCGCCGGTGTGGATCGCGCGACCGGACGCGATCGCGGCGGCGCTGCAGTCCGGCCTTGCGACATCCGGGATCGTGTTTCGCCGCGACAGTCCGGTCCGCAGCTGGGAAGGTCTTGGGCTGGCCGAGCCCCAGGTTCTCGGCGACGTGCCCGATACGCTGGTCATCACCGAGAATGGGACCCGTTACGTGGTCGAGCCGCGGGGCGGGCAGAAGACCGGGTGGTTCTTTGACCAGCGGGAAAACCGTGCCTTCATGGCAAGGCTTGCGGCCAAGGCTGAAAGCGTCCTTGACGTCTATACCCACACCGGCGGTTTTGCCTTGGCCGCCGCCCGCGCCGGGGCGAAGCGGGTGATGGCGATCGATTCATCCGAGCCCGCCCTGGCCCTGGCCAAGGAAGCCGCCGCGCTGAACGGGGTTGCCGACCGGGTCAGCTTCGACCGCGCCGAAGCCTTCGCCGCCCTCGAATCCCTTGCCCGCACCGGCGTGCGGTTCGAGGTTGTCATCGTCGATCCGCCACCCTTTGTCCGCGCCCGCAAGGACCTGAAGGCGGGCGCCAAGGGCTATGAAAAGCTGGCCCGCCTTGCCGCTGCGCTGGTGGCCCGCAACGGGTTTCTGTTCGTTGCCTCGTGCAGCCATGCCTTGCCGGCGGAAGACTTTGCCCGTCACGTTGTCCGGGGCGTCGGCCGCGCCGGCCGGGGCGGGCGCATTCTGGCCAGCACTGGCGCCGGGCCCGATCATCCGGTTCACCCGCTTCTGCCGGAAACCGCGTATCTCAAGGCGCTTGTCCTGGCTCTCGATTGATCCGGCGATTGCCCCGGCGATGGACCCGGCTTGAGGTTCGGCGCGGCACGCCACACTTGACTATAATGTGTGGAAGGGTTGGCCACAGCCGGTGTTTATTCCTGGGGGAAGGGTAAGGAAGCCGTGACCCATGTCGTGCCCAAGCAGCGCGAGATCATCGACCGCAAGGCGCTGATCGCGGCGCTCGACGCGGCGGCAGCCGAGGACCGGCCCGCCGACCAGTTGCGACGGCAAGCCCTGGCCATTCTCAAGCAGCATCTTGATCGCGGCCGGGCCGAGGTCCGGCGCCGCTTCGAGGCGGGCGCCACCGGCGCCGCCACGGTGCGGGCCCAGTCGTTCCTCATGGATCAGCTGATCCGCTCGCTTTACGATTTCACGCTCCTGCATGTCTATCATCGGCCCAATCCGACGGCCGGCGAAAAGCTCTGTCTTGTCGCGCTGGGTGGCTATGGCCGCGGCGAGCTTGCGCCGTTCTCGGACATCGATCTTCTTTTCCTGCGCGCCTACAAGACGACCCCCTTCGTCGAGCAGGTGGTCGAATCGATGCTTTACATGCTGTGGGATCTTGGCCTCAAGGTGGGCCACGCCACCCGCACCGTCGATGAATGCATCCGGCTTGGTGAATCCGACGTCACCATTCGCACCAGCCTGCTCGAAGCGCGCTACCTGTGGGGCGAACGCCTGCTCTTCGATGAATTGCGCGCCCGCTATGCCGCCGAGATCATGGCGAAAAGCGGCCCCGAGTTCGTTGAAGCCAAGCTGGCCGAAAGCGACCAGCGCCACCAGCGCCTGGGCGATTCGCGCTACCTGGTTGAACCCAACCTGAAAGAAGGCAAGGGCGGGCTGCGCGATCTCCAGACCCTGTTCTGGATCGCCAAGTATCTTTATCGCGTCGACGATATCGACGCCCTGGTCGAACGTGGCGTGTTCGCGGCCGAAGATGCGCTGCGCTTTGCCGACGCGCTCGAATTCCTGTGGACGGTCCGCTGCCACCTGCATTACCTGACCGGCCGCGCCGAGGAACGTCTGACCTTCGATGTCCAGGCCGAAATCGGCCGTCGCATGGGCTATACCGATCATGCCGGGACGCGAGGCGTGGAACGCTTCATGAAGCACTATTTCCTGGTCGCGAAGACGGTGGGCGATCTTGCCCGGATCGAAATTGCCGCCCTGGAAGCCCAGCACAAGCGTCGCCCGCGTTTCCGCCTTGCCGGGCTGACATCGTGGCGCGCGCGGACCGAAGGCTTCGTCATGGAGGGCGGCCGGCTTGGCATCGCAAAGCCGACGGCCTTTGATGACAATCCGGTCGACATGATCCGGCTGTTCGAGGTTGCCCAGCGCCAGGACCTTGACATCCATCCCAATGCCCTGAAGCGCCTGCGCTATTCGATCAAGCGAATCGATGCCGCGGTCCGCGCCGATGCCCAGGCCAACCGCCTGTTCATGACGATGCTGACGTCGCCCAAGGATCCCGAAAAGACCCTTCGCCGGCTGAACGAATCGGGTGTGTTCAGCCGGTTCGTGCCCGATTTCGGCCGCATCGTCGCGCAGATGCAATACGACATGTATCACGTGTTCACGGTCGACGAGCACACGATCGCCGCGATCGGCATGTTGCATCGCATCGAATCCGGCGCGCTCCGGAAGCAGCACCCGACCGAGACCGAGGTCCTGAAGCGCATCACCTCGCGCGAGGTTCTCTATCTTGCCGTGCTTCTGCACGATATTGCCAAGGGCCGGGGCGGCGATCATTCCGAGGTCGGCGCCATGATCGCCGAAAAGCTGGGCCCACGGTTCGGCCTGGCGGCCGATGCGACGGAAACCGTCGCGTGGCTGGTGCGCCATCATCTTGCCATGAGCATGACGGCGCAGAAGCGCGACTTGAACGACATGAAGACGATCGAGGATTTCGCTAAGCTGGTCGAAACCCCCGAACGCCTGCGGCTTCTGTTCGTCCTCACGGTCTGCGACATGCGCGCGACCGGCCCGAATGTCTGGACGGCATGGAAGGCCACGCTGCTGCGCGAGCTGTATCTGGCCACCGAAGAGCGTCTGTCCGGAACCACGGTATCGGCCGGGCGTCAGGCCCGCATCGCCGATGCCAAGGGCCGGGTGCGCGAGCTTCTGGCCGATTGGGATGAAGAAAGTTTCGCTGCCTATGCCCAACGCAACTATCCGGTCTATTGGCTGTCATTCGACGCCGAGACCATCGCCCGGCATGCCCGCCTGGTGCGCGATGCCGATCGTGCCAGGCGCCCGCTGGTGGTCGATCAGCGCGTCGATCTGGCTCGCGGCGTGACCGAAGTGACCGTCTACACCGCCGATCATCCGGGGCTTTTCTCGCGCATCGCCGGTGCGATGGCGGTGGCCGGCGCCAATATCGTGGACGCCCGGATCTTCACCACCGTCGATGGCATGGCGCTGGACAGCTTCTCGGTCCAGAACCTGGACGAAGAGGCCATCGCGCGCCCGGCCCGTCTGGCGCGCCTTGCCGCCACCATCGAGCAAACCCTGCAGGGCGAGGTGAAGCCGCACCGCATGCTGGCCGCGCCGCCGCCGATTCCCAGCCGCACCCGGATTTTCACCGTCGCGCCATCGGTGGTCATCAACAACAGTGCAAGCACCACCCATTCGGTCATCGAGATCGTCGCCCGCGACCGGCCCGGCCTTCTGTACGATGTCACAACCTGCCTGACCGCGCTTGGGCTGCAGATCTCGACCGCCAAGATTTCGACCTTCGGCGAACGGGCCGTCGACACGTTCTATGTGAAGGACGTATTCGGCCTGCAGGTCTCGAACGCGGCCAAGCTGGCCCAGGTTCAGGAGCGGCTGGCTGCGGTTCTGGCCGATCCCAACCAGCCCGCGCCCGCCGTCGAAAGCGAAGCCAGGCCCATTCGCGTTCGCGCAGCCCGCGCCGCTGCCGCCCGGCGCGCCCGGCGTTCCGATGACCTTTCCCAGCCCCGGTCTTGAAGCGGCCCTGCGGCGGGCGCGAAGCCTGTCGGGCGCCATTCTGCTGACGTTTGTCTTGACCCATCTGGTCAATCACGCCGCCATCCTGGTGTCGCTGGGTGCGGCAGAAACAGGCCAGGAATGGTTCTTCGACCTGTGGCGCCATGGACCGGGGACGGTCGTCCTTTATGGCGGCTTCGCGACCCACATCACGGTCAATCTGTTCAGCCTCTATCGGCGCCGCAACTGGCGGCTGCCGGCCTGGCAGATTTCCCAGATCGTCCTTGGCCTCGCCATTCCCTTTTTCTTGATCGACCATGTGGTGGGCACGCGGGCTGCGAACGGCGCCCTCGGCATCAGCGATACCTATGCGCGGGTTCTCTACACGCTGTGGATCGCGGCGCCTGCGGCCGGCGTGCAGCAGGTGATCGTTCTTTGCATCGCCTGGCTGCATGGCTGC
>JAXMDU010000021.1:0-55712 GCA_046348645.1 Alphaproteobacteria bacterium
CGGGCCGATCATCGCCCGCATCGATGGCCACCGCAGCCTTACGGACATTCACGCCGCCTGCCGGCAGGCCATGCCGAACCTGGATTGGCCCGCCTTTGCGCGCGCCTTTGCCGCCCTCTACCAGCCCATGAACGGGCTCAACAAGCTGTTGATCCGTTATCGTCGCGTGTTGACGAAATAAAGAAAATCGAGAACCGGCGGCTCAACCGCTGTCTGCGAAAGCATGTCATGCACCTGGCCACGATGGTGGGTCTGGTGATTGAAGAAATGGCCAAACACGAAGGGCATTGGCGTCGTAAAGGTCCTGGGCGCCGAAATGGTGGTGTAGGTCAGCGACCGGGCCAGCGTGGCATTGTCGAACGTCGCGAACAGGCGCTCGATCCGTTCGTCCTCGGCCTCGCGCGCGGCGTGCAAGGCGGCCAGATCATCGTACAGAATCGCGTTCAGGCGATCGATGCCGCTTTTCGTCCCCTGCAGGTGCCCAAGCCAGACCCGATCGCCGATCAGGATGTGGTTGAGCGTGCCCTTGATCGATCGGAAAAAGGCGGGCCGGTCCTGTTCGAATTCGCCGGGCCGCAGGGCCGCGACAGCATTGTAGAGACGCCGGTTGGCCCAGCGGTTATAGGCGGCAAGCGCCTGGAAATAGATGATGTCCATGATTCATGCCCCCGTTTCAGGCCGCGTTCGATGCCTCGGCGGCATGGAAGCGATGAAGATCAAGCACCGGCGGCGGGACCGCGGTCTGGGTCAGAAGATCATGCACCTGGCCGCGATGATGGGCATGATGATTGAAGATGTGGGCGAACACGACCGCCAAGGGTGTTTCGAACCAGTCGCCGAGAACGCTCCGGTAGCGGAGCGTGCCAGAATAAAAGCCATCATCCAGGGGTGCCACGAACGCGGCAAGGCGCCTGTCCTCGGCTTCGCGCGCGGCACGCAGGCCCGACAGATCGTCATGCAGAATGGTGTCCAGGCGCGCGATCCCGTGCTCGGTGCCGGAAAGAAAGGCCAGCCAGATGCGGTCACCGACCAGCAGATGGTTGAGCGTGCCCTTGATCGAACGGAAGAAGGCGGGTCGCTCTTTCTCGAATTCGGCCCTGGGCAGCGCCGCGACCGCATCGTAGATGCGCCCATTGGCCCATGCGTTGTAGCGGGCCATGCGCCGGACATGATCTGCGAACATCGTCGATCCTTTCCTGGTCAAGTCTTGATCTCCTCGCGATCCCGGAACTGGTCCAGGGCCTGGGGGTTCTCGAGCGCTTCGACGTTCTTCACCGGCCGACCGTGGATCAGGTCACGGACCGCAAGCTCGGTGATCTTGCCGGACCGGGTGCGCGGAATGTCGGTAACCTGAAGGATGCGCGCCGGCACATGGCGGGGCGATGCGCCGTCACGGATCTGGCGCGTGATGCGGGCCCGGAGGTCCGCGTCGAGCGTGACGCCGGCCTGCAGGCGCACGAACAGAACCACCCGCACGTCGTTGTCCCAGTTCTGACCGACGACGATCGATTCCACAACCTCGGGGATCTGTTCGACCTGGCGGTAGATTTCGGCCGTGCCGATGCGCACGCCGCCGGGATTGAGGGTCGCATCCGAACGGCCATGGATGATGAAGCCGCCATGCCGGGTGCGCTCGACCCAGTCGCCATGGCACCACACATTGGCGAAACGCGCGAAATAGGCCTCGTGATATTTGCGGCCGTCCGGATCGTTCCAGAAGAAAAGCGGCATGGATGGAAACGGCGCGGTGCAGACCAGTTCGCCCGCCTCGCCCGCAAGCGGCCGGCCTTGATCGCTGAACACCTCGATCCGCATGCCAGGGGCCGGGACCTGGATCTCGCCGCGCCACACCGGGCCGGTGGGATCGCCGCCCATGAAGCAGGCACAGATATCCGTGCCACCCGAGGCCGAGGCAACCGGCACGTCCGGTTTCACACTGGCGTACATGTAATCGAAGCTTTCGGGGACCAGCGGCGAGCCGGTCGACATGATGCTTTTCACCGCGCCAAGATCATGGGTCGCGCCGGGGCGAAGGCCGATCTTGCGGAGCGAATCGATATACTTGGCGGACAGACCAAGCATTGTGATCTTGTCCTCGGCGACGAAGTCCCACAGCGCGTTGGCGTCCGGATAGGTCGGGGCGCCGTCATAGAGCATGACGGTCGCCTGGGACGCGAGGGCCGAAATCAGCCAGTTCCACATCATCCAGGTCAGGGTGGTGAAATAGAACACCCGATCGCCCGGCTTCACATCCAGCATCAGCTGATGCTCTTTCATGTGCTGGATCAGCACGCCCCCCGCCCCGTGAACGATGCACTTGGGCTTTCCGGTCGTGCCCGACGAATAGAGGATGTAGATCGGGTGGTTGAAGGAAAGCTGCCGAAAGGCGATGGGCTGCGGCTGGAACGGGCGGACGAATTCGTCGGCAAGGACGGCGGACGGGATGGCGTCGATGGCGGGGGCCGGATCGAGATAGGGGAAGATCACGACCTTTCGCACGCTTGGCAGGTCACGCGTGATGGCCGCCAGCTTTTCGCGCGTGTCGAAGCTCTTGCCGTTATAGAAATAGCCATCGGCCGCAAAAAGGATCGTCGGCGCAGTCTGCCCGAAGCGATCGAGCACGCCCGAAACGCCAAAATCCGGCGAGCACGATGTCCACACGGCACCCAGGCTGGCCGCCGCCAGGAACGCGACAATGGCTTCGGGCAGATTGGGCATGAAGCCCGCGACCCGGTCACCCTGGTTGAGGCCGGCGGCGGCCAGCGCCTGCGCCATGCGGGACACCTGGTCGTAAAGTTCCGCATAGGAAACGGTCCGCCGGACCCGATCCTCGCCGCGAAAGATGATGGCCGGCGCCCCGTCGCGGCGACGCAAAAAGTTCTCGGCCAGGTTAAGCCGGGCATCCGGGAAGAAAAGGGTGCCCGGCATCCGGCCGGGATCCGCCATCACGCGCTTGCCGCGGGTCTCGGCGACAATGCCAAGAAAATCCCACAGCGCCGCCCAGAAGCGGTCCGGGTCCTCGACCGAAAAGCGATGGAAATCGGCGTAGGTCGCGAAGCGAAGGCCGAGCCGCGTTTCAATCTGGCGCCGGAAGCGGGTCAGGTTCGCGGCTTCGATCCTTTCCCGCGATGGAGCAAAGAGCGGTTTTTCCATTGCTGATCTCCGGGCCACGGACCACGAACGAACAATCAGATGCGCGCGGCCGCCTAGACTATCGCCAAGCGCGGCGCGGCTGCCTAGAGTAGCCGCGCCATGCCCCTTGGAAACAGCCCCCTGCCCGCTCTTTGGCGATCCTTGTCGCCAACCGCCCAGGGGGCGCTGTGGATGCTGGGTTCGGCGGCAAGCTTCGCCGCCATGTCGGCCCTTGGCCGCTATGCCGCCGCGGTCGAGGGGTACCATCCCTTCGTCGTGTTCTTCTGGCGCAATGTCGGGCTGGTGGTGATGCTGTTGCCGATGCTCTATCGGGGCGGCTTCACGCGGCTCCGCACCCGCCGCTGGCGGCTGCTGGTCACGCGCGGGGTCATCAGCACCGCGTCGGCCCTGGCCCTGTTCTGGGGCCTGGCCCGGGTGCCGGTCGCCGACGCGATGGCGCTGGTCTTCAGCTCGCCGATCTTTGCCACCATCTTCACCATCACCCTGCTGGGCGAGCGGCCGGGTCGCCTGCAGATTGCCGCCATCGTCCTGGGCTTTGTTGGCGCGGTGGTCATTCTGCGGCCCGGTTTCCAGGCCGTGACGCCCGACGCGATGATCGTCATGGCGTCGGCGGTGCTGGCCGGCGGCGCGTTCACTCTGATCAAGGTCCTGTCGGCCACCGAGCCGGCCGACGTGATTCTGGCCTATCTTGCCCTGTCGTTCATGCCTGCCTCGACCGTGCTGGCGGTGATCGAGTGGCAGACCCCCGATCTGTTCGGGCTTGGCGTGCTGGCCCTGACCGCCGTGACGGCCTGCTTTGGCCATTTCGCCCTCCCCAAGGCCTTTGCCAAGGCCGACGCGACGGCCGTCATGCCGCTTGATTTCACCCGGCTGCCGTTCGCTGCCTTGTTCGGATATATCCTGTTCGGCGAAATTTCCGACGCCTGGACCTGGGCCGGTGCCGTCATCATCTTCGTTGCCGGCCTTATGGTGACCCGTCGCGAGAAGAAGGCGCCCGCCTGAGGGCCGCACCCTGGGGGCGCGCAACCCGCTCGCCGCAATTGGCCCAATCTGGTATGAACGGGCCCTTCGACGACCCCCTTAGGAGTAGCGAGCATGGATGTGAAGGGATTGCCGGCGATCGTCACCGGCGGCGCCTCGGGCCTGGGCCAGGCGACGGCGCGCGGCTTGGCTGCGGCCGGCATGAAGGTCGCCCTGTTCGATGTCAACCTGGATGTCGCCGGCAGCGTTGCCAAGGACGTCGGCGGCATGGCCATTCATTGCGATGTCAGCAACGCCGAGAGCGCGGCCGCGGCCATGAAGGCCGCGCGCGAGAAACACGGCGTCGCGCGCCTGGTGGTCAGCTGCGCGGGCGTCGGCACGGCCGGCCTGATCCTTGACCGCGAGGGGCCGATCGCGCTTGAGAAATACGCCCGTGTCATCAACATCAACCTGATCGGGACCTTCAATATCCTGCGTCTTGCCGCTGACGACATGCGGAAGGCGGACGTGCTGAACGCCGACAACGAACGCGGCCTGATCGTCAACACCGCGTCGGTCGCCGCCTTCGAGGGCCAGATCGGCCAGGCCGCCTATGCGTCGTCGAAGGGCGGCGTCGCCGCCCTGACCATGCCGGCCTCGCGCGAGTTTGCGCGCTACGGCATCCGCGTTCTGACCATCGCGCCCGGCATCTTCGAGACACCGATGCTGATGGGCCTGCCGCAAAAGGTGCAAGACAGCCTGATCGCCACGCTGCCCTTCCCGAAACGGCTGGGCAAACCATCGGAATATGCCGATATGGTGCTGTTCATGGCCCGGACGACGGTTTTGAACGGCGAAGTCATCCGCATGGACAGTGCCCTTCGCATGGCACCGCAGTAAGCGGACGATCACGACGCAAACCCCGCCACGCACCAGCCGCATGGCCGACCAGTGGGCCGACCAGTGCGTCGCGCGGGTGCGTCGCGCGGGGTGCTTCAGCCCCGGTCGCGCGGCGGGGCGATCGCGTCGACGGCGTGGGCGAAGGCGACGTCCCGCGCGCTGAGCCCGCCCACATCATGGCTGGTCAGCACAATTTCGACACGATTATAGATGTTAAGCCATTCAGGGTGGTGATCGGCCCGTTCGGCGATCAGCGCAACCCGCGTCATGAAGCCGAAGGCTTCGTTGAAATCGTGGAAGTGGAAGGTCTTGCGGATCGCATCGCGCCCCTCGACCTCGACCCAGCCGCGCAGCTCCTGCAACGCCTGGCGACGTTTCTCGCCCACCAGCGTACCCACCATGGTTCGGCCCTCGCCCGGTTCGATTGCGTTCTTTCCATCACTTGGCTTTTCATTATCTGGCGCGCCTTGGCGGACCGGTCAACCGTCGCTATTTTAATGTCATGGTTGGCGCTGTTCGCGTAGCCCCGACACTTGCCGATATCGAAGGGATCGCCCGTGGCGCCCTGGCCACCCTGCCCGGGCAGTTCGCGGGGCTGGTTGCGGATGTGGTTCTCCATGTCGAGGACTTTCCCTCGCCCGAGATCGAGCAGGAATTCGAACTGGCAAGCCCGTTCGATCTGCTCGGCCTCTATCAGGGCGTTGCAATCAAGGACAAGTCCTTCGACCAGGTAGCCCAGGACATCGACCGGATCTTCCTCTACCGCCGACCGATCCTGGATTACTGGTGCGAAAGCGGCGAGGACCTTGCCCATGTCGTGCGGCATGTCATGATCCACGAGATCGGCCACCACTTCGGTTTCAGCGACGCCGACATGGAAGCGATCGAAAATCAAACTGGCCCCTTGACCGAGGTTGACGTCTGATGACGACACCGCCTGCCCCCCTTGATGCTGCCGCCCTGCGCCGGCGCTGTGATCCCCGGCGCTTCGGGTTCGAAACGACGGCCGAGCTGCCCGAGATCGACCAGGTTCCGGGGCAGGAACGCGCCGTCGAAGCGGTGCGTTTTGGGATCGGCATGCGCAGCGAGGGCTACAACATCTATGCCCTTGGTCCGAACGGCACCGGCAAGCACCGGCTGATCCTGGAATTCCTGAATCGCCAGGCGGCGACCGAACGAACCCCCGACGACTGGTGCTATGTGAACAACCCCGACATGCCGCACAAGCCGCGCACGCTGCGGCTTCCGGCCGGGCGGGGCGCGCCCCTGAAGGCGGACATGGAACACCTGGTCGAGGATGCACGCGTTGCCCTGCCCCGCCTGTTCGAAAGCAACGACTATCGAACCCGGCGCCAGGCGGTCGATGAGGAGTTCAAGGAGTGGCACGAGCGGATCTTCGGCGGCATCCAGCGCGATGCCGAAGAGCACGCGATCGCGCTGGTGCGCACGCCGGTGGGCATGGCCCTGGCCCCGACCCGCGAGGGCGAGGTGCTGTCACCCGATGATTTCCGCAAGCTGCCGGCCGCCGAACAGGAAAGCTTCAAGGCCAACATGGCAAGCCTGCAGGAACGGCTGCAGAAGGCGCTTGAGGAAATCCCGCAATGGGAAAAGAAGCAGCGCGAGAAGGTGCGCCAGCTCAACCGCGACATGACCCGATACGCGGTCAGCCATCTGATCCAGGACTTGCGCAAGAAATATGCCGACCTGCCGGCCGTCGTCGCCTATCTCGACACGGTCGAGGGCGACATCGTCGAGAACGCCCAGCAGTTCATCAGCCCCGAACAGCCCCAGCCCGAGACAGGGGGTGGCATGACGCCGGTGACCGCCAAGGCGGCTGGTAACCCGGCCTTCAACCGCTTCCAGGTCAACCTGCTGGTCGATAACGGCGGCTGCAAGGGAGCCCCGGTCATTCACGAGGATCATCCGGCCTATCCCAACCTGGTCGGCCGAGTCGAACACATCGCCCAGTTCGGCGCACTGGTCACCGATTTCACCTTGATCAAGGCCGGCGCGCTGCATCGCGCCAATGGCGGCTACCTGATCCTGGACGCACGCCGCGTCCTGATGCAGCCCTTCGCCTTCGAGGAACTGAAGCGGGTGCTGCGTTCGCGCGAGATCAAGATCGAATCCCTGAGCCAGGCGCTTAGCATCGTCAGTACCGTCTCGCTTGAGCCAGAGCCGATCCCGCTCAACGTGAAGATCGTGCTGGTCGGTGACCGCATGATCTACTACCTCCTGAGCGCCTATGACCCCGAATTCGACGAGCTGTTCAAGGTGGCGGTCGATTTCGACGACCAGACCTCGTACACCGACGAGAATATCGATCTCTTTGCGCGCCTGATCGGCACCATCGCGCGGCGCGAGAACCTGAAGCCGTTCGATCGCACCGCCGTCGCCCGCATCGTCGAGCAGGCCTCGCGCGCGGCCCAGGATACCGAAAAAATCACCACCCATATCCGTTCGATCGCCGATCTGGTGCGTGAAGCAAACCACTGGTCGCAGGACAAGGGGGCCAAGGCCGTCACCGCCGCCGATGTCGATCACGCCATTGCGGCACAGATCCGGCGCGCGGATCGAGTCCGCGAGCGGGTACACGAGAACATCGTTCGCGGCACCGTGATGATCGACACGGCCGGCGCCACGGTCGGCCAGATCAACGGCCTGTCGGTGCTGTCGCTGGGGGGCTTTTCCTTCGGCCAGCCAAGCCGGATTACCGCCCGGGTCCGGCTGGGACGCGGCGAGGTGATCGACATCGAACGCCGCGCCGAGCTTGGCGGGCCGCTTCATTCCAAGGGCGTGATGATCCTGTCCGGATACCTGGGCAGCCATTTCGCCGCCGAGCGGCCCCTGTCGCTGTCGGCCAGCCTGGTGTTCGAGCAATCCTATGGCGGCGTCGATGGCGACAGCGCGTCGCTGGCCGAACTCTGCGCGCTGATTTCGGCCCTGGCCGAAATCCCGATCCGGCAGTCCTTTGCCATGACGGGCTCGGTCAATCAGCATGGTCAGGTGCAGCCGATCGGCGGCGTCAACGAGAAGATCGAGGGATTTTTCGATGTCTGCGCGCGCAAGGGCCTGACCGGCGAGCAGGGCGTCATCATTCCATCCACGAACATAAGACACCTGATGCTGCGGCCGGACGTGGTCGAAGCCTGCGCGGCCGGCCGGTTCCGTGTCCATGCGGTCTCGACCGTGAACGAGGCCCTGGCGCTGCTGACCGGACTGCCGGCCGGCGAACGCGATGCCGCGGGCACCTTCCCCGACGGCAGCGTCAACCGGCGCGCCGAGGCCAGGCTGATCGCCTTTGGCGAGAAGGCGCGTGCCTTCGGGCGCCCGCCACCGAACGGTTCGGGCGAAACGGGGTCCGGCAAGAGCGATTCCGCCGGCCAGAGCGGTTGAAGTGCAAGGGCGGATGAGGTGAAAGAACGGCCATGACGCGCCGACCCGATATCCATCGCATCCTGGTGGCGCTCGATGCCTCGCCCCACAGCCTGGCGGCGTTGCAGCAGGCGGCCGAGATGGCGGCCCGCCTGCGGGCCGAGCTGATCGGTCTGTTCGTCGAGGACATCAATCTGCTTCGCCTGGCGGAACTTGATGTCGCGCGTGAGTTTCAACTGGTGCGTGGCAATTTCGAGATCACCCCGGGGCTGCCGGGAATGGAGAACCAGCTTCGCGCCCTGGCCACCCGGGCCCGGCGCGCGTTCGAAGAGGCGGGACGCCGCAGCGGCGTGCCGCATCGCTTCCGGATCGCCCGTGGCCAGGTGGCCCGCGAGCTGATCGCGGCGGCGGCCGAGGCCGATCTTCTGATCCTGGGTTGGGCGAGCCAGGCCCCCCCGGGCCTGCCGCTGCCAAGCCCGCGCCTGGGTGCCACGGCCCGGTCAGTCGCCCGTGGCGCCGGCCGATCGGTCCTTCTGCTGCGTAGCGGCGCGCGTTTCGTGCGCCCCGCCCTGGTCGTCTATGACGGAACCATATCGGCGGCGCGGGCGCTTGCCGCCGCGATCAGCATGACCGATGGCGGGCACGAGCTGCTGAATATCCTGGCCGTCGGCGACGACGTGGACGAAATACGCGAGCGCCAGACGCGCGTGCGGGCCTGGCTTCGGCGCCGGCGGATCGATGCCAATATCGGCACAATGCGGGCCCCGACCCCGGCCCGGATTGCCGCCCTGCTGCGGCAGTCTGGATGCCTGACACTGGTTGTCCATGCGGAAAGCCCGCTGCTTTCCGGCGAACCCGGCGCAACGCTGCTCGACGCGATTGAATGTCCAGTCCTGATCGTGCGGTGATGCGGTTTTGACTGGATCGCCCGGATCACCCAGGCCGTGATACCCAGGCCGTGACGTTCAGGCCGTGACCGGCCGCAGATAGCCGCGATAGCGCGACAGGATCAGGGTCCCGATGATGGTCAGATTGGCGGTATTGGAGAGCGCGCCCACCATGTAGGCGTAGTCATAGGTCCCGGTCAGATCGAAGATCGCGCCCGCCAGCCAGCCGCCGGTCGCCATGCCAAGGCCGCCAAAAAAGACGATGAAGCCGGTCCGGCGGCCGACTTCGTTCGCTGGCAGATATTCGCGCAGGGTCAGCGAATAGCACGGCATCAGGCCGCCATAGCCAAGCCCGAACATGATCCCGACCAGATAGAGTGCGGGCAGGGTATGGATCAGCGCCAGCGAGCCGACCCCGATCAGCTGCAGGACCGAGAACGTGCACAAGGCGCCAAGCGCGCCCAGGCGCGCACTGAGCAGGCCGATCAGGATCAAGCGGCTGCAGGTGCTGGCGAACAGCATGACCGCAAGAAGATTGGCACCGTCGGCAAAGCTGTAGCCAAGATCGGTCACCGTCGCGACCGTATGGGCGACCGGCATCGCCATCGGAATGCAGCAACTGACCGTCGCGATGCAGAGGGTGATCTGCAAGGCCCTGGCCGACATGGCCGAGCGCGCCTGGGGTTGTGACGAAAAGGCCGGCCCGACAGCCGGCGCAGCCCCCTGGGACGGGACCACCGCGCCAGACCAAGCCGATGGTCGCTTGCGAATCAGGCGGCTGACGGGAAGCATGACCAGCATGGCGAAGACGCCATACATGAAGGCCGTCTCGCGCCATCCGCGGTCCTCGATCATCCAGCGGAAGATGGGTGGCCAAATGATGCCCGCCGCCGCCTGGCCCGACGCGGCAATGCCAAGCGCAAGGCCACGCCCGCGATCGAACCAGCCGATGATATTGGCGATGGTCGGCCCATACAGCGTCGAGATGCCGCAAAAGCCCATCATCACCGCATAGATGAAGAAAAGCTGCCACGCCGCGTCGATCCGGCTGAATAGAATGGCACCCGAGCCAAGCATCACGGCGCCCAGCAGCGCCGGGCCGCCGATCCCGCGGCGATCGAGCCAGAACCCCATCGCGACACTGCCGAATGCGGCTCCGATGTAGCTTGCGGCATAGGCGATCGAGGGAATCGAGCGCGGCCATCCGAAATCGACCGCGATGACCTTGAGGGCCGTGACCAGCAGATAGACGACCCCCGTTCCCACCAGCAGCATCAGCGCCGACCCCGCCACCACGAAATAGCGGTAGTTCTGTTCGTACCAGTTGGGGGTCGACATGCGTGGCGGGGCCTGTTGCCGGTCTTGCGAGATCTCTGCCGCAATATGCGCCGAAACGTGCCGGCCGTCAGCCCGTCAATTCAGAGATCCGCCGGCGCAGGCAGGGCAGCAGGTCCGATTCAAACCACGGATTGCGCCGCAGCCATGCGATGTTCCGCCAGCTTGGATGCGGAAGGACGAAATGGGTCGGCAGATAGTCGCGGAACGCCTTGACGGTCTCGGTCAGGCTTGCCTTGGCGCGCGGCCCGGCGGGCGTGCGGCCCAGATGGCGGCCCAGATGAAAGCGCTGCGCATAGGCGCCGATCAGCAGCGTAAGCTGGATGTCGGGCAGCGCCGCCCGGACCCTTGGCTGCCAGAGAGGCCCGCATTCCCGGCGCGGCGGCAGGTCGGCGCCCTTGTCGTCTTGGCCCGGGAAGCAAAGCCCCATCGGCACGATGGCAATGCGGCGTTCATCGTAAAACGTCGCTCGATCGACGCCGAGCCAGTCCCGCAGCCGGTCCCCGCTGCGGTCGTCGAACGGAAGCCCACTTTCATGCACCCGTGTTCCCGGCGCCTGCCCGACCAGCAGGATCCTTGCCGTGACCTGCGCCCGCAAGACGGGCCGGGGGGCATGGGGCAGGGCGGCGGCACAGACCCGGCAGGCCCGTGCCTCGGCCAGCACCTGCGCCAGCCGGCCGGCGCCATCCCTGTCTTCTGCGCTATTTGGCGAACGCATCGTCCTGCCAGCCGCCATCAAGCCGGAATTCAGCCTCGACATGATAGGTCGAGCCGTCTGCCGAAAGCGTGCTTGAAAACAGGGCAAAGCGGTTCACGGCGATCGGCCCGGCGCGAAACAGATTGTGGGCCGCAATCCAGGTGCCAAGCCGTTCGGGCGACGGCAGGCGGTTGAAACGGGCCAGGGTCACATGCGCGGTGAACTTGCGCGACTCGGGCGCCAGGCCGCAACGCACCAGGGCCGATTCGATCTTGCCCACCAGATGGTCAAGCGCCGGATTGGACGCCGCCCGCACCCACAGCGTTCGCACCTGATGCGCGTTGCCGAAATGGCCGATGCCGTCGAGGTCGATCGAAAAGGCCGGCGCGCGCACGGAATCGAGCGCGGCCATGATATCGTCAGCCATCACTTCGTCCACCGAACCGATGAAGCGAAGGGTCAGGTGAAAATTCGGTTCAGGGACCCATTTTGCCTCGGCCAGCCCGCCGCACAGCGACGCAAGCCGCGTCTTGATCTCAGCCGGCAAGGCAATCGCGACGAACAGGCGAAGGCTCATCGCGGCGCGGCCTCGGGCCCGAGAGTCTTGGCGATCAGGGGCGTGATCGCGGCAACGATCACGCCGACGCCTTCGGCATTCGGATGGATGCCGTCGGGTTGATTGAGGCGCGGCTCCGCCACCACGCCGTCGAGAAAGAAGGGGTAGAGCGGAACGTTGAATTGCGCCGCCAGCCGCGGATAGATCGCATCGAAGGCCGCAACATAATCCCGGCCCATGTTGCGCGGCGCCTTCATGCCGGCCAGCAGTGCGGGCACCCGCTGCCGCGCCAGCGCTTCCAGGATTGCGGCAAGATTGGCTTCGGTCGTCTGCGGCGCAAGACCGCGCAGGGCATCGTTCGCGCCAAGCTCGACAATCACCAGATCGGGGCGCCCGCCCGGCACCCCGGCCAAAGCCCAGTCGAGGCGGGCCCGCCCGCCGGCGCTGGTATCGCCCGATACGCCGGCATTGTGGACCACCGCGCTGATACGCGCCTGGCGCAACGATGCCTCGAGCCGGGCGGTAAACGCCTGCGCGGCAGGCAGCCCGTATCCCGCCGCAAGGCTGTCGCCCAGCACCAGGACATGGCGTTCGGATGCGGAATAGGCCGGCCCGCCTGCCGCCACCAGAACGACCAGGGCCAGCAGCCGCGCGACACCCGCGTTGACATCGCAAAGGCGATGGCCATATCGCAGGGGCTGCCCGCGCCAGCGCGCGAGAAAAGGGCCGAGTTTCATGACATCACCTGTTTGCGATCCGGCGCTCAGCCGCCCACGGCCCGACACCGCCCCCCCGGCGCCGGCGGAAGCCCTGATTCAGCTTGACGATGTGCACCTAAACTTGGCGAGCGCGGCCGGCAAGGTCAACGTCCTGAATGGCATCACCCTGCGCATCGGCGCCGGTGAAACCGTCGGCGTGACGGGAGCTTCGGGTTCCGGCAAGACCAGCCTTCTCATGGTGATCGCGGGGCTCGAGCGCGCCACCAGCGGCCGCGTCCAGGTCGCGGGCGAACGGCTCGACAGGCTGGACGAGGACAGCCTGTCGCTTTTCCGCCGCCGCCATCTGGGGATCGTGTTCCAGGCCTTTCACCTGGTGCCGACCATGACGGCGATCGAAAACGTCGCCATGCCGCTTGAACTGGCCGGCGCGCGTGACGCCTTTGTCCGCGCCGAGGCCGAGCTGGCGGCGGTCGGGCTTGGCCATCGCCTGCTGCACTATCCGAGCCAGCTTTCCGGCGGCGAGCAGCAGAGGGTCGCAATCGCCCGCGCCTTCGCCAGCGAGCCAAGCCTGGTGCTGGCAGACGAGCCGACCGGCAATCTGGACGCGGCGACCGGCGCTGCGGTCATCGATCTTCTGTTCTCGCATCGGGAACGGTCGGGAACGACGCTTCTTCTTGTGACGCATGATCGCGACCTGGTTGCCCGCTGCGGACGCAATCTGCGCATCGTCGATGGTCGCATCGTCGACGGCGCGCCGCCACCGGCATGACCGGCTTGCCCCCCAGGCCCGATTCACCCGATTCATGGATCCTTGCGCTGCGCTTTGCCATGCGCGAACTGCGCGGCGGCGTGAGGGGGCTTGGCGTGCTGGCCCTTTGCCTTGGCCTTGGCGTCGCCGCTATCGCCGGCGTCGGCTCGCTGACCGACGCGGTCGATGGCGCGATCGAAAAGGATGCCCAGGCCCTGCTTGGCGGCGATCTTCTGGTCAGCATCACCCATCGGCCGGCCAACCCGCAGGAACGCGCGGCGCTGGCCGCCCGCGGCACGCTGTCCGAAACCATCGAGATGCGGGCATTGGCACGCGGCGGCGCCGAGGACCGTCGGACCCTTGTGGAACTAAAGGCGCTGGATTCCGCCTATCCGCTTTACGGCACCGTCACGCTGTCCCCCGACCTGCCGCTGGCCAAGGCGCTGGCCGAGAAAGATGGCGTGCGGGGTGCCGTGGTCGAAAAGGCCGTGCTGGCGCGTCTTGGCATCGCGCCGGGCGCCCGCATCACGGTCGGTGACACGACACTCGAAGTCCGCGCGGCCTTTGAAACCCTGCCCGATCGTGGCGTTTCGGCGTTCGGTCTGGGACCACGCCTTGCGATCGATCCAGTCGCCTTGCAGGCCACCGGTCTGGTCCAGCCGGGCAGCCTGGTGACCTATGAATATCGTCTGCGCCTGGCCCCGGGCCAAAGCCCCAGCCGCATCGGCCGCGACCTGAGTGCTGAATTTCCGCAGGCCGGCTGGAACATCCGTACCGCCCGGGACGCTGCGCCTGGCCTTAGGCGGCAGGTGGACCGCCTCGGACTGTTCCTTTCGCTGGTTGGGCTTTCGGCGCTGCTGGTGGGTGGCATTGGCGTCAGCAACGCGGTGACCGCCAATCTGGAACGGCGCACACTGACGATCGCCATTCTGAAATGCCTGGGCGCCCCGGCCGGGCTGGTGCTCCGGATCTATCTGCTGCAGGTGCTTGCCATCGCCGCGGTTGCGATTGCGATCGGTGCAGCCCTGGGAGGGCTGGTGCCGACGCTGGCGGGTAACGCATTGGTCGACATCCTGCCGGTGAAGATTGCGTCCGATTTTCGCCTGGCGCCGATCGGCCTTGCCGCCCTGTTCGGGCTTGTCACTGCCATCGCCTTCGCCTTGTGGCCGCTCGGCCGGGCCCGCGAGACGTCGCCAGCCGGGCTCTTTCGCGATCTTGTGGTGCCGGCCGGCCGTCGCCCGCGGGGCAGCGTGATCGCAATGACGGCACTGGCGGTCCTGCTGCTGGTCGCGCTGGCCATCGCGACGGCAAGCGACAAGGCGATCGCGACGTGGTTCGTGTTCGGTGCCGCCGCAACGCTTGCGACCCTGCGCATCGCCGCGCTTGGCCTGCAGCGCCTGGCGGGGCGGGCCGCCCGATCGGCCGCCCACAACCGGCCCGGATTGCGCCTGGCTCTTGCGAATGTGGCGCGCCCCGGGTCCCCCACCCCCAGCGTCGTGACATCGCTGGGCGCTGGCCTTGCCGTCCTGGTGGCGGTGGCGCTGATTGAAGGCAACATCGCCCGGCAGGTGCGAGAAGAAATCCCGAGCCAGGCGCCAAGCTTCTTCTTCATCGACATTCAACCGGATCAGATCGAGCCGTTCCTTGCCCTTGCCCGCAATACCAAGGGGGTGACGGCGCTCGATTCCATGCCAAGCCTGCGTGGCCGCATCACGCGGGTCAACGGCGTCCCGGTCGAGCAGGCGGCCATCGCACCCGGTTCGCGCTGGGCGACGGCAAGCGACCGAGGTCTCACCTATGCCGCCGCCATGCCGGCCGATTACCGCCTGACCGCCGGACAATGGTGGCCGAAGGATTTCCACGGCGAGCCCGCCATCTCGCTCGATGCCCGGATTGCAGCGGGTATGGGCCTGAGGGTGGGCGACAGCCTGACCGTCAATGTTCTTGGCCGCGACATCACCGCCCGCATCATGAGCCTGCGCGAGGTGAACTGGCAGAGCCTGGGGCTTAACTTCACCATCGTCTTCGCGCCAGGCGTGCTGGAAGGCGCGCCGCACACCTATATCGCCACCGCCTATTCCGACCGTGCCGCCGAAGAGCCGCTTTTCCGGGCGATAAGCGACCGGTTCGCGAACATAACCGCCATCCGGGTCCGCGACGCCCTGGACGCCATCTCGGCCATCATCGGCGATATTGCGCTTGCCATCCGCGCGACCGCATCCATTACCCTGGCAGCCGGCCTTTTGGTGCTGGCCAGCGCGGTCGCCACCGGCCGCCACCACCGCATCCGCGACGCCGTCATCCTGAAGGTCCTGGGGGCGACCCGGCGCAATATGCTGGGCGCTTTTCTGATCGAATACGGGCTGATCGGGGCGCTGACCGCCCTGATCGCGGTTGGGGTGGGAACACTTGCCTCGTGGGCGGTGGTGGTGCTGGTCATGCGGAGCGCGTGGACCTTCCTGCCGGCGCCGGCAATCGAAACCGCCCTGCTGAGCCTGGCAGCCACCCTGGTTTTCGGGTTTGCCGGAACCTTCCAGGCCCTGGGGCGGAAGGCGGCGCCCTATCTTCGCAACCCGTGATCTTCGCAACCCATGAGGCCGAAACCCACTCGGCCGCTATCCCGGCCAGCCAACGCTGAATGGGAACAAACTGGGAACATATACTTGAATCCGGCTCGATTTCAACCCATATCGCTGCTACCACTGCACAAGGTGCCCGGACCCAAGGGCATCGAAACCGAATGGAGGGGCTTTACCCATGGCTTTTGGCAACGATCGGCGCATGACGGTCGCGACCACGCGGGCCGAAGTTGGACAGATCGACGAGGGCCTTCGCGCCTATATGCTGCGCGTCTACAACTACATGACGACCGGGCTTGCAATGACCGGTCTGACGGCGTGGCTTGTCGCCAACACGGCGCTTATCAATCTCTTTTATCAGACTGGACCCACCGGCGCGCTGCAGCCGACGATCCTGGCCTGGGTCGCGATGCTGGCGCCGCTGGCTTTCGTTTTCCTTCTCAGCGCACGCATCGAACGGATGAGCGTGGCAAGCGCCCAGATGGCCTTCTGGGCCTTTGCCGTGGTGATGGGTCTTAGCCTGTCGCACATCCTGCTCACGTTCACGGGTGTGAGCGTGGCGCGGGTGTTCTTCATCACCGCCGCGACCTTCGCCGCCATGAGCCTTTACGGTTATACAACGAAGCGCGACCTGTCGGGGTTGGGCTCGTTCCTGTTCATGGGGCTGATCGGCATCATCATCGCCTCGATCGTGAATATCTTCCTGGCAAGCTCGATGATGCACTGGATCATCTCGATTGTCGGCGTCGGCGTGTTCGTGGGCCTGACCGCCTATGACACCCAGCGGATCAAGGAAACCTACTATGTCGGCGACGATGGCGAAGCCGCCGGCCGCAAGGCCATCATGGGCGCCTTGCAGCTCTATCTCGATTTCATCAACCTGTTCGTCATGCTGATGCAGCTGCTTGGCGATCGGAAGTAGACCGGACAAGACTGGATAGACTGGACAAGACTGGGCGGACCTTCCTGGGGCCCGAGGGAAACCTCGGGCCCTTCGCTTTGTGCCCCCCATCGCGTTCCGGCTATGCGCGCGCCCGGTCAAGGGCGGCAAGAAAACGCGCGATCCCCTCGCTTTCGCTTGCGTCGTTGATCACGGTCTCGACCGCAACGCCAGACGGCAGCGCCGTCGCCGCCCGCGCCAGCCGCTCGGCGATCGAATCGGCCGATTCGCGCCCGCGCGCCGCCAGCCGCTGCGCAAGAACATCGGGCGGCGCCGTGACCTCGATCACCCGGACCCGCATGACACGGTCCTGCGCGTCCTCGATCACTGTGCGCGAGACATTGGCGATGACCGTTCGTCCCAGGGCAAGATCGGCGGCCAGCGCGGCCGGTATGCCATAGGAAAGCCCATGCGCGTCCCAGGCCAGCATGAAAGCCCCCGCGCTTTTTCGCCTGGCGAACTCGGCTGCTGTTGCCGGCTCGTGGCTCTCGCCGCCGGCTTCGGCCGGGCGGGTGATCACGCGGCGCGCGAAGACAATGGTTCGATCAGCGCCAAGTGCGGCCTTTGCCCCGGCAAGAAGGGTATCCTTCCCGGCGCCGCTCGGCCCAACCACCAAGACCAGAACCCCAACCATGTGACCCCGCGTCGTCTGAATAGGCGGCTAGCAGACCACGCCGACCTGACGATAGCGAGACCAGAACGGATCCAGGGCATAGAGCGGCTGGCAGCCGCGCCGATGGCGACCATAGGCTTGGCCAAAGGGCGGGCCAAAGGGCGGGCCGTGGCGGATCTCCGAGCCGATCGAAAGCCCGAACCAGCTTGCTGGCCGGCGGTTCGATGACGCACGGGCCATGCGGGCCATAGACCCAAAAGGGATCGCCAGGATGCTGAACTGACCGCCGTTACAGACGCATCCGCCAAGAGCAAGGGTAAGGCAAAGACAAGCGAACGCGATGACGCGACGCATGACCCGATCCTCCGCCGTTGCGCCGCCTCGCCAACGGCGCAACCAGGGGCGCGACCAGGGGGGCGACGACCGGCCAATCAGACGGCGATTGGAGCCAGAAATTTTGGCAAGACTGAGGCGGTAAATGGTGCCCGATCAGGCCGAAGGCATCCGATCAGGCCGAAGGCGCCGGCAGGGCGGCGCGGCGCGGTGCCTGCCAACGAAGCGTATCAACGCCATGGCAGCCGGGGCAAAGCGCGTGCCACTGTTCGGCCGCCGTGCCGCAGGATTGGCAGGTCCAGGCGGGATCGCCAGCCGCGCCGGCCGCGCGCCCAAGCCACGTGCTGGCGGCAGCGTGGTCGTGGTGCTCGGATTCCTCGACCCGCGCCATCAGGCGATAGGCGCGCGCGCTGGCATCGGATCCGGCTTCGATCACCTTGCCAAGATGCGTGCGCGCCTCGCCCCACAGCCCTGCATCGAGCGCCGCTTCCCGCTAGGCCAGATGGCTTTCCACCGAATCGGGCGCCGCGCGGGCCAGCCGCTCGAACCGCTTGGCGCGCTCGATCGGCGGCTCGTCGGGAACGATGTCCCGGAACGCAGCGGCCAGCGGATGGGCCGCGTGGCCATGCCTGCTGTGCAACTCCTTGAGCTGCTTCACGCGGCAATCCCAGGCGGCAAGCCTGCGCACCAGGGCTGCCGCGATCGGCGCCTGGTCAGGGTCAAGCCGGTAGGCCTGACGAAGCAGGGCCAGGGCTTCATCGCCGCGATCTTCGGATTCGCAGACCCGTGCCTGCTCGAAGGCAAGCACGGCCTGCCGCTTGCGCGCCACGTCTTTCGCAACGATGTGGCGCTTGACGGCGATTTCATGTCGGTTGCCGCCAGCCACAGCGCCGGCGCGGGCCTGCATTTCGAACAGCGTCATCACGGCCCACGGTGATTTCGGCCGCATTGAAACGGCCCGGTTCCAGGCCATCGCCAGGGCCTGCGGATGATCGCCGCGCCGCAGCGCCTGGCCGATCAGCCCGCGCAGGCCAAGAAACCGACATCCGGTTCCTCCGCCAGGGCTCGAAACTGCCGCTCGGCCGTTTCTTCGTCACCCGAAAGCTGTGCGGCCTGGGCGGCAAGAAGACGGTGATCGGCCGGGCACCCGTGGATCCCCGGGCTCCGCCCGCCAGGCGCGACGCGAGGACCTCGCCGGCCGCAACCGCGGCTTCATGGCCGCATCGAACGCCTCTTCGCCCTGATGGCGACGGCGCCTACGCCAATGGGCCCGGATGCGGCCCTGGCAATGCGACAAGGCCGCGGTAGAGCCGATCGATCATCGCCATCGCCACGCCAAGGGCGACAACCACAACCGCCAGCACCCAGAATGGCGCGTCGATCCGCCGGCCCAGCCATTCAATGCTGACCGATCCCGGATGATCGGCAAGCCACACCCCCGCAAGCACTGCAAGGGCCATGACGACAAAAGCCGGGAACAGGCGCAGCATGGCCGCGCCTAGCGCCGCGCCCCGCCGGCATGCTGGGCAATGGCCAGGGTCCGAAGCTGCCTCAGGGCGTCCTGGGTCTTGAGACGTGCCTGCGCTTCCGCCACCCAGGGCAGCGCCGCATCCGCCGCTGGCCCCTTAAGCTCGGCAAGGGCGGCGACCGCGCCGGCCAGATCATCGGCGCGCAATCGCGATTCCGCCACGGCAATGATTTGTCCAGGCTCAGCGGCATCATCCGCCGTGCCGGCGCCATCGCCAAGCGGCCGGACCGAGATCAACCCCTGCACTTTGCGAATCAACCGATCGATAAGACGATCCTGCGGGGATGGGTTGTGGGCAAGCAAGACCCGACGCGCCATGTCCGGAAACAGGAACTGGAGATTGAGACGGGTCGAGACACCGGTTGCTGCATGCTGCGCAAGGAGGTCGAGATGCTCGGCAGCGGCCGGCCCCAGATTGCCCGCAAAACCGCGCACGACATCAAGTTCACCGGCATAGCCGCCGCCACGCGCCACGGCATCGGACAGCTGGGTCAAGGCCAGGACCAGCGCCTCGCCGCCGCGACCGGCCTGCTGCGCCGCCGCCGTGGTGGCAACCTGCCCGACCCGTTCGCGATTGGCCGCCACGTCGCGCGTCAACAGATCGAGCCGCGTCTCGAGAGCGGCAATCGCCTGGGGATTGACCCCGGTCGATGCGGTGTCGGCACGTTTCCGCAGCTCGGCCACCGCCTGATCCGATGCGGCAAGCCGGGCCTCGATCTCGGCAAGCCGCGCGCTTAGGTCCGGGCCAGCCTGACTGCGCGCTGCATTGGCCGATTCCATGCGCTCGATGCGCCCCATGACCTCGGCCACCATCCGCGCCGTAGCGGCAAGCTGCCCCTCGATTTCGGCCCCGCCGTCCTTTGGCGCAGCCGCGCTGGCCGCAGGCTGCGATGCGGCCATCCGCCGTTCCTCAGCCAGACGGGCCATCGATCGCTCAAGCTGTTCGATCCGGGCTGCTGTCGCGCCATTTTCGCTCGCGGTGCCGCCGGTCCCCGCACCGCCAATGCCTTTGGCCACACCATTGATCCAGCCCGATACGGTGGCGGTGATCCGTTCCGGATCCCATTGCTGCGGGTCGCCAAAGCGGCCGGCGAAAAAGCCGAAGGTCGTCGTGACGACGACCACCAGGACAAATCCGGCCACCCGCCACAATCCGCCCCGCCGCTTTGGCAGGGCGGCGACCGGCATGGCCGGGGCCGCCGGTGGCGGCGCCTGGTGCGGGGGCTGATTTGGGGGGGTTTGCGGTGGGGGTGTTTGTGGCGGCGATGGCGGCGGTGCCGATGCTGCGGCTGGCGCTGCCACGGGGGACGGCGCCACGGGTGCGGGCTCGATTTCGGGCTGCGGCTGCGCAAGGAAATCGGCCGGCTGCCCGCGTTCGGCCGCTGGCACCGCCGGTTCGCTCACGGAAACGCGCGGGTGTTCAACCCCAGCGGCTGGTGGCATCGCGGCCGACTCGATCGTCTCGATCTCTTCGTCCTCGCCCGCGTCCTCGGCCGGCGCCACCGCCGACCCGGCCACCGATCCGAAATTCATCAGATCATTGTCGATCAGGGTAAGGAGCGAGTCCTGGGTCGGATAGGTCGCGACCCGAACCGATTTCCAGTCAAGCGCCGTCGCCTTCATCGCCACGGCCTGGGAAATGCAATATGCACTGCATCGCTTGAACAAGCTGGCGATGCGCGCCTTGCGCGCAAGCTTGGCAAAGGCTTCGGCGGTCCGCGGCGAGAAGAACAGGACGATATCGATGTCGCCTTGCTTGAACCCGGCGATAACCGGCTGGGTCAGGCGATCAGCCGCCTTGGCGTCGTACAGCACGGCCCGTCGCACGGTGAATCCGGCGCGTTCCAGGGGGCCGGTCAGATCGCCGGCGGTCGCCGTGCCCGAAACGTAAAGCAGATCGCCGGCCTCGGGCGAGAGCGCGGCATAAGCAAGCTGCGCCAGTGCGCCGACATTGCCGCCCGCGCTTTCGACCTGGGTGAAGCCCGCGCTGCGTGCGACGCTGGCGGTCGCATCGCCAACCGCGAACACGGGCACGGTCCGGCGATCGGTGGCGTGCGCCAGCGCCCGCGCCCCGTTCGAGCTGGTCACCAGGATGGCCTGAACGCCATCGAGATTAAGGGGCTGCGCAGGATCGACCTGCTCGTGGACGACCAGAAGCGGCTCGATGACCGGTTCCATGCCGCGCGCCTTAAGCGCCGCGGCCAGCGGCTCGGCTTCCTGCTGCGGTCGGGTGATCAGAACTCGCACGGCTTCACCTCCGCTTTCCCCCGGATCACGGGGTTCCGAATATGCCGCGACTGGCAGCGGCCTTCAGGGCCGCGCCAAGATCCTTGCCAAGGGCACTGGCGTCTTGCTCGCTGGCCTGGGCATCGCGCCGGTGCATCTCGCGCCCGTCGGGGCTGGCGACAAGGCCGCGCAACCGAAGACGGCCCGGCGCAACGAATTCCGCCAGTGCGGCGATCGGCGTCCGGCACGAACCATCCAGCACGGCCAGCATCGCCCGCTCGGCCTGGGCACAAGCAAGGGTCGGCGCATGGTTAATGACGGCCAGACGATCAAGGACGCGGCGATCGCCGGACCGGCATTCGATGGCGATGATGCCCTGCCCGACCGCCGGCAGCATGTCGTCCGGCGACAGAATGGCGGTTGCGGCATCTTGGCGGCCCAGGCGCTTCAGCCCAGCCAGGGCAAGAATGGTCGCATCGAAGTCACCATTCGCAACCCGTTTGAGCCGGGTGCCCACATTGCCGCGCAGGATCGAGATGGCAAGATCGGGGCGCTGGCCCAGCAACTGGGCCTGGCGGCGGAGCGACGCGGTCCCCACCCTGGCCCCATGCGGCAGGTCGCCCAGGCCACCCGGGCGGCTGGCGATCAGGGCGTCGCGGGGATCTTCACGCTCGAGAACCGCGCCGATCATCAGGCCGGCTGGCAGTTCGGTGGGCAGGTCCTTCAGCGAATGGACGGCGATGTCGATCGAGCCGATCGCAAGCCCGCGCTCGATTTCCTCGGTGAACAGCCCCTTGCCGCCAATTTCGGCCAGAGCCCGGTCAAGCACACGGTCACCCTTTGTGTCCATGGGCACCGTCACCACCCCCGTATCGGGATCAAGGTCGGGGTGGGCGGCAATCAGCAGCCTGCGGACAAGGTCCGCCTGCGCCAGAGCGAGCGGGCTTGCCCGGGTCCCGATCCGAATGTGTTCCCCGTCTGCCATGTCGAGGACTTGTCTAGCCCGGAACCCCCGGCGGTTCCAGCGTGGTGCCTGGCCGACATGCCTGACCGGCAGGTCTGGCCGGGATGGGCCGGCATGGTGGCGGCGGTCGACCAAGGGTATAAGGATGGGATGATCGTTCTTGGCATCGAATCAAGCTGCGACGAGACGGCCGCCGCCATCGTCGACGACCGGCGGCACATCCATGCCAGCCGGGTGCGATCCCAGGACAGCCTGCACCGCCCGTTCGGGGGTGTCGTCCCCGAGGTGGCGGCGCGGGCCCATCTGAGCCACGTCGATCGGCTGGTGGCCGAGGCGATGGCCGAAGCTGGATTGGGGTTTTCAGACCTCGACGGCATTGCCGGCACGGCCGGGCCGGGCCTGATTGGCGGCGTCATGGTGGGGCTGACCACCGCCAAGGCCATCGCGCTGGTGACCGGAAAGCCGCTGGTTGCCGTCAACCATCTCGAGGCCCATGCCCTGACGGCACGCCTGAGCCACGGGGTCGAGTTCCCCTAGCTTCTGGTCCTTGTGACCGGCGGGCACTGCCAGATCCTGATCGTCGAGGATGTCGGCCAGTACCGTCTGTTGGGCACCACCATCGACGATGCCGTGGGCGAAGCCTTTGACAAGGCGGCCAAGATGCTGGAGCTGGGGTTTCCGGGCGGACCGGCCCTGGAACAGGCGGCGCGCCAGGGTGACGAAACGCGGTTCACTTTTCCGCGCCCGCTCAAGGGTCGCCCCGGTTGCGACTTTTCGTTCGCTGGCCTGAAAAGTGCCATGGCGCGGACGCTGGACGCGATGAAGGGCCCGCCCAGCGAAACCGACATCGCCGATCTTGCGGCATCGTTCCAGGCCGCCATCACCGACGTTCTGACCGAACGGACGGCGCACGGCATCAAAGCGTTCCAGGCCCGGCATGGGAAAAGCGCCGGCACCCTGGTGGTGGCGGGCGGCGTTGCCGCGAACCAGGCGGTGCGGGCAAGGCTTGCCCGCCTGGCGCAATCGTCTGGACTGCCATTCATTGCCCCGCCGGCGTCGCTTTGCACCGACAATGCGGCCATGGTGGCCTGGGCCGGCATCGAGCGGCTGTCGCGCGGCCTGTGCGACGGGCTGGAGGTTGCGGCGCGGCCGCGCTGGCCGCTTGATCCCACGGCTCGGCAAAGGCTTTCGGCATGATGCAGATCGGCATCGTCGGCGGCGGCGCCTGGGGCACCGCGCTTGCCACCGCCCTGCGGCGGGCGGACCGCGATGTTCTGATCTGGGCGCGCGAAAGCGAAGTCGTCGCGGATATCGAGCAGCACCATCAGAACCGGCTGTTCCTGCCGGGTGTTGCGCTTGACCCCGGCATTCGCGCCACAACCGATTTGAAGCGGCTGGGGGCGGCCAAGGCCATCGTGCTGGTGCCGCCGGCCCAGCATCTGCGGAGCGTTCTTGAAAGCCTGGTGCCGCATCTGGGCCCGGCCATTCCCATTGTCGTCGGCACCAAGGGCATCGAGCAGGGAACCCGCGCCCTGATGAGCGAGATCGTTGCCGATGTCGCGCCGGGACGGCCGCTGGCCGTTCTGTCGGGGCCGACCTTTGCCAGCGAAGTGGCGCGCGGGCTTCCCACCGCCGTCACCCTGGCCGCCCGCGACGGCACGCTGGGCCAGACGCTGGTGGCGGCCCTGGGTTCGCGCCTGTTCCGGCCCTATCTGGGCCATGACGTGATCGGCGCCGAACTGGCCGGCGCCGTCAAGAACGTGATCGCCATTGCCTGCGGGATCGTGATCGGCCGCGGCCTGGGCGAGAACGCGCGCGCCGCCATCATCACCCGCGGCCTGGCCGAGATCGGCCGCCTGGTGGTGGCGAAGGGCGGCCTGGCCGAGACCCTGATGGGCCTGGCCGGCCTGGGCGATCTGGCCCTGACCTGCGCCAGCCTGCAATCCCGCAATACCGCCCTGGGCCACGCGCTGGGCAGCGGCCGCACCCTTGCCGAATGTACGGCCGGGCGGCGGTCGGTGGCCGAGGGCCTGACGACGGCGGCGGCGGTGGTGGCCCTTGCCGCTTCGCTTGGCGTCGACATGCCGATCTGCCGATCCGTCGATGCGGTCCTGAACCACGGCGCCGACCTTGACGCCACCATCGCAGCGCTGCTGGCAAGGCCGTTCAAGACCGGTAATCCCAACCGTCAACCCAGGCTGAGGTTTGATCATGCTGTTCGTCATCCGCACCCGCTTCAAGGCCGGAACCGAGACCGCCCGCGACGCCGCAACCAATGACCACCGCGCCCATTTCGGACGCATCGGTGCACAGATCGCCGCCGCCGGCCCCACCCTGGCGGCGGATGGCGACACGCGCACCGGCGCGCTTTACATCCTTGATTTCGCCGATCTTGGGGCCGCGAAACGGTTCATGGCCGACGACCCCAATGCCTTGGCCGGCGTCTATGCAAGCGTCGAGATCGACGCCTGGAAGAAGGCCGTGCTGCGCGCCCTGCCCGACGGGAAGTAGGGGAACGGCGGTGGCCTATTGGCTGATGAAATCCGAGCCTGCCACCTGGTCGTGGCAGCAGCAGGTGGACCAGGGCCCCGAGCCCTGGACCGGCGTGCGCAACCACCAGGCCGCCAACAACATGAAGGCGATGCGCCTTGGTGACCGCGCCTTCTTCTATCATTCGGGCGAAGAACGGGCGATCAAAGGGGTGGTCGAGATCGTCAAGACCTATTACCCCGATCCGACCGATCCGACCGGCCGTTTCGGCATGGTCGACGTCAGGGCGGTGATGCCAGTGAAAGCGCCGGTGACGCTTGCGATGGTAAAGGCCGAACCCCGCCTCAAGGACTTTGCCCTGGTGCGCCAGTCGCGCCTGTCGGTGATGCCCGTCTCGCCCGCCGCATGGGCGATCCTTTGCAAGATGGCGGGGATCGGCCCGGGTTGAGGGACCCTTCCGCCTGGCCTATTGTTGGCCGGGCTGCGGCATCGGGCCGCGCCACCCACATCCCCCGCGGACTTTGACATGAACGAGCCGGCGAGCGAGCTATTCCCCGACGACGGGCCGTCGGATACGGGCGACCGCCTGGCAACCGGCATCCTGCCATCCCAGGCGATCCGGCGGATGATTCAGAACAAGGAGATCATCGGGGCCGAGCCCATCGAAACCGCCCAGATCCAGCCGGCCAGCCTTGACCTGCGGCTGGGCGAAACCGCCTACCGCGTGCAGGCCAGCTTTCTGCCCGGCCCGAATGCGACGGTGCGCGACCGGCTGCGCGATCTTTCGCTCTACGAAATCGATCTGCGCAGCGGCGCGGTCCTGGAGGTCGGCGCTGTCTATATCGTGCCGCTGATGGAAAGCGTTTCCCTGAAATGGCGGACATCGGCGATCGCCAATCCGAAAAGCTCGACCGGCCGGCTGGACGTCTTTGCACGGGTGATCTCGGACCGCAGCGTGCGGTTCGACCAGATCGCCGAGCAGTACAAGGGGCCGCTCTATGTCGAGATCGCGCCCTCGACCTTCAACGTGCGGGTGCGCAAGGGATCGCGCCTGGTGCAGATGCGCATCCGGCGCGGCAACCCGCCCATGACCCAACGCGCGCTTCAGGATCTGCAGGAAGAACGCGGGCTGATCGTCGACGGCCCGGGTCTTGCGCGCGAGGGCGGCGTTCAGTTCACGGTCGATGTGCGCGGCAACGAGAACGGCCTGATCGGCTTCAAGGCCCGCAAGCATGCGCCGGTCGTCGACATCGAATCGGTCGGCATCTACGAGCCGCGCGAATTCTGGGACCCGGTGATCGTCGAGCCGGGACGCGGCATCATCCTTGATCCGGACGATTTCTACATTCTGGTGTCAAAGGAAGCCGTGCAGGTGCCGCCCGACTATGCCGCCGAGATGGTGCCCTATGACACCATGATGGGCGAATTCCGGGTTCATTATGCCGGCTTCTTCGACCCCGGCTTCGGCTGGTCCGGCAGCGGCGGCGCCGGCAGCCGCGCGGTGCTGGAAGTCCGGTCCCACGAGGTGCCGTTCCTGATCGAAGACGGCCAGATCGTCGGCAAGCTGCAATACGAACGTCTGGCCGCCAGGCCCGATTGCATCTATGGGCTTACCATCGGTTCGTCCTACCAGAGCCAGGGCCTGCGCCTGGGAAAACAGTTCAAGCCCTATGGGCCGTGAACGCTGACACGCTGGCGCCCGCGACGGTCCCCGATCCGCATCACGGGTGACTGGCAGCCCCCCGCTTGTTCACCCCCGCTTGTTCACCCTGGCTTGTTCATTGGCCAGGTCGGGCGCCATAATCGCGGCCAAAGCGCCGGCCCACCCGCCACGGAGACGCCTGATGTCCGACACGTCCCTGTTCCCCGTCCCTGCCGCATTGGCAACAAGCGCCTGGATCGACGAAGCGTCGTACCAGCGCCTTTACGAACAATCGCTGGCCGACCCGGACGGTTTCTGGCGCGAACAGGCGAAGCGTATCCACTGGCAGAAGCCGCCGACCAGGATCAAGAACGCCACCTATACCGGCAACGTGCAGATCAAGTGGTACGAGGACGGCGTTCTCAACATCAGCGAGAACTGCATCGACCGCCACCTTGCCACCCGCGCCGATCAGACCGCCATCATCTGGGAAGGCGACAGCCCGAGCGAGCACAAGCACATCTCTTATGCGGAACTGCATCAGAACGTGTGCCGGCTTGCCAATGCGCTGAAGGCTGATGGCGTGAAGAAAGGCGACCGGGTCACGATCTACATGCCGATGATCCCGGAAGCCGCCTACGCCATGCTGGCCTGTGCCCGGATCGGCGCAATCCATTCCGTGGTGTTCGGCGGCTTTTCGCCGGATTCGCTGGCCGGGCGCATCCAGGATTGCGAATCCACCGTCGTCATCACGGCCGACGACGGTCTGCGCGGCGGCAAGACGGTGCCGCTCAAGGCCAACACCGACGAAGCCCTGATGAAATGCCCCGGCGTTCGCCGCGTCTTCGTCGTGCGTCGCACCGGCGGCCAGATCGGCTGGGTCGAGGGGCGCGACATCTGGTACCACGACGCCTGCGCCAAGGCGTCAAGCCATTGTCCGCCGACGCCGATGAACGCCGAGGACCCGCTCTTCATCCTCTACACGTCGGGTTCGACCGGCAAGCCGAAAGGGGTGCTGCACACGACCGGCGGCTATATCGTCTTTGCGTCGGTCACCCACCAATACGTGTTCGACTATCACGACGGCGACATCTATTGGTGCACCGCCGATGTCGGCTGGGTCACGGGCCACAGCTACATCATCTATGGCCCGCTGGCGAACGGCGCCACCACCCTGATGTTCGAGGGCGTACCCAACCATCCCGATTCGTCCCGTTTCTGGCAGGTGGTGGACAAGCACCAGGTGAACATCTTCTACACCGCGCCCACCGCGATCCGCGCCCTGATGCGCGAGGGCGACGCGCCGGTGAAGCGCACGCGCCGCACGTCGCTCAGGCTGCTGGGATCGGTCGGCGAGCCGATCAATCCGGAAGCCTGGCTCTGGTATCACAAGGTGGTAGGCGAAGGCCGCTGCCCGATTGTCGATACCTGGTGGCAGACCGAGACCGGCGGCATCCTGATCACGCCGCTGCCCGGCGCCACCGCCTTGAAGCCCGGTTCGGCGACGCGGCCCTTTTTCGGAGTGCGGCCGGTGGTGGTGGATGGCAATGGCACGCAGCTGGAAGGCGCCTGCACCGGCAATCTTTGCATCGCCGAATCCTGGCCGGGCCAGATGCGCACCGTCTACGGCGATCACCAGCGATTCATCGACACCTATTTCAAGACCTATCCCGGCCGCTACTTCACCGGCGACGGCTGCCGACGCGACGCCGACGGCTATTACTGGATCACCGGCCGTGTCGATGATGTCATCAATGTCGCCGGCCACCGCATGGGCACCGCCGAAGTGGAAAGCGCGCTGGTTGCCCATGCCAAGGTGGCCGAGGCGGCGGTGGTTGGCTATCCGCACGACATCAAGGGCCAGGGCATCTATGCCTATGTCACGCTGAAGCTGGGCATCGAGCCGACCGAGACGCTGCGGGCCGAGCTTGGCCAATGGGTCAGGAAAGAGATCGGCCCGATCGCCCAGCCCGACCTGATCCAGTGGGCGCCGGGCCTGCCGAAGACCCGGTCGGGCAAGATCATGCGCCGAATCCTGCGCAAGATCGCCGAGAACGATTATCGCCAGCTGGGCGACACCTCGACCCTGGCCGACCCGCTGGTCGTCGATGATCTGGTCAAGAACCGGATGAACCGCGGCTGAACCGTCAGCGGGACGCGCCGGTCCGCCAGCGATCGGCCAGGAACGCCTGCAGATAGCGGCGCTGGGCCAGCGCCACGTCGATGCTGGCATGGGGGCCCTGCGGTGCCGCTGTGGCGAACGGCGCCAAAGCCTCGGCAGGATCAAGCACCGAGGCCTTGCTGCCTGCCGCAATCGACGGAACCGGGGCCAGGCCCGGCTTCGCCGCGCGTCCCCCAAGATCGGCACCATGGCAGGACGCGCAGTTCTTTTCATAGACGCGCCCGCCCATCGACACCTGCTGCGGGTCGTCGGGATCGGGCGCTTCGATCAGCGGCTTTACGTGCTGCAGATAGGCGAACACAAGGACCACCGCGAGCCCGAGGGCCGGTGCAAACCAGCCCAGGAGCCGCGATGCGGGGCTGGCCGGGGCCGTTTGCTTCGCCGGCTGCGGGTCGGTCTTATTTGCCATGCGGCAGCATGGAGCCCTTCAACCGGGCCGGATGTCAAGCCGCTGTCGGCAAGGCTGCAAGCTAACGCCGCCGGTTCGCATCGGTGATCTGTTCCTGGCGGGCCCGGATCTCGGCCGGCCAGCGGCTTTTGATGAAGGCAAGCGCCGCCCAGATGTCGCCATCGGCAAGCACGGCATCATAGGCCGGCATGGCGCTTCGCATGCCGGCCGGCATGAAGGGCTGACCGCCCTGCTTGACGATCGCGAAAAGCTGCGGATCGGGATGATGCCAGGTGTGGCCGCTTGCATCATGCGGCGGTGCCGGCAGTTCGCCGGTCAGTTTGCGGGTTTGCCAGTCGGGCTCGCCCTCAAGGTTCTTGCCGTGGCAGCTGGCGCAATGGGTCGCATAGACATCGGCACCGCGGCCGACAAGGCGCTGATCGCCGGCATCCGCGCCCGAGATCTTGCCGGGCGCCAGAACCCAATAGGCGATCGCCAGCATCACCGCGGCCAGCACGCCAGCCAGAAGCGCGTAGCGCCGCACTGCCGCAGCGCGCGGCGACGGGCGTGCCGTAATCCGCTGTTTTTTTCGGCTGAGACATGCGCCACAAGGCGGCATGCCCGGCGCCGGGACGCGTCAAGGGCAGACCGCCTGATGCGCCTAGTTGACCGGGTTGCTGACGCCGGTCGATGCGAAGGCCGGCAGCGTGATGCTGAAGTCGGCAGGCCGGGAAAAGCCGAAAGCACCATGAAGTCGTGCTGCAACCCCGTCACGCTGACTGTGACGAATGGCTTGATCCCGCCTCGACTGCATGTTGCCAAGGCCGCTGTTCGTATAGGTGACCTTGACATTGGCGGCCGTGATATCCGGCTTGATCGCCTGCATTTCGGTCAGGATGGCGGTAAAATTACATCGCTCCCGACACCGCCGCCGCAGGTGACACTGCCGCCGGTCGATGTGCAGGCGACCGGGGCCGCTGCCAGTGTCGACAGGTCAGCGTTGACGCCCATGGCGGCAACCCTGAGGCCCCGCCGCGTCGCTTCGGTGGCGCGGTCTTGCTCGAACATCAGATAGGCGAAATCGAACACGCCAAGGGTCAGAAGCAGCACGGCTGGCAAGACCAGGGCGAAACCCGGCAACGCCGCGCCGGTCCGGTCTGCTGCCAACGCCGCGGCACGCGGGCAAAACTCCAGGCGCCAGTCCTGCGGCGTATCGACGTCGTACGCCAATGAATGCGCCTGTTCATGGGTCAGCCTGATCTTGTAGCTGTCGAGGCCAAGGAAACCGAAGAAGCGGATCGAACGGCACTTCCGCGCTGATGCGGATGACGGGCAGTTCGGTGGTGCCCATGCTGAAGCTCGTCGTATCGGTGATCGTAAGGGTGGCGCCCACCTTGCTCCAGCCGGTCGCAAGCGGCGGCGCACCGCCGGCCGGATCTCCGGTCTTGACCAGATTTTCGATGTCAGCGCGCCGCCGCCGACAGGGGGCGCTCCAGGCGCGCGGCATAGACCGCGCCCACATGGAGCCCCTTCGACCGCAGCCGCCTGCGCCATCACCCGGCCAAGTTCGACGATCCCGGTGACGATCAGATGAGAACGGGCGCCATCAGCGCAAATCTGCTTCGGCGACCGCGCGCCGATCGCGAAACAGATGCGCGACGTGGGCGAACCCGCGCCTATTCGACCAGCGTGGCATTGGCATGGAACTGCGGCGAGGTCGACGATGTCATCGAGCGCACGATTTCGCCATAGATTGCCGCGTTGGCGGATCCCGACCGTCTCGGTGAGGAACATCTCGACATACTTGCCATAGGTCGGATAGGTGCCATGGCCATTCACGTCATCGGCGATGCATTGCAGCAGCGCAACCTGGATTCGACGGCGGGCTTCGCCGTTCGGCGCGGGCGCAGCCGCGGCACGCCATCGGCGTTCGGATCGGTGCTATGGGCTGCATTGACCGGCACGCTGGTGCCAGGGGGCGTCACGTCCGTCCAGCCGGTCGGAACGCCACCGCCCGGGATCGGATATAATGTTTGTTTGCCGTTGCGGGCAAAGTGAGCGCCGAGTTCATAGAGATAGACCTGATAGCGCGTGGCGCCCGCCAGGTCGGCCGGTACGCTGCCGCCATGCTTGGCCGACCAGTAGCCGGCAAGGTCCCAGGTCCCGTTGCCGAGCCGTGCATCCGGATCGGCCGCGAATGTCGACCGCGCGGATAGTTGATGACGTTGGGCGCCGGCGGGTCGGACATCGTACTGATGTCGAAGCGCGTGTTGATGCCCTCTTCACCTTGTTCGTCTTGGAGCCGGCCGCCGTGATGACGTCGATCTGGTAGCAGTCCTGCGGCTCGACGGCGGCCAGCGCCTTTTCGATATCGGTGGCGCCCGAGCTGCCGTCCGGAAGCGCGAGAAGCCTGAAGTTCCTCGGCGCCCAGGCACCGCTACCCGGCTCCTTGAGCTTGACAAGCTTGCCGATATTGGCGGCAAGGGTGGGATCCTTGGTGGGGTCCTCTTCGCGCAGGTCGCACATCATGAGCGGCGGGGCATGACAGACGAAGGGCTTGATCTGGGCGGCGGCCTTGGCCTGCAAGGTCCAGGTGTCGAGCGTCGAGCCGGACAGCAACCCGAGCAGCGGCCCGAGCAGAAGATTGACGCTCTGCGGGGCGAGAGTCACCTCGACGACCTTGGCATCCAGGTCGCTGGTTGCCGCGACCGGCGGCGCGTACTGGCTGAAAAAGTTGACACTGTCGACGGAAAGCCCGGTTCCCGAGCCATCGCCGACCATGGTGCTGATCTTGGTCATCGCGCTGGTGGCGACCGCAGCGGCGCGATCGCGGGCGCCGTCGCTACCATTCAGAAAGGTGACCGCGGCAATGGCGGACGAATCCGCTGCGTGCTGCATCTGGGCGCGAAGCAGTTCCAGCCGGCCGAAGTCGATGACAATCGCCCCCGACCCGATTCCCGCGGTGGCGGCAAGCGCGGCATAGGCCGCGACACCGCCCCGCCGGTCCGTCAAGAGTCTCATCAACATGGTGGCCTTGCCCATCAATCGTTTCTGATCTTCGATGACAGTGCCGTCTTCAGGCGTGCCATTGTGGCCGATGAGGGTTTAGGCTCGATGAACGCCTTAATTTGTCGATAACTTGTCTATGATTCCACGCTCTCGACGCGATGCCGGCCTGACGGAAGAGGTTTGCCATCACCACCATCACCGAAGACGACGGCCGGAAAGACCACGACCGGGGCCCGAACCGGAACACGACAGGGGAAAACCGCAAGGCCCTGATCGCCTGGTGTTTCTACGATTGGGCGAACTCGGCTTTTCCCACCGTGATCCTGACCTTTGTGTTCGCCGCCTATTTCACCCAGGCGGTGGCGGAATCGCCGGTCGCGGGCACGGCGCTGTGGGGCCAGGCGATCGCGGTTTCCGGGCTGGTGATCGCCGTCCTGAGCCCCGTCCTGGGCGCAATTGCCGATCAGGGCGGCAGACGGAAGCCGGCCCTTTTCATGTGCAGCCTTTCCTGCGTGGGGGCGATGACCTTGCTGTGGTTCGTGCGGCCCAATCCGGCCGACGCGCTGCTGGCCGTCGCGCTGGTTGCGATCGGCAACGTGGCGTTCGAATTTGGGATCGTGTTCTACAACGCCATGTTGCCCGAACTGGCCAAACCCGAGCGGCTGGGCCGCTGGTCGGGATGGGCCTGGGGGCTTGGCTATGCGGGCGGGCTGGCCTGCCTGGTGATTGCGCTGGTGGTGTTCGTGCGCGCCAAGCCCGTGCCCTTCGGGCTTGACCCGTCGGCCGCCGAGCATGTGCGCATCGTCGCGCCGCTGGTCGCTGCCTGGTTCGCCGTGTTCGCCTTGCCGCTTTTCATCGTCACCCCCGACACGCCCAGCCGCGGATTGGGACTGGGCGCAGTGGGCGCGGGCTTGAAACAGCTTGCGCGCACCTTGCGGGACTTGAAGCGCCACGCCAATGTCGCCCGGTATCTGATCGCCCACATGATCTATACCGATGGCCTGAACACGCTGTTCGCGTTCGGGGGCATTTATGCGGCCGGAACCTTCGGCATGGACATCACCGAAGTCATGATGTTCGGCATCGCGCTGAATGTGACGGCGGGTCTGGGCGCCTTTGCGTTCGGCTGGGTGGATGATTGGATCGGCCCGAAACGCACGATCAGCATTGCGCTTGCGATGCTGGCCCTGACGGGCGCTGCGCTGCTGGTGGTCGAATCGAAGACCGCATTCTGGGCCCTGGGCCTTGTTCTTGGCGCCTTTTTCGGCCCCGCCCAGGCGGGGAGCCGATCGTTCATGGCAAGACTGGCGCCGCCCGAGATGAGAACCGAAATGTTCGGCCTCTTTTCCCTGTCGGGCAAGGCGACCGCCTTTGCCGGCCCGGCCCTGCTGGCCTGGATCGCCACTGCAACCGACAGCCAGCGGCTTGGCATGGCCACCGTCGTCGTGTTCCTGGCCGGTGGGCTTGCCCTGCTGCTCTCGGTGCGCGAGCCGGCCCGCGCCGCCTGATGCGGGACCTTTTCCAACCCCCGCCCATTGCTGCTACAGTCGCGAACAACAATTCATAACCGGAGGACACGCCATGCGGTATCCAGGTGCGTTTCTTGTCATGCTGGGCATTGCGATCGCGGCGGGAACCGCGAATGCGCGCGACGTAAAAGTAACAATCGGGACGAATGCCAAGCATCCGGTTGTCGCCAATGGCTGGGAGCCCTATGTCAAGGCCGTCGAGCGCGACACCGCCGGCAAGCTGAGTTTCAAACTTTTTCTCGGCGGAACGCTGGTTTCGCATCGCGCCGCCATGAACGGCGTTCGCGACGGCGTGGCCGAGGCCGGCCTGATGGTGCTCACCTATTATCCGGCCGAGTTCCCGCACGCCAATTTCATTGGCGATCTTGCCCTGATCGGCGAAAACGTGGGCGTGATGGCCGGTGCGGCATCGGAATTCTATCTGCTGTCCTGCCCGGAATGTCTGCGCGAATTCGAGGCGCAGAACATCGTTTTCCTTGGCACCTATGCCACCTCGCCCTTCATGCTGATCTCGAAGCCCAAGATCACAACCCTGGACGAACTGAAGGGACGCAAGATCCGGGTGGCCGGTGCAAACTGGAGCCGCTGGTCCCAAAATTTTGGCGGCACCGGTGTGGCGCTGGCTGCGAACGAGATGTTTGAGGCGATGAGTGGCAACGTGATCGATGCTGCCATCCAGGCGCCCTCGGCGCTGACAAGCTACAGTCTCATGGATGTCGCAAAGAATGTCACGATGCTGCCCTTGGGAACGGCGCATGCGACAGCGCCCAATGGCTTCAGCAGATCGTTCTGGAAAGCACTGGACGCGACCGAGCGCAAGTCGCTGATCGAACAGTCGGCGATCATGGTTGCCGGTCCGTCCATCGGCTATGTGCAGCAGGATGTCGCAGCGCTGAAGGCGGCGCCAGCCAAGGGCATCGCAATTCACGATCCATCGCCCGAACTGCTGGCCGCCAGCAAGGCGTTTGCCGCAAAGGACATGGAGATCGTGGTCGGCGAATACGGCTCGAAGCATGGGATCGCCGACGCGGCCCAGAAGGCGGCACGCTTCAAGGCGCTGGTCGCGAAATGGGAGAAGCTGGTGGCGGGGGCCGGCGAGGACCAGGCCGCCCTCGAATCGCTCTATCGCCGGGAAATCTTCCAGCCCATCGCGCAGGGCCGCTTCGGCCTGTAAAGCCCGGCGCATCCATGCGGTTCAGCCTTCTTATCCGCGCCAGCTATGCACCCGGCGACGATCTCGTCCGCCGGGTGGACGCGCTGTTCGAGCAGGTCCGTCTTGCCGAGCAGCTGGGCTTCCATGCCATCTTCAAAGGCTCGCATTACAGCGCCGGGCCGACCCAGGACATCCCGCAGCTTCCCTTTCTGGTCCGCGCGGCGGCCGAGACAACGCGCGTCCGGATCGGCGCGGGGATCGTCCTGCTGCCGCTCCACAATCCGCTTCAGATTGCCGAGGAGTTCGCGGCGCTTGACGTGCTGTCCCGTGGCCGCCTGATCTTTGGCGTGGGCCTCGGCTATCGCGATGTGGAGTTCAAGGCCTTTGGCACCAGCGCCGCCGCAGGGGCGGCGCGGCTTGACGAGAATCTGTCCACGGTGCTGCGCCTGTGGACCGAGGATTCGGTCACGTTGCGAGGATCGCATTTTTTGCTCGACGGCGCATGCTGTCCGATGAAGCCCCTGCAAAGGCCGCACCCACCGCTTTGGATGGGGGCCAATGGTGATGCCGGCGTGCGCCGCGCCGCGCGGCTTGCCGATACCTGGTTTATCAACCCGCATGCGCGGCTCAGCACGCTTGCTCGTCAGATCGACCTATATCGACAGGCCCTAAGCGAATTCGGCAAGCCGTGGCCCCAAGACCTGCCCATCATGCGCGAGATCTATGTGGCCACAAGCCACGAGAAGGCCATGGCCGCGGCCCGGCCCCTGCTGGAAGCGAAGTATCGCACCTATCAGGATTGGGGCCAGGCCAAAGCGATGCCCAAGGAAGACAGCAACCTGGGGCTGGATTTCAATACCCTGGCTGCCGACCGCTTCTTCATCGGCACGCCCGATGATGTGGCGGGCCAGATCGCCGGTGCCGCGCGGAACCTGGGCGTGAACCATTTCGTCTTTGGCCAAAAGCCGGGCGCCGCCCATGCCGATTCGATAGCAGAAATGCACCTCCTTGCCGAAGATGTCATTCCACGGGTAATGGCAGCCGTTGGCTGAACCACGAGCGGCCCAGCCGCTTTCGTCAGTGGCGGAAATGGCGCATGCCGGTGAAGACCATTGCCAAGCCCTGTTCGTCGGCGGCCGCGATCACTTCGGCGTCGCGGACGCTGCCGCCCGGCTGGATTACGGCCTTCGCCCCAGCCGACGCCGCCGCCAGCAGCCCATCGGCAAACGGAAAGAAGGCGTCCGACGCCACCACCGAGCCCTCGGTGCGGAGCGCCCTTTCGCCAGCTGCCTCGCCTGCCTCTTTCGCCTTCCAGGCGGCGATGCGGGACGAATCGACCCGGCTCATCTGCCCCGCGCCAATACCGACCGTCGCGCCACCCTTGGCATAGACGATGGCGTTCGACTTCACATGCTTGCATACCCGGAATGCGAACAGCAGGTCGCGCAGTTCGGCATCTGTCGGCGGCCGCTTCGTCACTACCTTGAGATCGGCCAGCGCGACGCGGCCATTGTCGCGGCTTTGCAAGAGATAGCCGCCGGCCAGCGAGCGCAGAGTCATCCCCGGCGCAGCCGGGTCCGGCATGCCGCCGGTCAAAAGCACGCGCAGATTCTTCTTCGCGGCAAGCAGCTCAAGCGCCTTTGGATCGCCATCCGGCGCGATGACCACCTCGGCGAACAGCTTGCCGATCGCTTCCACGGTCGCGACGTCGATCGGCCGGTTGACGGCGATGATGCCGCCGAATGCGCTGACCGGGTCACAGGCCAGCGCCTTGCGATAGGCATCCGCCAGGCTTGTGCCCACGGCGACGCCACAGGGATTGGCATGCTTGATGATGGCAACCGCCGGCTGATCGAATTCGGCCACCGCCTCGAAAGCGGCATCCGTGTCGTTCAGGTTGTTGAAGCTGAGTTCCTTGCCCTGCAACTGGCGTGCCGTCGCAACGCCTGGGCGCCCGCGGCTGGCAACATAGAACGCCGCCGACTGGTGGGGGTTCTCGCCATAGCGAAGCGTCTGCTGAAGTACCGCCCCGACCGCAAGGCGGGGCGGAAAGGTTTCACCATTTTGGGCCGAGAACCATTGACCGATCGCCGCGTCATAGCTGCCGGTATGCCCAAAGGCGTGGGCGGCCAGACGGCGGCGGAAGGCAAGGCTGGTGCGACCGCCATTGCGGTCCATCTCGGCCTCGAGTTCGGCATAATCGGCAGGATCGGTGACGACCGCGACGTGGGCATGGTTCTTCGCCGCGGCGCGGATCAGCGCCGGGCCGCCGATATCGATGTTCTCGACGCAGTCGTCGAAGGCCGCGCCGCGCGCCACCGTAGCGGCGAAGGGATAGAGGTTGATGATGACCAGATCGATCGGCGCGATCCCGTGGGCGCGCATCGCGTCCCGGTCCTCGGCCATGTCGCGACGGGCAAGGATGCCGCCATGAATCTTCGGGTGCAGCGTCTTGACCCGCCCGTCCATCATTTCGGGAAAGCCGGTATGGGCCGAGACCTCGATCACCGGCACATCCGCGGCCACCAGGGTCTTTGCCGATCCACCGGTCGACAGGATCTCGACCCCGCGCTTGACCAGGGCATGGCCAAGCTGTTCAAGCCCGGTCTTGTCGGAAACAGAAATGAGCGCCCGCGTGATGAGAGGCTGATCAGTCATTCGGCAATCGATCCTTCGGCTGGGTTTTCGGTCAATGGCAAGACAAGCATTCAGCAGTCAGCCGGTCGCGCTGGCGGCAATGGCCGGCGGCGCCTGGCGATCATATTCGGGCACCAGTTTTTCCAGCATGGCCAGCGTGCGGCCGGTATCGTGCGCGCGCGCCGATGCCTCAAGCGCCGCAAGCGACTGGGCAAGCGGCGCGGCCTCGACAACCCGGGGCGAGGCGATCAGCACGCCTTCCCGTTCCGTTGCCTGCAGCGGCTCGTCGCCGTGGAACAGGGATTCGGACAGCTTCTCGCCCGGCCGCATGCCGGTGAACAGGATGCGAATATCCTTGTCGGGGACCAGCCCGGCAAGGCGGATCATCTGCCGCGCGAGATCGACGATCTTGACTGGCGCGCCCATGTCGAGCACGAAGATGCGGCCACGCCGCGCCTCGTCGCCAACGCCAAGAACGGTGGCCTGCAGCACCAGCTCGACCGCTTCACGCACGGTCATGAAATAGCGCTTCATCTCGGGATGGGTGACGGTCACCGGCCCGCCCTTGGCGATCTGACGCTGGAAGAGCGGCACCACCGAACCGGTCGATCCCAGGACATTGCCAAAACGCACCGTGACGAAACGGGTGCCCTTGCGCGGGGCTTCGGCCAGATCGAGCGCCTGACAATAGGCTTCGGCCAGGCGCTTGGTCGCCCCCATCACGTTGGGCGGGTTGACCGCCTTGTCGGTCGAGATCATCACCATGCAGGCCACACCGGCCAGGCGGCAGGCGTCGGCCACATTGCGGGTGCCGATGGCGTTGGTCAGCACCCCCTCATCCGGGTTCATTTCGACGATCGGCACGTGCTTCAGGGCGGCGGCATGGAACACGATTTCCGGACGCTCGCGAGCGAAGACAGCGCGGATGAAATCCGCATCGCGCACATCGCCAATCACGCTGGCGCGCGCCACCTCGGGGTTCGCCCCGGCAACATCGCCATCGATCGCATAGAGATTGAATTCCGACGATTCGAGCAGCGTCAGGCGTGCAGGGCCAAGCGCCGCCGTCTGCCGCGCCAGTTCGCCACCGATGGTGCCACCGGCACCCGTCACCAGCACCCGGCGACCCTTGACAAGGGCCGCCATGCCGTCACGGTCAAGGACCGCCTGCGGCCGGCCCAGCACATCCTCAAGCGCGATCGGCCGGATTTCAATGGGTCCGCCGCCCTCGGCGCGCAGCGCGGTAAGGCGCGGCATGCGCGCGACCGTCAGCCCCAGCGCATCGGCGCGGTCCAGCAGGTTGCGCACCATGTTCGGTTCCAGGCGATCCTTGGCAATCACCAGACGCTGCGGCATGTCATCGCGCCGGCGCAAGCGATCGATCACCGTATCGAGTTCGTCGATGGTACCAAGGACGGGAATCTCGTGAATGCTGCGCCCGACCCGGCGGCCCTTTTCGTCGACAATCCCCACCACCCGATAGGCGGCGGCCGGATTACGCATGACAGAGCGGATGAAGGTTTCCGCCTCGTCGCCGGCGCCGACCAGCAGGACCGGGACGCGCCGCTCGATCGTGCGTTCCAGCACATGGCCAAGGTTGCGGTCCTTGTAAAGCCGATAGGCGAAGCGCGAGCCGCCAAGCAGCAGGATCAGCACGACGCCGTTGATGATGAAGGTCGAGCGCGGAAAGCCTTCGAGCCGGGTGGTAAGGAACAGCGCCAGCACGAACACCAGGATCGTGACCGTGACGGCGCGCGTGATGGCAGTCAGGTCGTGCATGGACGCATAGCGCCAGATGCCGCGATAGAGACCTGCGGCCAGGAAGACCGGCGCGGCGATCAGGGTAAACATCGCCATACCCTTCAACATCGTGGCGGGCGGAATCTGGACAAACAGGTCATCGCCCAGCCGCAGATAGAGCGAGATGACGAACGACAGCGCCGCCATGACCACGTCATGGACGAAGGCGGCGCGGGCCCGCGGCGGGCGGAGCACGTCAAAGCGCATCCAGGCCCCCCCGTTCCGCCGACCATTCGGCTTCGCTTGTCATCCCGTTCCCTTCGCGCCCCGGCCAAGCGACACAAGCAGAAGACCCACCACCGCCACCGCCCCGCCCAGCGCATAAGCCGGATAACCGGCATCACCCACCAGGGCAAGGGCCAAGAGCGCCAGATTGGCGATGACAACCCGCCGGACCACGTCGGCGTGGCCAAGGCCACGCAAAAGCGCCCGCTGGTAGAAATGAGTCCGGTGCGCATGCCAGGGCATGTGGCCGCCGGCAAACCGTCGCGCCAGCGTGATGGTGGCATCGGCCAGAAAATAGAGCGGCAGGATCAGGGCGGCCACCCAGGCGCCGTCGGCCGCCGCCCGCAAGAGGAGCCAGCCGATCAGATAGCCAAGCGGTACGCTGCCCACATCGCCCATGAAGATGCGGGCCGGATGCCAGTTCCACCAGAGAAAGCCCAGCGCCGCCGCCGCAACCAGAAGCGCCAGGGCGGCCAGACCACCGGTCCCGGCCGCGTTTCCAGCCCAAAGCACCAGGGCAAGCCCGGCGCCGATGCAGGCGGCCTCGCTGCCGGCCAGCCCGTCGATACCATCCATGAAGTTGAAAAGGTTGATAAACCAGACCCAGGCGACCCACGCCGCGAAACGGTCGAGAAGTGGCGGCAACAGCCCCTGAAACACCGGCGCATCGGCCGGCAGGACGGCAACCCCCACCCCGGCCGCGACGGCCTGGGCGAACAGACGCGGGAACGGCGAAAGGCCGCGCCGGTCGTCGACCCAGGACAGACCCGCAAGGAAAAGGGCCGCGCCGATCACGATCCAAAGAGCGAGCCCCGGCGATGACGCAGGGGGCTGGCCGAAAACCGCGAGCCCGGCCCAGCCAGCCAGCAGGGCGGGCACCATTGCTATGCCCCCGCCCCGCGGCGTGGGCACGCCATGGCTTGAGCGTTCGTTCGGATGGTCGAGAATGGCCCGCCGGCGCAGCCACCCGCAGGCGGCGGCCGTTCCCGCCCCGGCGGCGATCAACACCGCAAGGAAGGCGCCGACGGTTAGCGGCCAGGACATGCGCCGCTTATAAAGCATGACCTTCCGGCTTGGAAAGTTGCCACCGCGGTTACAGGCATCTTTCCCGAGTTTTAAGGGGTTATGGGGGTAGAGTGCGGTCCCGTCCGGCCGACACGCCGGTTGACAACACGTTGGTTGACAGGCGAAGCCGGGCGGGAATACAGCCATCGCGCCCCTATCAGGAAGAATGCTGATGTCGAAGTCGCCCCGCATCGCCGTTATCGGCCTTGGCTATGTCGGCCTCCCGCTGGCGGTCGCGCTGGCCCGCAAATTCGCCACCACCGGTTTCGATATCAATGAAAAGCGGGTGGCCGAGCTCAAGACCGGCATCGACCGCACCGGCGAGGTCGACAAGCCCGATCTGGCCGCATCCAGGCTGGCGCTCAGCTTCCGCACCGACGACATCCGCGGCCATGACGTCTACATCGTCACGGTGCCGACCCCGGTGGACGAACGCAATCGCCCCGATCTGGGCGCCGTGCGTGCCGCCTGTCGCACGGTCGGCACGGTGATGGGCAAGGGCGCCATCGTGGTGTTCGAAAGCACCGTCTATCCCGGCGTGACCGAGGACATCTGCGGGCCCGAGCTTGAAGTGGCATCGGGTCTCAAGGCGGGCAGCGATTTCTTCCTCGGCTATTCGCCGGAGCGGATCAACCCGGGCGATCGCGAACACACCGTGAACCGGATCACCAAGGTGGTGGCCGGCCAGACGCCCGAAGTGACCAAGACCCTGGCCGATGTCTATGGCGCGGTGACCACCGGCGGCGTGTTCATCGCCCGCAACATCAAGACGGCCGAGGCCGCCAAGGTGATCGAGAACGCGCAGCGCGATATCAACATCGCCTTCATCAACGAAGTGACGATGATCTTCGAGCGCCTGGGCGTTTCGATCTATGACGTTCTTGCAGCATCTGCCACCAAATGGAACTTTCTCAACTTCTCGCCCGGGCTGGTGGGCGGGCACTGCATCGGCGTCGATCCGTTCTATCTGGCCCATGTGGCCCAAGAGCACGGCCACCATCCCGAGATCATCCTGGCAGGGCGGCGCATCAACGATGGCATGGGCCCCTATGCGGCCCGCAAGATCGCGGAAAGGCTGAAGGAACTGCGCCCCGGCTATACGGGCCGGCCAAGCGGCACCGCGCTTCGCGTGCTGGTGCTGGGCCTTACCTTCAAGGAGAACGTGCCGGACCTGCGCAATTCCAAGGTGATCGACCTGGTGACCACCCTGACCGAGCGCAATTGCAAGGTGGACGTCCACGACGCGCTGGCCGACCCGCACGAGGCGAAAGAGGAATACCGCATCGACCTGCTGGCCGATCTCGACTCCGCCAGGGGGTATGACTGCGTGCTGGGCGCGGTGCCGCACGCCGCCTATGCCAGGCTGGGAGCCGATGCGTTCCAGCGCATGGTGGCGCCGGGCGGCCTGATCGCCGATCTGAAAGGCATGTGGCGCAACCAGCCGGTGCCCCAGGGACTGCACGTCTGGCGGCTGTAGGACGCGGGCCGATCGCACGTCGCCGTGATCGTCAACTGCCCTCGATCTTTTTCAGCGCCCATTGCACTTGGGTCGCGCCTGGAGCGTCGGTCGCGCTGGGGGCGTCGCGCCCGGCCGGCAGTTCGTTCACGATCACGATCTGCTCGCTTGGCAGGCGGCTTCCCGCCTGGCCCAGATAAACGCTTTCGGCCAGGCTGACACGGCCGCCCCGCACCCGAAGCCGCCAGCCTTCGCCGCTTGGCAAGCGCAGCAGGACCTGGTTCGGATCCTCGGCCAGCGAGGCCTTGACCATGGGATGAAGGTGAAAGCGCACGACGAACTGGCGGGCCCGCTTGGCCGGCGGCTTCAGCGGTTCAAGCGCGTCTTCACCGCGCAGATCGTTGCCGTCGGCCGACAGGAACAGCCGGCGCCGGTGCCGAAGGCCGAAAAGCGGCCCATAGCCGTCATGGCTGGCGTCGATCCAGATTCCATCTTCGCTTTCGTGCCGCTGGCAGGCGACCTGGCGCGGATGACGGCCAATGCCACCTGTATCGAAAAGCTCGGATGAATTGACATCGTCGACCGTGAGGGTCGAATGCGCGGCGGTGGCGCGCTCGGCCCGCAGCCAGTCGCGATTGTCGGTGATGGCGGCGCCCACATTGGTGATCAGGCGATGGCGGCCAATGCTGGCTTCGAAGCTCAGGCAGCCCGCATGGGCCATGGCGCCCGGTCCCGCCGGCGGCGGCCCCACATCCACCAGCACCGTGGTGCGGCCCGCGCCCAGGCGCTGAAATCCGCTGTCCCCCGATTGGAACGTGAGGCGGGTCGCCACATCGGCGCGGGCAAGCGCCATGTCGATGATCCAGCCCGCTTCCTCGCACCCGCCATTGAAAAGCGCGAAGCCGCCATCGCCGTGGCGCAGATGGCGCAGCATCGCCGCCATCCGCTCGGCGGCGTCATTCAGCTTGGCCGGCGCATCGCGCCCGGCGCGCGCCAGCAGCATCTTGATATCGACCAGGTCGCGAAAGATTGCGAACAGCAGCGACGGGTTGCGATCGACATGGCCGCCATCGAGCAGGATCTGGCGATCGATTTCGGCGTCAAGGGCGCGAAGCCAGCGATCCAGCGTATGGCGCCGCCCCGGCAGGCAGCAGGCGGCATAGATCAGCCCCTTCGCCGCGACGAACCGCCCGGCGCCGGCCGGCGCGAACATGTACGCGCGAGCCAGATGCCGTGCCTCGCCCATCAGTTCGTAGCTCAGCCAATAGCGGAACGCTTCGTCGATGCCGCTGCACAGGAATTCGAAATGGGTGAGCCAGCTTGACAGGCGCCGCCCGGAAACATCGGCACGCCACGCGACGGCGGGATAACGGCCGCGCGCCCTGATCCAACCCACCAGAAAGCCGCGTGCGGCCCGTTTCGCCGTGTCGCTGCCCACCGCCCGGAGATCGTCCAACCAGGCAAACCCATGCATGGCGGCAAGCCAGCGCGGCCCGGCATGGGCGGGGCTCCAGGGCGAGGCGGGCAGCGTGATGATGTAGGGTGGCTTCAGGGCCTCGGGCACGGCCTGCGCAATCAGCCCGGCGAAACGGAATTCGCCGCGCATATAGTCCTCGCCGCGGCCGGAATCGCCTGGCCAGGGATCAGGCGGCGGGGCAAAAAGCGCGCGGGCGGGCTTGGCCGCGAAGGGCCAGGTGACATGGCGGGTGTTGCGATAGAAGGGCAGCGACACCAGTGCCGCGCCCACATTTCCCAGTGCCCAACCGAGGGGCGCGCGCCAGAGGGTGACCGAGGACCCGTTCACCGTTCGCCGCGAAGACGGCGGATGTTGGCGGCATAGGCCTTGGCGCCGCCGGCAAAGGTCGCGGTGCCGGCCACCAGCACATCGGCACCCGCCGCAATGATCGCCGGCGCATTGTCGGCCGTGATGCCGCCATCGACCTCGAGTTCGATCAAGCGCCCGCTTGCCGCGATGCGGGCCCGCGCCGCCTTGATCTTGGCAAGCGCCGACGGGATGAAAGCCTGGCCGCCGAAGCCCGGATTGACGCTCATGATCAGGATCAGGTCGATGCTGTCGAGCACATGATCGAGCGCTTCGATCGGTGTCGCCGGGTTGAGCGAAACCCCGGCCTTGCGGCCAAGCGCCTTGATGAGCTGGATGGTGCGGTGCAGATGCGGACCGGCTTCCGGATGCACGGTGATGATATCGGCCCCGGCATCCGCGAATTGCGGCACATAGGGATCGACTGGCGAAATCATCAGGTGGACGTCGAATGGCAGCCTGGTGCGGCCGCGCAGCGCCTTGACGACAGCGGGGCCGACCGTAATGTTCGGCACGAAATGCCCATCCATCACGTCAACGTGGATATAGTCGGCACCGGCGGCGCTGACCGCCTCGACCTCTTCGCCCAGACGGGCGAAGTCCGCTGACAGGATGGAGGGCGCGATTCGGATTGGGCGGCCCATGACGCGTCTCTATCAGCTTACCCTGGGGCCCGCAAGCGCACGGCAAAGAAGCCGTCCATGCCGCCGGCTTCGGCCATGTGGCAGGGCAGGGTGCGCAGATCGCCATCGGGCGTAACAAGCTCGGCAAGCCCGCCGATCTCGTCGGGCTGGATCGGCACACGCTGCCAGCCCGGATGGCAGGCCAGGAAGCGGTCGGCCTGCGCGATGCCTTCTTCGGGTTCCAGGGAACAGACCGAATAGACCATCACGCCGCCCGGTTCGACCATCGCGCTGGCGGCCGAAAACAGCTCGGCCTGCACCGGCAGCAGGCTGCGCACCGTTTCGCGCCGCTTCAGCCATGGCACATCGGGATGGCGGCGGATGGTGCCGGTGGCGCTGCAGGGCGCATCCAGCAGGACCGCCGCGGCGGCACGATCGGGGCGCCAGTTGCGGGCATCGGCAGCGACGGCACGCATGACCAAGCCCAGGCGCCGCGCGTTCGCATCCAGGATCCGAAGCCGCGCCGCCGAACGATCGACCGCAATCACCGCGGCACCGGCCGCCGCAAGCTGCGCGCTTTTGCCGCCGGGCGCAGCGCACAGATCGATGGCGGTCAAGCCGCGGCCGCCATCGGGCAGGGCCGCCAGCAGGATCTGCCCGGGCAGCGCGGCCGCCGCATCCTGCACCCACCAGGCACCGTCCGCATAACCGGGCAGCGCGGTCACGTCATGGGCGCCAGGCGGCAGGCGCAGGCTGCCGGTCGGAAGCAGCCTTGCCCCCAGCCGTTCGGCCCATCCGGCGGCGTTCGACCGATCTTTCACGCTAAGGTCGAGCGGCGGTTCGGCGGCATGGGCCGCCGCGAGCAGCGCGCCATCGCCCCTCTCGCAAGCGCGGCTCCAGCCCTGCCACAGCCAATCCGGCGTGTTGAGACGCGGCGCATCCAGGGTTGCCCGCGCGCCGCTTCGCCCTCGCGCGCGATGCGCCGCAGAACGGCATTTGCCAGCCCGGCCAGGCGCGGATGCCCGGCCAGCCGCACCAGGGTCACAGTGCTGTTCACCGCCGCATGAGGTTTCGTTCCCAGCATCAGAAGCCCCGGTGATCCCCAGCGCAATGGCAATCCGCGCTGTGGCGGCATCGGCATGGCATCGGCCGCTCGAGCGAGCGGGCAATCAGGCAGTGATCTCGCCCCAGTGGCGCAGGGCAGTTGCCACCAGCAAACGGGCAAAGGCGCGATCGCAGGGATCGAAGCCTTGCTGCGGCATGGCCGTCGAATGCGTCATCGAGCGGCACCCGCCGATCCGAGAACCGCGCCAAGGATGTCGACGCAACGCCACCCGCGCACCCACCCCTGAAATATTATGGGAAATATTCTGGGAACCAGTCGGGCCGCGGGCGACGGGGTGGCGGGCCAGATGCCACCCGGCGGCACGCCAGCTTTGGGTGTCAACCCCACGGGCCGACCGCGCCACTCATCGCGCGCAGACGGCGGATGCGGTTTTCGGTGCGCGGATGGGTCGAGAACAGATTGTCCATCCGCTCGCCATGCAGGGGGTTGATGATGAACATGTGGGCCGTGGCCGGATTGGCCTCGGCCACATCGTTGCGGATCCGGCCAGCGGCGCGATCGAGGGTTTCGAGCGCCGAAGCCAGCCACAAGGGCCGGCCGGTCAGCTCGGCGCCCATGCGGTCGGCTTCGTATTCGCGGCCGCGCGAGATGGCCATCTGCACCAGCATCGCCCCGATTGGCGCCAGGATCATGATGGCGATGGAGCCGATCGGGCCAAGCGGATTGCTGCGTTCGCCCTCACTGTTATGGCTCGATCCGCCGAAGAACATGGCAAAGTTGGCAAGCATTGAGATGGCGCCGGCGATCGTTGCGGTGATCGTCATGGTCAGCGTATCGCGGTTCTTGATATGCGCAAGCTCGTGCGCCATCACGCCCGCGACTTCCTCGTGGCTCATGTTCGCAAGCAGGCCGGTGCTGGCCGCGACGGCCGCGTTCTGTGGATTGCGGCCGGTGGCAAAGGCGTTGGGCTGGGCGCTTTCGATCACATAGACGCGTGGCATCGGAATCTCGGCCCGGGACGCCAGCTGCTCGACAATGCCATACAGGTCAGGCGCCTCGGCCCGGGTCACCTCGCGCGCGCCATGCATGCGGAGGACCATCTTGTCCGAATTCCAATAGGCGAACAGGTTCATTCCCGCCGCGACGACAAAGGCAATGACCATGCCCTGCTGGCCGCCCACCACGAAGCCAACGCCCATGAACAGCGCAGTCAGGGCTGCCAGCAGAATTGCCGTGCGAACATAGTTCATTGGTGCCGGACCTCCTTGATTGGCTCCCTAGAAGTAAGAAGATCGCGTTCACCTTCAAGCGGATAAGCCAGGGCTGGCGCCCGTATCGCGTTTCACGTCGCCGCCCTCTATACTGCGGCCATGCATGAACCAAAACCCGCGCCGATCGCCGCCCAGCCGCAATCGCCGGCCGCCGGTCCGGTGATGACACCTGCTGCTTCGAGACCGGCCGCTTCGATATCCCCCGGCGCGGCGCCACCCGACGCGACGCCCCCCGACACCGCGCCCAAGGTGCAGGAAATCGGCGGACGCAAGAGCGGCCTTGATCCCACCCGTTACGGGGATTGGGAAAAGAACGGCCGCTGCATCGACTTCTAGCCTTAAGCTCAAGCCCAGCCGCTTGGTCCAGAGCGCTTGCAGGACCCAGGTCGAATTCAGCCACACCATGATTGTTCTTGTTTTGTTCGTACAACCTTCGATATAGGAACAAACACGGCTCCTTAAACGCCCAAGGCCTGCCGCATGCCAACAGGGTTTCCATGTTCTGCAAGCTATTAGCCGCCGGGTCGGGGCTGGCGGGCGCCGTTCTTCTGGCAACGTCCGTGCCCCCCGATTTGCCAGGGCCGATACAAGCAGAAGTTGTGGCAATCATCGACGGCGACACCCTGGCCGTCCGAGCCCGGATCTGGCTGGGGCAGGAAATCGAGACACGGGTCCGGCTGAAGGGGATCGATGCGCCCGAGATGAACGGCCGCTGCGAACGCGAGCGGGTGCTGGCGCGCGCCGCCAAAGCGTTTCTCGCCCAGCAGGTTGCCGCCGACGAAGGCCAGTTCACGTATCGCCTGCGCGAGGTGCGCTGGGACAAGTATGGCGGCCGCGTCATTGCGCGGCTCGAAAGGCCCGATGGGCAGGATGTGGGCGATGCCCTGGTCGCCGCCGGCCTTGCCCGCCCCTATGGCGGCACGGCGCGTCAGGGCTGGTGCGACGGATAGCACCCATTACGCGCGGTCGCGGGAAAGCCCCTTGGCGGCAAGCGCGTCCAGGTAGTCACGCCACATGCGATCCTGGTTCAGGCCGCATTCGCGCAGATAGGCCCAGGAATAAAGGCCGGTGTCGTGACCATCGTCGAAGATCAGGCGCACGGCATAGTTGCCCACCGGTTCGGCTGACGCCAGGCCCACGGTCCGGCATCCGCCGACGATGCGCCGTTCGCCGGCGCCATGGCCGCGCACCTCGGCCGAGGGGCTGTGGACACGCAGGAATTCAGCCGTGAACCTGAACCGCCGCCCGTCATCGAAGGCGATGTCGAGTGTCCTGTCGGCCCGATTGATCTTGATCTCGACCGGCCAGGCCCCGCCCCGGGCCGGATCGGTCATGGCGCACCGTGGCTGGCCGGCGGCTGGGCATCAAGGCGGCGCGCCTCGTCCACCAGCATGATCGGGATGCCATCGCGAATAGGATAGGCAAGGCCGGCCGCATCGCTGATCAGTTCCTGACGCTCGGCGTCAAAACGAAGCGGTTTCTTGGTCACCGGACAGACCAGGATCTCGAGAAGTTTCGGATCGACGCCGCGCTCGGGGCCGGTGTTCCGCGCATCGCCCGTATCGAATTGGGTTTCTTTGGTCATGGCATCGATCCTTGCGCTCAGTTCAAACGCAACCCGCCATCCGCGCGCGCCTGGATGGCGATTTCGAGCATGGCCACAAGAAGATCGGCGCGCAGCTGCGTGTCGGCCGCTTCCAGCAAGGCCTGCTTTTTCTGGGAATCGAATGGGCAGGCATGGGCAAAGACGTTGACGAGGTTGGCATCGCTGATCTTGGCAACCGCCGACCAATCGGCTTCGACCTTATAGGGCGCGAGATAGGCCTTGAGCAGCGCGATGATCCGATCGCGGTCAAGCCGGATGGGCGGCGGATCGGCAAGATCCGCGGCGAACGGAACGAAATCCGGCTCGACGCGGCGATAGCCGTCCTGGAGCGGCAGTTCGCGGGCGATTCGAAACCGGATCATGCCGTGCAGCACCAGGAAATAGCGCCCGTCCTCGGTCTGCTTCCATTCCGTGATGCGGCCCGCGCAGCCGACCGGCGATAGTTCGGGATGGGTCAGGTCCGCATTCGGATCTTTGGGCTGGATCATGCCAATCAGCCGATCCGTCGCCAGCGCATCGTGCATCAGGGCCCGGTAGCGCGGCTCGAAGATATGAAGCGGCAACTGACCGCGCGGCAGCAGCAAAACGCCCGGCAATGGAAAGACCGGCAGGACCTGTGGCAGGTCGCCCCATGAAAGCGGGCGATCACCCGCCGCCTCATCGCGTGGCGATTTCGGGCTCATGGATGCAGCCGCCACGGCATGGCCCTTTGCCGTCACGAAAACAGAAGCGACGACAATCGGCGACGGCCCGACAATGTCATGGGATCGTTCGGTCCCATGGCCTCGAACATCTTGATCAGTTCCTTGCGGGCGGCCTGCTCGTTCCAGTTGCGGTCGATCCGGACGTTTCAACAGATGATCCAGCGCCGATTCCACATCGGCCTGGGCATAAGCGCCACGGCCAGATCGTAACGGGACTGGTGGTCCCTGGGATTGGCGTCGACCCTGGTCTTCAGCGCATCGACGGGGCCGGCCTGGCTGGCCCGCTCGGCAAGATCGAGCGCTGACATGACGGCGGCGATCTCGGCGTTCTTTTTCTGCTCATCGCTGAGCGGGGCAAGCAGCCCCCGCGCCCCATCGATGGCACCCGTCGCAAGCAGGCAGCGGACAAGCCCGGCAACCGCGGCAAGATTGCCGGGCTCGATCTCCAGGATCTGCTCGAACAGGTCCTGGGCGCCAGCCAGATTGCCGCCAGCCAGCCATTCCTTGGCTTGCTCAAGCGCTTCGGCCACCGGCGAGGGTTCGGCAGCGCCGCCAAGCTTGGCGACAAAGGCACGGATCTGGCTTTCCGGCACGGCGCCGACGAATCCGTCCACCGGCCGGCCACCCTTGAATGCGAATACCGCCGGAATCGACTGGACCCGCAGGGCCTGGGCGATTTCGGGCGACTGGTCGATGTTGACCTTGACCAGAAGCACGGCCCCCTTGGCCTCGGTCACCACTTTTTCCAGCATCGGCCCAAGCTGCTTGCAGGGCCCGCACCATGGCGCCCACAGATCCAGGATCACCGGCACATTCATCGACGCGCGAATGACGTCGGCCTCGAAACTGCGCGTGGTGGCGTCCTTGATCAACGCCGTCCCCGCCGGGCCGCGCTCGCCGCCTTGGGGCTGTGCGCCGGAAAGTTGCAGACTGTCCATCGTGGTCCCTGTCTATCCTGTCAACGGCCATGGTGCGACGGGCGTCGAAACGCATGCTGCGGCCGCCCGTGCCCTGACCAGGTTTCTCCCGGAATACGAGTTATGCCCCAGATATTTGGCCGTTCCGGCACCGGCTGGCAAGGCCCCACGCGGTTGCGGCCGGCGAATGTTGACCCAGATCATGGAAAATTCCTCGGCGCCTGCTTATATGGTTTTCCGCTTCATATCGGCCCGAACTGAACCAATCGGCCTAAAAACTGAAGGAGGGATTGTCATGGCTGAAAAGAGCACCCCTGTTCCCGTCAAGAAATCTCAACCCGAGGCTGCGCTCCCGGCATCCACCGACCTGTGGCAGCCCTTTACCCAGCTGCGCCACGAAATTGACCGGCTGTTCGACGATTTCTGGGGCGGCTCGCGGCGCGGAATGATGCCACGCCTTTTCGACTTCGAGCCCCTGGCCAAGGGATTCAAGGGCGCGGTGGGATTTGTACAGCCCAAGGTCGACGTGGCCGAGACCGACATGAACTATGAAATCACCGCCGAACTGCCCGGTCTTGACGAAAAGGACGTCGACGTTTCGCTCTCGGATGGTGTGCTGACGATCCGCGGCGAGAAGAAGACCGAGGCGGAAGAAAAGAAGAAGGACTATTACCGGGTGGAGCGGAGCTATGGCTCGTTCCAGCGGTCCTTCGCTCTGCCGGACAGCATCAACGAAGACAAGATCACCGCCACGTTCGAAAAGGGTGTCCTGAAGCTCACCCTTCCCAAGACCGCCGAAGCGCAGAAGAAGCAGCGCAAGATCGAGATCAAGGCGGGCAAGTAGCCAAGCAGCGGCACTTCGCCCGGCGCGAACCATCGCGCGCGGGACAGGATGGCGTGGTTGGCGTAGGATCGGGCCGACCACGCCACTCTTCCTGGGAGCCTGCCCGCATGAAGACCAAGCCCTGCCTGACCCTGGCGGACGCCAAGACGATTGCCGCCGCTTCGGAAGCGGAAGCGCGCAAGAACGGCTGGAATGTCGTGATCAGCGTGCTGGATGACGGGGGACACCTGGTGTTCCTGCAACGCATGGATGGCGTGCAGCTTGGATCGGTCGAGGTTTCCCAGGCCAAGGGACGCACGGCGCTGCTGTTCAAGCGGCCGACCAAGGCAATCGAAGACGCGGTGGCCGGCGGGCGGGCGACCATGATGACGCTGCCCGGCGCAACCCCGATCGAAGGGGGCGTGCCGATTGTCTGGCAAGGCGAAGTCGTGGGCGCGGTTGGCGTTTCCGGGGTGCAATCCCACGAGGACGCCCAGATCGCCCGGGCCGGCGCCGAGGCCGTCGGCAAGGCGTGATCGCCATAGGCCATAACGCCCGGGTCCTAACGCCACGGCCATAACCTCACGGCCATAACCTCACGGGCCGGCCGGACCCATCATGGTTAACGGCGCCGCCGCGCGCCGCGGAACGAATTAATGCATGGCTGCGCTTGCAATAGGCGTTGCTTTGCGTATCATGCCCGCCTTCCCGCCGGGGCATGGCCCTTGGCGAGTGCATGGAGCGCGGGCGTAGCTCAGGGGTAGAGCACAACCTTGCCAAGGTTGGGGTCGAGGGTTCGAATCCCTTCGCCCGCTCCAGAACTCAAAATCAAATCAGGCCATACCCAGCCGGGGTCGTGCACCGCGGCGGCGTGGCCTGTCCCGGGTCAGAACGTGATGACAAGCCGGCCCCGGGTGCCGCCCGCTTCCAGCCGGCGGTGCGCTTCGGCGGCACGTTCCGGCGGATAGGTGTCGGCCACCCGGAGGGTAAGCGCTTTGGCTTCCACCAGCTGCCGCAGGCGGTCGAGTTTTTCGTACTCGCCGTCATAGCGGCGCACCGCCGTGGACGAGAACCGGATGCCACGCTCGGGAACGCTTTTGAATTCGCGCACCGATGTGAACGCGCCCCCATCGCGAACTGCGGGAATGACAAGCTCGTTCAGCACGGCACCATCAGCCAGGCCATCGACGCCGTTCGGGAAATGCTGGCGGATCCGCGCAGCGACGTCGGGCCCCCGCCGCACGACGATGTCGGCACCAAGCGATGCGACCAGCCTGTGATCGGCCTCGGAGGCATCGGCAATGACGGTCAAGCCTTCGGTCCTGGCAAGCTGCACGACATAGCCGCCATACGCACCGGCGGCGCCGGTCACGGCAATCGATTGCCCCGGCGCGAGCCCGAGCAGATCAAGCGACTGGCGGGCGGTCAATCCGTTCATCGGCAAGGTACACGCCGCGACATGGGTGGTGCCGGCCGGCGCGCGAACCACCGCGCGGGCATCGAGGACGATCTGTTCCCGGTATGCGCCATGGCTGCCCTTCGGCACCACCATGGCCATCACCGCGTCGCCGACTTTCACGCCCGTCAAGACGCCGGCGCCCACTTCGTCCACAATCCCGGCCGCGTCCATGCCCGGCACATAGGGCGGCGGATCGACCTTCTGCAGAGCCGCGCGCGAACCGTTCCGCCACTTGATGTCAGTGGGGTTCACCGCCGCCGCATGGACCCTGACGCGCACCTGGCCGGGGCCGGCATGGCCCTCGGGGACGTCGATGACCGTCAGAACCTCGGGACCGCCGTGCATCATGAGCCCGACTGCGCGCATGTCATCCACCTCTGGTCATCGCGGGCCCGGCCTGGATCGTCCCGGCCGGCGCGTGGTCCGAATAGTACGAGCAGCCATCCGCCATGAAAACGGGCATGCGTTTCCCCGTCACGCCACCGAGCGGCGGCGCGGCAGGCTGGATGTGCGGCTCAAGCGCGCAGGGCTATTGCGTCTTGATCATCTTTTCGATTTCGGCGCGCAGGTCGCGGCCATCCTTGTGGCCGTGAACCGCAACGGCGTGTTGTGCCGCTGCGTTGACAAGCTCGGTCTTGTTGTCGGCCGAGATCGCCACCGTGCATTTTGTCTCGCTTGGATAGTCGCGGCAGTCAATATTGTATCGCGCCATGATGGCCTCCCTGTTGCGCCTGCCATGCCACACGCGCCGCCGGGTCAGATGCAGGCGCGGCCCACGCTGCCCGGACAGCCCCGCCGCCCCGATTCCGCGGCGGATGATTTGCTATTGATTGTCATAATGATATAGCTAAATGTAACAGTCTTTCTAGGGCTAATAGTTCTCAGGGACTCGACAATGCGCGAAGGCGATGATGAGCCGGACGGAATTCCCGCCCTGCGCTGGAGCGACTCTCTCGCGATTGGCATTGCCGAGCTCGACCGGGACCATCGCGAGCTCATTCACGATGCTGCGACACTGATCAAGCTTTTTCAGGCCCGGAATCCGTGGGCTGAAATCCGCAAACAGGTCGAACTGATGGCGGAACGATGCACCAACCATTTTCGCCAGGAAGAGGCGATCCTTGAAAAAGACGGTTTTCCGGGTCGCCAGCAACACGCGGTCGAGCACCGGCGCATCGAATCGGAAATCGCCGACATCCTGAAATCGGTGCGGGAAGCCACCGACCCGCCGGCCGCGGACATCGTCGAGGTCGTGATGTTCTTTCGCAGCATGCTGGTCGATCATCTGGTTCGCTGCGATCTTCGCTACAAATCGCACCTGCTCTACGTCCGCGGCCGATAGAAGCGCCGCGACCCATCCCCGAAGGCTTCGGCCATCCGTCGTCTGATTTTACAGATACGGCATTGGTCTAGCGGTTGCCGGGGCCACCCCATTTGTGGGGGTCCGGTTCTGCCGGCGCATCGCGGCCCAGCCGGCGCATTTTCGTTAAGATCATGATTTTTCGTAATTTCCTAGCATGGTTGGGGGAAATGTCCGGCGCCAGGACAAATGGCGCTAGTGGCCCACCGCTCTAAAAACACCAGATCTGGTAGTCTGTTAATCTTAACAGGCCGGGGCCCGGGGCGGGCGGCAGCGCCCCCCGGATGCGCCCACTCCATTGAAATCAAACACAAAAAATTGAACTGGCACGGATCTTGCGAAGGGCTGATGGCTGGGCCTGTTCTTGCCCCAATGGCGCCGGGAACTTGCGCAATAAGAAACAAGAAAACGTCAGGAGGTTTAGATGAAGTTCGCCGCAACGAAGCTGGCCATGGGTCTTGGTCTTGCCGTTGCCGTCGGCCAGGCGGGTGACGTGCGCGCCGACGCGGTGCTGGACTGGAACGCGACGCTGCTTGATACCGTGCGGGCCCTGCCGGCCAACCCGGTCGTGCAATCGCGCGCCATGGCGATGGTCAACACGGCGATCTATGATGCGGTCAACGCCGCGACCGGCTTCGCCTATGCCTCCTATGCCTTTGATGGCGGCGGGATCGGTGAATCGTCGGCCGACGCGGCGGCGGCGGCTGCCGCCCATTCCGTTCTGGCCGCGCTTTACCCCGCCCGCGCGCCGCAACTGCTGGCGGCCTATAATACCGCCCTGGCCGCAATCCCCGACAGCGCCGCGAAAACCAACGGCGTGACGCTGGGCCAGCTTTCGGCGACCGCGATCCTGGCACTTCGCAGCGCGGACGGATCGAGCACGGTTGTTCCCTATGTTCCAGGCGCGGCCCCCGGCGATTGGCGGCCGACCCCGCCGGGTTTCCTGCCGGCGGCCTTTCCGAACTGGCCCGGTGTCACGCCCTGGGCGATGACAAGCGGCGACCAGTTCCGCCCCGGCGGACCGCCAGCCCTGGGCTCGGCTGCCTATGCCGCCGCCTTCAACGAGACAAAATCGCTCGGCAAATCCGACAGCGCGACCCGCACGGCCGACCAGACCGAGATCGCGCTGTTCTGGTCCGACAATCCAGGTACCGCCACGCCGCCCGGCCACTGGCTGGATATCGCCATGAAGGTCTCGGCCGCACAGGGCCTGTCCCTGTCCGAGAATGCGCGGCTGTTCGCGCTGCTGGGCATTGCGGTTGCCGATGCGGCGATCGTCTGCTGGGATGCGAAATACTTCTATGAATTCTGGCGGCCGGTGACGGCGATCGCCAACGCGGCGACGGATGGCAACCCGTTGACCGAGGCCGACCCCGATTGGCTGCCCCTGATCGTCACGCCGAACTTTCCCGAATACACGTCGGGCCACAGCACCTTCAGCTCGGCCGCGGCCGAGATCCTGGCGCTGTTCTTCGCCAATGACGAGATCGCCTTTACAATCGGTTCCGACGGGCTGCCGGGCGTGTTCCGCGACTTCGACAGCTTTTCCGAGGCCGCCCAGGAAGCCGGCCGATCGCGCATCTATGGCGGCATCCATTACGAATTCTCGAACCAGGATGCCCAGGCATCGGGGCGCGCCCTGGCCGACTTTATCTTCGAAAGCCTGCTGGAACCCGTCCGCGTTTCCGAACCGCCAATGCTGTGGCTGTTCGTGGCGGCGGCTGCCGTGCTGCTGCTGCTGCGCGGCAAGGGGCGGAAACGGCGGTAAGACCCCGGCCGCCGCGCGCGGCTTCGCCGCTCCAGCCTCACTGGTCCAGTTTCACCGGCCCCTGTTCGGTCAGCACCGTGATGCCGGGGTGAAACGCATGCACGACGAAGGCAAAGGTGATGTCGTGCGACAACGCTTCGCCGCTTGAGTCGCGGGTTACCGTCAGCCCGCCCACGTCGGCGCCGTGGCTGATCATGGCCTGGT
>JAXMDU010000022.1:0-51873 GCA_046348645.1 Alphaproteobacteria bacterium
GCCCCCCCTGCCCAGGGCGCCAGGGCCAGCGCCCCCAGTTCGATCCCGGCAAGGATCAGCATATGGGGCCTTGATGCCAGCCCCGCCACTGCGGCGTCTACCGCCGCTACGCCGAATATCAGTACCGGCACGACCAGAGGCAAGACCAGAACCGGAATCAGAACCCCGCCGCGCCTGGCGCCAAGCGTCAGGGCCGCACCGATCCCGCCGAACAGGCTGAGGGTCGGGGTGCCAAGCAGCATGGCCAGGATCAGGGCGGGATAGGCGCTGGACTCCAGGCCAAGCAGGATGGCAAGCAGCGGCGAAACGACAATCAGCGGCAGCCCGGTCGTCAGCCAGTGGGCCAGGCATTTCATCAGGACGACGGCTTCCAGCGGCACGCCGGACAGCGCAATCTGGTCCAGGTTGCCATCTTCGTAGTCGCTTTGGAACATCCGCTCGAGCGAGAGCAGCGCCGCCAGCAGGGCCGTGACCCAGATCACGCCTGCCCCGATGCGGGCCAGGATCTGCGGCTCGGGTCCGACCCCAAACGGAAACAGCGCAACGGCGATCACGAAGAATGCGATCACGGTCGCGGATTCGCTGCCAAAACGGCCGGCCAGGCGCAGATCGCGGCCAAGGATGGCGTAAAGACGCCTCATGCGGCGTCCTCGGCCTCGAGATCCCGCGCCGCCCGGTGGGCGTCGAGGTCGAGGAACCTGGCCTGCCGCAGACCAAGATCGACATGGGTGGTGGCGATCACAAGACCGCCTCGTGCCAGATGGCCCTCGATGGCGCCGGTCAGGCGGTGGATCGCCAGGGCATCCAGACCAAGGGTCGGCTCGTCCAGCAGCCACAGCGGCGCCGGCGATGCCGCAAGGCGGGCCAGCGAGACGCGCTTCTTCTGGCCGGCGGAAAGATAGCGGCAGGCAATATCGGTGATGGCCTCAAGCCCTTGCCATGCCAGCCCCTGCGCGGCGGCCACCCTGGCCTCGGCCAGGGGGCAGCCCTCGCGCAGGGCGACCCAGAATGCAAGGTTTTCCAACCCCGAGAGGGTCGGCTTGCAGCCATCGGCATGGCCAAGGTAATGGGCGTGGCTGCCAAATGCGCCGTCCGCCGCGGTGATGTCCTGGCCGGCCCAGGACAGGCGGCCGGCGGCCGGCCGGACCAGCCCGGCCAAAAGGCGCAAGAGCGACGACTTGCCGCTTCCATTGGCGCCGGTGATGACCAGCATGTCGCCGGGATCGAGGGCCAGATCAAGGCCGGCAAAGACCAGCCGCCCGCCGCGTCGGCAGGCCAGCCCATGCGCCGTCAGGCGGGCGCTTGGCATTTGCGGTTCGGTCATGGCGCCCTGCGCCGGCGCTTGTGGTTGGGCACGCCTGGGGCGTAGCTTAATTTACGAATCATCGTCAATGAGCGGGCTATGCCGGGTGGTCTGCCGCATGTCGTTTCCGGTCTGTGTCCGGAATCGAACCGGGGCGTCTTGCCCGGCTGTGCCGAACCGGGTACTGACCGCAGCATCGACAGTTCCATCGTTGCCATGATCGCAAGGAGGATTCCGTGACCTTGATCGGCCAAGATAGCCTCAAGACCCGCAAAACGCTCGAAGCCGGGGGGCAGCGTTTCGCCTATTTCAGTCTCGAGGCGGCAGCCAAGGCCGGCATCGGCGACATTGACCGCCTGCCGGTTTCGCTCAAGGTCCTGCTCGAAAATCTCCTCCGCCACGAAGACGGCCGCACCGTCACCACCGACGACATCCGCGCTCTGGGCGCCTGGACCCGGACGCGGACCTCGGATCGCGAGATCGCCTTTCGTCCGGCCCGCGTCCTGATGCAGGACTTCACCGGTGTCCCGGCGGTGGTCGATCTGGCCGCCATGCGCGATGCGATCAAGCAGCTGGGCGGCGATCCGAAGCGCATCAATCCGCTCTCGCCGGTCGACCTGGTGATCGACCATTCGGTCATCGTCGATGAATTCGGCGCCGCCAGTTCATTCCGCCGCAATGTCGCCCTGGAATACGAGCGCAACCGCGAGCGCTATGCATTCCTGCGCTGGGGCCAGCAGGCGTTCGACAATTTCCGGGTCGTGCCGCCGGGCACCGGCATCTGCCACCAGGTCAACCTGGAATACCTTGCCCGCACGGTCTGGAACTCGAAGGCGGCCGACGGCACCCTGGTCGCCTATCCCGACACGCTGGTCGGCACCGACAGTCATACCACCATGGTGAACGGCCTTGCGGTGCTGGGCTGGGGTGTGGGCGGCATCGAGGCCGAGGCCGCGATGCTGGGCCAGCCGATCTCGATGCTGATCCCCGAAGTGGTCGGCTTCCGCCTGACCGGCACCCTGCGCGAGGGGACGACGGCCACCGATCTGGTGCTGACCGTCACCCAGATGCTGCGCAAGAAGGGCGTGGTCGGCAAGTTCGTCGAATTCTATGGCCCCGGCCTCGATCACCTGCCGCTTGCCGACCGGGCGACGATCGCCAACATGGCGCCGGAATATGGTGCCACCTGCGGCTTCTTCCCGATCGACGCCGAGACGATCCGTTTCCTTGCCTTCACCGGCCGGCCCGCCCAGACGGTGGCCCTGGTCGAGGCCTATGCCAAGGCCCAAGGCCTGTGGCGTGACGCGAAATCGCCGGAGCCGGTGTTTACCGATACCCTTTCGCTCGACATCTCGACGGTCGAATCCTGCCTTGCGGGGCCGAAGCGGCCGCAGGATCGCGTGCTGTTGTCGAACGCCGCGCCCGATTTCGCCAAGACCCTGGCCGAGATCCGCAGCGGCAAGCCTGAAAAGAAGGCGCCGGTCGCGGGCATGGATCATGTGCTTGCCGATGGCGACGTGGTGATTGCCGCCATCACCAGCTGCACCAACACCTCGAACCCGTCGGTCATGATCGCCGCCGGGCTGGTTGCCCAGAAGGCGGTGGCCAAGGGCCTTGCCGTGAAGCCCTGGGTCAAGACCTCGCTCGCGCCTGGCTCCCAGGTCGTCTCGGATTATCTTGCCGCCGGCGGTCTGCAGACGGCGCTCGACAGGCTGGGTTTCAACCTGGTCGGTTATGGCTGCACCACCTGCATCGGCAATTCGGGGCCGCTGCCTGACAATGTCGCCAAGGCGATCGACGAAGGCGACGTGGTCGTCTGCTCGGTGCTGTCGGGCAATCGCAATTTCGAAGGCCGCGTGCATGCGCAGGTGCGGGCGAACTATCTGGCCTCGCCGCCGCTGGTGGTTGCCTATGCCATCGCCGGCTCGGTCCGCATCAATTTGGCCAGCGATCCGATCGGAACGGGCAAGGACGGCAAGCCGGTCTATCTCAAGGATATCTGGCCTTCGAATGCCGAACTGCGGGCGGCCATCGAAAAGTTCCTGACCCCCGACATGTTCCGCAAGCGTTACGCCAATGTCTTCGCCGGCGACGCGGATTGGCAGGGCGTCAAGACCTCGACCGGTCTCACCTATGCCTGGGATAACAGCAGCACCTATGTGCGCAAGCCTACGTTCTTCGAGAACATGCAGGCGGCTCCGAAGGCCGTGACCGAGATCAAGGGCGCGCGCCCGCTCGCCATTCTCGGCGACAGCATCACCACCGACCATATTTCGCCCGCCGGCTCGATCAAGAAGGCGGGCCCGGCCGGCGAATACCTGATCGGCAAGAAGGTGGCGCCGGCGGACTTCAACCAGTTCGGCGCACGGCGCGGCAATCACGAAGTGATGATGCGCGGCACCTTTGCCAATGTCCGCTTGAAGAACGAGATGGCACCCGGCACTGAGGGTGGCGTCACCCGCTACATGCCAGATGGCGAAGGCATGTCGATCTATGACGCGGCCATGAAGTACGAGGCGGCCGGCGTGCCGCTGGTCGTCGTTGCCGGCAAGGAATACGGCACCGGCTCGTCGCGTGACTGGGCGGCCAAGGGGACCGTGCTTCTTGGCGTGCGGGCGGTGATTGCCGAAAGCTTCGAGCGCATCCACCGCTCGAATCTGGTCGGCATGGGCGTGCTGCCGCTTCAGTTCCCGGCCGGGGTCGACCGCAAGACGCTGAAGCTTGACGGCAGCGAAACGTTCGACATCGTCGGCTTTGCTGGCGGGATCAAGCCGCGGATGGAGGTGGTCTGCCGCATCCATCGGGCGAACGGGAAATCCGACGATGTGACGCTGCTCTGCCGGATCGATACCGCCGACGAGGTGGATTATTACCGGCACGGCGGGATCCTGGCCTATGTGCTGCGGAATCTTGCGAAAAGCGCGGCCTGAGCCAGCGATTCCGATCGGGGTCGATCTCCAGGGCAGGTCCGGCCAAGGCGGGCCCGGGATCAAGATGATGTTTCACCCGTTTGTGATTGGCCGGTGAATGGAATCAGATCCTATGTCTTCGCCTGTATGAGTGGGAATGCGACCATCCACCGCGGTCTTGCCGCGGCTCTGTGGGGACTGCACGTCTGGCTTGGACTGGCGGGGCTTGCCGCGGCGGCCGATTCCCGCCGCAGCCCCACGGTCGTCGAATTCTTCACGGCCCAGGGTTGCCCGGCCTGCCTGCCGGTTGTGGACATGGTTTCCGAACTGGCCCGGCAGCCGGACGTTCTTGTCTTGTCGTTGCACGTCGATTACTGGGACTACATGGGCTGGAAAGACCCCTTTGCCATGCCCGCCAGCACAAGGCGCCAGCGGCTTTATGCAAGCCACCTTGAAAAGCCCTATGTCTACACGCCGCAATTGATCGTCCACGGCCGCACGGATGTTTCCGCCAACGATTGGCAGGATGTTCTCGACGCGGTTCATAACGCGCAAAAGCCCGACATCGCGCCGGTCACGATCGAACGGCGGCCGGGGCAGGGCGTCGTCGTGCGGGTCGGGGCCGGGCCCTATGACGGCCAAGCGATGGTGTGGCTGGTGCTTTTCGATTCGAAGCGCGAAACCTATGTGACGCGCGGCGCCAACACCGACCAGACCATCATCAACACCAATGTTGTTCGCGTCCTGACGCCGATTGGCAGCTGGAACGGGCAGCCGGTCGAGATTCCGCTCTCGATCAAGGGGATGCTGCCCGAGATTCCGGATCGCTGCGCCGTCCTGGTTCAGGGCGATGACCTGGGCCCCATTCTTGGTGTCGCATTCATGGACGCGCCGCCGCGGGGCGAGCAGATGGCGCGCTGAGTGGCGCCACCGCCCTTCGCATGCATCACGCGCCGCGTCATTCGCCCGCGCGTCATTCACCAAGGCTTGCTTGCAGGGCTCTGGTCAGGCGCTTTGTGAAGCCGCTTGGATCGGGCAAGGGTTCCCCTTCGCTGATGCGTGCCTGGTCAAGCAGAAGATGGGCAATCTCGCCGACCCGGTCGCTGCCTGCGGCGCTGGTCGCGGCCTTGGCCAGGCGCAGGACAAGGGGATGGCGCGGATTGATCTCGAGGATCCGCTTGCTTGTGGCCTCGACGCGTTGGGCGCGCTTCAGCAGTCGTTCGAGCCGCAGATCGGGATCGCTTTCATCCGCGACCAGACAGGCGGGGCTGTCCGTCAGCCGCGCCGAAGCGCGCACGTCTTTGACCGCATCGCCCAGCGCAGACTTGAAACGGGCGACCAGGGTGGCGAATTCGCCGGCCTGCGCCTCGGGCACATCGGGCGCGTCATCGATGCGCGGAATTTTTTCAAGCTCGGCGGCGCCGCGGGTGATCGAACGGAACGGCTTGCCCTGGAATTCACCGATGGCATTCGGCCAGAATTCATCAATTGGATCGGTCAGCAGCAGCACTTCGACGCCGCGCGCCTTGAAGCCCTCGAGATGGGGTGACCGCTCCAGCGCTGCGATGGAATCGCCCGACAGCATGTAGATCTGTTCCTGGCCGGGGCGCATGCGGCTGACATACTGAGCCAGATCGACCAGCCCTTCACCAGCGGTCGAGCGGCAACGCAAAAGCGGCAGCAGCGCGTCGCGCCGGTCATGGGATTCGTAAAGGCCCTCCTTCAGCACGGCGCCGAACGATTCCCAGAATTTTGCGTAATCGTCGGGCGCCCTGGCGGCCTTATCGGTCAGATCGGCCAGCAGCCGGGTGACCAGGTTGGCGCGGATCTTCGCGACGATGGGACTTTCCTGCAGGACCTGCCGGCTGACGTTGAGCGGCAGGTCCTCGGAATCGACGACGCCGCGCACGAATCGCAGCCAGGACGGCAACAGGCCGCCGCAATCGTCGGTGATGAACACCCGTCTCACATAGAGTTTGATCCGGCAGGGCCGGTCGGGCTCGAACAGATCAAAGGGCCGCACGGTCGGCACGAAGAGCAGCGCCGAATATTCGATCGCGCCTTCCGCCTTCAGATGCAGCGTTAGCCAAGGATCGTCGAAGGCATGCGCGACGTGATGATAGAATTCGCGATATTGCTGGGCGTCGATGCCCTTTTTCGGACGCGTCCACAACGCGGACGCGCTGTTGATCGTCTCGGGTGCGCCGGCCGTATCGTCCAGCAGCCGGACCGGCACCGCGATGTGATCGGAATAGGTTTTCACGATTCCCTTCAGCCGGTTGGGATCGAGAAATTCGGTGGCGTCCTCGCGCAGATGAAGGATGATTTCAGTGCCGCGCACCGCCTTTTCGGCCGCCGCAATGGTGAACCGGCCGTCACCACGCGATGTCCAGGCATGGCCCTGTGTTTCGCCGGCGTGGCGCGAAACGACCTCGACTTCATCGGCGACCATGAAGGCGGAATAGAAGCCGACGCCGAACTGGCCGATCAGGTTGACATCCTTCTTCGCATCGCCGGTCAGCGAGGCAAGAAAGGCGGCCGAGCCCGAACGGGCGATGGTGCCAAGGTTCTGTTTCAGCTCGTCACGGGTCATCCCGATGCCGTTATCGGCGATGACCAGGGTACCCTTCGCGCGGTCGGCCCGCAGCGTGATGGCAAAAGCCGCGTCCGATCCGATCAACGCGGGCTCGGTGATGCCAAGGTAGCGGAGCTTGTCGCAGGCATCGGCGGCGTTCGAGATCAATTCGCGAAGAAAGATCTCCTTGTTGCTGTACAGCGAATGGACGACAAGATTAAGAACCCGGCCGACCTCGGCCTCGAATTCAAAAGACTCCTCGTGCATGAGGGTGACGCTCCCTGGGACCTGATAGCATGGGGGGACCTGACAGCATTGGCGAGGTCATATGTGCGCCACCTCGTCATCCAGTTCAAGCGGGCCGCCACCGGTGCGATGCGCTGGATCAATGCCATCGGTCCGCCGTGGGTCGTAACGTCCGAAACCGTCGTCGCTCGCCCACATTGCTGACCAATTCAATTCAAGACAGGGTCCTGGTATGGCCGCTGCCGAAGCACCACCCCCCGAGGACATCGAGCCGCTCCTTGCCGAGATTGCAAGTGATTACCGGCTGACGGCCCATCTGACCGGGCGCGCCGTGCCAAGCCCGGTGGTGGTCGCGGCCCTGCGTGCCGTGCCGCGCCATGCCTTCGTGCCGGCGGCGGAGCGACGCTTCGCCTATGAGAACCGGCCGCTTCCAATCGGCGGCGGCCAGACCATCTCGCAGCCGTTCATTGTCGCGCTGATGACCGATCTGCTCGATCCCGGGCCGGATCACGTCGTGCTCGAAATCGGCACCGGCTGCGGCTATCAGGCGGCGGTTCTGGCCAGGATCGTCCGCCGCGTCTATTCGGTCGAGGTCGTGCCTGAACTGGCGGCCGGTGCAGCACGGCGTCTGGCCATGCTTGGCTATGACAGTGTCGCCGTCCGCGATGGCGATGGCTATGGCGGTTGGCCCGAGCACGCGCCCTATGATGGCATCATCGTCACCGCCGGCGCCGCCGATATTCCCGAACCGTTGCTTGCGCAGCTGAAGCCGGGTGGACGGATGGTGATTCCGGTTGATCACGGGGTCTATGGCCAGGTGCTTCTTCTTGTCGAAAAGGATGCAAACGGCCATGTCCGGCGCCGCGACGTTCTGCCGGTTGCCTTCGTGCCCTTCACGCGCCGCTAGCCCGGGGCCTGCCCGGCGGCCCGCCTCTTGAAAAACCGCTGCCGAGTGATCAAGATTCCCCGGTAATGACCGGTTTTCTCGATCGCTCGCGGATCACCGCGGTGCTGGGCCCCACCAACACGGGCAAGACCTATCTTGCCATCGAGCGCATGCTTGGCCACCGCAGCGGGATGATCGGTTTCCCGCTTCGGCTGCTGGCGCGGGAAAACTACGATCGCATCTGCCGCCTGAAGGGCGAGGGCGCGGTGGCCCTGGTGACCGGCGAGGAAAAAATCCTTCCCCCGTCGCCGCGCTATTACGTCTGCACGGTCGAATCGATGCCGGTCGATCTGCCGGTCGAATTCCTGGCTGTGGACGAGATCCAGCTGGCCGCCGACCGTGAACGTGGCCACGTCTTCACGGACCGCCTGCTGCGGGCGCGCGGGCAGGCCGAAACCATGTTCCTTGGCGCCAATACCATCCGGGGGCTTCTGAAGCGGCTGGTGCCCGAGGCGGACATCATCGCGCGGCCGCGCTTTTCGAAGCTCACCCATGCCGGGGCCCGCAAGCTTGCCCGCCTGCCGCCGCGCAGCGCCATCGTCGCGTTCAGCGCCCGGGATGTCTATTCGATCGCCGAACTGCTGCGCAGCCAGCGCGGCGGCGTGGCGGTCGTGCTGGGCGCCCTGAGCCCGCGCACCCGCAATGCGCAGGTTGCCATGTACCAGGCGGGCGAGGTCGATTACCTGGTTGCGACCGATGCGATCGGCATGGGTCTTAACATGGATATCGACCACGTGGTGTTCGCCGCGCGGCGCAAGTTTGATGGCTGGCGCTGGCGCGATCTTGCCGTTGCCGAGCTTGCTCAGATCGCCGGTCGGGCCGGCCGCCACATGAGCGATGGCACCTTTGGCACCGCAGCGGATCTGGGCGTCCTTGACCCGGAAACCGCTTCGGCGATCGAGGAGCACCGCTTCCCGCCGATCAAGCGTCTTTTCTGGCGCAATCCCGATCTCGATTTCTCGTCGGCGCGGGCGCTGCTTTCAAGCCTGCAGGAGCCGCCGCCGGCGCCCGAGCTTGTTCGCGGCGGCGAAGCCGAGGATCAGCGTGCGCTGGCCCTTCTGGCCGCCCAGCCCGACATCGCCTCCCACATCAAGGACCGGCGTGCCTTGCGGCTGCTGTGGGATGTCTGCCAGATCCCGAATTTCCGCAACGAATGGGGCGAAGGCCACGCCCAGCTGCTGGCCCGCATCTATCGCTTTCTGGCTGCGCCGGGCGGCCGTATTCCGGCCGACTATGCCGCCCGCCAGCTTGCGCGCCTTGACCGCATCAGCGGTGACATCGACATGCTGATGTCGCGCATCAGCCATGTCCGCACCTGGACGTACGTCGCCCACCGCAGCGATTGGCTTGACGACGCCGAAACCTGGCAGGATCGCGCGCGGTCGATCGAGGACCGCCTGTCGGACGCGCTGCACCAGAAGCTGACCCAGCGATTCGTCGACACCCGAACCGCCGCGCTGGTCCAGCGCATGCGCGACGGGCGTGATCTGATTGCGTCGGTGCGCCCCGGGGCGGCCGGCGAAGGCGATGAGGTGCTGGTCGAAGGCCAGTATGTGGGCGATCTGGCGGGTTTTCATTTTCGCCCCGATCCGGTTGTGGTCGGGACCGATATGCGCGCCGTGATGACGGCGGCGCGGCGGGCACTGGCACCGGAAATGCGGCGGCGGGTCGCGCAGCTTGCCGCCGCCGATGATGCGTCGTTCGCCCTTGACGATCAGGGTCGCATCCGCTGGAACGGCGGTACGGTGGCCGGGCTGCGGGCCGGCCGGCGCGCGATCGCGCCGGCGGTCGAGCCAGTCTTGGCCGATCTGCTGGACGTGGCTCAGCGCGCGGCCATTCGCGCCCGGGTCGCGGCCTGGATCAAGTCCCACCTTGCGGCCGAAGTGGCACCGCTGTTTGCGATCGACGCGGTCGTCGATGGGCGGCCCGGCGGGCCGCTGCCGCTGGTTGGCGGTCCCGGGCGCGGGATCTTGTATCAGCTCACCGAAGGTCTGGGCCTGGTGCCGCGAAAAATGGTCGACCAGCAACTGGCCGCCCTGGCGCCGGCGGAACGCAAGGTCCTGGCCCGGCTTGGCGTGCGGCTTGGCATGGAAAGCGTCTATCTGCCGGCCATGCTTCGGCCCCGGGCCATGCGGATCAAGGCGATCCTGTGGGCGGCCAAGGCGGAACGGACGGTGCCATTTTTGCCGTCGCCCGGGCGTGTGTCCCTGGTTGTCGATCCTGCGGTCCCGTCGGTCTTTTACGAGGCGATGGGCTATCGCGTGCTGGGCCCCCGGGCGCTTCGGGTCGACATGCTGGAACGGTTCGCACGTCATGCGCGCGGGCTGGCCAGGGCCGGCCCCTTTGCGGTCGATGGCCCGATGCTGTCGCTTGCCGGGTGCCGCGCCGAGGAAACGGCGGCCATCCTGTCCGCGCTTGGCTATCGGCGCCAGGGCGAGGGCAAGGGCGAGGGCGCGGCCTGTCTGTTCCGCCGACCGCATCCCAAGACCACGCGACCGCCCGAACGCCCGCGCGTGGATTCGCCCTTTGCGCGCCTGAAAAAGGATTGGCCGACACCGTCATGAGCCGCCCCGATCCAAGCGGCGACTTCCTGCGCCTCGACAAATGGCTGTGGCAGGCCCGATTCGCAAAGTCACGGGGCCAGGCGGCGGACCTTTGCCGCAGCGCCCTTCTGCGTGTGAACCGGGTCAGGGTGACCCACGCCCATCATCGCGTCCGGGTCGGCGACGTGCTGACCCTGCCGGTCCGGGACGAGGTGCGGGTGATCAGAATCTGCGCGCTTGGCAAACGCCGGGGCCCGGCGGCCGAAGCGCGCTGCCTGTACGAAGAATTGCCCCCCGCGCCTGGCCATGGTCCACAGGCCAGCCCGATGCCTTTCGGCACTTGCCCGACCGGGGCGTCCGTCTTATGAATTCAGCGCGTTCGTTGGAAATCGCGGGGGCCGGTCGGACTTCGCGCATCTGGTTCGCGCATCTGGCAAGATCGCTTTCGGGAGAGCAGTAACCATGACTTATGTCGTTACCGAGGCTTGTATCAAATGCAAGCTCATGGATTGTGTGGAAGTCTGCCCCGTGGACTGCTTCTACGAGGGCGAGAACATGCTCGTGATCAATCCCGACGAATGCATCGATTGCGGCGTATGCGAGCCGGAATGCCCGGTCGAGGCGATCATGCCTGACACCGAATCCGAAACGGAATCGTGGCTCGATCTCAACCGCAAGTACTCGGGTTCCTGGCCCAACATCACCCGCAAGAAGGACCCGCCGGCGGATTCCGATAAATGGCGTGGCGTTGCGGACAAGCTCAAGCAGTTCAGCCCCAATCCGGGCAAGGGCGACTGAGCGGCCATCCTGCCGGCGTCAGCGCCGATCGATAGCGTCGTGAGCGTGGACAACGCGGCTGCCGAGCGGATCATCGTCGCACTCGATGTTCCGCGGGTGGGCGATGCCGTCGGTCTTGTCGAGCAGCTTCAGGGCAGGGTCGATTTCTTCAAGGTCGGGTTGCAGCTGCTGCTGGCGCCGGGGAATGAATCATTTGTTCGCGGGCTGGTGCAGACGGGACGCCGCGTCTTCCTGGACTACAAGTTCCACGACATCCCGGAAACCGTGAAACAGGCGGTCGCGCGGGCCACCGATCTTGGCGCCACCCTGCTTACCGTTCATGCAACGCCCCAGGTCATGAAGGCTGCGGTGGAAGGACGGGGTTCGGCCGCCTTTCCCAAGATTGTCGCCGTCACCGTGCTGACCAGCCTGTCTGGCGACGATCTCAGGGCGATGGGCCACGCCCAAAGCCCCGCCGAGCTGGTCGAAATGCGGGCCCGTCAGGCCCTTGACGCCGACTGTGACGGGGTTGTCGCCTCGGGCCAGGAAGCGGCGGCGGTCCGCAAGCTGGCGGGAGACCGGCCCTTCCTGATCGTGACGCCGGGCATTCGGCCGGCTAGCGCCGCCATCAACGACCAGCAGCGGGTGGTCACGCCCGCCCAGGCGATCGCCAATGGTGCCGACTATCTGGTGATCGGGCGTCCGATCACGGCAGCGCCCGATCCGGCCCAGGCCGCAGACGCCATCGCAGCCGAGATCGCGACCGCCATCAAATCCTAGTTACGACCTCGTGACGCAGGGGGACTGGTCGGCTGAGCAGGCATCCTGGGCAGGCGTCGTGTCGGTGTATTTTTGCGCCATATATGACAGAAATTCGCGCAAAAATTGCTATATACTTGATTCTTATTAAATTTGAGTCTACTTTTTGTTCACCGCCGGGGGTTCAAGAACCGCCGGCGTAATGTTTGGTGTGAAACCTCTCCGGTCGAGAGGCGGCCACCGGCCATGCATGGCCTTACCTTTTGTGTGTCTTAAGGCGGCCACCATGCGCGAGGCGGCGATGAACGTTGCGGTGAGCGGAAAATCCAAATCAGCGGTGCGGACGGGAAAGCCTGCGGCAAAGCCGGTCGCCAAGGCGGCTGGCGCGCCCGGCAAGGCGACGGCCGGACAGAAAGCAAAGCCGGCCGCCAAAATCGCATCAAGTCCCGCAACCAAGCCTGTTTCCAAGACACCGTCCAAACCAGCATCACAATCTGCATCCAAAGTGACAATGAAGGCAGCGGCACGACCATCGGCTAAACCATCCGCCAAGGCCGCCAAGGCGACGCCCAAGGAGGCGGCCAAACCGGCGCCCAAGGACGCAGCCAGGGCACAGGACAAAAAGCCTGTGAAACCAGTGGCCAAGGCCCCGGCCAAAGCGGCGGCCAAGGCCCCGGTGACGGCCGTCCCGGCCGCCAAGCCGGCGCCTGCGGCGGTTCCGCCGCGCGCTGCCGAAGCGGCCAAGCCGGCGCTGCCGAAGCCAGCCACCGGCAACGGCATGGTGGCCAGGGCCGCCAACACCAACCTGCGTCACGGCGAACGGCCCGAACCGCCGATCGCGCCGTCCAAGATGTCGGCCAAGATGGCAAAGGCCCAGGAAAAGCTTTTCTCGCCTGGCGATTACGTCGTCTATCCGACCCATGGCGTAGGCCAGATCATCGGGGTCGAGGACCAGACAGTGGCCGGCCTCAGCCTGCGGGTTTTCGCGATCTCGTTCGAAAGCGAAAAAATGATCCTGCGGGTCCCGGTCGAAAAGGCGAAGCAGGCCGGCCTGCGGGCGATCAGCACCCGCAAGGAAATGCAGACGGCACTGGCGACGCTCAAGGGTCGTGCCCGGATCAAGCGGGTCATCTGGAGCCGGCGCGCCCAGGAATACGAAGCGAAGATCAATTCCGGCAGCCCGACCTCGATCGCCGAGGTGGTCCGCGACCTGCATCGTGCTACCGGCCAGCCGGATCAATCCTATAGCGAGCGCCAGATCTATGAAGCGGCGCTTGATCGCCTGGCGCGCGAACTGGCCCTGGTCGAGGACATCGACCAGCCGACGGCGGCCAAGCGGGTCGAAAAGATGCTTCGCGCGGCCTGACTGCCTAGCCGCCCTGGCCGCCCTGGCCGCGCGGCATCACTCCACCACGATCTTCAGGCGCTGACCCGGTTTCAGGGCCTCGCCCGGCGCAAGCCCGTTCAGCAGCCGCAGACGTTCGACCTGGTGGGAATCGAACGCCATCTGTCGCGCCACGCTGTCTTGGGTATCGCCGGCCCGCACCGTCACGATTCTGACGATCTGCGGCTTCGCGCGCGCCGCTTCCTCGGCGCTGATGGTGCGGAAGCTGTAGGTGGTGCGCTGCAACCCCTCGGTCTCGCGCGCGCTGATCGCGGTCGGGGTCGCGAATTGGAAGCGATAGACCCGGTTTCGATTCCCTCGCACGGCCACCAGACGAAGATCCATCGGGCCGCTACGGGTTTGAACGCGGGTCGCGCCGGTTGCGCCTTCATGGCCGTTGACATCGATCGTCTCGATGCGCCCCAGGGAAAGCCGTGCCGCCCACGAATCGCGCAGATAGGTGGCGGGGCTCAACCCCGCCGGAATCTGTGCGGCATCGAACAGGATGATCGATCCGTTCGGGTTCTGGGCGGCAACCCGGCTCTGGCCGTTGATAAGCCGATAGCCGGGCGGCACCTCGAAGCGGAAGCGAAGCTCCGGATGGATGAACTGGCGTCCCTTGATCAGGCCCTGGGCCGGATCATCGCCGAAGATCATGCCGTCGATGGCGGCGAAATGGGCCTCTTGGCCGTCGCGCGTGACGGGCATTCCGCCGACCGCTGCGGCCTGGCGTGCCGCTTCTACCCGGTCTGCGGTGCGCGGGTGGGTTGACATGATGTTGAAGCGGTCGGCCGCTTCGGGCTGGCCGGCGATGGCAGCCTCAAGCTTGCTCTGGGCGTCCAGCTTGGTCAGGAATTCCGACGACTGGCGGGTATCATAGCCGTCACGGCCCAGATAGCGGATCCCCAGTAGATCGGCTTCGAATTCCTGCTCACGGGAAAAACTTTGCAGATAGGCGCCGAACAGTTGGCCGCCAAGGTCGGCCACTCCGCGGCTACCCGTGGCCACCCCAAGAATCGCCATGCCGATGCTGCCAAGCACCGCCTGGCTGTAGCGCTGGGCGGTATGGCGCGCAACGACATGGCCGATTTCATGGCCGATGACGCTTGCCACCTCGGCCTCGTTCTCGGCCAGCGCAAGAATGCCGCGGGTGATATAGACATAGCCGCCCGGCAGGGCAAAGGCGTTGACAACTGGGCTGTTCAGCACCGTGAAGGTGAAGGGCTGGCCCGGGGTCTCGATGTGGTGGGTCAGTTCGCCGCCGATCCGGTTCACATAGGCCTTGACCTTCGGGTCGGGAAACTCGCCGCCGAACTCGGCCAGAATCTTCGGATGTTCCTGGCGCCCGACCCGCTGTTCCTCGTCGGGCGACATGAAGGCGGTGAACGACGATTCGCCGGTGGCGGGATTGGTCGAGCAGCCGCCGATTGAAAGCAGCGCCACGCCGGCCAGCAATGCGAACGCGCCCGTTCGTATCCGGGAATACAGTTCCATCATGGATCCAAGACCTCGATCTGCTCGGGATGGGTCGCTTCGATCAGGGGGCCGTTCAACGACTGTATCCATCCTCGCACACGCACCTGCCGGCCGGCGAGGGCCTCGGGCCGGGGGTCCATCGTGTCGAAGCTGCGACGCGATTTTGGCGGAATGATGATGGTGAAATCCTCGCGGTGGTTGGGTCCAAAATTGATATAGGTGCGGCCCTTAACCGTGGCAGCCCCCGCGACACGCCCTTCGACCAGCTGAAAGGTGCCGACATCGCGCCCGACGGTCTCGGGCGTGCGAATGCGGTAATAGGGGTTGTTCCATATGCCGCGCTTTGCCGCGCGGGCCTGCCGCTCGATCGCATACAGCTCGGCCGCCAGGGTTCGATTGTCGCTGAAGGTGTAGACCCGCGCCAGGCCGCGGGCCAGCATCTCGCCCTGGATCCATGGGCCGGCGGCGGCGTGCAGATGGGCAAGCTGTCGCCCGTGGCGATCAACGCGCGTGCCGCCGTAACCAAGCGTCACATCCTGTCCCAGCACAAGCTGCGTAAGGGCGTCTCTGGCTTCGTCGGCCAGCGGCCAGGCCCTGAAATTGGGCCGCCCAAGGGGCAGCTTTGGCGCCTGAATCCCGACCAGGCGGACCTCGCGGCCATCGGCAAGAACCACGGTGTCGCCGTCGATCACGCCTGCCACCCGGGCGCGGCCGCCCGCGTCCAGCGCGTCACGGGCAGCGGCCGGCGCGCCGATGAACAGCAGCGCCAGGGCGGCGACGACAAGGCCACGCATGGCCCGCAGCCGCATAAAGGCCATCAGATCATTGGCAATACACATGCCCCAACACAGGCCCCAACACAGGCCCCAGACTATCGGCGAGACGGGGCGGCCTGTCATCTGGCATCTGGCATCTGTACGGGGCATGCCACCGCGTTGCGCCGGTCGGCGGCCGCCGACTAGACTGCCCTGCCATGCGTCGCAGCGAGCCCTATCCCGATCTCGGCCCCTTTGCCGGCGGCCTCTTGCCACTGGATGGCCATCACGTGATGGCCTGGGAGCAATGCGGGCGGTCCGACGGCATTCCGGTTCTTTTCCTGCATGGCGGACCAGGGGCGGGGATCACGCCTGCGCATCGGCGCTTCTTCGATCCCGAACGCTACCGGATCGTGCTCTACGATCAGCGCGGCGCCGGTCGCTCGACGCCTTATGCCGATATCACCAATAATACCACCGCCCATCTGGTCCAGGATATCGAACGGCTGCGCGTCCATCTTGGCATCGAGCGCTGGCTGGTTTTTGGCGGCTCCTGGGGGTCGACCCTGGCGCTTGCCTATGGCGAGGCCTGCCCCGACCGCTGTCTGGGCTTCATCCTGAGGGGGATCTTTCTGTGCCGCAGGTCCGAGGTCGAGTGGTTCATGACCGGGCTGCGCACCGTGTTTCCCGAGGCCTGGCGGCGGTTCGCGGGATCTTTGCCCGAGGGCGAACGGGGCGATCTTCTGGCCAGCTATTATCGCCGTCTTACCGATCCAGATCCGGCCGTGCACATGGGCGCGGCCCGCGCCTGGAGCCGGTATGAAGGCGAATGTTCGACCCTGCGCCCGAGCCCCGACACCGAATCCGAACTCAGCAATCCGGTCCGGGCACTGGCCCTGGCTCGGATCGAGGCCCACTATTTGACCCACGGCGCCTTCATGCCCGAGGGCGCCCTGCTTGATGGGCTCGACCGTATCCGCCACCTGCCCTGCGTGATTGTCCAGGGCCGCTACGACATGATCTGCCCCATCGTCACCGCTGACGAGGTGGCCGGGATGTGGCGCAACTGCGATTATGTGGTTGTCTCTGATGCCGGCCACGCGGCGTCCGAACCGGGCATCCGTTCGGCCCTGGTCGCCGCGACCGATCGGTTTGCCCGCCTCCTTGCCTGAATCTGCCAAGCCATGTTGGCGCGGCCCAAACGCTTTACTATGATGGCGCGCCTTGGGGGCTGGCGGTTCGATCCCAGCGGATGAAACCCATCCGATGGAATCGAACCCCGAATCCTGAAGTGTGGTGGATCGGGTCCCTGATGGATGCGGGGCTGCCCATCCATCTGATCCGATTGACAAGGGAGTTTCCGGGCATGTCGGCTTCAATTCGAACGGGTTTCGTTCTTGCGGTGGCTGCGCTGGGTTGCGCGGGACTGTTCGCCCGCGGCGCTGCCGCCAGCGAGCCGGCGTTCCTTGCCGTCAGCGCCGGCTGGTACGATATCAACGACGACCAGCAAGCGGCCGAGTTTCGCGCCGAGCTGCGGGCCCCGGAAAGCTGGAAGCTCTGGGTCTTTACGCCGATGGCGGGCTTCATGGCGACGACCGATGGCGCCACCTATACTTATGGCGGGCTGGGGCTTGACATCTTTTTCGGCAAGCGATTCGTCCTGACGCCAAGCTTCGCGGTCGGCGCCTATACCGACGGCGGTGGCAAGGATCTGGGCCATGTGATCGAGTTCCGCTCGGCGATCGAGCTGGCCTACCGTTTCGACGACCGCTCGCGCCTGGGCCTCAGCTTCTATCACCTCTCGAACGCCGGTCTTGACGACAACAACCCGGGCACCGAGGTCCTGTCGCTTACCTATGCGCTGCCGCTTGACCGCGTTTTCGGCCGCTGATCCGGACCGGCCGTCCATCAGGGCGATGGAATAAATTCCGCGCCTGCGTGTTTGCGCCCGTAGCTCAGCTGGATAGAGCATCGGTTTCCTAAACCGGGGGTCACAGGTTCAAGTCCTGTCGGGCGCGCCACTTTCCCGTTCACGGCGGTGTTATTTGCCTCGCGGGGGGCGGCGCTCCAAATTTGGCCAACTGGACTGCTGAGAACGCAACAGACTGCGGGGGGCGGCCGGGCCAGATGGAGTCCCAGACGGCACCCCAGACGGCGCCACGCCGCAGCAACGAGGAGCGCAACATGCGGCAAGAGATCATCGACCTCTACGATTCCTATACCCACGAATATCTCGACCGGCGCACGTTCATGGATCGCCTGGTCAAGCTGGCGGGCAGCACCACCGCGGCAGCGGCCGCGCTTGCCGCCTTGAAGCCCAACTATGCGGTGGCGCAAATCGTTCCCGCGAACGACCCCAGGGTAAAGACCGAGCGCATCACCTATCCGGGCGCCGGCGGCACCACGATGAAGGGTTATCTGGCTGCACCGGCATCCGCGACCGGCAAGCTGCCGGCCCTGGTTGTCGTGCACGAGAACCGCGGCTTGAACCCGCATATCGAGGACGTGGCGCGACGCGCGGCGCTGGAAGGTTTCCTGGTCCTGGCCGTTGACTATCTTTCGCCCCAGGGCGGCACGCCCGCCAACGAGGAACAGGCGATGGCGCTGTTCCGCCAGATCGACATGGCGCAGGCGGTCCAGAACTCGTTGGCCTCGATCGCGTTCCTCAAGACCCATGCGTCCTCGAATGGCAAGGTGGGGATGATGGGCTTCTGCTGGGGCGGGACCATGGTCAACATGACGGCGGCGAATGCGCCCGATCTTCTGGCCGGCGTCGCCTTTTATGGCGGGCAGGCCCCCGCCGCGGATGTGCCAAAGACCAAGGCGAAGCTGATGCTGCACCACGCCGCGCTTGACCAGCGCCTGATGGGCCAGCTGCCCGAGCAGGAAGCGGCGCTCAAGGCCGGCAAGGTCACATACGTGCTGTATGTCTACGAAAATGCGCAGCACGCCTTCAACAATGACACGTCGGCCGAGCGCTACAACAAGGATGCGGCGACCCTGGCCTGGGGCCGCTCGATGCTTTTCCTGCGCGCCCAGCTTGGTTGAACACTGCTCGGCTGAATATCGCGCGGCGCGATATCCGGCATCTTGAACGCCCCGGCCGGTTGGGCCGGGGCGCCTTGTTTTTTGCCGCACCGGGTGTCAGCGCATGGCATGTCGGCAGGGTTGACAGTCGCCCCCGCCGCCCATCGTTAACCTATTGATGCTTAACGGTTGGCACAAAGCTTGCATGGCTCTCACCGGTGACGCGATCAAACCCGCCGGAGATCAGACCCGGGCGCGGGAGGAAGTCAATATGTTGAAAAATCACGGCAATTTCATCGGCTCGCGAGTCTTTACAGTCGCGGCCTTTGCCGCAGTCACGACAACGGCCCTGCCCGCCGGCGCATCCATCGTTGGTATCGATGAATTCGGTCTTCTTCTGCCAGCGGTGCAGCTGATTGCTGGCGACGGGTCGGTTACGCCAGTCCCCTTCATGCTGGACGAATTTCGGACCGCCGTGCTTGGCGATGGATCGGTCCGCCAGCTGACGCTTGCCGGCGTGAAGGAAGTCGCCTTCGGCGATGGATCGGTCCGGATCTTAGACTTGCAGATCACCGCCGACCAGGATCCCTTCCTTTTGTACGCGGCCGGATTGCTGAACTTCAGCTCGGCAACAGTTACGGTCAGCATCTCGTTTGCAAGCCCGATGGTGGGCGTCTGGACGAAGGCCGATACCGCTCTCACCGTTACTGCCACCGACGAAAACGACAGCGGGGCCGGGTCGGTCGTGCCGCACGCGCCGGCCACCAAGATCGGCGCCTTCGATGCGGGGGGGACCGTTATCGGCCCCGGCCTGGTCGGGCCCTGCATCGTCGCAACCCTTGGCGGCACCGCCGTCTGCACCGAGACCGATACCGATTTCGGCACGTTCTCGGGCATCATGACTGCGCTGACGAAATTTGACCTCTCGGCAGGAGACAAGGTCGACCTGACCGGCAGCTTGATCTTTTCACTGGATGAATTGACCCCGGTGCCAGAACCGGCAAGCCTGCTGCTGCTGGGCCTTGGCCTTGCAGGCCTTGGCGCGATGCGGCGGCGCCTGGCCTGACGTCACTCACCCGTCTTCGGCTTCCGCCAGGCCGGTCCTGATCATGCAACTGGGATCATGAAACTGGCGCGGCATCCCCGGCTTCGATAGGCTCGCGTCACTCAGCCTATCCGGGGGTCTGTCATGATCAGCTATCAGGTTGCCGAATTCGGAAAGCCGCTTGCCCGCAACGAAAAGGTGCCGCCCACCCCAACCGGGGCCGAGGTCCTGGTCAAGATCACTGCCAGCGGCGTCTGCCATTCCGACGTGCATCTGTGGGAAGGCGGGTTCGACCTTGGCGGCGGCAACCGGTTGCAGGCCCCGCCACCCGATGCCTTGCCGCTGACCCTTGGTCACGAAATCCTGGGCGAGGTCGCGGCGGTCGGCCCCGATGCGAAGGGCGTCAAGATCGGTGACAAGCGCCTGGTGTTTCCCTGGATCGGCTGCGGCACCTGTGCCGTCTGCGCGAAGGGCGATGAGCATCTCTGCCTGAAGCCGCAGGCGTTGGGCGTCAACCGCGACGGCGGCTATGCAAGCCACGTGCTGGTGCCCCACTATCGTTATCTTCTGGCCTATGACGGGCTCGATGCCGATCTCGCCGCGACCTATGCCTGTTCGGGCCTGACCGCCTATTCGGCCCTGAAGAAGGTGGGCAGGCTTGGCGCGGGCGAATCGCTTCTCATCATCGGCGCGGGCGGTGTCGGGCTTGCCGGCGTGCGGTTCGCCAGGGCTGTCACCGGCGTTGCGCCCCTTGTCGCCGACAGCGACCCGGGCAAGGAAGCCGCCGCGCGCGCCGCCGGCGCGGCCGACTTCGTGCGGGCCGACGATCAGGCCGCCAAGTCGATCTTCAAGCTGACCGGTGGCGTCTCGGCCGCGATTGATTTCGTCGGCGCCGAATCGACCGCCCGGCTTGGCGACCGGGCGCTTCGCAAGGGCGGCAAGCTGGTCATCGTCGGCCTGTTTGGTGGCGCGCTGACCGTGCCGCTGCCGCTTATTCCGATCCGCGCCATCACCATCCAGGGCTCGTATGTCGGATCGCTGGCCGAGCTCGCCGAGCTTCTGGTCCTGGCCCGCAGCGGCATCAGCCAGCCCATGCCTATCACTCAGCGGTCCCTTGACCAGGCGGGGCAATCCCTGGCCGATCTGCGCGATGGCCGCATCACGGGACGGGTGGTGCTGAAGCCCTGAGGCGCAGCGTTTCGACAAAGAACGAGTCGGCCACTTTATACAACGCGTCGCGGCGGCCGTGGCGGTCCGGCCCTGTGGGCCGCCGTTCTTTTGGGCGCGTCCTTGATCAAATCAATAGGTGACGCCTTGCACCGTCGCAACGCTGGTCGGCTTGCCCTCCGGGTTGTGGATGCGAAGCGCCACCAGGCGGCCGTTCTCCTTGCGCCCCAGGATATCGAGCGGTTCGTCCCAGAACATCGGTCGCAGGAACCGCGCTTGCCAGTTCATCGTCTTCGGCACGCCGCCCGCGCGGGTCAGCGCCTCCATGATGAAGTTGAGCGCCATCACGCCGGCGGCGATCGGCGCCTTGAAGCCGAACCGGCGCGCCGCTTCCGGATCGTCATGGATGCGGTTCTCGCCTTCGATCGAGAATTCGGCCACCTTGGCGGGCTCAAGGTGCTTGCGGAACAGGGGCTCGAATCCGGCAAGCGATTCCTCGGGCTTCGGCTTGCCGGTTTCCGATGGGCCTTTCTTGGTCGCCTCGGCCGACGGGCGCATGCTTGATCGGTCGGTGAACAGCGGCACCGATCCATCCGGTCGCACGAATTCGAAGCGGCTGGTGATGATATTGCCACGCGCCGCCGGCACGACCGAAACGGTACGGCCGCGCGCGATGAGCTTTTCGCCAATCTTGATCCGCTCCTTCTGCTCGAAGGATTGGGTCATGTGCACCTGGCCGGTCAGCGGCATGACATCGCGCATCGCCAGCATCACGTGGATGCAAAGCAGGGCGGGATCGGCATAGCCGCCGTAAAGGGCGGGATCGATGTCGCAGCACCGGTGCTTGCTTTTCTGCAGTTCGGGCGTGATGGTGGCATTGCGGTCGGGATAGACAAACCCCGGGGTCAACACTTCGGCTTCGCTCAACTTTCGCTCCTCAGGTGATCCGGCCGGGCAGCGCCCGGCCGGATGTCTACGGTCGGCCTAGTTGCCCTTGAACGCCGGCTTGCGCTTCTCGATGAAGGCGCGGGCCGCTTCCTCGTGATCGAACAGCGTCTGCGACAGCGCCTGCATCATGCCGGCGGTTTCAAGCGCTTCGTCCATCCGCTGGAATTCAGCCATTTTCAGCAGACGCTTGGTCATGCGCAGCGTGGCCGGCGGATTGACGACAATGCGCTTGGCCAGTGCGCGCGCCTCGTCCATCAGCTTGTCATGCGGAACGACGCGCGACACAAGGCCCCACTGGCACGCCGTTTCGGCGTCGATCTGATCGCCTGTAAGGTCATCTCGGCGGCGCGCGAACGGCCCACCGTGCGCGGCAGCAGCCACGAGCCGCCATCGCCCGGGATCAGGCCGACCTTGACGAAGCTTTCGGCGAAGAAAGCCTTGTCGGATGCGATGCGGATATCGCACATCATCGAAAGATCGCAGCCGGCGCCGATGGCGGGGCCGTTCACGGCGGCGATGATAGGAACTTCGAGCAGGTTCAGCGAACGCGGGATGCGGTGGATGCCGTCCCGATAGTGATGGCGCGTCGCCGCCGGCTTCTCGCGCGAAAGCTGGGCGCGCTCGAACATCATCTTGACGTTGCCGCCCGATGAAAACGCCGGGTCCTTGCCGGTCAGGATCACGCAGCTGATGTCGAAATCGCGCGAGATCTTGAGCGCCGCATCCTCGAACGCCGCGTAGATTTCCTCTGACGACAGGGCATTGCGGGTGTCGGGGCGATTGAGGGTCAGGGTTACGACCCGTCCGTCTTTCTCGTAAATGAGCGCGTCGCTCATGTGGTTCCTCCCGGATTGCGCATGGATTGGGCGAAAATCTCGGCGATTGCCGATCATCCTTGGTACCAGGAAGCCGGGCATGAGGGAATGGGGCAGGGAAGCCCCCGCCCGGCCCTTGCCGGGCGAATGCTGTTGCGTATTCCACGCCGGAAAGGATAGGTGAGCGCAATGCGTGTCTCGGTTCTGGATCAATCGCCCATTCCGCGCGGCTCGACGGCGGCGGAAGCGCTGGCCGATACGGTGCGCCTTGCCCAGGCGTGCGAGGCGCTTGGCTATCATCGCTACTGGCTGGCCGAGCACCATTCGTCCGACGGCCTGGCCGGGGTGGCGCCCGAAGTCCTGATCGCCCGTGTTGCCGCGGCTACGTCGCGGATCCGGGTGGGGGCGGGCGGCGTGATGCTTGGGCATTACAGCCCGCTCAAGGTGGCGGAAACCTTCCGGCTGCTGGAAAACCTGTTCCCCGGCCGCATCGATCTGGGGCTGGGGCGGGCGCCGGGCAGCGATCCCGCCACGGCGCATGCGCTGGCCTATGGGTCCCCGGTCGGGTTCGACACTTTTCCCCAGAAACTGCCGGATCTGCTGGGGTTCCTGACCGACAAGCTTCCCGATGACCATCCGTTCGCCCGGGTCGCCGCGACGCCACGCAGCCCGACGGCGCCCGAGCTCTGGATGCTAGGCTCAAGCGAGGCCGGCGCGTCCTATGCCGCCCATTACGGCCTGCCCTTTGCGTTTGCCCATTTCATCCAGCCCGAGCCGGCCGACTTCGCCCTTTCCGCCTATCGCCGTCATTATCGGCCGTCGCCGCTTTATCCGAAGCCGCGCTCGGCCCTGGCGGTGTTCGCGATCGCGGCCGATTCCGATGAAAAGGCCGAGCGACTGGCCCTTGCGCGGCACTTGTGGCGCTTGCGGATCGAACGCGGCGAGCTTGGCCCCTATCCGTCTGACGATGAAGCGGCCGCCTATCCCTATACGCCCCATGACCGGGCGCGCATGGCGGCGAACGCGGGGCGGACCATTGCCGGCCGGCCCGAAGCCGTGAAGGCCAGGATCGATGCTCTGGTCGCCAGCGGAAAGGCGGACGAACTGGTGATCGTCAGCATCTGCCACGATTTTCGTGACCGGCTTCGGTCGTACGAGCTGCTGGCCAAGGCCTATGGGCTGGACGGTGCCCTACGATGAAACGGTGCCCGGCGATGAATGGGCCGCCCCCGGGCGGCCCACGCTTTGAAACGAGGCCAGGCTATCGCGGCTGCCGCTTGCGGCGCGTCAGGCCAAGGGCCGCAAGGCCAAGGCCGATCAGCCCCAGAGCCGCCGGTTCCGGCACGCCAACCCGGTCGAGCCCGCCATATTCGACATAGTAGCCGCGCGTGGATCCGTCGGGCAGGTCGTTCCAGGTGCCGCTGTTGCGATGAAGATAGTCCTCGTCGCCAGCGTTGTTGGGTTCGCCGATATTCCAGGCGGCAAACGTGGTCGTCGAGCCGCCCGGGCCACCGGTCCAAAAGTTCACGCCCGTCTCGGGCCCGGCCGCCCAGCGCCAGGTGCCTTCGCTGACCTGATCGGTGCCGGCCAGCCAGCCGTCGATGCTAAGGCTGGCCAGAAAGACGTTCTCGGCCTCTGACGTCACGGTGGCGAGATAGCCTTGCAGGACGCCGGTACCGGGATCGAAGCTCCGCGCCGCCGCGCCCGCCAGGGCCGCGGTCCAGGTGAACGAACCCGCGACGAATTCGTAATAGTGGCCGGTGCCGGCAAAAAACGTGGGGGCTGCCATCGCGGGCGTGGCGATGCCGAATCCGGCCGCCAGGGCAAGCGCGCCGATTGCGCCGCCGGTCAAATTCTTCACGATCACGCTGGGCCCCCGGTTCGTCTGACTGATTGCTGCCGTTAAGGTTAGCAAGAACCATGCCAAAATATGATTCTATGTAAAATCAATGCCTTGCAGGCTGGCCAAGGGAGCCGATGGCGGCCGATGTCAAGATTTTCGACAAGCCATTTCCCCATCGCCACGATGGACAAGATGGACAAGATGGAAAACTGGGCGGGAATGGAAAAGGGCCGCCCGGGGGGGCGGCCCTTTGTCGATACCCTGTTCTGTCCGCGGCTTACATCGGATCCCACGAGAAGACATCGGGGGAGCGCTGCAACGGATAGAAATCCGACTTGAAGGCCGGGATCACGCGATCGCGGATCGTTTCCGGCGTCCAGCCCTCGCCGGCATGGGCCGAGCGCAGCGGCCGGTTCTGGCTCATGAGGAAGATCTCGTTCTTCCGCACCGCGAAGATCTGGCCATTGACGCCTTCGGCGGCATCGCTCAACAGATAGACGCACATCGGCGCGATCTTTTCCGGCGTCATCTGCTTGATCTTTTCGACCCGGGCCTCTTCCTCCGGCGAGTTGGTCGGAATGGTCCCGATCAGGCGGCTCCAGGCGAAGGGCGAAATGCAGTTCGACCGGACATGATAGCGCTGCATGTCAAGCGCCATGACCTTTGACAGCCCGACGATGCCAAGCTTGGCGGCGCCGTAGTTGGCCTGGCCGAAATTGCCGACCAGCCCCGAGGTCGAGGTGAAATGCACATAGGCGCCGGACTGTTGCTTGCGGAAATGGTCGCAAGCGGCGCGGGAAACATAGAAACTGCCGTAGAGGTGAACCTTGACGACGGCGTCGAAATCCTCGGGCGTCATCTTGTGGAAGATTCGATCGCGCAGAATGCCGGCATTGTTGACTACACCATCGATCTTGCCAAAGGTGTCGACGGCCTGCTGGACCATGCGCTGGGCGCCTTCCCAGTCGGCAACACTGTCACCATTGACGACCGCCACGCCACCCGCCTTGCGAATCTCGTTCACAACTTCCTGGGCCGGGCCTACGTCCGCGCCAGTGCCTTCGGGGCTGGCGCCAAGATCGTTCACGACAACCTTTGCGCCATACTGGGCGCACAGAATCGCAATCCCGCGGCCGATGCCACGGCCGGCACCCGTTACCAGGACGACTTTGTCCTTGAGCATTTTTTCTGCCATCGTTCGAAAACCTTCCGTTGGCCGGGCGGCGGGCGCGTTGATGCGCCAATACCGCATCGGCGTTTGCGATCATCGTTGGAGTGGAGCCGGGCGATGCCCCGGCCCCGGCCGGTGGCGGCCGGGCCCTCCCGTCGAGCGCGGGCATGGTAGGCGGGCAGCGCGTGACTCGCAAGCGATGCCCGTGCCGGACGTGATGCAGTCTTTGGGAAAGTGCTGGCGCCGATGATCGGTCTTGTCATGTCATCGCGAACATGGATGCAGGGCGTGGCAGCCATGGCGCTTTGCCTTGTTACCCTTGCTCTGTTCGGCACGGATGTGCGGTTCGTGACCATTCAATCATCGCTTTTGCCGGACCTCGATCTTTCTCGTGGCCTTGCGGGCTTCAGCGGTTTCGGGGTGGAAATCCTGCCAAGCGACAATGGCGGCCGGGAGATACGCCTTGCCAAGACCCCATCGGCGCCGGCGCCGGTCGTGATTCGTGTCATTCCACAGCCGCGACGTTTCACCCATGTCCGCATCACCGCCGAAATCCGGACGACCGCGATCGAAGTCGGGAGCGAACGCTGGCAGCGTGCGGCCCTGATCGCGCCCAGCTTCGGCGCCCGTGGCGAACGGCTGGGCCACTGGCCCTATGAAATCGCGCTGATCGGCAGCGATCGGCCATGGACCCGATACAGCCAGATCCTGCCGGTCGGTGACGATGTCGCAAGCATGCGGCTTTTCGCCTATATCGCGGGCCCCGCCGGAGTTCTTTCCATCCGCGACATCGGGATCGACGGCATGGCCGAGGCGGCCTGGGCGCCGCCGGTCCGGATTGCCCTGTGTCTTGCCTGGGGGGCGCTTGGCCTTTGGATTCTGGCCGCGCTGTTTCAGCGCTGGCGCCCGCTCGCCCGGCCGTTGAGCGGGGTGCTTGCCATCATGATCATTGTTTTCGCCCTTTATCCGCAGCCCCATTTCTATCGGCTGGTTCGGCCCATCAATACGGCGCTGTTCGGGATTTTCGCCATCCTGCCGACCCGTGACGAACTGGCGGCGGCGCTGTCCTTGACGTGGGGCGATGGCGGCGCCACCGAGAACGGAAAGCAGCGGGCCTTGCCCGAGCGACCCCTGGCCACGCCGGCAAGGCCCGCGGACCAAGACGCGGAAAGCGCCGACGCGGACAGGACCGCGTCGCGCGAAGCCGAAGTGAATGGGGCGGGGCAGAATCGGGCGGCAACCAGGCTGGCCGAGGCGCAGAAACCGCGCCCGGGGCCGGCGCCAGGGGTGAGGATCGAACACCGCCCCGGGCGGGCCCGCGGCCTGTTTCCGGACTGGCTTGGGTCCGAGGATCGCGGCCACATCGCCGCATTCGCGGCCCTGGCTTTTGTCGTCAGGCTTGGTTTTCCGCTGGCGCGCTGGGTGGCGCTGGTCGGCGCACTTCTGGTCCTGGGTGCCTCGACCGAGGCGCTTCAGACATTCTCGCCGACCCGCGATTCCGAGTTCGCGGACCTGGCATCGGATCTGATCGGAATTCTGGCCGGACTTGCCGTTGCCTCCCTCGCGCTCCGCGGCCTGCGAAAAATTTCAAAAAAATCAAACAAATAGGGATGTCGGCAGATTTTACGCTCGGCCCCCCCGGCAGGCGGCGGCCAAATCATTGATAAACAAATGTTAACTACACCCGGTTCAGCCGTCGGGTTTGATTTTAAAGGGTTTTTTCCGTTGACGTTCTGTCAATGAATTTTACGAAATCCCTAACGCCACCCCGCGCCTGAACGCCATCCATTTGAAATACAATACATATTTGGCTTGGCATGAATCTTGTATGAAAAAGCGGGGCTGGCCGTTTAGCGCGGATGAGACGCGTGGCGGAGATAGCGGGGTGTTTCGATGTTCCGGGGGATTATCATGCGTAGCGACGTTCGTACGGGTCTGGTTGCCGCTTGTATGCTGCTGGCCTTGGTCTTTACCTGGCTCTAAGCGGCGGGCCGCCAGCCCCAGGGGTGGCGCACGCAAAACCCAGTCGATGGCATAGGCCGATGGCATAGATTGCCGGTCGCGGGCCTGTCCCGGCCGCCCACAGGGGCGGTGCGGCCGGACGGCATCAGACGCCGTGATACGACTTGTACCAGGAAACGAAGCGGGGCACGCCCACATCGATCGGCGTGGTCGGCCGATAGCCGAGATCGCGTTCGATCGCGCTGATGTCGGCGAAGGTTTCTTTCACGTCGCCCGGCTGCATGGGCGCCAATTCGATCTTGGCCTTGCGGCCGATCGCGTCCTCGAGGACCGAAATCAGGCGCAGCAGGGGCTCGGACTGGTGGTTGCCGATGTTGTAGAGCCGCTGCGGCGGCTGGCCGCCGGCGGCCGAGGGGGCGTTGTCAAGCGCGGCAACGATCCCGGTCACGATGTCGTCGATATAGGTGAAATCCCGCTTCATGTCGCCGCGGTTGAAGACCTGGATCGGCTCGCCGGCCAGGATCTGGCGCGTGAAGATATAAAGGGCCATGTCCGGGCGACCCCAGGGGCCATAGACGGTGAAGAAGCGAAGCCCGGTTTGCGGCAGGCCGTAGAGGTGGCTGTAGCAATAGCTCATCAGCTCGTCGGCGCGCTTGGTCGCGGCGTAAAGCGAAACCGGTGTGTCGACCCGGTCTTCGATCGCGAAGGGCAGCTTGGTATTGCCGCCATAGACCGAGCTTGAGCTTGCATAGACCAGATGCTCGAAGCCCCTGATGTGGCGGCAGGCCTCGAGAACCGACATGTGGCCGGTCAAATTGGCATGGACATAGGCGAAAGGATGGGTGAGCGAGTAGCGCACGCCGGCCTGGGCGGCCAAGTGGACCACCCGCTTGACGCCAGCGCTTGCCGCCGCCTTGGCGAAGGCTTCGTGGTTGGCGATGTCGAGCCGCAGGAACTGATAGCCCGGGCGCCCTGCCAGCCGCGCCAAACGCGCTTCCTTCAAGCGGACATCGTAGTAGTCGTTGACGTTGTCGATTCCAAGGACCGCCTCGCCACGGGCGAGAAGCCGCTCGGTGACATGATAGCCGATGAACCCGGCAACGCCTGTGACGAGGATGGTCATGGGTGGGAATGCCGTGCGGTCGATACGTTATCGGTTGCCAAAGTGTGTCAGCCGGTCGCGGGCGACACTATAAGTGGGGCCCCACGCCAAACCAAGCGATGCGACCGGTCCGGCCCCTTAGCCTTGCCCGGGTGCACCAGCCCTGGCGCTCAACCCATGAGTAGCGGCAGAATCACTGTCGAGGCGTTAACGGCGATCAGCCCCGGGGCTGATCGCCACCGGCGGGGCGGGCGTAACCAGCTGTTAGGGACAGTTGTGGCCTTTTGACAGGGTCTTGGTGACGAGAAGGCGTTCGCGCCCGTCGGCGCGAACGGGATAGGGGATTCGGAAGGGCATCGATGATGTCAGCGCCACTCGTGACCGCCTTGATTCCGGCCTACAATGCCGAAAAGACGATCCTGCGGGCCCTGGAATCCGTCTGGGCCCAGGACTACCAGCCGATGGAAATCGTTGTCATTGATGATGGCAGCGGTGATGGTACGCGCCCACTCCTCGAAGGTCTGGCCGATCGCGGCGTGCGGCTGGTGGCGCTCGACCGGAATCGCGGCGAATGCGGAGCCATGAACGCGGGGCTCGATGCAGCGAAGGGCGATTACATCGCGTTTCTCGATGCGGATGACGAATGGTTGCCCGGCAAGATCTCGCGCCAGGTCGCCATGATGCAGGCCGACCCGTCGGCTCTTTTCGTCGTCTGCGATTCCCGCTATTTCCGCGGCCCGCAGCCCGATCCGTTGACCGTGTTTGAGGAAGTCCCTCCGGTTGCGGGACCGGAAGCGTGGCGTGCTCTTCTGCGCGAATCCTTCATTGCCAAGCCATGTGTCATGGCGCGGCGCGATGCGCTATTGACGATGGGCGGGTTCAACGCCGATCTGCGCGTGGCCGGCGACCAGGACATGTGGATCAGGCTTGCGCTGGCCGGCCCGGTCGGGGTTCTGCGCGAGGTGCTTGTGCATGTGCACGATACGCCGGGCAGCTTGATGAAGACCTACCCGCGCGGCGCCCTCGAATTCCTGTTGCCGATGGTCATGCGCCATGCCGAGGCCCAGCGCCAGCGCCTGTCGCCGGCCGAATTCAATGGCATCATCAGCCATCGCTGTGTCGTGGTCGGCTCGCAGCTTTACCGGTCCGGCTATGCGGGCCAGGCGCTGACGTTCTTCTGGCGTGCCGTCCGGCACGGGGCTGCGCCTGGTGCGCTGCTGGCCTTCATGGCCCGCGAATCGACGCCGGTGCGATGGCTGAAGCGGACGCTCCGTCCGCTGCGGGCGGCGTTCTGAGGCGGCCATGGGGCTCATGATCGACGCACAACGATTGGCTGGCGAGCGAGGACTGTAGAGTGTCGACGGTCCGCCGCTCGCTCGCGCTGTCGTTCCTGACGCGCTATGCCAATCTGGCGATCAGCTTCGTTGGCATCGTCATTATTACGCGCCTGCTGACACCAGAAGAGATCGGGATCTTTTCGGTCAGCATGGCGATCGTCGCGTTGGCCCAGACGCTGCGGCAATTCGGGCTCAGCACTTATCTCGTTCAGGAAAAAAACCTGACCCTCGATCGCATCCGCACGGCCTTTGGTCTTGCTTTCGTCATTGCCTGGGGGATTGGCGTGGTTCTTGCGGCCGGCAGCGGCCTGCTTGCAGCGTTCTATCGCGAAGACGGGATGCGCGACGTGCTGCTGGTGCTGGCGTTCAATTTCCTCCTGGTCCCGATCGGTGCGCCTGCCCTCGCGCTTTTGCAGCGGGAAATGCGTTTCGGCGATATCGCCAAGGTGCAGATCGTCGCCACCCTGGCGCAGAATGCCACCGCCATCGTGCTGGTCATGTCCGGGATGAGCTATGTCAGCCTGGCCATCGGCTCGGTCGCCGGCATGGTGGCAACGACACTGACCCTGATCGTGGTGCGTGCCCCCCATATCCTGATCCTGCCCAGCCTCAGGGAGTGGCGGCATGTGCTGCACTTCTGCTTCCCGGCCGTGGGGGCCCATGTCGTCGGCGAGCTGGGCGTGATGATGCCGGATCTGGCCATGGGCCGGCTGCTTGGCTTCGGGCCGGTCGCCTATTACAGCCGCGCCTTGGGGCTGGCGCGCATCTTCGGCGAAGGGGTTCTGCAGGGCGTCTGGCCCGTTGCCTTGTCCTCGTTTTCCGAAGCGAAGCGCAAGAACGGCGATGTCCGTGCCGGTTATGTGCTTGGCACCCAGTTGCTGACGGGTCTCGCACTGCCCTTTTACGCCGTGCTGGGCGTGCTGGCCTTTCCCGTGGTCGTGATTCTGTATGGCGAACAGTGGCGCGAATCGGTCCCGCTCCTTCAATTGTTCTGCGTCTCTTATCTGATCCTTTCGCCGTGGACCCTGTCGGGCGAACTGCTCTACGCCATGGGCAAGGCGCGTGAATCCCTGATCAAGGAGATCATTATCCAGGGGGCGCGGATCGCACTGGTCGTTGCGGCGTCCTTCCACAGCGCCATGGCCGTGGCCGTGGCCCAGATCGGTGTCGGCGTGATTGCCGCGATCGTCATTCAGTACTTCATCGTTCGCACCATCGGCGTCGGCTTTCGGCACCTTGCCGTTGCGACCAGCCGCAGCATTCTTGTGGCCGTTGCATCCATGGCGCCACCCGTCGCGGTCCTGACCTGGGCGGCAGACGACCTGTCTCGGTGGCTTTATGGGTTCCCGCTTGCCATTGCCGGCGCAGGCATGGCATGGCTGGCTGCCGTGCATCTTTTCCATCATCCGATCCGGGCCGAAATCGCGCGGCTGCTGCCATCGCTGTCGGCCGCATGGTCGCGCCACATGGCAGCCCGGCGCTTGTGAACGCGGGATGGTGCATGCTTCGTTCTCTCGGTGATACCGCCAGGGCCTATGGCGCATGGCTTGCAACCGAGCGGCAGGCGCACCATCCGGTTGCGCGGGCGGCCCGGGATGATCGCCATGCGCTGGTCATTGCCTGGTCTTTGCCACCGCTCTTCTCGGGCGGCACGCCGCGGCCGTGTTCGTTCCTGCGCCATGCGCCCGAATTCGGCTGGCGCGTGTCGGCGCTGGGCGGGCCGGCGCCCGAGAATCCGACGGCGGCCGGCCTTGCGGCCCTTGCCACGCTGCCGCCGACGATGCGGATCCTGAGATCGGCAAGGCCGAAGCTGAAGCCCAGCCACCGGTTGTTCGATCGCCTGGCCGACATCGATGGATCGCTTCTGGCCGCGATTGCGCTCTACCGGGCCGGACTCGAAGGCCTGCGGGACGACCCGCCGGCGGTGGTGCTGGCATCGGGACCGCCGTTCTGTGTGTTTGTGGCGGGGCTTTTCCTGGCGCGCGTCTTCGGCGCCAGGCTGGTGCTCGACTATCGTGACGAATGGACCGAAAATCCGTTCGATTTTGTCGATCGTTACCGGCTTGATCGCTGGTGGGAAGAACGCTGCCAGAAGTCGGCAAGCCGTGTGATCTTTGCGACCGATTCGCTTCGCCGGCATCAGCTTGTGGCGTTTCCGGGTCTTGATCCGGCCCGGGCGGCCACTGTGCCGAACGGCTGGGAGTCCGAACCCGAAAACAGAACCGGACCGGCCGCCCGCCCCACCGGTGTGGTGCGGCTTGGATTCGTGGGCACGCTGGCCCAGCATTCGCCCGCTGGCCCATTCCTTGCCGCGCTCGAACAGGTGGTTACCATGTCGCCTGATCTTGTAAGCCAGGTCAGGGTCACGCTGATCGGGCACAAGATGCCGGAGGAACGCGCGGCCCTTCAGGCATTCCCGCATCCCGGCATGATCGAGGAGATCGGCCTGCTGCCCAAGGATGCGGCCGATGCCAGGATGCGGGATTTCGACGCGCTTCTCGTCTTCGCCACCAGGGACCTGGCCCGCTATTTTCCTGGCAAGCTGTTCGAGTACATCGCGGCCCGCGTGCCGGTCCTGATTTTCGGGCATCGCGGCGAGGCAAGCGAGACCGTCGAGCGGATCGGGGCGGGGCTGTTCGTGCCCGAGGGGGGATCCGCGGCACTGCTGGCCGCAATCACCAGGCTGCAGGCCGGGCCTTTCTCCCTTGATGCGAACGCCATCGACGCATGGCTCGCAGCCCATCACCGCCGTGCCCTGGCGCAACGGCTGTTCGCTCTGCTGGATGATGTCGTGCGGCACGAGCCTGTGCAGCGGAGCGTGGCGTAATGCCCGAATCGCCGGCCCCGCCACGTGTCGCCGTCGTTATCCCGTTCTTTCAGCGCAAGCCGGGGATCCTGGCGCGCACGGTCCAATCGGCGCTTGGCCAGGACGGCGACATCCCCCTTCGTATCATAGTCGCCGATGACAGTTCGCCCATCCCGGCCGAGCAGGAACTGGCACCGCTTCTCGGCCCGGCCCAGGGCCGGATCACGATCGTGCGCCGGGCAAACGGCGGGCCGGCCAAAGCGCGGAACACAGGTCTCGACCATGTTCCGCCCGGATGTCCCTATGTGGCGTTTCTCGATTCCGACGACGTGTGGCAGCCCGGGCATCTGAAGCGCGCGCTGGCGGCGCTCGATCGCGGGTTCGATCTTTATTTCGCCGACTGGCGCTTCGCCAACGAGACTGAAACGGCGTTCCAGCGCACCGGGTTCGATCCCGCGCGTGGCAAGCCGCAGGGCGAAGGCGTGTGGGAGATGCCGGAAAGCCTGTTCGACCGCACCTTCGGGCGCGACAACATGACCCATCTCTCGACGACGGTTTATCGTTTCTCGGCCTTTCCCGATCTTCGCTTCGTTGATGAGCTTTCGATGGGCGAGGACATCATCTTCTATCTCGATCTCGCTTGCCGCAATGCGCGGGCGGTCGCATCGAGCGGGCTCGACATGATTCGCGGCGCCGCCGAGATCGGCGCGGTTAACATCTACGAAGGGTCGGGCTGGGGCAGCCCACGGGCGCTGTGGCGCCTGAGCGAGGAACTGCGCTATGTCCGCCTGCTGGGAACGCGCTATCCTTTGTCGGTGCAGAACCGGCAATGGTATGCGCGCCGGCGGTCCGCCCTGCAAGAGGACTTCGTTCTTGCGGTCCTCCACCGGCTGCGCCGCGGCCAGCTTGGGGGGCTCGGCGCCGTCGTTCCCGCCACGGCAATCGACCCGGGCGTGATCCTGGCGTTGCCACGGGTTGTGCTGCGCCGCGCCACCAGGGTCTCGGCCTGATGTTGCCGGTTGCCATCGCCGGTCTTCACGGTTTGGAAAATCGGGTTCTGTTAAGATTCCCCTGCCGCCGCGGGCGAGCCCGGCCCGATCCAGCTTGGCCCGGCCCGATCGGGATTCCAGTTGTCAGGATAAACCGCCAGACATGACCCAGCCCAGCCCTGCCCTGCATCCGTCGAACACCTGGAACCGGCCGGAATTCGTCGACTATTACACGCGCCTGCACGCCTCGCCCGAGATGGCGGCCAAGGTCGAAACCCTGTACCGCACGATTGCCGCCGTGCTGGGTGACAAGGCCGGTTCCGCCCTCGATGTCGCCGATGTCGGCTGCGGTCCCGGCCTGCAATCCCTGATCTGGGCGCGGCATGGCCATCGCGTCACCGGGATCGATATCAGCGATGCCTTCATCACGGCGGCGCGCGCCAGGGCCGCGGCCGAGGGAAATGCGGCGCATTACGAGGTGGGCTCGGCGACGGCCCTGCCGCTGGAAACGGCGTCCCAGGATGTTTGCCTGGTGCCCGAATTGCTTGAGCACGTCGAGAACTGGCAAGCCGTTGTGGCCGAGGCGACCCGGGTGTTGCGGCCCGGCGGGCTTTTGTACATCAGCACATCGAACCGGCTTTGCCCGGTGCAGCACGAATTCGACCTGCCGCTCTATAGCTGGTATCCGCCGCGGCTCAAGCGCTATTACGAACATCTCGCCCGCACGACCCGACCCGAGATCGCGAATTACGCCACCTTTCCGGCGGTCAACTGGTTTTCGTTCTACGATATGCGGCGCTACCTTGGCGACCATGGTTTTGACCGGGTCCTTGATCGCTTCGACATGGCGGCCTGTCGTGGCAGCGGCGTCCTGCGCGATGCGGTGATCGGGGCGATCCGACTTCTGCCTCCGCTTCGATTTGCGGGCCATGTGGCGTCGCCGCCAATGGTCATCTGCGCATTCCGGGCGCTCGCGCGATGATCGCCGCCAGCGCGAAAGCCAGTGCCGACATGACGAACCCGCCAAGCGCGAGTATCGTTCTTGTCACGCATCGTCGCCCGGCAGGGCTGCGAGACATGCTGGGCAGCTTGGCGGCGGCACGATTGCCGCCCACCCTGGCAGAAATCCTGGTGATCGAGAACGGCGACCCCAACTCTGGCAGCCGCGAGGTTGTGGCCGCCACCGTCATGCCCGTGCCGGTGCGCTGGTTCCATTTGCCGGACAGCCGTCTGGCCGCCGCCCGCAATTTCGCTGTCGTGACAGCGGGAGGCGAATTCATCATCCTCTACGATGACGACATCCGGGTCGGTGCCGATGCGCCGGCCGCCTATGTCGCGGCGGCGGCAACCTTCGGGCGCCGGCATTTTTTCGGCGGTCCGCTGGTCGCAAGACAGGATGTGGCGCCCCCGGACTGGGTGGTGGCCTTCCTGCCGAACTCGGCCCGCGGCTGGACCCTGGGGTCCGAGCGGCAGTTCGTCAACAAGCCGGTGTTCATCGGCTCCAACCTTGCCGCGTTCAAATCGGATATCCTGGCGGTGGGGGGATTCCCGGAATACCTGGGTCCCGGCCAGCCCTATCGCGTCGCCGGCGAGGAAACATTCCTGCAGGTGCGCATGCTCGACAGGGGGATGCGGGGCGTGTTCGTTCCGGAAGCCGGTGTCGAGCACCATGTCCCGGTCGACCGCTGCGGGCCGGCCTTCGCGCTCGATCGTCATTTCCAGCACGCCGTCGTGATCGAACTCGCCCGGCATATCGAGAACCGGATCCGGCCAAGCCGGCTGCCGCAACGCTGGGTGTGGCGGCGTCTGATCGCGTCCTATGCCAGGGTTCTGCGCGGCCGGCTGGGCAACGCCGACAGTCGCAGCCGATTTGATGCCGAGCTTGATCTTTGCGATTCGCGCGCCCTGTTTGCCGCACGATCCATCATGACGCGCCATCGACTGTATGACCGTTTCTGCGATGATGGGCCTGCGCCGATCGCCGGCGCCATTGCCGCAACACGGGATCGCGGTCATCGCCTGTCAACGCCGGCTCAGGCTCGGGATTGAAACCCGGATCGGACGGCGCGACCTGGCCGCCGCCCGTTGAATCTGGGAGCTGAATCTGGGAGCGACGCGTTTGTCGAACCTGCCAAGCACAAGTGTCGTCGTCGTCACCCATCGCCGGCCGGATGGCCTGCGCGAGATGCTTGGCAGCCTGGCTTCGGCCCGCGTGCCGCCGACGCTGGCCGAGGTCCTGGTGATCGAAAATGGCGACCCCGGCTGCGGCAGCCGCGAGGTTGCCGCGGCGGCCACCCTGCCGGTTCCGGTGCACTGGACCTTCATCCCGAAAAGCAGCATTTCAGTGTCACGCAATGCAGGGGTCGTGGCGGCCGAAGGGGAATTCATTATCTTCTTCGATGATGATGTCCGCGTCGGCATCGATACGCCGGCCGCCTATGTCGCAGCAGCAGCCTTTGGGCCGCAGCATTTTTTCGGCGGCCCGTTGGAGGTGCGCCAGGATGTGGCGCCGCCGGACTGGCTCAACGAATTTCTCCCCAATTCCGCCCGTGGCTGGTCGCTTGGGGCCGAGCGTCAGATTGTCAGGAAGCCGGTCTTCCTGGGCGCCAATCTTGCCGCCTTCAAATCAGATATTCTGGCGGCCGGGGGATTCCCCGAATATCTGGGCGGCGGGCTGCCTTACCGTGTTGGCGGCGAGGAAACATTCCTGCAGGTGCGCATGCTTGACAAAGGCCTGCAGGGCGTCTTCGTCCCCGAGGCCAGCGTTCAACACCATGTTCCGGCGGAACGGTGTACCCCCGCCTTCGCGCTTGATCGATATTTCAATTACGAAGTGACCTTCCGGATTGCCCATCACATTGAAAATCGGATTCGACCCGGCCGGTTGCCGCCGCGCTGGGTGTGGCGGAAATTCCTGACGGCCTATGTCAGGGCGGTTCTGAAGCGCATTCAGACGCCGGATCTGAAAGCTAGGTTCCAATCGGAACTGGATCTGCGCATCGCGCGAGCCTATTTCGCAGCGCATGCGATCATGGCGCGGTACCGGCTGTATGACCGCTATGGCAAGCACGCTTCTGAAAACAGCCAAGTCTGAAAACAGCCAGGGAATGGGTCTGCCAAGTCATGAACACTGAGATCGACACGTTCGTCAGGCAGGGGGATCGTTGTCCGCTTTGTCAATCCGGCGCTTTGCGATCGCGGATCGTTCTTGCGCATGATTCGGCCACGCCCTGCACCATGGCGGTTCTGCATTGCTCCGCCTGCGATCTGGCCTGGCAGTGGCCGCCGGCGCGCGATGCTGAGGAAAGCCGCCGATTTTTCCAGGCAAGCTACGCCGAAGGCCAGGAAGGGACCTACTTCGACAAATCGGTGAAGCGGGAGATCGCTTCGCTGGAGCTTGAATTCCTGGATGCCGTTCGTCCGGCCAAGGGCACCTTGCTTGATGTCGGGTCTGGGGACGGGACATTGGCCGAACTCGCGTTCAAGGACGGCTGGTCGGTCGACGCCGTCGATCCCGCCGGGCCGCTGAGGGACGAAACCTCGGCCGGCGGGTGGCTGAGGTTGCGCAACGGCACCCTGGCCGACATCGATCAGAATGCCCGCTTCGATACGATTACCCTTTGGGATGTGATCGAGCATGTCGAAAAACCGCTCGATCTGATTGCCGATTGTCGCCACCGGCTTGGTCCGGGTGGCTGGCTGGTCATCGAAACGGGAAATTTCGGATCGACGGCCAGGGTGACTGGCGGTCGGACCTGGTGGGGCTTTCAGCTTGACCACCGGTGGTATTTCAATCCGGCAACACTCGAACGCCTATTGCGGCAGGCGGGATTCGACGAATTCCGGCTCTGCGGCCGGATGCTGCGCCCCTGGGGCGTCACCGACGGGGGCTATGGCGGGCCATCTGCCCTTCTCCACCTGATTGCAGCATTAAGATCGCCTTGGCGAATCCCTGGCATCCTTGGGGACTATCGAGACCTGGTATCGCTTGGCCGCAGATACCCCAAGACCGCCGGCCTCGAGATCTTTGCCCTGGCAGCGCGCATCGGATCGCGCGAGTGCGCGGGCGGCTGACCGGCGGGCGGGCGCAATCAGAGAGGGCGTCATGATTCCGTCATTCGTTACCAGCCCGGTCAAGCGCATCGCCCGCCTGCTGGCACGGCGATATGTCCAGTCCATCCTTGAAGATGAATGGAACCGTGCTCAGTGCGGCGATCTGTTCGGTGAACCGAACGAGCGTCCGGTCGAATATGCCTTTGCCCTGGCCCAGATCGCCAGGCATTGTCCACACTCGGTGCTCGACATCGGGACCGGGATGACGGCGTGGCCGCACCTGTTGGCCAATTGCGGGCTTCAGGTCACCGCCACCGACAACATCAGGGATTATTGGACCAAAACGATCTGGAACCGGCATTGGCTGGTCGAGAACGACAATATCGTCAACACATCGATGACCAAGACGTTCGACATGATCACGTGCATGAGCGTGCTTGAGCACATCGTGAAATACGAGGATGCAGCGCGTTCGATAGCCCGACTGCTGAAGCCCGGTGGGCGGGCCATCGTATCTGTACCCTTCAATAACGATCTGTACATCGACAACGTGTACAAGATGGAGGGCTCGCGGCTCAATCATCCGGGCGTTCCGTTTGTCGGTCACGTGTTCTCAAGGGCCGCGCTGGAAGGCGCCTTTGCCAAGGCTGGAATGGACCTGGAAGACGAAGACCTGTTCGATGCCCATACGGGGGACTATTGGAGCATCGGCAAACGCAAGTCCCCCATTGTCCGGGCCAGCCGGGACAGCAAGCATGATCTTGGATGCTTTGCCTTCCGCAAGGCCCACGCGCCGTAACGAGACCGGACAAACGGGCATCGCCGTTCAACGTGCTGGGATAATCGGATCATGGGCGTCATGTGGATCACTTCAGTTCTGATCGCGCTTGTCTTTGCCGCGGGCGGGCTTTACGTGCTGCACAAGGTGCGGGCAATCCATCGCCAGATCTATGCGCTCGAGGATCGCCTCGAAACCCTTGTCACGCGCGACATGCCGAAAGCCTGGCGGCAAATCGAGGCTGTCTTGCATCTGCAACGCGAGCTGGGCCTGGTCCCCGGCCTTTCGCCGACCCGGGAATGGATCGCTTCGCCCGACCTGCTGATCGAACTTGCGCGCCATGTCCGGCGCGCGAAGCCTAAGCGGGTGGTGGAATGCGGCAGTGGTGCCTCGACGGTGGTGATTGCCCGCGCCTTGCAGCAAAACGGCGCCGGTCACATCTACAGCCTTGACCACGACCCGACCTTTGCCGAGATCACCCGCCAAAGGCTGATCGAGGCTGGCTTGTCCGATTACGCAACCGTCATCACGGCGCCCCTGCGCGAGCAGAACTTCGGTGCCCATCGTTCGGCCTGGTACAACATCCCGATCCTGCCCGACGGCCCCTATGATCTGGTGGTGATTGACGGGCCGCCCGAGATTGGCGGGACCCAGGCGCGCTATCCGGCCGGCCCCACCCTGGTCTCCAGGCTTGCGCCGGGCGGCGTCGTGTTCGTCGACGACACGGTGCGGACCGACGAGCAAGAAATCGCGGCGCGATGGATCCAGGAGAATGCCGGGCTTACCCTCGAAGACCGCCCATGGTTCGACAAGGGGCTGATGATCATCCGAAAGGCAGCATGATCGTCGGGGTAGACCGCGTCCCCTATTCCCCGGCGCCGGCTTCGGGTGCGCTGGCCAGAACGCAGATCGCGCAAAGTCTGGCTTCGGTCCGGGCCAGGATCCAGCCGTCAACCGCCACCAGGCGGTCGCGTTCGAAGTCATGCCGGATCCGGGTCGCGATGCGTTCGCGATCGGCATCGGCTTGCATAGTGTCGGGCGCGCCAAATCCCTGAACAAGCCGCAGGGTTCGCGTCAGCCCTTGGCTGTCGAGCTTGGCCGAGGCGAGATAGAGATGGCCGATCCGCGCGATCGCGATGCCCTTTGGCAGCAAGGCCCGCAGGGTTGCTTCAAGCCCGGCCAGGCGCGCTTTCGGCAGCGCCGCAGCCTTGGCCGCGACTGGGCGCAAGGCGCCCGTCGCCACGGCCAGCATGGCAAGGCCAAGCAGGGTCCGGCGCGACAGCCTGATCATCGGATGCTCCGTTCCGTCCGCAGGTGATCGGCCAGCCGCAGGGCCAGCGCCACGATCATCATGGTCGGCGTGCCGGACCCTGATGTCCGGAACACCGAGCTTCCGGCGATGTAAAGATTCCCGACAGAATGGACGCGGCAATTCCTGTCGACGACGCCAACCCGTGGATCGCGTGACATGCGCGTCGTTCCCATATGGTGCCAGCCGATATGCAGGTCGTCCCTGAATGGCTGGGCAGGATCAAACAGGTTCTGGATACGCCCCAGGTTGAGCCGGCCTATCTCGCGCCCGAACCGGTTGATGAGCCGCGCGATATCGGCCTTGTCCCGGTCGTGAACCGCCCAGGTCAGTTTGGCGCGCGGCATACCCAGCGCATCCACCTCATCGGTCAGGGTGATGCGGCTTTCGCGCATGGGCGTTGGATCGATCCGCACCATGCAATCGTAATACAGGACCGGTATGCCGCCATAGGCGACCTTCCGGTACAGCGACACAACCACATCATCGACATCGGTCATGATGTCGAGCAGCTTGTCGGCAAGGTCTCTTGGCAGCTTGCCCAGCTTCAAGCCCTGGATTGTCTCGTTCAGCGAATTGACGCCTTCCGATTCCGACGCTTCCAGATAGTCCGGGTCGAAGTGGGGGAACAGCGCGATATACGAATCCTTCATCCGCTCTTTTTTAAGGAAGGCATCGGGCGTCCCGATGTGGCAATAGACGACGCTCTGGTCCAGTTCGTTCGGAAGATAGAGCTGAAAATCGTCCGGGCGTGCCGTTTGCGGGAAGAATCGCGCCGCCTCGGGCACGAAGATATGATCCATGAAATAGCGGCCGACATTGTCGAACTCGTTGCCAATGCCATTCGGGCGCGCCGAACGCGATGCCAGCAGCAGGCGCGCATTCTCGATGCCCCCGGTAGCCAGGACATACGTGCCGGCCCGCACCGTGAACCGATTGCCCGAAAGACACGCTACTTTCACTGCGGCAATGTTGGAGCCGCCCCGATCGGCCACCAGCTCGGTTGCGTTGGCATGAAGCAGCACCTCGACCATCCGCGACGCCTCGAGGTCTTTATGATAGGCGCGTGCAAAGCTGAATCGTTCCGTTTCGAACTTGGGGTACGAACGTTGGCTGACCCGGGCCTCGAACGACGAGCCCTTCAACGAGGTTTCAAGACCCAGCCGGCGTGCCCAGGCCTCGCCATCCCAGGTCCAATCGCCGTCGTCCTGCAGACGGCACAGCGCGAAGGCCTTTCTGTAATAGGGCTCAATGTCCGACAGCGCGATCGGCCAGCCGCTGTTCAGGGCCCAGCTTCGCTGATGGAAGTCGGATTCTTTCCATGGCGCGCACCACGCGCCCCAGTGATTGGTCGTTCCGCCCAGAAAGCGCAATCGGGACGAATAGAGGGTGTCGGGATAGGGGATGCCATCCTGCGGGCCATCATAAAGATTCTGGGTATCGGCATCGGCCTCCAGCCCGCCGCTCTCCAGGATAAGAACCTTCGCGCCGCTGCTCAGGAATTCGCGGGCAAGTGTAATCCCGGCGGCGCCGCCGCCGATGATGCAAAGATCACACTCGATCCGCGATCCCTCCGGAACCGCGCGCCCATCAGATATCATCGGGTGGCAAACGACTTGCGCTGAGTTAGGATCATGCCTGAACTATAATGCCGCGGTTAAGACTTGGCGAACAGATCGGCCGGTCAAGGGCGTTGAGGCGCGAATCGCCCGACCCGATGCGGCCAGGCCCGCCCGCGGGCGCCCCGAACCGACTGTTAACGAGAGCTTGAAGGAGCCGCACTAAAATGATCCGCTTCCGCCGCTGAAAGGAATTCGGCCATGTCGCGCATCATCCTGATCGAGTTCAACGAGCTTTGCCCGCCGCTTCTGGATCGCTGGATGGCCGAGGGCGAACTTCCGAATTTCAAGCGTCTGCACGATCGGGCCGACGTCTTCGTCACCGAATCGGATGAAAGGCAGGCACCTAATCTCGAGCCCTGGATTCAGTGGTATTCCCTGCACACGGGGATCCCCTACCAGACCCACCGCGTCTTCCACCTGACCGATGGCCCAAAGGCGGGGCACGCGGACATCTGGCAGCATCTTCTCGACGCGGGTCGGACGGTGTGGAACTGCTCGAGCATGAACGCCAAGCGCCTGAGCGGTGACCGCGCCCTGTTCCTGCCCGATCCCTGGTGTACCAGCGAGCCGGCCCATCCCGCCGAGCTTGGTATTTTTCACCGCTTTGTCGCCAGCCGCGTGCAGGAATATTCGAACAGCGATCAGCCGGCCTCGCTGGCGGAAGCGGCGCGCTTTGTTGCGTTCATGGCCACCCATGGCCTGCAGGTCGGAACGGTCGCTGCCATCGTGAGCCAGCTTGCTGCCGAGCGGTTGAAGGACAGGGCGCTGGCCTGGAAACGCGCAGCGCTGCTTGATCGCCTGCAGTTCGACGTGTTCCGCCACTACTACCGGCGGCGGCAGCCGGATTTCGCGACCTTTTTCGCGAACAGCACGGCGCATCTGCAGCACACCTATTGGCGCTGCATGGATCCTGACGCGTTCACGATCAAGCCGACCGAGCAGGACCTTGCCCTTTTTCGCGGTGCCGTTCTGTTCGGCTATCGACAGATGGATCGGCTGGTCGGTGATTTCCTGGCCCTGGCCGCACAGAGTGGCGCGACCCTGATGTTCGCGACGGCGCTCAGTCAGCAGCCTTATCTCAAGTACGAGGCTTCCGGCGGGCACAACTTTTACCGGCCGCGGCGGGTCGAATCGCTTCTGGACGAGATCGGCGTTCAGCCGCAATCCGTGTTCCCCGTGATGACGCACCAGTATCTTGTGACCTTCAGGACCGAGCAGGAGCGGAACGAGGCGGAACAGCGCCTGGCGGCCGTCGAGGTGGATGGCCATCAGGTCTTCAATTTCGATCCGACCAACGAACCGGCCAGCCTCTACTTCGGTTGTGGCGTCAACCAGCGGCTGCCGGAAAACGCCATGATGCGGATGAGCCGGAACGCCAATGCCGCGCGGCCGTTCTTCGAGCAGTTCTACCGGATCGACGCGCTGAAAAGCGGTCGCCACCACCCGGACGGATGTTTCTGGGTGGCCACCGGCCGGCACCGGCGTCACGAGGGCAAGGTATCGATTCTGGATGTGGCGCCGACGATCCTGGCTCGCTTCGGGGTGCGCGCCCCGGGCATGACCGGGCGCGATCTCTTGGCGGTGGCCGAGGGGGGCCGCGAACAGGCGGCGTGATCGACCGGGCGAAAGCCACGTCAGGCCAGAAGCCACGTCAGGCCAGAGCTGACAAAGCCCTGAACAGGGGGTTGGTAAGCCCGAAGACCGCCGGGATGGTTGCGCCGGCGCGGCGCAAATCGCCGAATTCACCTCGCGTCACCTGCTCCAGCGCAAGCAGATAGCAGGCCAGGGGCAGATACGCGGGTGCCGCGGTCCTGGCCGATCTGGCCATCGCGTGCCACGCCAGGCGCGGCAGCAGGGCGCGGCGATTGACGAATGATCCCGGTGCCGCCTTGATCAGGCGCCGCGCAAGGCTCTCGATATTGCCGAGATGATGGCGGGCAACAGCTCCGTCGTCGCTGTCGGACCAGCCCTCGGAATAGGGAATGTTGCGGGCTTCGGGATAGGCCCGGGCAATGGCATCCGTATGCAGCATGCGCGTCTCGGTCAGTGTCGGATCGAGCGAAGCAAGAAGATCATAGATATCCCAATCCAGGAACGGGGCGTAGACGGTCCTGACCCCGCGCAGCAATCCGTAGGGATACTGCGCGACATTCCGGCGCGTGCGGCTCCAGAAATAGAATGATGACAGGGGATTGGCTGCGGCAAGGTGACGCGGCATCGCCTTGGCCAGGCGGGCCATGGCGCGTTCGGGCGGGATCTCGCGATAGAGCCATGGCGCAATCGTCATGCCAAGATGGTACTCGTCGGTCACGAACACTGACCGGGCGAAGCGCGGCGCATCCAGAGCGGCCAGGGCATCAAGCCGCTTGCGCGAAAAGAAGCGGCTGCCCGACAGAACATCGCCGGCCAGACCATCGAATGTCACGTCGGCGCGGGCTTCCAGGAAATTGGCAAGGCTCAGGGCCCAGCCATGCTCCAATGTTCCGAGATTGGCCTGGATGATGACCGATATCTTGGCTTCGACCCGATCGGCCGGCGCATCGATGACGTGGTGGGGCACGCCAAAATCGGCACTCAGACGGGCCGCCAGCGCGGCCTCGCCCGCCATTGAAGCATCCACGTAGCCTCGCGATGTCACGCAAGCCTCGGGCTTGCGTCCTTGGCGGCAGAGTTCAAGAAAGATGTGACGGGAATCGCGTCCGCCACTCAGGGGCAGAATCAGGCGGCCGTTCGACGGCCGGCGCATGATGGCGGCTCGAAACAGGTCGATATAGGAATCGATCGCCACCGGGCGCGAAATCGACTGCGGCTTGATCCTGGGGTAGTGGCCATCGACCTTGAGAACGCCGGCCCGCCATGTCAGTCGCCCGGACGGCGGCAGCGCACGGATGGCGGCAAACGGCGTGTCTTCCTCGAGCGGCTGGCCGAATCGCAGCAGGACCGATAACGCGTCGAAGTCAAGTGCGGGCGATGCGCCAAGGGCGATGAGATCGGCAATCGACGGCGCCAGCATGACCCCGTCATCGAGGCGCGTGTAATAGAGTGGTGCAATGGCGTAGCGGCCGCTTCGGGCGCGCAGTGTCTCGCCGTCCCACGTCCATTCGCCGAACACGCCGTCGGGGTTGTCGGAATCGGTGCGGGCAAGGACGTGACCAAACCGGAAGTGCTTCAATCCCGCACAGGATGGCGTACCGTCCGGGTGCAGGCGGACCCGGACAAAGGTCGAAACCGTCACGTCATTCCATCCTGGATGCGGTTGCGACGCGGGCGCCGATACCAAGCCGCCGGGCGATGTCGGCGACGACACGGCCGGCTGTCTGTCCGTCCCAAAGATCGGGCTTCCGGCCGCTTGGCCAGTCGCCGACCAGCGCCCGCCCGACCTCACGCGCGAGAGAGCCCAGCTTGACCAGGCGATTGGTTCCCTCGGTCACGGTGATCGGCCGTTCGGTCGTCTCGCGCAGGGTCAGACAGGGAATGCCAAGATAGGTCGTCTCCTCCTGCACGCCACCGGAATCGGTGATGACCAGCCTTGCCTCGCGGACCAGGGCCATGAACCGCACGTAGCTCAGGGGTTCGGTGACGATCAGGCGCGGATCGCCCGCCAGGCGGCCGGCCAGCCCGAATGTTTCGAGGTTCTTGCGGGTGCGGGGATGCAGCGGAAAGACCAGCGGCAGTGATGTCGAGATCGACACCATCGTTTCGACCAGCGCGGCAAGCCGGGCGCGGTCATCCACGTTGACGGGGCGATGCAGCGTCACCACCCCGTAGCCGCGTGGCGCAAGGCCCAGCGCCGAACGGGCGTCGGCCTGTTCGATCGCCGGACGCAGCAGTTCATAGGAATCAAGCATGATGTTGCCGACCCGCGTCACGCGCGCCGCGGCCACGCCTTCGGCATGCAGGTTCTGGTCGGCATCGGGCGAGGGCGTCCAGAGAATATCGGAAATCGAATCGGTGACGATCCGGTTGATCTCTTCGGGCATCGACCAGTCCCGGCTTCGCAGCCCCGCTTCGAGATGGGCAACCGGCAAAACCAGCTTCTTTGCCGCCAGGGTGCAGGCCAGGGTTGAATTGACGTCGCCCACCACGACTGTCAGGTCGGGGGGTGTCTGCATGCAAATCCGCTCATAGGCAACCATCACGGCGCCGGTCTGTTCGGCATGGGTCCCGCTGCCCACCCCCAGGTGATGATCGGGCGACGGCAGCCGAAGATCGCGGAAGAAGGTCTCGGACATGTTGACGTCATAGTGCTGTCCCGTGTGGATCAGCTGGGGGCGGCACCAGGGTTCGGCCGCCAACGCATGAAGGAGCGGGGCCACCTTCATGAAGTTGGGGCGCGCGGCTGCGATCAGATGGACCGTATGGGACATGTCGAACGCCGATGTTGGTCGGGGCATGGCGGCCCCGGGGTGAAACAGAACGGCTTCAGCGGGCCGGCTGCGGCAAGCCCGATGGGCCGATGGGGGGCGGCGTCTTGGGGCCCTCCGCGCCCGCCGGGGCTGCGCCTGCCGGGGCCACAGCCGCACTTGACTGGGCCAGCGTCGTCTTGACGATCGCCGATGTAATCACGACGGTTGCCACCAGGTGATAATAAAGATCGAAGGTGGCAAGGTTCAGGAACGCGCCGCCAACGCCATACGAGATGACCCCGACCTGGACCATGGCACACAAATCGTGGGCCCAGGCCAGCTCGGGATGGTTGCGCGTCTTCTTCATGATCGACGAGCACCCGACAATGGCCGAGCCCATCAGCCCAAGGAACAGGAACAGCCCGACGAACCCGTGCTCGCCCAGAGCCTCGAACCAGATGCTGTGGGCATTCCGGGCCCCGGCCTTGATCGGGTAATAGCGATTGTAGTTCGCGACGCTGATGAACGCGCTGAACCCGCCCCCCGTAAGCGGCCGCGCCGTGGCAACCTTGTAGGCGAATGTCCAGGCCTCGAAGCGATTGTCGGCCGACTGGTCCTCTTCATAGCTCTTGATCGTGCTCAGGCGGTCGAAATAGGCGGCCGGCATGTAGGAAAAGGCGCCGCCCAGCGCCAGCAGGCCGATCACGCCAAGCAGAAACCGCCGCCGCGATCGCAGCCAGAACATGAAGCTCATTACGATCAGGGCGACGAAAGCGCCGCGTGAATACGAGGCAAGGATCGACAGCAGCATCAGGAACATGAAACCCGCCAAGCCCCATCGCATCCAGGCCTTGGTTGCCTGAAGCTGGAGATAGCGGAACAGCGGCAGCACCATGATGCAGGCCAGCGCAAGGGCGTTGTTGTCCTCGATGAAGCTGTCGAGCGGCCCATACACCCGATGCGCGCCACCGCTCATCAGCGCGAACAGCCCGCCGCGCAAGGCATAGAAGCCGAACGACGCGCAGATGATCCAGATCAGCCAGTTCAGCCGGTCGCGGCTGTTGATCACCGCCATGGTCAGGAAGGTCATGCCGATGATCTTCATCGCCTTCGACCATTTCTCGACGGCAAGATCGGGCTCCAGGGCGAACAGCGTGGTGATGCAGACCCAGACCGTATAGACGATCAGGATGACGCTCACGGTGGTGAGCGGGAATGTCTTCTTCTCCTTCGAGAAAAGCCAGGCCAGCAGGGTCGGGATGCCCAGCACCATCCCCCACGGCACGTGATAGGCAAATCCCCAGGTCAGCCGGTGCGGGTTGAAATAGGAAATGACCGCCCAGGCCAGGGCGCCCGTCCACGGCCTGATCAGGATCAGCGGAACCCAGCCGAACAGGAAGATGGTGACCAACGCGTCGCGCATGGAGTCACGCTATCACAAACAAAGTTAACGCCATTTCAAGGTCGCCTCCGCGCTCGGCTGGTCGCGGCTGACGGGCATGGCCGTTATTCCGATCCGGTCGGATATTCGACGAAGAACAGCGGAAACTTTTTCGGCGACTGGTGAGCGTTCCAGTAGAACCCCTCGTTCACCGCCCAGTAATGCACGCCCAGATAGGCGCCGCGCACGTCGCGCGGACACGGGTTCTGCCCGTTCCCTTCATTGCGGTGGACGGCATTCCTGTTCCAGATGACGTCCCAGTTCGCATAGGCGGTCAGCGGATGTTCGTCGCCTGTCACCCATTGCAGCTTCCCGAAGGCGCACCAGTAGCGGAGCCCGATCCACGCTTCCTCCTCGGGCTTGAACGTGGTGCGAAGGAAGGCGTTGGTTTCGTCGTCCTTGATGACCGCAAGGCGCCCGCGCGCCCCCCTGTGGCTTCGGCGCTCGGCCAGGGCCTTCGCCTCCTGCCATTCGATGACGCCCGCGCCGGATCGGATGGGCGCGTTCGGGGCGATCTTCACCAGCTCGAAATAGCTTTTGGTGTGGGGAAAGTAGACCGGCTTGTTGACGACCTGCTGGGCGGCCAGCGGGCCGGTGCCAAGCGCCAGCGTGGCGGCAATGGCCATTAAGACGGCACGAAATGGCGCCATGGAATTCTCCCCGGTATTCAGGACCCCCGCTGGTCCGGCCGCCGCGTTCCTCGCGCCCCGGACCATTGCTCAAATATATAATACCGTGCCGGCCTAATGAGGATTTAATCCTGCACGGCATTCGCGAGCCAGTCCCGGGTCGCGTCCGAGACCTGCCGGCGCCAGGCGGTGCTGGAAAAGGTGTGATCCGCGTCCGGCAGGCGGTGTGTCGTGACCCGGCGGTCGGCCAGCAGCCTTTGCCAGAGGGCCGATCCGCGGGCTGCTTCTTCGAATTCGCGCGCGGTCAGATCATCGCCGCTCAGGACCAGCAGGACCGGGCCGCGATAATCCCTGAGCCCCGCCGCCATGCGGTCCGGCAGGGACCCGGCCGCGCGGCAGCTGGCAAGGCCGTCGCTGCCGCCCGCCGTCGCGGCACCGCTTGCCGCCTGGCGGGCCATGCCGAACCACGAGCGGATCGCCGGGCCGATGGCGGTCTTGCCGGTGGCAAGGCCGCGCCAGAAGGCCGGGCTCTTCAGCCTTTCGACGTAATAGTGCTTGAGATAGGCCTTGGCCGCCGTGGCGGCGGTCCGCACCCATGGGTTCAGGATGACGGCGCCGCGGACGCGCGGGTCCAGGTGGGCATAGAACAGGACAGCCGATGCCGCATCGCAAAGACCCCAGAGAACCACGCCATCAAGGCCCGGCGCCCGCGCCATGAAGCTGTCGATGGCGGCGCGGATATCCTGGTCGATGGCCTCGAAATCGGCCTTGTCCCCGTCCGAATCGCCCATGCCGCGATAGTCGAAACGCATCACCGGCACCCCGGCCGCGGCCAGGGCGCGGGCCAGATCCACGAACTGGCGCCCGCTGCCGACCCGGTATTGCGGCCCTCCCACCACCACCAGGACGCCGATCCTGGCGGGGGCTGCCCCGGCCGCGGCCGGATGCAGAATGGCGACCAGACTTGCCCCCTGGCAGGGAAACGTGAAGGCGGTGACCTGGCTCATGCGGGCTCCGGCTCGGCGATGAAGGGGATCGTTGCCTCGATCAGGGCGGGCGCCGTTTCCGTTTCCATCAGGGTCCAGAACGGGGCGCCAGATACGGTCGCGGTTGAAACGCGATGCCCCGATTGGCGCCAGCGCTCGACGGTTCGCAGACCGGCCGGGCCGATCTCGTCGCGGGCCTCTGATCCCGCCTCAAGCCACAGGATGCGGCTGCCCGAAGGCGGCTCGGCCATGCGCAGGCGGTCCAGGCTTGCGGCCATGGCAGGGGCGATCGGATAGCCCGCGATCTCAAGGGTTTCGCCCCCGGCAAGGCGCTGTCGCAGGGTCTGCGTGGTTTCGCCGCTGCCACCGCCAGCCAGTGCCGCGGCCAGGCGAATCCGCAAGATCTGGGTCAGAAAGGTTTCGCCGCCTACCACCGGTTGCCAGAGAGCGATCTGGTCCGGCGGTCGGTCCAGCCCGCCCGCCGCACCAAGGGCAAGCAGCCCGCCAAGCCGCAGGCCGAGCAGGGTCAGCCGTGCCCTGGATTTTTCTTGCAGGGCGCGGACCGCATGGCGGATGTCGTCGATCCACCGATCACAGCTGGCCTCGGCGAAGTCGCCGTCGCTGTCGCCGGTGCCGGCCAGGTCAAGCAGCGACGTCGCGCACCCGTGGGCCGCAAAGGCTTGGCCCGCCAGCGCAAACTGGCGTCGGGAGCGGTTCATTTCGTCGCCGAATGGGGGGATGAGAAGGATTTCGGACCGGATGGCCGGGCCGGATGGCGCCCAGCGCATGACAAACAGGCGCCCGTTGGCGCCGTTCATGAATCCCGGATCGAGGACGACCGGCCCCGCCACGGTGGCTATGCCGCGAGCTTCTGCTCCACGAAGGCCGAGAGATTGCCCACGGTCTCGAATGTTTCGGCCGTGATCTCGTCATCGTCGACCGTGATGCCGAAACGCTCTTCAAGCGCGGCGATCACCGTCACGACGGCGATGGAATCAAGCTCGGGCAGGCTGCCCAGGAGCGGCGTCTGCGCAGTCAGCTCCTTTGCGCGATCCCCCAGCTGAAGAGTATCGCCAAGCAGTCTCTTTACTTCGTCGAGAGCCATCATGCGCCGCAGTCTTAGCCGATAACCGTTAAGAAACGCAGAGCTTATAAAACCTTTCCGCCGTCGGTTGGCGGTTGCACAGCAACCGGAACCAGACGGCGGCATGTTTCTAACATAATATATCCGCCTGCCGAACGGAAGGGCTGCGCGCGGTCACTTGTTCGGGGGCGGGCTCGGATCCGAAATTTTGGATTGGGACTGGGGACAACTGGGACTGGGGACAACGAAGGATGGGCTTGATAGGGAAGCTCCGCCGCGCCGCGGGCGAAATGGGCCTCGGCAATGCCCTGCTCTACAGCCTGGATCAGGGTTGCCAGGGACTTGGCCTTCCCTGCCGGGTCCGGCGCTACCTGTTCGTTGCCCAGCCGGTCCCGGACCGGCCCCTGCTGCCGCCCAGCCGCGGCCAGAAGATCTCGGTCAGGCCGGTCGAGCCGGGCAGTGCTGCCCTCAACCATCTGCCGCTTACCGAAAACGTCGCCCGCGCCCGCTTTGCCCAGGGCGCGCTCTGCCTCGGCGCATTCAAGGGCGATGCCGTCATCGGCTGCGCCTGGCTGGCATTCGACGGCTATGACGAAGACGAGGTCCGATCGCGGTTCGTGCCTGAACCCGCGACCCGCACAGCCTGGGATTTCGATGTCTATGTCGTTCCCCCGGAACGCATGGGCCTGGCGCTGATGAAACTGTGGGACGAGGCCAATGCCCTTTTGCGCCGTCGCGGGGTGCGCTGGTCGATGAGCCGCATCTCGGCCTTCAACATGGCGTCGCTGGCGTCGCATCGCCGCCTGGGCGCCAAGGTGGTGGCCAGCGCCGTCTATCTTACGGCCGGCCCGATTCAAGCTTCTTTCATATCCGTGGCGCCTTATGTGCATCTTTCATTCGGCGCGCGCGGGGGCCCCGTCATCAGGCTGCGGGCGCCGGATGAAACCGTGTCAGCCAACGCCTATGCCACCGCCGCCGATTCGAGTTGACGTCGCGCGGCCTTGCCGGAAGATTGAACAGCGATTGCCATGAGCGAGCTTGTCCACGAACTGATCCACCGCACGGCCCGGACCAGCGGTGAATCCATCGCCCTGAAGCATGGCCGCGGCTTACTCAGCTACGGCGCGCTTGACGAGGCGGTACGCGCCGCTGCCCGGGGGCTGATCGGGCTGGGGGTCGATCGGGGCGAGCGGATCGCGATCTATCTCGAAAAGCGCATGGAGACGGTCATCGCCATGTTCGGCGCGGCTGCTGCCGGCGCGGTCTATGTCCCGGTCAATCCGCTGCTGAAGCCGCAGCAGGCGGCCTACATCATGCGCGATTGCAATGTGCGGGTTCTGGTTACCTCGCCGGAACGGCTTCGTGCCCTGGCGGATGCGCTTGGCGAATGCCACGATCTGCGCCACATCGTGCTGACCGAAGGAACCGGCGTCGCCCCGGACGGATTTTCTCAGCGGCTGGCCCAGCGGCTGGTCGGCTGGAACGCGCTGCTTGACGATGGCGCGCGCAGCGGGCGCGCTTGTCATCGCGTCATCGATGGCGACATGGCGGCGATCCTTTATACATCGGGCTCGACCGGCATGCCCAAGGGCGTGGTGCTGTCGCATCGCAACATCGTCACCGGCGCGAAAAGCGTGTCGAGCTATCTCGAGAACCGGCCCGAGGATCGCATCCTGTGCGTCCTGCCGTTCAGCTTCGACTACGGCATGAGCCAGTTGACGACGGCCTTCAATGTCGGGG
>JAXMDU010000023.1:0-50536 GCA_046348645.1 Alphaproteobacteria bacterium
TCGTCGGGGCAGAAGACCAGGATTGCGCTTGCCAAGGCGCTGCTCAATCGCCCGGAACTCCTGCTCCTTGACGAACCGACGGCGTCTCTCGATCCCGATACGGCCGACTGGGTGCGCAGCTATCTGGTGCGCTATCGCGCCAGCGCCGGCGCGACGATCCTGCTCGCCTCGCACAACATGACCGAAGTCGAGCGCCTGTGTGACGACGTGCTGATGATGCGGCAGGGACGGATCGTCGATCAGGGGCCGCCCGCTTCGCTGCTTGAACGCTACGGCCGGGACACGCTGGAAGAGGTCTTTCTCGACATCGCCCGCGAACGCCGAACCGCGAAAAGCGGCAACGAGGCCGCGCAATGACCGCAACATTGACCCGGATCGGGGCGATGGTCCTGCGCCACCTTTACCTGCTGATCGGTTCGTGGACGCGGGTTGTCGAATTGGCCTATTGGCCGACGATGCAGATGGTTTTGTGGGGCCTGATCAGCCAGTTCTTTGTCACCAATCCGGCCCTGGCCAGTTCGCCGCTGTTGCGGGCGGCAGGGGTCCTGGTGGGGGCCGTCCTGCTGTGGGATGTCATGTTCCGCGGCCATCTTGGCGTCTCGATCGGCTTTCTCGAGGAACTGTGGTCGCGCAATCTCGGCCAGCTCTTCGCAAGCCCGCTCCGGCCGTGGGAATGGGTGGTGTCGCTGGTCTGTCTAAGCTTCCTTCGCACCCTGATCGGGGTCATCCCGGCGACCCTTCTTGCCATCCCGCTCTATCACTATTCGATCTATGACATGGGTCTTCCGCTTATCGCGTTTTTCACCAACCTGATCGTCATGGGGTGGGCGATCGGCCTTGCCGTCTGCTCGCTCATCATGCGTTACGGGCTGTCGGCGGAATCGCTTGCCTGGGCCATTGTCTTTGCCATAGCGCCGCTGTCCTGCATCTATTATCCGTTGGCGACATTGCCGGATTGGGCGCAGCCGCTGGCCCAGCTCTTTCCGGCCACCCATGTGTTCGAAGGAATGCGGGCGGTGATGAATGACGGTGTCTTCAGGCTTGACCTGCTGGGGCGCGCCGTGGCCTTCAACATCATTTATCTCGGCCTGGGCTCGGCCGCGTTCCTGCATGCCTTCCGGCGTGCCCGTGTCCGTGGCGCCCTGATGAAGACCGGGGAATAGAAGGTCGGGGAATAGGGGCGCACCATGCCGGGATTGAACAACGCAAGGATGGACCTGTGACCCGAGCGATCGTGACACGCTGGTGGTGGATCCGGCATGCCCCGGTCACCAATGACGGTGGCCGGCTCTATGGGCAAAGGGACATGGCCGCCGACGTCTCGGACGACAGGGCGTTCCGCGCGCTGGCGGCCGGGTTGCCCGAAGGCGCGGTCTGGCTGACGACCCATCTGCAACGCACCAGGCAGACGGCGACGGCCATCCGCAACGCGGGCCTTGATGCCGGCGAACCCGCCGTGGTGACCGACCTGGTCGAGCAGGGCTTCGGCGAATGGCAGGGACAGCTTCGCACCGAGCTGTTCGCCGAGCAGTTCCGGTTCCCCGGCTTCTGGCATGCGCCGGTCTGGGACGCACCGCCAGGCGGCGAAAGCTTCGAGGACCTGTCCAAGCGGGTCACGGCCGCTGTTGCCAGGCTGACGGCCATGCATGCGGGCCGCGACATCATTGCCGTCACCCATGGCGGGACCATCCGCGCGGCTGTTGCACAGGCCTTGCGGCTGCCGCTTGACGCGGCCCATGCGCTGGTATTCGAGAATCTGAGCGTGACCCGCGTCGAGCACTATGCCGATCCGGAAACGGGGCGCGTCGTGTGGCGCACGCCGCATATCAACCTGCCGCCGGCCGCGCTTCAGCCGCGCAAGCCGACCGCGAAGGCCGAGACCGCGGCGCGATGACGGCCTGCGATCAAGCGCCAATCCCTGGCTGCCGCCGTCGCGCCGTCCTTGCCGCCATCGGCGCATTCTCGGTCATGCTGTCGGCGCCGGCCCGGGCCGAGACCGATCCGGAACGGCTGGTTGAACGCTCGCGGCTTGTCCTCGCGTCGTTCATCGAGGCAAGCGACTCGAGCGGCTTTGCCGAACGTCTGCGCCATGCCGCCGGGATCTTCATCGTCCCGTCACTTCTGAAGGCGGGCCTGATCCTGGGGGGCGAGGGTGGCGATGGGGTCGTGCTTGCCCGTCGTGACGACGGGTCGTGGAGCACGCCGGCCTTTTACATGATCGGGGCGGGAAGTCTTGGCCTCCAGCTCGGCTTTCAGCAATCCGATGTCGTATTCCTGTTCACCAGCCGTCGCGCCCTGGATGCGGTCATCGACAGCAGCCTCAAGCTTGGTGCCGATGCATCCTTCGCCATCGGTCCGCTTGGACGCGGGATTGAAGGCTCGACGACCGCCGTGCTTGGCGCCGACATCATCGCCTATTCGCGGGCCGAGGGGTTGTTCGTTGGCGGCGCGCTGGAAGGGGCGATCATCATGCCGAAGACATCGTGGAATCTTGCCTATTACCGCACCCTGGCGAACCCGCGCGAGATCCTGTTCGATGTTCGGGTGGCGCATCCTCATGCCCAGCCCTTGCAAAGACTTCTGCCCTTCGACGACGCGGGGCCAGCACTGCGGCCGCCCGCACGCCTATGATGTGGCCACCATGCCCGACAGCGCAGCGGCGTCGGCCAGAAGCAGCCCAAAGGCCATGAACAGGGAAAGGGCGCGCCGCAGGTCGGCGGCCTTGGCCCTTGCCCGTCCGCGCGCGTTCACCCAGGGTGCGAAAAAGCTTTCGGCTTCATAGTGGCGCGGCCTTTGCAACCGGCGCGATCATGATGATCCCCAACCGTTCCGGTATAGTGGCGATCAGGGCGTCGGGGTCGAGCAGCATGACGCGAAAGTGACGGCCCGCCCGGTGATTGTCACCCGGGGGTCGTCAATCGAAGCGGTGCGGGAAAGCCGGCGGCGATGGCGCGCAGGCGGGTGGGGTTGGTCATGGTTTGGGGTTGGGAATGGTTTCAGGCGGCCTTGGCGATCTGCTGATGCAGGCCGCCGCGATCTGCGGTGCCGCGATCGGCGATAACGGCCCGCTGCTTTCGTCGCTGTTCATCGCCGGCCTGGCTGGCGGCGCGACCCATTGCGCCGGCATGTGCGGGCCGTTCGTCATTGCCCAGGCCGCGGCCAGGGGCGATCGCGCCCGCCCGGGACCGGGCGGTGAACTGCGCCGGGTCGCGGGCGCGCTGCTTGTCCCTTATCACCTGGGCCGGGCAACCACCTATGCCGCGTTGGGGGCAGGGGCGGCCGGACTTGCGGCATCGGTCGAGGTGCTGGCCGGCGTGCGCTATCTCGCGCCGGCGCTTCTGTTCCTGGCCGCGATCGCGTTTCTTGCCTATGGGGCGAAGCTTGCCGGGCTTGTGCAGGGGGCTGGCCGCACGGGCGGCCGGCTGGGGTTCATGGTCGCGGCGATGGTGCGGCCGCTGTTCGCCCGGCCGGTGGGGGTGAATGGCTATGCCCTTGGCGTAGCGCTTGGGTTCCTGCCCTGCGGGCTGTTATACGCGGCGGTGGCCGCCGCCGGATCGGCGGACGGGCCGATCGGCGGTGCATTCGCGATGCTGGCCTTTGTGGGCGGCACCGTGCCGGGTCTGCTGGCGGTCGGCATTGCCGGCGAGATCGCCATGCGCCGGTGGCGCCCCTTCGCGACGCGGGTATCGGCGCTGATCGCGGTGGTCAATGCCGGGGTGCTCGCCTATATGGGGTGGCAGGGATTGACCGGAATGTGGGCGGCATGATGGCGCGGTGGCTGGTCTGGTTGCTTGCGGGTGTTGCGGCGGTTGCCATCGGGATCGGGGCGCGCATGTGGCTGACGCCGGCCGAACCCGAACCCGGAAGCGCCGTCGGGCGCGGCGTTGCGGCGATCGGCGGTCCGTTCCGCCTTGTCGATCAGAAGGGCCAGGTTCGCACCGACGAGGATTTCCGGGGCCAGTTCATGCTGGTCTATTTCGGTTACACCTATTGCCCCGATGTCTGCCCGACGGCGATCCAGGTCATGTCGGTGGCGCTGGATCAGTTGGGTGATGCCGGGCGCGATGTGATCCCCATTCTTGTCACCATCGACCCCGAGCGCGACACGGTCGAAAAGCTGGCCGCCTATGCGCAGAACTTTCACCCCCGTCTTGTGGCGTTCACGGGTGATGTCGAAGCGGTCCGTGCCGCGGCGCGGGCCTATCGGGTCTATTACGCCAAGGCCGGCGACGGCCCGGACTATCTGATGGACCACACGTCGATCATCTATCTGATGGGGCGCGATGGACGCTATCTCGCCCACTTCACTCATACCACCGATCCATCGACGATGGCGGAACGCATCCGCAGCTTCCTGTGACCCTTGCCGCGCCGGGGGGTGCCGACCCGTTCTGGCGCACCAAGCGGCTTGCCGAGCTAAGCCCGGCGGAATGGGAAAGTCTTTGCGATGGCTGCGGCAAATGCTGCCTGCTGAAGCTGCGTGACCCGGACAACGGCCGGCTCTCGTTTACCGATGTGGCGTGCCAGCTGCTCGATCTCCAAACGTGCCGCTGCACGCGCTATGCCGAACGGCATGCGATCGTTCCCGACTGCCTGCCGCTGACGCTGGACCAGGTCCAGTCCGCCGACTGGCTTCCGTCGACCTGCGCCTATCGCTTGGTGAACGAAGGCCAGGATCTGCCCGCATGGCATCCGCTGCGGACCGGCGATCCGGCCAGCGTGCATCGGGCGGGGCAATCGGCGCGCGGCCGCGCCATCCCGGAACGAAACGTCAAGCGGCTGTGCGCCAGGATCGTGAAATGGCCGAAATGAATGGCCGAAAATGAATGGGCCGAACCGACCGGCCTCAACCGGCCGATTCGGCTCCGCTGATGCAGCGCGTGATGGGCGCTGGGGTCAGGCCGCCGGGCGGATGGCCGCCGCCTTCACCTTGTCATCGACATAGGGTTCGTACTGCGCGAAATTGGCGGCGAACCGCTTGGTGACATCACGCGCCGATTCGTCATAGGCCTGCTTGTCGGCCCAGGTGTTCTTGGGGTTGAGAACGTCGGCCGGCACATCCGGGCAGGACTGCGGGATGTGGAAGCCGAAATGCGTATCGCGCTTCGTTTCCACCTTGGCCAGCCGGCCATCCAGCGCCGCACGCACCATTGCCCGGGTGTAGGCAATCTTCATGCGTTGGCCGACCCCATAGGCGCCGCCGCTCCAGCCGGTGTTCACCAGCCAGCAGTTGGCATGATGCTTGGCGATGTTCTGGCCCAGGAGCTTTGCATAGACCGACGGGTGCCGCGGCATGAACGGGCCGCCAAAGCAGGTCGAGAATGTCGCGACCGGCTCGTTGCCAAGGCCCTTTTCAGTGCCCGCGACCCGTGCCGTGTAGCCCGACAGGAAATGGTACATCGCCTGGTCTGGCGTCAGCTTGCTGATTGGGGGCAGAACGCCGAAAGCGTCGGCCGTCAGCATGATGATGTTGCTGGGATGGCCGCCCAGGCCGTCGGGCTTGAAATTGGGGATGAATTCCGCCGGATAGGACGCCCGGGTGTTCTCGGTGAAACGTTGATCATCAAGATCAAGGATGCGCGTGTCGGCATCGAACACCACGTTCTCGAGAATTGTCCCGAAACGCCTGGTGGTGGCATAGATCTCGGGCTCGGCCTCGGCGCTCAGGCGGATCACCTTGGCATAGCAGCCGCCCTCGAAATTGAAGACGCCGCGATTGCCCCAGCCATGCTCGTCATCGCCGATCAGGGTCCGGGTGGCATCCGCCGACAGGGTTGTCTTGCCGGTGCCGGAAAGGCCGAAGAAGATCGCCGTGTCGCCCTTCGGTCCGATATTGGCCGAGCAGTGCATCGGCAGGACGCCCGCTTCGGGCAGCATGTAGTTGAGGATGCTGAAGATCGATTTCTTGATCTCGCCGGCATAGATCGTGCCGCCGATCAGCACCTCGCGGGCGCTGAAATTGACGAAAATGAACACGTCGGACGCGGTGCCGTCGATCTCGGGCGATGCCTGGAAATGAGGGGCGTGCAGGATCGTGAAGCGCGGCTCGAAATGGGCAAGATCCTCGGGCGTCGGCCGCAGGAACATGTTGCGCACGAAAAGCGCGTGCCAGGGCGTCTCGGTCACGACACGGACCGGCAGGCGGAACTCGGGATCGGCGCCTGCATAGCAATCCTGGACGAACGCATCGCGGTTCTGCATATAGCTGAGGACGCGCTTGCGCAGGCCCGCATAGGCGTCCGGCGTGATCGGCCGATTGACCTTGCCCCAGTCGATGGTGCCATGGGTCGTCGCATCGTCGACGATGAACTTGTCATTGGGCGAGCGGCCGGTGTGGATGCCCGTCCGCACCAGGAGCGGCCCGCCATCGGCAATGACCCCGTCACCGCGGCGGACGGCATGTTCGTACAGCGCCGGAACGGAAAGGTTCCAATAGGCATTGCGCAGGTTGCGCAGGCCATGGCGGTCAAGGCCGAAAGAACTGATAACGGGTCCGATATTTTCCACGACTTCTCTCCTGATGCCGGGCCAGAGTAAATGCGAGGGAGAAAAACACGGGGCGGCGGAATAAAAGAACCCCTCCCCGGACTTTCCCCCCAGGATGACAAGGGACGCCAGCCTAATCTTGGCCCTGTTGCAAGACAACCATCTTTGCCTCGTTTTCTCGCGCATTTTGGGTTAACGCAACGAGAACGCGCCGCACATCGGCTGCGGTGGCAACGGGACTTGGGAAGGGGACCCGCAGATGCCGGCGCCCGACCCGCAGGTCGCATCCTTCCGGGTCGATGCCGATCATGCGGAAATGCTTGCCGCTGCCCGGATGGACAGCCCGCGCGATCAGCGCCAGGGAATCCCGGTGTTCGTCATTCATGTGGGCCAGGATCTCGGCCTCGGCTTCGGCGATCTCGGCCCACGGTCCCTGGAACAGCAACGCGCTGGCGGCCAGGGTTTCGGCCTGAGCAAAGCCGCCGACCAGGCGTGCCTCGGTCACCTCGACATGAAAAAAACGGAAATCCGAGAAATCGGCATAAAGGGCGGCGCCCTCGTGGCGAGCCAGGTAGCGGGCGCGATGGCGCGGCACGGCACTGGCCACGGCCTTGCCAAAAATGGTGACCCGGGGGCCGGTTTGGGGATTGCGATACCCTTCGGTTCCATCGAACAAAATGGCAACGCGCCCATCTGCGGCGATGTTGCGGGTATGTTCCGACAGTTCCGACAGCAGCAGGATCGGCGATCCATCAAGGTCGGTGGCAACCGCCGCCAGGGCAACCTGGGGGCCGCCATCCTCGCTCCGGCGGGTGGCCAGCGCCACCCGGTCGGCCTTTCGGATCAGGGCCCGGGCGGCCAGGGCATCGAAGCCCCGGCTTGGCCGCGCCGGCTTATTGGCAGACAATAGACCAGAAGGGCGACAAGCCCTTTGCGTATGCCTCGACCGTATCGGGCAGAAGAAAGCCCGCTCCGGCAAGAAGGACAAGCGCGAACCCGACCGCCACGACCAACGGCGCCGCCGGACCAAGGTCCAGCCGTCTTGCCCCGGATGGGGCGGCCTGTTGCAGGAGATCGTTCATCGGGTCTGAAACCGGGGCGGCTACCATGGGGCAACCTTGGCGCTGTTGTGGTCGCTTCTTATCTAGGAAGGCATGGAGAAGGGGTCAATCACGATCGCCCTGGCACGATCGCCCTTGAACCGCCGCAGGCCGCGCCTTAATGCGCTAAGCTTGGGGCCAGTAAGCTTGTGACCAGTGCGAAGGCGGGCGATGCGCTGATTCCGCCAACCCCGATATGTAAAGGGCCGATAGAACCATGAGCCAGACCATCGCTCTCGTCGATGACGACCGCAACATTCTGACCTCGATCGCGATGGCGCTCGAAGCCGAGGGCTTCGTGGTCCGGACCTATATCGATGGCGCCCAGGCCCTGGTCGGCATGAGCCAGAATCCCCCCGATCTGGCCGTGCTCGATATCAAGATGCCGCGCATGGACGGCATGGAACTGCTTGCCAAGCTGCGCAAGAAGACGTCCATGCCGGTGATCTTTCTCACCTCGAAGGACGACGAGATCGACGAAGTCCTCGGGCTGCGGATGGGCGCCGACGACTATGTGCGCAAGCCCTTTTCGCAGCGGCTTCTTGTCGAACGGATTCGCACCCTGTTGCGCCGCGCCGATCGGACCGAAGCGGCGCAACCCGAAGAGGTGATCGTGCGCGGCGATCTCAGGCTCGATGCCAGCCGGCACCTGTGCACCTGGAAGGGGAAGGAAGTCGGGCTGACGGTCACCGAATTTCTGATCGTAAAGGCGCTCGCCTTGCGGCCCGGGCATGTCAAGACGCGGGATCAACTGATCGACGGAGCCTATGGCGAGAACATCTATGTCGATGACCGGACCGTCGACAGCCATATCAAGCGACTTCGACGCAAGTTCAAAGACGTCGATCCCGAGTTCACCGCCATCGAGACCCTTTACGGAATGGGCTACTGTTACAAGGAGCCCGCCTGATCCGTCAGGGGGCGGCGCACGGAGACGCGCATGCCGAGGGACGATGAACGGTCGGCCGCGGCCGGGCCACCCACGATCGAGGAGATGCCCATCCGGCAGCATTGGCGCCCCCGCCGCCTGCGGGCCTTTCGCGGCCTGTCGGCCAGGATCATTGCGCTCAACGCCCTTGGGCTGGTGCTGCTGGCTGGCGGCGTGCTCTATCTCGGGCGCTATCCCGAGAGCCTGGTCGAGGCCGAGATCGAGGCCCTGAAGATCCAGGCCGAGGTGTTCGCGGCCGCGGTCGGCGAGGGCGCCGTGCAGGTTGGCGTCGCCGGCGGCTATGACCTTGACCCGTCGGCGACCCGCGACATGTTGCGTCGGCTTGTCCAGCCGGTCGAGATGCGGGCCCGCGTTTTCGGCCTGGAAGGCGAACTGGTTGCCGACAGCCGCCTGCTGGTCGGACGAGGCGGATTCATCCGGATCGAGCCGTTGCCGACACCGGGGCGGTCCGACAATGCCCTGGCTCGCCTGATCGAGCGACTGGCCGAGATGGTTGAATGGATCCCGTCGGTAACGGGATTGCCGCGCTATGAAGAAAAGGCCGAAGCGACCATCGCTGACTTTCCCGAGGTCGACTATGCGATGATCGGCGAAGCCGAAAGCGCCCTGCGTGTCAATTCGCGGGGCGAGATCCTGCTGTTCGTCGCCGTTCCCGTCCAGCGCTACAAGCAGATTGCCGGTGTTCTGCTCCTATCGAAATCCGATGCCGCGTTGCGCGATCGGCTTGGCGATGTCCGGACCCAGATTCTGAAGATTTCCGCCGCCACGCTTGCCGTCATGCTGCTCATGTCGGTGCTTCTGGCGGGGACGATCGCAAGACCGATCCGGCGCCTGGCGGCGGCGGCAATGCGCGTCCGCCTGGGCGGCCACCGCGAACAGACCATTCCTGATTTCACGGCGCGGCGGGATGAAATTGGCGATCTGTCCGCGGCGCTGCGGGAAATGACGGCGGCGCTCTGGCTGCGCCTCGATGCGATCGAGCGGTTCGCAGCCGACGTCGCGCACGAGATCCGCAACCCGCTGACATCGTTGCGAAGCGCGGTCGAAACGGTGGCCAGGATCGACGACCCGGCCCGCAAGAAGCAGCTCATGGACATCATCCTTGCGGATGTCGAGCGTCTCGACCGCCTGATCACCGATATTTCCAGCGCTTCCCGCCTTGATGCCGAACTGTCGCGTGCCGAGATGGAGCCGGTCGATCTGGCGCGGCTCCTTGGCGGACTGGTCGAGGCCTATCGCTCAATCGCCAAGCCGGCCCATCCGCTGCCCGAGATCGTTCTCGCGGTGACAGAGCCCTTGATGGTTAACGGAACGCCCGGGCGGCTGGGACAGACGTTCCGGAACCTGATCGACAACGCGATTTCATTCAGTCCGGCAGGCGGGACGATCCGCATCCGCGCCGCCAGCGACGGCGACTGGGTCCGGGTCGTCATCGAGGATGATGGGCCGGGCATCCCGCCGGAAAATCTTGAAACCATTTTCCGTCGCTTTTACAGCCAACGTCCAAGCGGCGAGGGATTCGGCAGTCATTCCGGCCTTGGTCTCAGCATCGCCCGGCAGATTATCGAGGTCCATGGCGGCCGTATCCATGCCGAGAACCGGGCTGGCCCGACCGGCGCGGTTCTCGGCGCCCGTTTTGTGGTTCGCCTGCCCAAAGCCTGATCCGGCCGGGACGCCCGTGGACCTTAAATCCCGTGGACCTTAAATACCCATAAAAGTTATGTCAGATTGTCAAATGGCGATGACCGACCAGCCAGAACGTGCAGAACCGGGGGCCGAGGGGCGGGGATTGACAGGCGGCGCGCGCCGCCGCACCGTCCTGCCCGCATGATTCGGGAAGCTGGAACCTGCGTCGATTTCGACGGAGTGGGAGTGATCTTGCGCGGGCCGTCAGGGTGTGGAAAGTCCGACCTTGCATTGCGGCTGATCCGGCAGGGTGCACGGCTTGTCGCCGACGACATAACGGTGATCGGCACCGATCGCGACGGTCTTACGGCCTCGGCCCCGCCGGCGATCGCCGGAATGATCGAGGTGCGCGGGATCGGGATTGTTCGCCTGCCCTATGCCGCGTCCACGAAACTTGCGGCGGTGATTGACCTGGTGGCGGGCACGGCGGTCGAGCGCATGCCGGAACCCGCGACATGCGAACTGCTGGGTGTGCAGGTCCCGCGCTATGCTCTTTGCGCTTTCGACGCGTCGTCGGCCGACAAGGTAAGATTGGTCGCTGATCTGGCGTCGGGAAAGCTCGGCCTTGTCTCATGACCTGTGTTCCATGACCTGCCCGCCATCCGGCGCCTGACCTGGTTCGCCCCTGTGGCCGACATGCGCCGCCCGTGACCATGACCGAACCCATCCACGGCCGATCATCTGTCCCGGGGGCGAAGCGCCACCTCATGCTGGTGACCGGCATGTCGGGCGCCGGCCGGTCCACCGCCCTCAAGGCGCTGGAAGACTGCGGCTACGAAGCCGTCGACAACCTGCCGCTGTCGCTCCTGCTCAGCCTGGTCGAAGCGCCCAGCGCGTTTGTTCGCCCGCTGGCGATCGGCGTCGACATTCGGACCCGCGACTTTGGCGCCGACCTTGTCGCCGAGATCCTGGAACGGCTGGCGCGACTGCCGGGGCTTGATGTCACCCTTCTTTTTCTCGATAGCGATGATGATGTGCTGCTGCGACGCTATACTGAAACGCGCCGCCGCCATCCGCTGGCCGCCGATCGGGGCGTCGCCGACGGCATCATGCACGAACGGCGTCTGCTTGGGCCGTTGCGTGACCGTGCCGATGTCGTGCTCGATACGTCGCGTTTCGCCCCGGCCGAGTTCCGCCGTCTGCTGCAGGATCGCTTTGGGCTCGAATCGCGGCCGCCGCTGTCGCTGTTCGTCGTGTCGTTCGCCTACCGTAACGGGCTGCCGCGCGAGGCCGATCTGGTTTTCGATGTGCGTTTCCTCCGCAATCCGCATTATGTTCCGCAGCTGCGCGACCACACGGGCCGGGAACCGCAGGTTGCCGATTACATCGCCGCCGATGACAATTACGGGCCATTCTTTGAAAGCCTTACCACGATGCTTGGACGGCTTCTGCCGCGCTACTCGGACGAGGGCAAGAGCTATCTTACGATCGCTATCGGTTGCACGGGCGGGCGCCACCGATCCGTGTTCATCGCCGAACGCCTGAAGGCGTGGCTGATGGATCTTGGCTACCGCGTCAACCTGAGCCATCGGGATGCCGAAGGCGTGCATGGTTCGCAATAGAGAGGTATAAGTCTAGCAATGATCGGACTGATCCTGGTGACTCATGGCCGCCTGGCCGACGAGTTCATCGCCGCCCTTGAGCATATCGTCGGCCCGCAGCGCAATATCGCCGCCATCTGTATCGGCCCCGACGACGACATGGAGGCGCGCCGGCGGGAAATCCTCGACAAGATCGCGGAAACCGATACCGGAAGCGGCGTCGTCCTGCTGACGGACATGTTCGGCGGCACCCCCTCCAATCTCGCCATCTCTGTCATGGACAAGGCCAAGGTCGAGGTCATCGCCGGGATCAACCTGCCGATGCTGGTCTCTTTGGCCACCCTGCGGGACAAGACCGGGCTTGCCGATGCCGTTGCCAAGGCCCAGGCGGCGGGCCGAAAATACATCAATGTTGCGTCTCATCTGCTGGCGGAGAAGGCTCGATGAACGACGGCGTGACAGGCAATGAGCTGGCAACCGCCCAGGGCGCCGTCCGTCGTGACGTCAATATCATCAACGCGCGCGGGCTGCATGCGCGGGCGGCCGCCAAGTTCGTGCGTACGGCGGGCCGGTTCCAGGCCTCGGTGACCGTTACCAACCGGGATGTTGCGGTCTCCGGCCTCTCGATCATGGGTCTCATGATGCTGGCCGCGGGCCCCGGAACGACCATCAGCATCGCGGCGACCGGCCGCGATGCGGGTGCGGCGCTGGCGGCCCTGGTCGAACTGGTCGAAAGCAAGTTCGGCGAGTCGGATTAGCCGCCGGCCCCCCTCGTTTCCTCCCTCGTCGTCTTTCTGGCCGCTTAACGCTTTGGCCACAAAAGTTTTTTATCTTCCTGTGCGCTTGAGCGGCCACGGCGCCGCTGCTAGAAGTGTTCGCCGCCGGCAAGCCGCCTGTTCCGCCGGCCCCCTCACATCGGAGCCCCGCATGAGCCGCAAGCCTGATTACAAGGTCGCCGATATCTCGTTGGCCGAATGGGGTCGCAGAGAGATCTCGATCGCCGAATCGGAAATGCCGGGCCTCATGGCGCTCCGGCAGGAATTCGGCAAATCGCAGCCGCTGAAGGGCGCTCGCGTTGCCGGCTGCCTGCATATGACCATCCAGACCGCGGTGTTGATCGAAACCCTGGCCCATCTCGGGGCGACCGTCCGCTGGAGCTCGTGCAACATCTACTCGACCCAGGACCAGGCGGCGGCAGCCGTTGCCAAGGCCGGCATCCCGGTCTTTGCCTGGAAGGGCGAATCGCTCGAGGACTATGACTGGTGCATCGACCAGACCATTGAAGCGCCCGGCGGCTGGCGGCCGAACATGATCCTCGACGATGGTGGCGACCTGACCCGCATCATGCACGACAAATATCCCGAGCTGATGAAGGGCGTGCGCGGCATCTCGGAAGAGACGACGACCGGCGTCAAGGAACTCTACCGCATGATGCGATCGGGCAAGCTGATGTGCCCGGCGATCAACGTGAACGACTCGGTCACCAAGTCGAAGTTCGACAATCTTTATGGCTGCCGCGAAAGCCTGATCGACGGGCTGAAGCGAGCAACCGACGTCATGCTGGCCGGCAAAGTTGCGGTGGTGTGCGGCTATGGCGACGTGGGCAAGGGCTGCGCCGCCAGCCTGCGCGGCCAGGGCGCGCGCGTGATCGTGACCGAGATCGATCCGATCTGCGCGCTGCAGGCCGCCATGGAAGGCTACCAGGTGACGACGCTCGATGACGTTGTCGGCTTTGCCGACATCTTCGTCAGCGCCACCGGCAATTCCGATATCATCACCCTCGATCACATGCGGCGCATGAAGGACCGCGCCATCGTCTGCAACATCGGGCATTTCGACACCGAAGTGCAGATCGAGGCCCTGCGCAACATGACCTGGCAGGAAGTGAAACCCCAGGTCGACGAGGTTGTCTTCCCCGACGGCAAGCGCCTGATCGTCCTGGCCAAGGGTCGTCTCGTCAATCTGGGCTGCGCCACCGGCCATCCAAGCTTTGTCATGAGCACCTCGTTCACGAACCAGGTCTTGGCCCAGATCGAGCTGTGGACCAATGCCGAGGCCTATGAAAAGGCTGTCTATGTGCTGCCCAAGCACCTTGACGAGAAAGTGGCACGTCTGCATCTCGACAAGCTGGGCGTCAAGCTGACAACCCTGACCCAGGCCCAGGCCGATTACATCGGCGTTCCGGTCGAAGGGCCCTACAAGACCGACCATTACAGGTATTAACGAAAGGTATTAACGGCGGGGATGGGCGCCACGCTGGGTCTTGTCTTGGCCCCGTCGCCTGCCTAAGCTGGCTTCAGCGCACGTGTTCGGGGGCGAACAGTCGTTGCGATCACGACCCATGATACCTGCCGCACTGCTGGCTTGGCCTTTTCCCGCCCAAGCCATGAGCGAGGGCGCACCGTTGGTCACCAGCACCTGGATGCTTGTGGTTGTGGGTGGCCTGTTGGCGGCGACAGGCGGGCTGTGGTGGCGCGAGCGGTCTCGCGCGGCACGGCTGCGGGCCGAAGCCGCGTCGGCGATGGCGGCCCGTGGGTACTATGCGGCGCTGTTCCAGAACGCACCGGCCGGCCTGCTTGCCTGGGACGACAGCGGCGCCGAACTGTGGTCGGACGCAGCCGCGCGCCACTTTGCCGTCAGCGACAATCCCAGCCTTGCGAAAGCCCTCGAGACTCTCGCGCCTCCCGATGCCGATGCCCTGCGGACGGCGATCGCCGCACTCAGGCAATCGGGAACGCCCTTCACGCGCCGGGTCGATCGGCAGGGCGGCGCGGCCCGGCTCTTGGTCTGTGGTCAGCGCATGACGTCGGTTGCGGGCCATCGACCCATCGATGTCGTGTCGATCGACGATGTGACATCGGCCGAGACGGCGGCACGCCAGCAGGCCGGATTGGCGGGGCTGCTCGATGCGCTGCCGGTCTTTGCCTGGCGCCGGTCGGCCGACGGCCGGATCGACTATGCCAACCGCGCGTTCCGGGCCGCGGTCGAGGCCGAGCCCGGCCTTGAAACCGAGACGTCGCGCGAACTGGCCGGCGCGGTTGGCCGCTCGCTGGCCAGGCGGGCGGTCGAACAGGGCCAACCGCAGGCCGAATCCGAGCATGTGGTCGTCAATGGTGCACGGCGGCTTCTGGCGCTGACCGAAATTCCGCTTGGCGATGGCGGGGCAAGCGTCGGCTTCGCCCTTGACCGGACCGATGTCGAAGAGGCACAGGCCGAACTCAGGCGCCATCTTGACGCCCATGCCGCCGTGCTGGAACAGATGCAGGCTGCGATCGGCATCTTTGATGCCGATACCCGCCTTGTCTTCTTCAATCACAGCTATCGCGACCTCTGGGGCCTCGACGCTGACTGGCTGCGCACGGAACCGACGATGGGCGAGATCCTCGAGGTTCTGCGCGAGCGCCGCCGTCTGCCCGAGTATGCCGATTTCGCCGCTTTCAAGCGGGCACGCCTTGCCCTGTTCCGCTCGCTGATCGAAGCCCAGAGCGAGGTTGTCCATCTGCCGGACGGCCGCACCCTGCAAGGCATCCTGACGCCCCATCCGTTTGGCGGCCTGCTCAGCATCGCCGAAGACGTCACCGATCGCCTGACGCTTGAGCGGTCCTACAACACCCTGATCCAGGTCCAGCGCGAGACCTTGAACAATCTGCATGAAGGTGTTGCCGTGTTCGGCGCCGACGGGCGGCTCCGGCTTTTCAACCCGGTGTTCGGCAAGCTCTGGAATCTCGAATCCGGCGATCTGGTCGGCCAGCCGCATATCGGGCAGATCCTGGAAAAGGTGAAGCCGCTGTTCAGTTACGATGGCGAATGGCCGCAATTCGCAGAGCGTGTCATTGCCCGCCTTGGGGAACGTGATCCGGCCTATGGCCGGATCGAGCGTACCAACGGTTCGGTCCTCAAGTATTCCTACGTCCCGCTTCCCGACGGCGCCACGCTGGTCAGCTATACGGACGTGACCGACACGACCCGTGTCGAACGGGCGCTCCGCGAACGCAACGAGGCGCTTGAAACCACCGATCGCCTCAAGTCCGAATTCATCGCCAATGTGTCGTACGAATTGCGGACGCCCCTCAACACCATCCTTGGCTTCTCCGAATCGCTTGCGAAAGGCTATTGGGGTCCGCTCAACCCGCGTCAGGAAGAATACGTCGAAGGCATCGTTGTATCGTCACAATCACTGGCAGGGCTGATCAACGATATCCTCGATCTGGCCTCGATTGAGGCGGGGCATATGATCCTCGACTATGCCCCCATCGACATGGCGGGCCTGCTGCGGACGGTTTCCGGCTTGATCCGCGAGCGCGCCAGGATGAAGGGTGTCAGGGTCGAGGTCGATTGTTCCGACCGTATCGGCATGCTGGATGGCGACGAGCGCCGGATCAAGCAGGCGCTCTACAACCTGCTCAGCAATGCGGTGAAATTCACCGAGGCGGGCGGGTCTGTCACGCTGGCCGGCCGCCGCGAACAGGACGAGATGGTGCTGTCGGTCACCGACAACGGGATCGGCATTCCGGATGCGGAACAGGCGCGCGTGTTTGAAAAATTCGTGCACGGCACCGGCGGCAGCGGGCGGAAAACCGGCGCCGGTCTTGGCCTGTCGCTGGTCAAAAGCCTGATCGAACTGCATGGCGGCCACGTCGCGCTGGTATCGTCCGTTGGCCATGGAACGACCGTTATCTGCCGCCTGCCGCTGGCGATGAAGCCGGTGGTGGCCATGGCGGCCAGCTGATCCGCGATCGCCATTGCGGCAAGCCCCGACCGTGCTAGAAGTCAGCGATGACCGCGGCGCAGGCGTCTATTTCTGTCATTCTTGACGATGAAGCGGCGACAGCGCGGTTTGCTTCGCGCATTGCCTTGCTTGCGCGCCGGGGCGACGTGATCGCGCTGTCGGGCGCGCTTGGCGCCGGCAAGACGACCTTCGCGCGGGCCTTCATCGCGGCCCGTTTCGCGGCCGACGGGCTGCCGGCCGAAGATGTCCCCAGCCCGACCTTCACGCTGGTCCAGACCTACGATCTTCCGAGCGGCGAAATCTGGCATTTCGACCTTTATCGGCTGGAAGACCCGGACGAGGCCGACGAGCTGGCCATCGACGAGGCTTTCGCCACCGGTATTTCCCTGATCGAATGGCCGGATCGCCTTGCCGGGCGGCTGCCGGCGCGGCACCTTGATGTCGTCCTGGATCGGGTGGCCGCCGGCGAGCCATCGAAAAGACGGGTACAGGTGTTCGTGCATGATGGATCAAGCGATGGATGGGCCGGCCGGATCGCGGCCGATCTCGATGCCTGATCGCCAGGGCGAGATCATCCGGTTCCTGGATCGGGCCGGATACGGCGGCGCGATGCGGGCCAGGCTGGCCGGCGATGCCTCGTTCCGCCGCTATGAACGCCTGACGCTGAACGGCACAACCGTCGTGCTGATGGATGCGCCGCCGCCCGAAAACGTGCGGCCCTTCCTGGCGGTGGCCCAGGTCCTGCGCAAGCTGGGCCTGAGCGCGCCCGCGCCGCTGGCCATCGATGTCGAAGCCGGGCTGTTGCTGCTTGAGGATCTGGGCGATCTTACTTATACGCGGGTCATCGATGGCAGCCGCACGGCGCCTGATGCTCCGGATGAAGCGGGGCTCTATGCCCTGGCGATCGATGTCCTGATCGATCTGCACCGGACGCCGCTTGCGGCCTTTGCGGGGGCGGCGCCACCCCCCTATGACGACGATCGCCTGCTTGCCGAAGCGGCCCTGCTGACGGACTGGTACCTGCCCGCCCTGCGCGGCGCCCCGACGCCGGAACCGGAACGGGCCGCCTATCTCGATCTGTGGCGCGCGGTTCTGCCGGCCGCGCGCGGAGTTCCGGATACGCTTGTGCTGCGCGATTACCATGTCGACAACCTGATGTGGCTGCCCGGGCGCGCCGGGCTTGCCGCCTGCGGCCTGCTTGATTTCCAGGACGCGGTCATCGGCCCCGTCACCTATGACCTGGTTTCGCTGCTCGAAGATGCGCGGCGCGACATTGCGCCCGACCTGGTTGCGGCACTGCGGGACCGGTATCTGGCCGCTTTCCCCGCCCTTGATCGGGTGGCGTTCGGGGCTTCGGCCGCGGTTCTCGCGGCCCAGCGCAACTGCAAGATCATTGGCATCTTCACCCGCCTGTGGCGGCGTGACGGCAAGCCGCAATACCTTTGCCATATCCCGCGTGTGTTCGGGCTGCTGGAACGCGATCTTGCGCACCCGGCGCTGGCGGCCCTCAAGGAATGGATTGATCGTGCGGTTCCGTCCGGGGCGCGGCGCCGCGTCTTCGAGCCCGCACCATGAGCCGTGGAACCCACCCCCGCCGCGCCATGGTCCTGGCCGCCGGGCTTGGCGTCCGCATGCGCGAGGCGGTGTCCGATCGGCCGAAGCCGCTGGTCGAGGTGCAGGGGCGCACGCTGCTTGACCGGGCCCTTGACCGGATGGCCGAGGCCGGCGTCGAGCTTGCCGTCGTCAACGTCCATTACCTGGCAGCGATGATCGAAAAAGTCTTGGCCCATCGCGTCCGCCCCGGCATTGTCGTCTCGCGCGAGGAAACGCTGCTCGAAACGGGCGGCGGCGTTGCCCAGGCCTTGCCGTCGCTGGGGGCCGAACCCTTTTACGTCGCCAATTCCGACGCGCTTTGGCTTGATGGTGCGACCCCGGCGCTTCGGCGCCTGGCCGCGGCCTGGGATGACGAAACGATGGATGCCCTTCTGCTGCTTGTCACGCGCGAGCGGGCCGGCGGGTTCGAAGGCCCCGGCGATTTCTTTCGTGCCGAGGATGGGCGGCTTGCGCGGCGCGGCAGCGCCACGCAAGCGCCTTATGTCTATGGCGGTGTCCAGCTTGTCCATCCGCGCCTGTTCGCGGTGGCGCCGCGTGGGGCCTATTCGTTCAACATTCTGTGGGATCGCGCCCTGGCGGACGGGCGCCTGGCTGGGCTGGTGCATGATGGCGCGTGGTTCCATGTCGGCAGCGCCGCCGGCCTGGCGGCGGCCAACCGCGCCCTGGCGCCCGCGGCCAGCGCCTGATGGCCAGCGCCTGATGGACAGCCCGGATGGTGATGACTGAACGGCCGAAGGTCTATTCGGTTCCCGCGGGTCGTGCGCTGGCCGATGCTGTCGCCGCGGGTGTTCTGCGGTCGGCGGCCCTCGATCCGCTCGCCCTCGATCCGCTCGCCCTGGCTGACGTGACGGTGCTGGTGCCGACGCGGCGCGCCGTGCGGGCCATGCAGGATGCGTTCCTGCGCACGAGCGGCGGCCGGGCCACCCTTCTTCCCGCCATGCGGGCGATCGGCGACGTCGATGAAGACGCGGTGGATTTTGGCGGTGGCGAGCCGGCGCTTCTCGCAGCGGTGCCGCCAGCCATTCCGCCCTTGCGCCGCCGGATGCTGCTGGCCGAACTGGTGCGCGCATTCGACAAGAACCTGCTGCCCGAACAGGCGGTGATGCTGGCCGCCGAGCTTGCCCGCCTGATCGACGACATCGAGACCGAACGCCTGGATCGCGACCGGCTGAACACGATCGTGCCCGATCGTTATGCCAGCCATTGGCAGACGTCGCTCGCCTTTCTGCGGATCGTCACCCAGTCCTGGCCTGCGATCCTGGCCGAGGATGGCGCGATCGATCCGGCAACGCGCCGCAATCTGCTGCTCGATGCGCAAGGCAAACTGTGGCGTCACGCGCCGCCCCAGGGGCCTGTGATCGCGGCTGGTTCAACCGGCACGATACCGGCCAGCGCCGATCTGCTGGCCTGCATCAGCCGGCTGCCGAAGGGGGCGGTGGTGCTGCCCGGACTTGACCGGCAGATGGCCGCAACGGCCTGGGCAATCCTTGATCCCACCCATCCCCAATACGCCATGAAACGGCTGCTCGAGCGGATCGGTATCGAGCGGGCCGATGTTGCCGACTGGCCGGATCCCGATGGCGGGCGGGTGGAACGGGCCCGCCTGGTGGCCGAAGCCATGTTGCCCGCCGCCGCGACCGCAAGCTGGCGCGGGCTTGCGAAGCCCGCCCCCGCGGCCCTTGACGGCGTGATGCGCATCGATTGCCGCGATCACCAGGACGAAGCCGAAGTGATCGCCCTTCTGATGCGCCAGGCGCTCGAGGTTCCGGACCGTCGCGCCGCCCTGGTCACGCCTGACCGCGCGCTGGCGCGGCGGGTGGCGGCCGAACTGCTGCGCTGGCGCATCGTCATCGACGATTCGGCTGGCACGCCCCTGGGCCAGACCCCGCCCGGCGCCTTCTTTCGCCTGGTCGCCACCATGGCGGCGGAAGCCTTCGCGCCGGTGCCGCTGCTTGCCGTTCTCAAGCATCCGCTTGCGGCCGGCGGCGAATCGCCCGGCGCGTTCCGGGTCGCGGTGCGGCGCTTCGAACAGGCCCTGCTGCGGGGGCCAAGACCCGCCCCGCATCTGGCCGGGCTTGCCCGGGCCGTGCACGCCTTCGGCCAACGCAACCCCGAATCGTCGGATATCGCGGACTGGTTCGCGCGCTTTGCCAGGCTGTGCAGGCCATTCGCGGCGCTGCACGAAAACCGGCGCGCCGTTCCATTCCGGACGCTGCTTGCGGCCCATGTCGAGGTGGCTGAACGCCTGGCGGCCAATGATCCAGACATCAACGGCGGCGATACGGGCGCGCCGTCGCGGCTTTGGGCGGGCGAGGCGGGCACCGCCCTGCTTGATTTCGTCACCGAGCTTGACCAGGCGGCGATCCGTATCGATCCCATCGATCCCTCGGCCTGGGCGGCGCTGATCGATTCGCTGATGGCCGAGCGGGTGGTGCGGCCGAAGCGGGATCGTCATCCGCGCCTCATGATCTGGGGGCCGCTCGAGGCCAGGCTTCAGCAGCCCGATCTGCTGATCCTTGGCGGCCTGAACGAAGGAACATGGCCGCCCGAGCCCGGCCCCGATCCCTGGATGAGCCGCGCCATGCGCGCCGAATTCGGCCTCGCCCCGCGCGAACGGCGCATCGGTCTTTCTGCCCATGACTTTGCCCAGGCGTTTTGCGCGCCAGAGGTGGTGCTGACGCGGGCGGCGCGGGTCGAAGGCGCGCCAAGCGTTCCGGCTCGATGGCTCTTGCGTTTTGATGCCATGCTGAAGCGGCATGACATCGTCCTTGCGGAACGTGGGCGCGCCTGGCGTGCCGCGCATGCGGGCCAGCCGGTGCCGGTTCGGCCGCAGCCCAGGCCCCAGCCAGCGCCGCCGGTGCGGCTTAGGCCGCGCGAGCTTTCGGTCACCGAGATCGAAACGCTCATTCGCAATCCCTATGCCATCTATGCGCGCCATGTGCTGAAGCTCAGGGCCCTGGATCCGATCGATGCCGATCCCGATGCGGCCGAGCACGGCTCGATGATCCACAAGGCGCTTGATGATTTCGTGCGGGCCTATCCCGATGCCTTGCCGGACGACGCCACGCACCAGTTGATTGCATGCGGGAAGAAAGCGTTTGGCGCCGTGCTTGACCGGCCGCTGGTACAGGCCTTCTGGTGGCCGCGGTTTCTGCGGATTGCCGACTGGTTCATGGCCGAGGAGGTGAAACGGCGCACCGGCTTCATGCCGCTGGCCAGCGAATGTCCGGGCGCGATCGCGATCGCAGCCGCGGCGGGCCCGTTCCGGATCAAGGCCAAGGCGGATCGCATTGACCGTCGTCTTGCCGATGGATCGCTCGAGATTCTCGATTACAAGACCGGCCGCGTTCCATCCGCGGTCGAGATCAAGGATGGCCGTGCGCCGCAACTGGTTCTTGAAGCCTGGATCGCCCAGGATGGCGGCTTTGCCGAACGGGGCATCGGCCCCGCATCGGTCGGCGGCTTGGTGCACGTCATCTTGAAGGGCGGCGACCCGGCCGGCGAAATCAGGCCGGTTGCCGGCGACATCGCGCCGTTGGTCGACATCGCAAGGCAAGGGCTTGTGCGGCTGATCGATGCCTATGACAGCCCACAGATGCCCTATCACGTATGGCCGGCAACCGGCCAGGGGCCCGCCTACGATGATTACAGGGATCTGGAGCGGGTCGCCGAATGGGCCGGCCTGCGCGACGGGGACTCATGACCGGCGGGACGATCGAAGCCATGATCGAGGAAGGGCTCGGCAATCAGCTTGCCGCCGCCAATCCGCGCGTCTCGGCCTGGGTGTCGGCCTCGGCCGGTGCCGGCAAGACCCACGTTCTTGCCAATCGGGTGCTGCGTCTGATGCTGGCCGGCGCGCGGCCGGAAGGCATCCTGTGCCTGACCTATACCAAGGTTGCGGCAAGCGAGATGGCGAACCGCATCTTCGATCGTCTGGCCAGGTGGGCGGCGGCTGACGATGCCGAGCTGGTCTCCAGCCTCGCTGAGCTGGCCGGCAAGTCGCCCGATCCCGCGATGCTGGCGCGGGCCCGGCAATTGTTCGCCGATGTGCTGGATCTGCCCGGCGGCCTTCGCATCCAGACCATCCATGCCTTCTGTCAATCGTTGCTGGCGCGGTTTCCGATCGAGGCCGGTATCGGCGCCAACAGCCGCATCGTCGATGATCGCACCGCCCGCGAAATTCTGGCCGATGCTCGCGACCGCACCCTTCTGCTGGCTCTTGACGGTGAACAGCCGACGCCGCTCGCGCGTGCCGTCGCGCGGCTTGCCGAGCGTGGTGGCGAAACCGTCATCCGGTCCGTGATTGGCGATCTGTTTGACCATCGAACGCGCTTGCGCCGCGCGGTCGAGGCCAGCATCACGGCCGATCATGCGGCGCGCGCGGTGACGGATCGGCTGCTTGGCCAGCCCGCGGTCGAGGGGCCCGATATCGGCGCTCTGCGCCTTGCCATCGCGGTCCTGTCATCGGGCAGCAAGACCGACCATGAGCGGGCCGCACGAATCGGCGAATGGCTTGATCGCGGCGCCCCCGGGCAGGGCGCCGAGTTTGACACCTATGCATTGGCCTATCTCACCACCACCGGTACCGTGCGCCAGAAGCTTGCCACCGATGCGGTCGCAAAAGTTCATCCGGCCGCGATCGAGGCGCTGGGGGCCGAGGCCGCGCGCGTGTTTCGCGCCTTGAAGGACCATCATGCGCGGATCTCGGCCGACGTGTCAGGCGCGCTTATTCGCCTGGGCGATGCGATGCATCAGGCCTATCAGGAGCGCAAGCGCTGGCAAGGCGCCCTCGATTACGATGACCTGATCGCGCTGACCGAACGGCTGTTGGACGGATCGGATATCGGCTGGGTGCACTACAAGCTTGATGGCGGCATCGATCACATCCTGATCGACGAGGCCCAGGACACCAGCCCCGAGCAGTGGCGCATCATCACGGCCCTGGCGGCAGATTTCTTTGCTGGCGAAGGCGGTCGCGATGAAGCCCTGGGCGATGCGCCGGCGCGCACCGTCTTCGCGGTCGGCGACGTCAAGCAATCCATCTTCAGCTTCCAGGGCGCCGAGCCGGCCGGTTTTCGCGGCCGGGAACGCGGGTTCGAAAAGGCCGTCCTGGCCGCGGGCCGCGAATGGAAAGACGTGCCGCTCAATCTCTCGTTCCGGTCCGCGCCCGAAATCCTGGCCCTGGTCGACCGCGTGTTCGCGGTGGCGGGCGCCGACGATGGCGTGGCCTTCGATCAGGGGTCGATCAGCCACGCGGCCAGGCGCCACGACCAGGCTGGCCGGGTCGAACTGTGGCCGGTCGAGACCGCTGGCGCGAAATCCAAACAGGAAGCCTGGGCCTTTCCGCTTGCCTTGCGCGATGCCGCATTGCCAGAGGTGACGCTCGCCCGCCGCATCGCGGCCACGATCAAGGGCTGGATCGGCCGCGAGGACCTGCCCTCGCGCGGCCGCACGGTCAGGCCCGGCGATGTCCTGATCCTGGTCCGGCGCCGCAACGCGTTCTTCCGCGCCATGGTGCAGGCGCTGAAAGCGCAGGGCGTGCCGGTTGCAGGCAGCGACCGCATGGTGCTGACGGACGAGATCGCGGTGCGTGACCTGATGGCCGCCGGGGCCTTTGCGCTGTTGCCCGAGGACAGTCTCAACCTTGCCAGCCTGCTGAAAAGCCCGCTTGTCGGGTTCGACGAGGATCAGCTGTTCCAGCTTGCGGCCGAACGGCGGCAGGCGATCCTGTGGCACGAGTTGGAAGCGCGCCGGACCGAGTCAGCCCTGTTCGGCGACGCGCATGCGCGTCTGGCCCAGCTGCTGGCTCGCGCGGATTTCGTGCCGCCCTTCGAATTCTTTGCAAGCCTCCTGAACGAAGGCGGCGGCCGCGCGCGGCTGGCCGCCCGGCTGGGCCCCGACGTCAACGACCCGATCGATGAATTTCTCTCCCTTGCCCTTGCCTATGAACGGCTCCACCCGCCAAGCCTGCAGGGCTTTCTGTCGTGGCTTGCGCAGGGCAGTGCCGAGGTCAAGCGCGACCAGGGCGAGGCGCGGGACGAAGTGCGGGTGATGACGGTTCATGGCGCCAAGGGCCTGGAAGCGCCGATCGTGTTCCTGCCCGACACCTGCAGCCTGCCGCAGGATCGGAACGCGATCCTGTGGATCGCCAATGACGCGCATGATGCCGAGCTTCCGATCTGGCCGGCGCCGGGCAAGCCCGTTTCCGATCCGGTCGAGGCAGCGAGAACGCGCGCCCGCGAGGCCGAACTCAGGGAATACCGGCGCCTTTTGTACGTGGCGCTTACCCGGGCCGAGGACCGGCTCTATGTCTGCGGCTGGCAGGGGAGCAGCCAGAACGCCGGGGCCACGCCAAGCTGGTATCAGCTTGTCGAGGTGGCTTTCGCGGACTGGCCAGAGGCCAAGACGGCCGAGACGGCGTTCGGGCCGGTGCTGCGGGTGGATGGCAAGCGCAAAGCCCAACCCGACAAACGGGGCGTCAGCGCCGGCGCGGCCATGGGATCGATCACGGTGCCTGCCGCGCTGGCCGGTCCGCCGCCGGCCGAGCCCGAGGTGGCGACCCCCCTGGCGCCGTCGCGAATCGACGATGAACCTCCGGGGTCCTCGCCCCGGGCCGGGCTTGGCACGGCGGCGGGCCAGCGCGGGCGGCTGATCCATCGCCTGCTGCAATGGCTGCCGGCCCTTCCGGTGCCTGACCGGGAAAAAGCGGCGTTGCGCTATCTGGGCCGGCCGCTGTTCGGGCTTGACCCGCAGGCTCGCAAGGATCTGCTTGATGCGGTGCTTGCTGTGCTGGCAACGCCCGATTTCGCGCCGTTGTTCGGGCCGGCCAGCCGGGCCGAGGTTCCCATCATCGGGCGGGCCGGGGACAACGGCCGGTTCGTGGTCAGCGGCCAGGTCGACCGGCTGGTGGTGCTGCCCGACCGGGTTTTGATCGTCGATTACAAGACCAACCGGAAACCGCCCAAATCGGCCGATGCCATTCCGGTTCCCTATCTCCGTCAGATGGCGGCCTATCGTGCCGTTCTGGGCCAGGCCCTGCCGGGCCGGGCGGTCCGATGCGCGCTGGTGTGGACCGAAGGCCCCAAAATGATGCCGGTGCCGCCCGATCTTTTGGATCGTTACGCGCCTTGATTTGGCGGCCACGGGTCCCCTAGACTTTCGAATGCTTGGCCGGGGGCACGGCCCGGCCTGGACCGCACCCGATGGAGAAATTGATGAGTATCAAGCACGTGACCGACAAATCCTTCGACACGGATGTGGTGAAGGCGACCGGGCCGGTCCTGGTGGATTTCTGGGCCGAATGGTGCGGGCCCTGCAAGCAGATCGCGCCGGCCCTGGATGAACTGGCCCGCGACATGAATGGCAAGCTTACGGTTGCCAAGGTCAACATCGACGAGAACCCGCAGACCCCCACCAAGTTCGGGGTGCGGGGGATCCCCACCCTGATCCTGTTCAAGAACGGCAGCGTTGCCGCGACCAAGGTGGGCGCGGTGCCGAAGAGCAAGCTCTTCGAGTGGGTGCAGTCGGTCCTTTAGACAAAGATCGGCGGATTCCCGGTTTCAGTCGTTTTCGGCCAAGACGTGGCCCGCAAGATAAAGCGAGCCGCAGATCAGGACCCGTCCGGGTACGGCCATATCGGCCGTTTGCGCGGCGATCCGCTTCAGCGCGTCGGCAACCGTTGCGGCCGACGCGGCATTGAAGCCGAGCCCGCCTGCAATCGCCGCGATCTCGTCGGCCGTTCGCGCATCGTGGGAACCGGGGACCGTGACGGCCACAAGCCCGGTAACCAGGGGCGCCAGGGGCGCCAGGAACCCAGCCGTGTCCTTGGTTGAAAGCTGGCCGACGATCAGGTGGATCGGCCGCCCGGCCCAGCCGTCAAGAACCCGGGCCAGGGCCCGGCCGGCGCTTGGGTTATGGCCGCCATCCAGCCAAAGCTCGGCCCCCGGGGCCAGCTGGGCAGGAAGCGGGCCCTGGCGCAACCGGTGCAGGCGTCCGGGCCAACGGGTGCCGGCTAGCCCCCGGGCCACGATGCCTGAATCGAATGCGCTGCGGTCGAACTGCTCAAGCGCGGCAATGGCAACGGCCGCGTTCTCGATCTGATGCGGCCCAAGAAGCGCCGGCGGCGGCAGGTCAAGGCGATGGGCCGGGCTTTCATAACGGAACCCGTCGGGCCTTGTTGTGGCGCGAAAGTCATGGCCGAACCGGTAAAGCGGCACATGCAGCGCCTTCGCCCGCGCCGCGATGACGGCTTCGGCCGCGGCCGGCTCGGCGGCGATCACGGCCGGGACCCCTTGCTTCAGGATGCCGGCCTTTTCGGCGGCGATCTTGGCAACCGTGTCGCCCAGGAACTGCTGGTGGTCCAGATCGACCGGCGTGATGACGGTGACGGATGGCGCGTCGATCACGTTGGTGGCGTCAAGCCGGCCGCCGAGACCGACCTCGAGCAGCGTCACGTCGGCCGGCGTGCGGGCAAAGGCCAGGAATGCGGCGGCCGTGGTGATCTCGAAAAATGTGATGGGCGCGCCGGCGTTGGCGGTCTCGCATTCGGTCAAGAGCGAGGCCAGCCTGTCTTCGTCGATCAGCGCCCCCGCAATGCGAATGCGTTCGTGGAAGCGGACCAGGTGGGGCGAGGTATAGACATGGGCGCGCCGTCCCGACGCCTCGATCATGCCGCGCAGGAAGGCGACGACCGAACCCTTGCCGTTGGTGCCGGCGACATGAATGACCGGCGGCAGGCGTCGTTCCGGATGGCCAAGCGCGGCCAGCAGCCGGTTCACCCGGCCGAGAGACAGATCGATGATCTTCGGATGAAGGGCGGTCAGCCGTTCGAGGATGTGGTCACTCGGCGGGCGCGCCATGGGGCGTGCCGTCTGATCGCGACGGCTGCGGCACCGGCCCGGGCAGCGGCACGATCTCGGCGGCCGGCCCCCGGTTGCGCAAAAGGCCAAGGATCTGGACCAGCGAATCCCTGAGCTTGTGGCGCGGCACGACCATGTCGATCATGCCGTGGTCAAGCAGATACTCGGCACGCTGGAATCCTTCCGGCAGTTTTTCGCGGATCGTTTCCGAAATCACCCGCGCACCGGCAAAGCCGATCACCGCGCCCGGTTCGCCCAGGGTGATGTCGCCCAGCATGGCAAAGGATGCCGACACACCGCCGGTGGTCGGATCGGCCAGCACGACAACATAGGGAAGCCCGGCTTCCTTGACCTCGCGCACGGCGATGGTGGTGCGCGGCATCTGCATCAGCGACAGGATGCCTTCCTGCATGCGGGCGCCGCCCGACGAGGTGACGACGATCAGCGCGGCGCGCTGCAGCGTCGCCAGCCGGCTTGCCGCGATCAGGGCCTCGCCCACCGCCATGCCCATCGATCCGCCCATGAACTCGAAGCCCAGGCAGGCGACGACCACCGGTTGGCCGCCCATGCGGCCATGCGCCACCGCCATCGCGTCCTTGAGACCGGTCTTGCTCTGGGCTTCCTTCAGGCGCTCGCCGTAGCGGCGGCTGTCGCGGAATTTCAGCGGATCGGCGACCGCGCGCGGCAGTTCGATGGTCTGGAAGACGCCGTCGTCGAACAGCGTCTTCATGCGGTCAAGGGCCCCCATGCGCAGGTGATGGCCGCAATGGGTGCAGACGCGCAGGTTCGCTTCCAGGTCGCGATGGAAGATCATCTGCTCGCAGTTTGAACACTTGATCCACAGGTTGTCGGGCAGGTTGTTGCTGCGTCCGACCAGCGCACGGATCTTGGGCCGAACGAAGTTCGTGAGCCAGGTCATGCGCCGTCTCCTTTGGGTGCCCGCTGGGTGGCGGTCCGCGCGCCGCGGGCGGCCTGGCCCAGGCCGCGCACGAAACCGAGAACCGAATCGACCAGCCCGGCTTTTGCGTAGCCGTCACGATCCAGATTGGCCGCGATCTGCTGCACGATCGCCGAGCCAACCACCGCCGCATCGGCATAACGCGCCGTTTCGGCCACCTGTTCGGGCGTGCGAAGGCCAAAGCCAACCGCGATCGGCAGGGTCGTGGCGGACTTCAGCCGCTTTACCGCCGCGCCGACCGCACCGGCCTTGGCGGTTGCCGTGCCGGTGATGCCGGTGATCGAGACGTAGTAGAGAAACCCACCCGCATTGGCGAGCACCAGCGGCAGCCGCGCATCATCGGTGGTCGGCGCCGCAAGCCGGATGATCTCGATCCCGGCGTGGTGCGCGGGGCCACGCAGCTCGTCGTCTTCCTCGGGCGGCAGATCGACGACAATCAGCCCGTCAACGCCCGCCCTGGCCGCGTCGGTCACGAACGCCTCGATGCCGTAGCGATAGATCGGGTTGAAATAGCCCATCAGCACGATGGGTGTCGCGTTATCGTCGCGCCGGAACCCGCGCGTCAGCTCAAGGGTTCGGCGCAGCGTCATGCCGGCCTTCAGCGCCCGCAGGTTGGACGCCTGGATCGCCGGGCCGTCCGCCATCGGATCGCTGAACGGCATGCCGATCTCGATGATATCGGCGCCCGCGCCGGCCAGGCCCGCGATCAGTCGGCTCGATGTTTCGTAATCGGGGTCGCCGGCCGTCACGAACGTGATCAGGCCGCCGCGGCCGTCCTCGGCAAGCGCCGCAAAGCGACGCGCGATGCGGTTCGCGGCCAAGCTAGATCTCCACGCCCAGGGCCTTGGCGACGGCAAAGATGTCCTTGTCGCCGCGGCCGCACAGATTCATCACCAGCAGGTGGTTCTTGGGCAGCCCGCCGGCCGTGCGCGCGACATAGGCAAGGGCGTGGGCCGGTTCCAGCGCCGGAATGATCCCTTCAAGCTTCGAACAAAGTTGAAAGGCCGCCAAGGCTTCCGAATCGGTTGCCGTGTCATAGGTCACGCGGCCGCTTTCATGCAGCCAGGAATGTTCGGGTCCGATGCCCGGATAGTCGAGCCCGGCGGACATGGAATGCGCCTCGGCGATCTGGCCATCATCATCCTGCAGCAGATAGGTCCGGTTGCCGTGCAGGACGCCCGGCCGGCCGGCGGTCAGCGACGCGGCATGCTCGCCGGTTGAGATGCCCTTGCCGGCGGCCTCGACACCCACCATGCGCACGGTCGGATCGTCCAGGAACGGATGGAACAGGCCGATGGCATTCGAGCCACCGCCGATGCAGGCGACCAGCGTGTCGGGAAGCCGTCCTTCGGCGGCCAGAATCTGGGCGCGGACCTCGACCCCGATCACCGATTGGAAATCGCGCACCATCATCGGAAAAGGATGCGGGCCGGCGGCGGTGCCGATCAGGTAATAGGTGCTGTCCACGTTCGCGACCCAGTCACGCAGCGCTTCGTTCATCGCGTCCTTGAGGGTGCGCGAACCCGATGTCACCGGCACCACCTCGGCCCCCAACAGCTTCATGCGAAAGACGTTGGGCGCCTGGCGGGCGATGTCGGTCTCGCCCATGTAGATGCGGCAGGGCAGGTTGAAAAGCGCGCAGACGGTGGCGGTCGCCACGCCGTGCTGGCCGGCGCCCGTCTCGGCGATGATCCGGGGCTTGCCCATGCGCTTGGCCAGCAGGGCCTGGCCGATGCAGTTGTTGATCTTGTGCGCGCCGGTATGGTTGAGCTCGTCGCGCTTGAAATAGATCTTGGCGCCGCGGAGGTGCTCGGTCAGGCGGCTTGCAAAATAAAGCGGGCTTGGGCGGCCGACATAGTGTTCCAGGTAATAGCGGACCTGGGACTGAAACTCGGGGTCGCGCCGGGCCTCGGCATAGGCCTTTTCAACCGCCAGGATCAGCGGCATCAGCGTCTCGGCGACATAACGTCCGCCGAAGATGCCGAAATGTCCGCGCGCGTCGGGACCGCCGCGGAACGTGTTGGGAACAGCCGTTGCCATTGCGCGGGTCCTTCTATCACAGGCGCCGGGCGGCGGCCAGAAACGCGGCGATCTTGGCCGGATTTTTCAGGCCGGGCCGGTCCTCGACCCCCGACGAGACATCAATCGTCCGCGCGCCACTGATGCGCACGGCCGCGGCCAGGTTTTCAGACGTCAATCCGCCCGACAGCATCCAGGGGCAGGGCCAGGTGCGGCCCGCAAGCAGGGTCCAGTCGAAGGCGAGCGCATTGCCGCCGGGCAGGGCCTCGGGCGTTTTTGGCGGCTTTGCATCGAACAGCAGCCATTCGACGATGCCAAGATAGGATTCGGCCGCAGCCAGGTCGGCGGCATCGCTGACGGAGATCGCCTTCATCAACGGACGGCCGAAACGGGCCTTGATCGCCGCCGCCCGCTGGGGCGATTCGCTCCCGTGCAGCTGCAGGAGATCGGGTTCAAGAGCCCTGATGATGGCGGCCAGCGTGTCGTCGGTCGCATCCACGCTTACCGCGACCCTGAGGATCGAGCGCGGCATCGGGCGCGCAAGCGCCGCCGCGCTTTCCGGCGCAACGTAACGGGGCGATCGCGGAAAGAAGATGAATCCAAGCGCGAACGCGCCGCCTTCGATCGCGGCCGCAGCCGCGTCGGGCGTCGTGATGCCGCAGATCTTGACTTGCAGTGCCATCAACCGGGTTCCCGACGCACGATCAGGATGGCGGCAGCGCCTGTGTCGTGGATGCGATTGTCGTGGATGCGATGCGCTCGCGGTCCTCGGCGGCGCGAATGGCAATGGCGCTTTCCGCCGATTCGGCGCGCTTTTCCGCGTCGCGGGCCCGCCGCCGCCACCGGCCTCCCTGCAGCCAGGCGGCAAAGCCGCCCAGACAATAGCCGCCGAACCCCGCGATCAGGGCGACGGCATAGACCGGCGCTTCGGTCGCGGCAAGGGGCCACAGATCGAGCGTGACCATGGTGCGATTGTTGACGGCGAAGACAACGGCGATCAACGCCGCCAGGAAAATGAGGGTCCGGGAAAGAAGCCGCACGGGACAACCTGCCGCGATCGGCGGGGCGCCGACCCGCAGCCCCTACGACTTGCTGTTGATGAATTCGCGCAGTGCCTTGCCCGCCTTGAAGAACGGCACGTATTTGTCGTCAACTTCAACGGCTTCGCCCGTGCGCGGATTGCGGCCGACGCGGCCTTCCCGCTCTTTGACCGAAAAAGCGCCGAATCCGCGCAACTCCACCCGGTCGCCACGGGTCAGCGCCACACCGATCTCGTCGAAGATGGAAGAGACGATGCGCTCGACATCGCGGTGGTAGAGGTGCGGATTGCGCTCGGCAAGGCGTTGGATGAGTTCTGATTTTGTCATTCTGGTCCGCCCGGCTTGAAACGCGTGTTGGAAGCCACATTGGCCTAACGCAGCTGAGGGTGCCAAACGGAAATCAGGCCGTCAAGTGTAAGCCTTTCAGAAAACAACGTTTTTCCCAAAGCCCGGGACGTGGTGTCGAGCCAGCTTTCGAACCCGCGCTCGATCTTGAGATCGCGAATGGGCAGGTCCGGGTCGATCCCCCGGGTCTGGAGCCAGATCCGGGCTTCCGTCTCGCCGCCCAGCCCGTCGATCAGCTTGGCGGTCACCGCCTGACGGCCGGTGAAAATGCGGCCGTCGGCCAGCGCCAGCACCCGGTCACGGTCAAGCCCGCGGCGTTCGGCCACCATGTCGACGAACAGGCCGAACATGTCGTCGACGACGGCCTGGGTGGCGACGCGGACCTCGGGACCCATGGGCTCAAGGGGCGAAGGGCGGCCCTTCAGGGGGCCGGAACGGATGGCGTCCGCGGTAATGCCCAGCCGCTCAAGCAGGCCCGAGACGTCGGCCAGTTGCATGATGACGCCGATCGAGCCGGTGATGGTGCCTGAATGGGCAAGGATATGGTCGGCGCCCAGCGCGATCATGTAGCCGGCCGACGTGGCGACGGTATCCATCGCCGCCACCACCGGCTTCGTCTGGCCCAGATTGCGAAGCGCCTGGTAAAGAAGCTCGCCACCGACCACCGTGCCGCCCGGGGTGTCGATGCGAACCACGACCGCCCGAACGGAATTGTCGTTTCGCAGCCGGTCGATTGCGGCCAGCAGATCGTCGTCCTGAAAGATAATGCCGCTCACCACCAGGCGAGCGACATAGTCTCCGTGATCCACAAATTTATAATCGACCGCCACGCCGACGCCGCCGGCCGCCAGGAGGATCGCGACGATCCTCCATAGCGTCAGGCGCCGCTTGAGACGCCGGCGGTCAAGCAGGGCATCGCTGCTCATGGCCACGACGGCACCGCTTCCGCGTGTTGATGGCGACTAGTTGTCGCCATCCTCACGCGATGACTTTTCCTTCTTCTCTTTCTGGGCGCGGCTGATCGCGGCACCCAGGATGTCGCCAAGCCGGGCGCCGCTGTCGGTCGAGCCGTACTCGGCCATCGCCTGCTTGTCTTCCTCGATCTCGCGCGCCTTGATCGACAGGCCAAGACGGCGTTGGGCGTAGTCGACATTGGTGACCCGCGCATCGATCCGCTCGCCGATGGCAAAGCGCTCGGTGCGCTGCTCGCTGCGTTCCCGGGCAAGGTCGGCCTTGCGGATGAAGCCGATCGCACCGCCGCCATCGGTCTCGACCTCGATGCCGTTGTCCTGGATCAGACGGACCGTCACGGTGATGACGTCGCCTTTCTTGATGTCGGCGACGGCGGCGCTGAATGGATCGCCGGCCAGCTGCTTGACGCCAAGGCTGACGCGCTCTTTCTCGATGTCGATATCCAGAATCTTGACCTTGAGCCGGTCGCCCTTCTTGATGTCCTTGATGGCCTCTTCGCCAGGGATGTCCCACGACAGGTCCGACATGTGGACCATGCCATCGATCTCGCCCGGCAGGCCGATGAACAGCCCGAACTCGGTGATGTTGCGGATTTCGCCCTCGATCTCGGAGCCCGGCGGGTGCTTCTCGGCGAACGCTTCCCACGGGTTCTGCAGGCACTGCTTCAGTCCAAGACTGATGCGCCGCTTCTGCGGATCGACGTTCAGCACCATCACTTCGACTTCCTGCGAGGTCGAAACGATCTTGCCGGGATGGACGTTCTTCTTGGTCCAGCTCATCTCGGAGACATGGACCAGCCCTTCGATGCCCGGTTCAAGCTCGACGAACGCGCCATAGTCGGTGATGTTGGTGACGCGGCCCCTGAACTTGGCGCCAACCGGATATTTCGCGTCCACGCCGTCCCACGGGTCGGCCTGAAGCTGCTTCATGCCAAGGCTGATGCGCTGGGTCTCGGGGCTGAAGCGGATGACCTGCACCTTGACCGACTGGCCGACATGCAGGGCTTCGGACGGATGATTGATACGACGCCAGGCGATGTCGGTGACGTGCAGCAGGCCATCGACACCACCCAGATCGACGAACGCGCCGTAATCGGTGATGTTCTTGACGACGCCGTCGAGCACCTGGCCTTCCTTGAGTTCGGCCATCAGTTCCGAGCGCGCCGAGGCGCGCGATTCCTCAAGCACGGCGCGGCGCGACACGACGATGTTTCCGCGCCGGCGATCCATCTTCAGGATCTGGAACGGCTGCGGCGAGCCCATCAGCGGGCCGACATCGCGCACCGGACGGACATCGACCTGGCTGCCGGGCAGGAATGCGACGGCGCCATCCAGATCGACCGTGAAGCCACCCTTGACGCGGCTGAAGATCACGCCGTTGACGCGCTGGGTCTTTTTGAAGGCCTCCTCCAGGTGGGTCCAGGCCTCCTCGCGGCGGGCCCGTTCACGGCTGAGCATCGCCTCGCCGTTGCGGCTTTCGATCCGCTCGACGAAAACCTCGACGATGTCGCCGACCTTGACCTCGGGGGCGTCGCCATGGGCGCCGAATTCCTTCAGGGGCACGCGCCCTTCGGCCTTCAGGCCGACATCGATCACCGCGTTGTCGTTTTCGACCCCGACAACCACGCCTTTGACAACCGTGCCTTCGAACCGCCGTCCTTCGCCCAGCGTTTCGTCCAGCATCGCGGCGAAATTCTCGCCGGTCGAGAATGCGCTTTCAGGGATCGATTTCGTGTTACCCGCCATGTGAGAGTATTCCTTATCCACGGCCGGCGCTTGTCTTCCGGCCGTTCTTGGTCGCCCTGCAGGCGCCCCGCCCATCGGGACGCTCCGACTGCCGGGGCGTTGCAGTTCAACCGGATCAGGACCTAGCGATCGCGCGAAGCGATATACGCAAGGGCCGCCGCAAGCACGGCGTCCGCGTCCAGGTCTGACGTATCGATCAGATGCGCATCAACCGCCGCGACAAGCGGGGCGACAGCACGCTTGCTGTCACGCCGATCCCGGTCTGTGATGTCCTGCTGAACCGCGGACTCTATAGCCGGGATGCCGCGATCGCGCAACTCCTTGATCCGCCTTTCCGTTCGGACTTCGGGGCGGGCCGTGAGGAACAGTTTGTAGGGGGCGTCGGGGCAGACCACGGTTCCCATGTCGCGCCCGTCAAGCACGGCACCGCGGCCCGACGGCGGCGTATGGGCGAAGCGCCGCTGGAAATCGAGCAAGGCTTCGCGCACCGGCTTCAGGGCGGCAACGGCCGACGCGGCGGCCGCGACCTGTTCGCTGCGAAGGGCGGGATCGGCCAAGGTGGCGGGGTCCAGATTTCGAGCCAGGGTCACGATGGCGGCAGCGTCGGTCAGGGTGACGCCGCCTTTCAGGGCCGCAAGCCCGGTTGCCCGGTAGAGGAGCCCGGTTTCCAGAAGATCAAGGCCGAACAGGGCGGCCAGCCGCCTTGCCAGGGTGCCCTTGCCGGCCGCCGCCGGGCCATCGATGGCGATGATCAGGGGGCGCCGCCCCGGCAATGGGGCGCGGGCGGCCAGGGTCATCGGCCGGGGGCCTCGATCCGGGCCCCAAGGCCATGCATAAGCTCGACAAAACCCGGAAAACTGGTGGCGATCGGTGCCGCGTCATCAACCGCGACCGCGCCTTTTGCCCCCAGGCCGAGGACCAGGAAGCTCATCGCAATCCGGTGGTCAAGCTCGGTGGCGATCAGGGCGCCGCCGGCGGGCGGGCCGCCCAGGCCCTGGATCGAGAGCATGTCCTCGCCGGCCTCGACCGTCACCCCGCAGGCCTCGAGTCCGCGGGCGATGGCCGCCAGGCGGTCGCTTTCCTTGACTTTCAGCTCGCCGATGCCGCGAAAGACCGTGCGGCCCCGGGCAAAGGCTGCCGCGACGGCAAGAATCGGATATTCGTCGATCATGCTGGGCGCCCGCTCGGGCGGGACGTCGATCCCTTTCAGGGCGCTGGCGCGCGCGGTGAGATCGGCCACCGGCTCGCCATTCAGGTCGCGCCGGTTGGAAATGGTCAGGTCTGCGCCCATTTCGGCCAGGGTCTGAAGCAGGCCGGCGCGCAGGGGATTGATGCCGACGCCGGAAACAGTGACGGCGGAATCGGCACAGATCAGGGCCGCGACGATCGGAAAGGCGGCTGACGACGGGTCGCCCGGCACCTGCACGGGCCGGCCGGCCAGTTCGGGCTCGCCCTTGACCGTGACGATGCGCTCGGACCCCTTGCCGGCTTCGACCCGCAGCTCGGCACCGAAATAGCGCAGCATCAGTTCAGTGTGGTCGCGGCTCGGTTCGGGCTCGATCACGGTGGTTTCGCCCGGTGCGTTCAGGCCGGCCAGCAGGACGGCGGATTTCACCTGCGCAGACGCGACCGGCAGACGGTAGGTGATCGGCAATGGCTCGGCGCTGCCGGTTACCGCAAGCGGCAGCCTGCCCCCCGCCCGGGTGACGAAGCGGGCGCCGATCCGCTCCAAAGGCTCGATCACCCGCCGCATTGGCCGTCGCCTCAGGCTTGGGTCGCCGGTCATGAATGCGGTCATGGGGTGGGACGCCAGGATTCCCAGGAGAAGCCGGGCGCTGGTGCCCGAATTGCCGAGATCAAGCACGTCGGCGGGCTCGCCAAGGCCGCCGACGCCCAGCCCATGCACAACCCAGATGCCGTCCTCGGTCCGCGTCACGCTGGCGCCAAGGGCCCGCATCGCCTGGCCCGTGCGGAGCACGTCCTCGCCTTCGAGCATGCCCTCGATCCGGGTCTCGCCTACGGCCAGCCCACCCAGCATCAAGGCACGGTGCGAGATCGACTTGTCGCCCGGCACCCGAATGGTTCCCGTCAGGGCGCGGGACGGTGAAGCGGTCAGCGGGGTCACGTCAAATGCTCCGTGATAAGGCGGTCTTGCGGGGGCCCGGCCAGGTGTCGGGGCCACGTTCCGGCGGTGGGCTCGCTCATAGCACAGGCCGCCAGCGCGGGCGAGGCAAGGGGCAGGGCAAGGGGTGGGGCCGGGGGCCGCCGGACAGGGTGGCTGGACAGGGGGGGAGAATTTCGCTTTGACAGCAAGCGGCGATCATGGCAAATGCGGGCGCCTGATTCCAGATACCTCGCGATCAGCGGTTGGGGAGGCAGTGTGGCAAAGGCGGGATGGGGGACCAAGCGGATCTGCCAGAATTGCAGTGCTCGCTTCTATGACCTCAAGCGTAGTCCGCCGGTCTGTCCGGTGTGCGGAACGGTCCAGGCGCCGGAAACGACGACCCGATCGTCGGGGGCCAAGGCCGCCCGGAAACCGGCAGCCGCGCCGGCTCCGGCACCAGCCGACGAGGAGGTTGAACTCGAAGGGATCGAGGACGAGGTCGCCGATGACGAGATCATCGAGGATGCCTCGGAGCTTGGTGAAGACGACATGTCGGAAGTGCTGACGGTCGAGGACGAGGTGGAAAAGGAGCCCTGAGAACGGCATCTCGATGGGGCATCGTTTGGGGGGCTTCGTTTGGTGAGCTTCTTTTAAGAGGGCAATCATTATATGCTTGTTGCGCAAGGCGGTCTGCCCGTCGGCGCAAGAGCCGCGGGGCCATAGCTCAGTTGGGAGAGCGCTACAATGGCATTGTAGAGGTCAGGGGTTCGACTCCCCTTGGCTCCACCAGTTCAACCAAGAGGCCTGGTCGCTATCGACCAGGCCTCTTGTGATTCAAGGGTTCCCTGATTCAGGGGTTCCCTGATTCACCCCCTGTTTGCATCTCGGCCCTAGGAATACCGGATCCGGGAAAGGTTCAGCACCATGAGTCTCGAGACTTGGCTGCACGCCGCGTTCCTGGGCCTTCTCGAGGGCCTGACGGAATTCATTCCGGTCTCATCGACCGGCCATCTGATCGCGTTCGTCGACATCCTGGGATTCCAGGGCCCGCCCGGGCGGGTGTTCGAGGTTTCGATCCAGCTTGGCGCGATCTTCGCAGTCTGCGTCGCCTACCGGATGAAGCTTGCAGCGGTGATTGCCGGGCTGGTCGCCGGACGCGGCGAGGCTTGGCGGTTCAGCCTGGCCGTGCTTGCCGCGTTTGTGCCCGCGGCGGTGATGGGGGCGCTTTTTCATTCGGCGATCAAGGGCGTTCTTTTCAATCCCACTGTCGTGGCGACGGCGCTGGTCGTGGGCGGCATCGCCATCCTGGCGATTGAAAAGGTGAAGCCTGCGGCCACCATTCACGAAATCGAGCGATTTCCGATCCTGATCGCATTCCTGATCGGGGTGGCGCAGGCGCTTGCCCTTGTCCCCGGCGTGTCGCGGTCCGGCGCGACCATCATGAGCGCGCTCCTGCTCCGCGTCGATCGCAAGGCCGCGACCGAGTTCTCGTTCTTTCTTTCGATTCCGACCATGCTGGGGGCGACCGTCTACGACCTGTACAAGAACCGCGCCACTCTGACCTTCGACGGCGCCGCCCTGATCGCGGTTGGCTTCATCGCGGCGTTCCTTGCCGCCATCGTGACCGTGCGCTGGGTGATCGGCTTTGTCAGCCGCCACGGCTTTGCGGCCTTCGCCTGGTATCGGATCGCGCTTGGCCTTGGCATGCTGGCCCTGATCGTCGGGTTCTGACGGCCCTGGTTCTGACGACCCTGGTTCTGATGGCCCTGGGCCGGGGGCTTGATTGGGCGCCCTGCCCTGACCAAATCTTTACAAGGTGAGCCATCCTGGCTTGCCCGGTCGGTTGGGCGCCTTGACAGGGCCCATCCGGCGGTCCGCTCAACGGAGGGACCCCGATGCGACGTGTGTCGATTTTTGACAGTCCATTCTTTCTTGGCTTCGAGCAGTTCGAGCACGCCATCAATCGCGCCGCGAAGGCAAGCGGGGATGGCTATCCGCCCTACAACATCGAGCAGTGCGGTGATGACAGGCTTCGGATCACCCTGGCGGTGGCAGGTTTCACGATGGCCGATCTCTCGGTCATGGTCGAAGACAGCCAGCTTGTGATCCGGGGCAAGCAGGCCGAGCCCGAGGGCAAGGTCTATCTCCATCGCGGCATCGCCGCGCGTCAGTTCCAGCGCAGCTTCATTCTGGCTGAAGGGATCGAAATCGTGGACGCGACCCTGGATAGCGGGTTGCTGCATATCGAACTGAAACGCCCGCTGGCCGTGCCGCGTCTTCGCACCGTCAGGATCAGAAATGCCGAGGGTGCGGAACCGCAGACGGTCGAAGTAGAAGCAAAGCAGGTGCGATGATGACGGAACGGATCGGATCGGCTGGCGCCAGGCCAGAGAGACCAGATGGAATCGAAACGCTGCGGGCGCTTTCCGCCGGCGGCTTTGCCCGGCTGGGACTTGGCATCGTTGCTTATGTACGGCCCACGGCCATTGACGGGCAGCGGGTCTTTGCCGTTCACGCTGCGGATGGTGCGCCGATTGCCGTTGCGGCAACCCGCGAGCTGGCCCAGGCCGTTGCGCTGCAGAACGACTTGCAACTGCTGACGGTGCATTGAACGCGGGACTTGATGGACAGGGGGCGCCAGCCGATTGGCGCCGTCCCGGTACCAGGGCCAGCGCCAGACACCGTGCCGTCAGGCTCAGGCGGCGTGGCTGTGCAGCGGTTCAGTCAAGACGGCGTAAAGCGCGTCAGCGCTAGTTGCACCGCGCAGCTTTTCGCATGCGGCGCGATCCCTGAGCAGCCGTGAGACGCGGGCCAGCGCCTTGAGATGCGCGGCGCCGGCCGACAGCGGCGCCAGCAGCACGAAAATCAGATCGACTGGCCGTTCGTCGATGGCATCGAACGTGATCGGCTTGTCCAGACGCGCGAAGACGCCGACCATCTTGTCGAGCCCATCCAGCTTGCCATGCGGAATTGCGATCCCATGGCCGACGCCGGTACTGCCCAGGCGTTCACGCTCGATCAGTACCTCGGTGATGGTGCGTTCGTTCATGCCCGTGATCGCGGCGGCCTTGCGCGCGATCTCCTGCAAAGCCTGCTTCTTGCTCGTGGCTTTCAGGCTGGCGATAACCGCCTCGGGGCTTAGGATGTCGGTGATTTCCATGCGGGGTTCCTGAAGGGCTGCCTGCGCGACGCGCCATGAGGCCGGCCAATGCTTGCCCTATGACGTGCGACCCAGGGGTTGGCCCAGGGATGGGCCGAGCAGCGTGCCGGGCAAGGCCCGGCACCCGTCCTGGCGCGGGTGGGTGGCCGTGTCGAGCGCGCAACGCGCGCCCTGGTTCAATCGATCGTTCCGCATGTTCGCTTTTCGCCACGGTATCCGGTGCCGTCGCCCTGCCTCGTCCTGCGAGGCCGCTTTCAATCCGCTGACCGGGTCGCGCGCCGAAACTTAGGTCCCGTTCGCGGCCCGAGTCAACCGAAAGGCGCTAATGCCGGCCCGGCGGGCGCCTGGCCTATTCGCCGATGGCGCGTGAGAGCTTTTCCCGCCGGCGCTGGGTCGAGGACGGAATGTGCATCGATTCCCGATACTTAGCGACCGTTCGGCGGGCAATGTCGATCCCCTCGGCCTGGAGGACCTCGACGATCTTGTCGTCCGAAAGGACGCGCTTCGGGATTTCGGCCTCGATCAACGACCGAATCCGAAAGCGGATCGATTCAGACGAAACCTGGGCAACGCCCGATATCTGGCCGATCGCGGTCGTAAAGAAATACTTCAATTCGAACAGCCCGCGCGGCGTCGCCAGGTACTTGTTGCTGGTCACGCGGCTGACGGTGCTTTCGTGCATTTCAATGGCCGCCGCCACGTCGCGCAGCGTCAGCGGCTTCAGGTGCGAAATGCCGTGGGTCAGAAAGGCCGACTGCAATCGCACGATCTCGCGGGCCACGCGAAGAATGGTCGTGGCGCGCTGGTGAAGCGATTTCACCAGCCAATTTGCGGCCTGGAACCGCTCGGAAATGTATTCCTTCTCTTCTTTCGACTGCGCGGCCCCGCTGACCTGGGCGTAATAGCGGGCGTTGACCAGAACCCGCGGCAAGGTGTCGGTATTGAGCTCGACATGCCAGCCACCATCGGGGGTCGGCACGACGACAATGTCGGGCACGATCGTCTGGGCGACCGTGCTGTCGAATGCCAGTCCGGGCTTGGGATTGAGCTTGCTGATCTCGGCCAGCATCTCGGTCAATCTTTGTGTCGGCACATCGATGGCCTTGGCCAGGCCGGACAGATCATGCCGCGCCACCAGATCAAGGTGGTCAAGCAGCCGCTGCATCGTCGGCGTGAGCTTGCCGCGATCGCGCAATTGCAGGGCCAGACATTCCGCAAGCGACCGCGCGAAGATGCCGGGCGGATCGAATTCCTGCAGGGTCGCAAGGATTTTCTCGATCCGGGATGAATCGCAGCCGAACATCTCGGCGACCGCCTCGATATCGGCAACCAGGTAGCCGGCCTCGTCCAGGTTCTCGATCAGGTGCGCGCCGATCAACCGGTCGCCGGGATCGGCAATGTCGATCGGCAATTGGGCCAGCAGATGCTCGCGCAGGGTTTCGTGGCCTGTTGCGGTGCGATCAAGCTCGCCGCCGTCCTCGTCGAACCCGCTCGTGCCCGAAAGGCGCGCATTGCCGGTCAGCGCACCCACCGAGGATTCGATACTGCCGCCATCCCACAGATTCTCGAAATCGGTATCGAGCGGCGCATCGTTGTCGGACGGCATTTCGCCCGACGCGGCGTAATCGGATGAATCGCGGACGAGATCTTCGCCCGGACCGTCGCCGGTGGCATCCGTCGCGGCCTCGGGCCCCTCTGTGCCGCTGTCGAGCGACGATACCCCCTCGTCGCCGTCGTCGCGTTCGAGAAGGGGGTTCTGTTCCAGCTCTTGCTCGACAAAGGCGGACACCTCGATATTCGAGAGCTGCAACAGGCGAATCGCCTGTTGCAGCTGGGGGGTGACCACCAACGACTGGCCTTGCCGGATATCGAGTTTGGGCGTCAGCGCCATGCCTTAAAATCCCGCTGACGGCTTGCTAAAGGCTGAATCTTTCGCCGAGGTAAACGCGCCGCACGTCTTCGTGTGCGACGATTTCCTGCGGGCGCCCCTGCATCAGGACGGTGCCTTCATGGATGATATAGGCCCGATCAACAATCTCGAGGGTCTCGCGGACATTGTGATCGGTGATCAGGACGCCGATGCCTCGGTCCTTCAGGTGCGAAACCAGGTCGCGGATGTCGGAAACAGCAATCGGATCGATGCCTGCCAGCGGCTCGTCGAGCAGGATGAACTGTGGGAAGCTGGCCAGCGCCCGGGCGATCTCGACCCGGCGCCGTTCGCCGCCGGAAAGGGCGATGGCCGGTGTCTGCCGCAGGTGCGAGATCGAGAACTCGGCTAGCAGGTCATCGAGAAAGGCATGCCGGCGGTCGCGGTCCGATTCGGTGATCTCGAGGATCGCCAGGATGTTGTCTTCGACCGTCAGGCCGCGAAAAATGGACGATTCCTGGGGCAGATAGCCGATGCCGATGCGGGCCCGGCGGTACATGGGCAGGGCCGTCACGTTGTGGCCGTCCAGGAACACGCTGCCATAATCGGGCGTTAACAGGCCGGTAATCATATAAAAGCAGGTCGTCTTGCCGGCGCCGTTGGGGCCAAGCAGACCGACTGCCTCGCCGCGATCGACGATCAGGCTGACGTCGCGGACGACTGGACGCTTCTTGAATTGTTTGCCGAGATTCTGGGCGACCAGCCCCTGGTTGTCGGTGACCAGGCGTGGCCCCGGCGATAGAGCCTCATCCGCACTTGCCTTTTTCACCCTGCCCCCTTGTCCTACCTGTGTGAGCCGTCGTGCCGTCGGGCCTCTTGCGATCGGAACGGATCCCGCGCCGCTTAGCGGCGGGTGCCGTTGCCGCGGGCCGGGCCATTCTCGCCCGGAACGATAAGCCCGCGAACGCGCCCGTCGCCGCCCCGATCGGGTGCCGCCGCCATCAGCCGGCTGACCCCCGTTTTCAGGTTGACCTCGGCATAGGCGCCATTCAACTGGCTGCCGCCCCGAGTCATTTTAACCGAACCCAACAACACTGCGATACCGCTTTCGGTTTGGTAAACGCCGCGATCGCCGCGCACGATTTCGTTCGCGGTTGCGACCAGGACATTGCCATGGGCCTCGACCCGCTCGACCTCGCGCGTGTTGCCTTGTCCGCCCTTGAAGAAAGCCGTCAGGGTATCGGCCTTGATGCGCCGCGGGCCGCTTGCGACCTGCGCGTTGCCGCGGGCCACGGCCGCGTTCTGGTTTTCCCAGTATTCGATCTGGTCGCGCGCTGTCACGTCGTCGGTCTTGGTCTTGATCCGCGGTGATCCGGTCAGGACCAGAAGGCCGCGCTCGATCTCGTAGACGCCGTAGCTGCCCGTCGCCGTCTGTTCTGGCGATGTGATGCGAACCTGACCTTGCGCCTCGACACGCCAGATCTCGTTGCTGCCGGTGGCGGATGGCCGATAGTGGACCGTAAGGGTGTCGCCGCGGACCGACACGTCGCCTTGGACCGCGCGGGCATCGCCGCGGGCGATGGCAACCCGCTGGTCGCGTCCCCATTCGATCCCCTGCGATGCATAGATCTCGATCGGCTTGTCCGAATTGCGCCGATCCAACGCAAGCTGCCCGTTCGCCCCAAGCGGCAAGGCCATGGCGATGGCGCCCATCGCGACCGCGGCAAGACGACGGCTGAACCGATGCGCCACGGGTTTCAACGCGCTTCCCTGCCGGGTGACGATGGAAAGATCACGACCCGCGAGCGGCCGGTCAGGGTCAATCGCTCACGCTCGCGCTCCAGCCGGAACCCTTCGCCGGCCATCTCGCCGATCGGACCATGGCCGCGCACCGGTCTGTTTCCGGTTGCCACACCGGTGGCGATGTTGATTTCGGCCCGGTCGGTGTGGATTTCGTAGCCTTCGTCGTGGAACAGGTTGACGCCGCCGAAAAGCTCCAGCACCCGTGATGTCTCGCGGTAGCGCCCGGCTTCGGCGCTGATCGCGATCCAGGTGCCGTCCTCGGCCAGCACGTCGGCCTGCGGGGCCTCGAGGTCGATGAGATCGGTCTCGCTGCCAAGCGCGCGCCTGGCGCTGGCGGCCGAGATCATGAACGGGTTGTCATTGGCATCGACGCCGGTGAAGCGCGGATTGGCCATTCGCCCGCTGGTGGCGTCGCTCAGGGACGGATCGGTCGGCCGGCCCTCGGGCGCCAAGGGGCGGGGCTGGATCTGCGGCCATACAAGGACCAGGAGCGTCAGCGTCGCCGCCGCCAGCGGCAGCACCAGCTTGAGCAGGCTGACGACCCGGCTGTGGCGCGATGATATGTGGCGGCTCACGGGGGCAAGCAAAGCCTGATGATCCATGGCGGTCGCCGGTGCGGGTGGCGGCATGGCCGCGGCGGGCCGCATCGATCAGCCGACCCCGAACCTGAGGCAATCGTGGATATGCACGATTCCCGTCGGGCGCTGGCCCTCGACCACAAACAAGCTGGTGATCTTGCGATCGTTCATCATGTGGATCGCGGTTGCCGCCAGGGCTTCGGGGCCGATGGTCACAGGATTGCGGGTCATCACAGCATCGACGCTGCGGCCCAGCAGCCCGTCGCTCATGTGGCGGCGCAGGTCGCCATCGGTCACGATGCCGGTCAGCCGCCCGTCGCCATCGACGACGCCGACGCAGCCGAAGCTGCGTTCCGACATGGTGATCAAGGCATTCGACATGGGCGTCCCCAGGCCGACCAGGGGCATCCGGTCGGGACCGTGCATGATGTCGGCGACCCGGACCAGCCGGCGGCCAAGCTGTCCACCCGGATGAAAGGCGCGAAAATCGTCGGGCCCGAAGCCGCGCCGCTCAAGCAGGGCGATGGCGATGGCATCGCCCAGCGCCAGGGTCACGGTCGTCGAGGTGGTGGGCGCAAGCCCCATCGGGCAGGCCTCGGCGCTGGCGGGCAGGATCAGCGCCACATCCGCCTCGCGGGCCAGCAGGCTGTCCTCGCCGCTGGTGATGGCCAGCAGCGGGATGCCGATCCGCCGGGCATAGGTGATGATGTCGGTCAGCTCGGGCGTCTTGCCGGAATTGGAAAGGGCCAGCACCGCATCGGTGCGGGTGATCATGCCCAGGTCGCCGTGGCTTGCCTCGCCCGGATGGACGAACAGGGATGGCGTGCCGGTCGAGGCCAGGGTGGCGGCGATCTTGCGGGCGACATGGCCGCTCTTGCCCATGCCGGTCACGACAACGCGCCCCGTGATGCCCCCCAAAAGGTCAAGGGCGCGGCTGAAACGGGCATCGAGCGAGCGCGCCAGATCGTTCAGGCCATCGGCCTCGATCGCCAGGACCCGCCTTGCCACGGCCACATCGTCGCTGGCGGTGCCTGCTGTGGTGCCTGCTGTCAGGCGGGCCGCGGTGGTCATGCTGAACTCGCCCCTCTCTTGCCCGGCCATCAGGTGGCCGCCGGCCGCGCCGGGCGCGTGGGTACAATTCCTTGATTCGCAAGCCGATTCCCTGCCCCGATGAGGGCGGAACGGCGTTCGCCACAATATGGCCCCGGGGTGCGGCCGCGTCAACGCGGGGCCGGACCCGCGGTCAATGGGAGAAAAGTTCGAGTCCGTCGAACTCGGTCACGTCCAGGGCCGCCAGGGTTGGCAGGAAGGCAAAGCACGCCTGGGCCAGCTCGCGCCGCCCTTCGCGGGCCAGCAGCGTGTCGAGCCGGTCGCGCAGCGCGTGCAGATTGCGAACATCGGACGCGGCGTATTCCAGCTGCTCGGGCGTCAGGGTCGCCGCCCCCCAGTCGGATGTCTGCTGCTGCTTCGAGACCTCGACCCCCAGCAGATCGCGGCACAGGTCTTTAAGACCGTGGCGCTCGATGTTGGTGCGGGCCAGCTTCGAGGCAAGCTTGGTGCAGTAGATCGGCGCGCAGGTGACATCCAGCTGCTGCTTCAGCACGCCCAGGTCGAAACGGGCGAAGTGGAAAATCTTGGTGACGGCGGGATTGGCAAGCAGGGCGCGAAGCCGGGGCGCGGTTTCGGGCCCGCCGCTGATCTGCACCAGGTGGCACACCCCATCGCCGCCGGAAAGCTGCACCAGGCACAGGCGATCGCGACGCGGGTTAAGCCCCATGGTCTCGGTATCGACGGCAACCGCCGGTCCGAAGGACAGGCCGCCAGGAAGGTCACCTTTATGGAGGTGGATCGTCATGCGTTCCCGCTGGGTTCTTGTCGGTTGGCCGTCAGCCATTCACTGATCCGGCCATCATCTGGTCCAGGGCAACCGCTTTGGCGCCTTGATGATGGTGCCCAGGAGAAGACTCGAACTTCCACGAGCTTGCGCCCACTAGCACCTGAAGCTAGCGCGTCTACCAATTCCGCCACCTGGGCAAGGTCGGCCGATGCAGAGTGATAGGTTGCGAGGCTCGCCCGTGTCAACCAGTGGAACCGGCTTTCCACCGACGGCCATGCGGCGCCGGCTTTACGGGGAACGGGGGATGGTTTAATCACCCGGGGAATGGCTGCGGCTGGCGCGGCCGGCAAAAGGAGCGGCTTCCGTGGCGCGTCTGGTCACCGTTTTCGGCGGCTCCGGCTTCATCGGGCGCCACGTGGTGCGGCGCTTGGCCGCGCGGGGCGATCAGGTCCGGGTTGCGGTCCGCGATCCCGAAGCCGCCATGTTCCTGAAGCCGATGGGCAATATCGGCCAGGTCGTTCCGGTCGAGGCCAGCATCCAGGATGATGGGGCGGTCGTGGCGGCCTGCGCGGGCGCCGATGCGGTCGTCAACCTGGTGGGGATCCTGTACGAGCGTGGGCGCCGAAGCTTTGCTGCCGTGCACGTCCAGGGGGCGGCGCGGGTGGCCAGGGCCGCCCAGGCGGCGGGCAGCCGGTCGCTGGTCCATATTTCGGCCATCGGCGCGGATGCCGAAAGCCTGTCCGCCTATGGCCGCAGCAAGGCGGCGGGCGAGGCGGCGCGGTCCGGGCGGCCTTTCCGACCGCCACTATCCTGCGGCCCAGCGTCGTGTTCGGCGCCGAGGACAACTTCTTCAACAAGTTTGCCATGATCGCCTGCCTGTCGCCGGTCCTGCCGGTCATCGGCGCTGGCCTCTTCGATGGTGGCCTCGACGGGCCCAACTTCCAGCCGGTCTATGTGGGCGGTGATGTGGCGGATGCCATTGTTGCCGCCGTCGATGAAATGGGCGCGCGGCCGGACCTGGGCGGAACTGGCCGGGCCCCGGTCTACAGCTTCAGGCAGATCATGGACCCGGTGCGCAGCGCCACTGGCCGGCGGCGGCCGCTGGTGCCGTTGCCGCTGCCGCTGACCGAACTGATGGGCTGGGCCGGCAGCATCCTGCTGGTGCCGCTGACCCGGGCGATCAGGTCCTGATGATGCGCCACGACAATGTCGCGGCGCCCGGCGCGCTGACGCTGGCCGATCTTGGCATAACCGCCACCCCGGCCGAGGCGATCGTCCCCGGATACCTGAGCCGCTATCGGTGGCGGGCGGCCCGCCCCCGTCACGCCAGCCGGTAGGCCAGGACCAGCAGAACCCCGCCCGTGATGACCGTAGGCGGCAAGCGGCGTGAAGCTCGCCTTATCCAGCCATTGCATCATCACCACGATCGAGACCAGCGTCGCCAGAAAGGCCAGCCCGCCGCCGGCCGCCGCATCGATGCCGGGCCAGATGGTGCCGGCCTCGAACCAGGTGATGCCGCTCAGGGCGCAGACCGCCATCATTGCCGGAATGGTGATCAGGATCGCGAAACGCGCGGCATCGAACCGCTCGTAACCCATGAAGCGCGCCAGTGTCACGGCACCCAGCGTGCGCCCGGCACCGGGCAGCAAGGCCAGCACCGAAACCACGCCGATCGCGGCCGACTCGCCGCTTCCCATGTGTTCGGTGCGACGCAGCGTAAGCCCCAGCCGGTCGGCGATGAAAAGCGTGATGCCCGTGACGATGCCCACCCAGCCGGTGATCACGAACAGATCGCCCAGCGCAGCGGTGGCCTCGCGCCCGAAGATCTCGGCCAGCAGCGGCGGCACGATCGCGACAAGGATCAGGTTCAGGAAGCGCCGGGACGGTGATGACTTGCCGCGTACGGTATGGGCGATGCCGATGCCAAGTGTTCCGATATCGCGCCAGCAATAAAGCATCAGCGCCAGCAGAACGCCGATGCTGATGCAGAACGAAAAGGTGGCATCGGGCTGGCCTGTGCCAGACGCCGCCATGGCAAGGTCCAGATGGGTGCGTGCCCCGAGGGGAAGGAATTCCGCAAGGCCTTGCCCGATGGCATGGAGTGCATCCGGCAGGATCGCCACGAGTGGGTCTCCGTCTTGTGGGCCGGAAGGTTGAGATTATTGAAGGCTGAGATTATTGACTCGGCGGCCCTGGAAGCGGCGCCAACATAGCGCCTGGAGTCAGCGAGGCAAGAGCCATTTGGCGACCGGCACCGTCGGACCTTGCCGATGTCGAATCCCGATCCCGCAACCCAGATGATTCTGGCCCGACGATGTTCTAAAGTGCCGCCTCCATGCGAACGCTCTATCACACATGGCTCAATCCGTTTTCGCGTAAGGTTCGCGTCGCCCTCAAGGAAAAGGGGCTCGATTTCGCCTTGCGCGTCGAGAACGAATGGGAGCGGCGCGAGGCCTTCCTCGCGCTCAATCCCGCCGGCGAGGTGCCGGTGCTGGACGATGACGGGCTGATCGTCGCCGACAGCGGCGCCATCTGCGAATACCTGGAGGAAACCTATCCCGAGCCGCGCCTGATCGGCGCCGATGCTGTCGTCAGGGCCGAGGTGCGCCGGCTGGTCGCCTGGTTCGATATCAAGTTCCAGGCCGAAGTGACCAGCCATCTGATCTCGGAAAAGGTCTTGAAACGCTTTCTTGGCCTGGGCTCGCCGGATTCATCGGCGATCCGGGCTGCGCAGACCAATCTTGACTATCACCTGGACTATATCGCCTATCTGGCGGACCGGCGGAAATGGCTGGGCGGCGATCGTTTTTCGCTCGCCGATATTGCCGCTGCCGCCCATCTTTCGGTCGCGGATTATCTGGGCGACGTGACCTGGCAAAGCTCCGAGCCCGCCAAGGACTGGTACGCGCGGGTAAAGTCGCGGCCAAGCTTCCGGCCCCTGCTTACGGATTACATTCCCGGCGCGCCGCCACCCAATCATTACGCCGATCTGGATTTCTGACCTCAGCGCCGGCCGGGCGGGCCGGCCAGATTGGCGCGCGCCGCGCCGGCGGCGGCGCTGTCCGGTGCGACCTTCAGGATTTTCTGCCAGGCCGCGCGGGCCTCGGCCTCCTTGCCGAAGGCCCGCAGGATGATGCCGCTTTCAAGCAGGGCTTCCGGGTTGTCGGGATCAAGGGCCAGCGCCCGCTTCGCGTCGTCCTGGGCAAGATCCAGCGTGCCGACCCGGCGATAGGCGCCCGAGCGCAGGGCCAGCACATCGGTGCGCTCGGGGTGCAGGTCGTTCGCCCTGTTCAGGTCGTCGATGGCATCGAAAGGGCGTTCGGCCGCGATCAGGGCCATGGCCCGGTCGATCAGCAGCTCGACATCGTCGGGTGATGACGCCAGGGCGCGGGAAAACGCATCGGCCGCCTTGCTTGGCTGTCCGGCCAGCAGCCAGGCGTGGCCGGTCTGGGCACTGGCCTCGCGGCCCAGGCGCCGGCTGGCCGGATTGCCCCGTTCAAGCTCGGCCGCCAGCGTTTCAAGCATCGTTCCGGCTTCCTCGTAGCGCCCCTGAGCGAAAAGGGCGAGCGCCCAGCAATGCCTTGCCGGCGCACCCCCGCCCTGCTTGGCCCAGCCCTCGGCCTCGATCAGGGCGCGCCGGGGCTGGGTGTTGGCAAGCCCGATGCAGACCTCGTAGGCGGCCGCATCGTTTCCGGAACCGCTCGCGCCGTCGTTGCGCGTCTGGCCCACCGCGCCATCGACAGGCATCACCGTGGTCCAGACCGCCATGGCCAGGCAAAGGCCGAAGCTACCCCGGCGCCGCCGGGCCGGCATGCCGGGTTTCGCGGTCGGCGCGGACCAATCTTGTGGCACGAACTTGCCCACGGTCATCATCGCCCCCACTTTTCAACCTGGATCGGCGGGATGGCAAGCCCAGCGTGATCGGGTCGATGTCTTGAAAGCGGGAGATCATGGGAAACCGCCTTTTCTGTTTCGGTCTTGGCTATTCGGCCCAGGTCTTTGCGGCGCGTCGCCGGCTGGCGGGCTGGGCGGTCGCGGGCACCACGCGGACAGTGGAAAAGCGCGCGCGGCTGCGCGATGCCGGGGTCGAGGCCCATCTGTTCAATCGCGGTGTGCCGCTGGCCGATCCCCGGGCGGCCCTGGCGGGCACGACCCATCTTCTCGTGTCGATCAGCCCCGACGATGCGGGCGATCCGGTCATCGATACCCATGCCGCCGATATCGCCGCGCTTGGCAGGGCCGCCCCGCCGCTGGCCTGGATCGGCTATCTGTCCAGCACCGCCGTGTATGGCAATTGGGATGGCGCGTGGGTCGATGAAACCTCGCCGCTCAGGGGCGATTCGCCACGCGGGCGGCGGCGGATCGCAGCCGAGAAGGCATGGCTTGATTTTGGCGCGCGTCACGGCATTGTCGTCCAGATCTTCCGCCTGAGCGGCATCTATGGCCAGGGGCGCAGCGTCCTTGACGATGTGCGAGACGGCACCGCGCGACGGATCGTGAAGCCGGGCCATGCGTTCTCGCGCATCCATGTGCACGATATTGCGCGGGTGCTCGAAGCCTCGATCGCGCGGCCGCGGGCGGGTGGCATCTATAACGTGTCTGACGATGAACCGGCGCCCAGCCCGGACGTCGTCGCCTATGCCTGCAAGCTGCTGGGGCGGGACCCGCCGCCAGCGGTTGCGTTTAGGGACGCGACCCTGTCACCCATGGCCCAAAGCTTCTATGCCGACAGCCGAAGGGTTCGGAACGACCTGATCAAGCGCGAATTGGGCGTCACGCTGGCCTATCCCAATTATCGTGCCGGCCTCGAATCGCTGGTCTGACGCTTTGCCGCGATCCAGATGGATCAGATCGATTCCTTGATGCGCCTGACGGCGGCGATGTGTTCGGACGCGCCCTTGAGCCCGGCCTTCATGGTGTTGAACGACACGTGGCTTGCCCCGAGTTCGGTCCGCCACAGTTGCATGGCCCGGTTCCAGTCGTCCGGGGTCTGCTTGGCATAAAAGATCCGGCCGTCGATGCCGATCGATTTCGGGTCGCGGCCGGCCTTGCGGGCGTAATCCCACATCCGCTCGACCAGGGCCTTCGGTTCTTCATGGCGGCGCGAGGGGCGCGGGGTCAGGAACGGATCAAGGCTCGGGAACT
>JAXMDU010000024.1:0-49868 GCA_046348645.1 Alphaproteobacteria bacterium
AATCCTGGTCTTCTGCCCCGACGACAGCGCGCCGGTCGGTCGGTCCATGATCTTGCCAAGATCCAGATCAGCGCCAAGTTCGGCGATCCGCGCGCGCAGGTTCCGCACCCCATAGAGCTTGCCATAGACCATCAGGTTCTGCCGTGCCGTCAGCCGGTTGGGCAGATCGACATAGGGCGATGAAAAATTCATCCGGCCCAGCACCCGAAAGCGATGGCGCACCATGTCTTCGCCCAAGACGCGGATTTCGCCCTCGCTTGGCAACAAAAGGCCGATCAGCATGGAAAGCGTGGTCGTCTTGCCGGCGCCGTTGCCGCCCAGCAGAGCGACCGTCGTGCCCGCCGCCACGTCGAACGAAACGGCATCAACCGCGACGACCGAGTCGAACCGCTTGGTCAGGCGCCGTACGGATATGGTGGCGGAACGCGGCGCCTGGACCGGCTGAGATTGGGCCGGCTGAGATTGGGCCGGCTGGGGCTGGGATGGCATGGCTGCAATATGGCGCGGCCGCGGGGACGATGCCAGCGTTGACGATGTGGGCGTCGAGCCGCGCGCGATCGCGGCCGGGCCAGCCGGCCGCCCCGGCATCGGGCTTGATCTGCTATGATTGAAAACATGCCTGGAACAAGCATGACATCCCGGCCGCCATGGGGCGCGCCTTTGCATCGGGACGCGGACGATCGCGGCCACATCTGCGGCTTTTCTGGGCCCACCAGGCCGATCCTGATGTCAGGCTGGGATCTTGTCGCGCCGACCCTGGACATCCTGACGCCCCACTGGCCCCACCGGTGCAAGCCATCGCACGGCGAAGGGATGGTCCCGGCCAGCGGGACAATCCAGGTCAGGGTAATGGCCGAGGCCGGCGGCTACCGGGTCTCCTCGGCCGACAACGGCGCCCATCCGCTTTGGTATCCCGACACCGCCGGGGCCGCCCATGCCGCCGCCGGAGCCCTGGTTGCGGCCCGGCTTGCAGCCGAACCCGAGGCCCTGGCCATCCATGCCGCCGCGGTGGTGATCGGCAGCCGGGCCGTGGTGCTGGTGGGCCATTCCCAATCCGGGAAAAGCACCATCGCCCTGCATCTGGCGGCAGGCGGGCATCGTCTCCTTGGCGATGACCGGCTGCTTCTGGCGGGGGCCGGCAGATCGCTCGAGGCTGTCGCCCTGGGGCTTGCGCCCAAGGTCCGCCTGCCGGTTCCCCATGCCCTTGGCCCCCGCTTTCGCACCTTCGTCGCCCGGCGCGAGGCGGCCCGGGATGCCGAACCCGGCGCCGCCTATCTTGCCCTTGGGGCCAGCGAACAGGCCCCGCATGGCGAACGGGTGCCGGTCGGGGCGCTGATTCGGCTGACCCGCCAGGGCGGTTCGGCAACCCGCCTGGTGGCACTTTCCCGGGCGGCCGCGGTGCGGACCATCATCGATCATGGCTCGGCGCCGCATCTTGGAAGCGGCGCGGTGCTGGCCCTGGCCACCCGCATGGCCAGCCGGGTGCCAGCCTTTGACCTGACTTATTCTGTCAGCCGTCGCGCCGCCTTGGCCCTGGCGGCCCGCCTTGGCCAGGAAAACACCGCGCCATGACCCGCTACCGCCGCAACCCCGGCGTCAGCGAGACAACGATCGACGGGGAAACCTTTCTGGTCGACCCGACTGACGAGGACATCTTCTACCTTGACCAGATCACCACCGGTCTTTGGCGAATCTTGGCCACGCCACATACAAAGACAGAAATTCTGACGTTGTTTCACGCGGCCTTCCCGCAGGTGGACGCCGATCGTCTTGACGCCGATCTGACCGCCGCCCTTGCCGACCTGGTTGCCCGCAGCCTGGTGGTGACGGAATGAACACCGGACCAAGGGATCGACGGTTCATCAATCAGGAAAACCGACAATTTTCCCCAGTTTTGGGAGCCTTCGCGGCGGCATCTGTGAAGGGCGTCACAGACGACTTCAATGCTATCATTCAAAAGATTTTTGGTAACACATTGGTCCGAGATCGGACGGTAGGATTTCCGGTCCAGAGCAGGCTGGAGGCACCCGGCCTGATACGCTAAGGATGCAGCCATGCGATATCCGAACGGCATGAGGGGGTGGCGGCTGGGCGTGGCCCTGGCCGCAGGGGGCGTCTTCCTGGCTATCCCCGCATGGGCCCAGGGCACGCCGGCCGCGGGCGCAGCCGAATCCATCGCCGCGACATCGTCAAGCGATGCGATGGTCCCGGATTCGGTTGTGGCGGCGGCATTGCTGCCGGACGGTCGCGGCGCCAGCGTCGTCATGACCTTTCTGCGCGGCGACGATCTTGACCCGCGTGCCGCGGCGCACCGCGGGCTTGCCCTGCTGCGGGCCTTGAAGGCGGGAATCGGCAGCGGCACCGGCGACATTGCGGCAGCCGGCGAGATGGTGCAGCGCCTTGCATCCGAGGTGCTGAACGCGCTGCGCGTCATCGAGCTGGGGGTTGATCGCGGATTTCTTCCCCCCGGCCAAAGCCTTGGCTTCGATTTCGGCCCCACCGGGGGCGCGGTTCGCGATGGATTTCAGGGCCTGACGCCAAGCGACGCGCGGCTGGCCGGCACGCTGCGCGCCACCGGCGGCGATGGCGATGACGCAATGCTTTTGGACGGCATCAGCGGCATAGCGCGGCTTGCGATCACGCTGGCGCCGGGCTCGTACCGCATCGTGCCCATTACCGAACCGAACGGCGCGTCTTCCGCCGAAAGCCCGCTTGGATTGCAGATTCTGGTCAATGACGAGATCTTTCCGGTGCTGCCCATGCGTCCCGACCAATGGGTGCAGACCGCCTATCTGAGCCAACAGGGCGAAGATTTCGCGACCAGCGGCATCCGGCCCGGCAGCCGCGCGGCAACGCGTGGCGGCGCCACGCTGTCGACCATGCGGGGCGGAATCACCGTGATCGAGGCAGCAACGAGGCCAGGCGCCGGCGGTCTTGGCGAGATCGTGCTTGAATTCCGATCCGCGGCTGGCGCTTTGCCCTATCTGGCCGGCCTGTTCATCGAGTCGAGTGACGGACCGTCGAGCCTTTGGCTTTCGCCCCGGGCCCGCGCGACCCTGCTTTCCGCCGATGAGCGATTGGCGCTGGAAGGCGAACTGCTGGCCGCGCTGGCCGACCTGCTTTCCGGAATCGCCACCGCCGCCGGACCGGCCGCGCCACCGCCGCCGTTTCTGACAATCCCGGAATTCGTCGCCCCGCCCGCCGTGGTGGTCAGCGCGTCGTGACGGGCTGGGATTCAACCCGCATGGTCGTGGAAGCGGCATTGCACGACGTGATCATGCTGGGCCCCGCACATGCGCACCTGCAAAGGCCCTGAGACGTCATGGGCCTGGGTCACGTCGTCTTCGCCATCGCCGCGACGGCCGTCGCCATGACCATGCTGGGCGATATCGCCGCGCAGGCCCAAAGCGCCCCGCAGGAATCGGTCCTGTCGCGGCCACGGCCCGAATTCGACCCGAACGGCATCGCCATGACCGAGGTGATCTCGGCGATCTTTGGTGCCAAGAGCGGCGACGCGACCGACCGCGGCTTGATCGAGAGCCTGGTTCTGTACCCGACCTTCGATGTCGAGACTGAATTTGACAGCAACGTGTTCCGAACCCCATCCGGCGCCAAGACCGATCGGATCATGCATTATCGCCCGGGGCTTGCGGTGCGGTCCGACTGGGAGAACCACGCCCTTTCACTGGCCGTGACCAGCGACATGGGCCGCTTCGACACCTATGGCGGCGAAAACTATGACGATGCAGGGGCCGTGCTGGAAGGTCGCCTGGACATCGAAGAATTCTGGACCGTGACCCCGACATTGTCCTATCGGCATGGCCACGAGCTGCGCGGCTCGCCCGACGATCCGGGCGCGGGAACCGGGCCCACAACGTATGATCTGTTCAGCTACGGGATTTCCAGCACCTATCAGCGCGATGCGTGGATCGTCCGCCCCGGCCTGCGCCACGACAGAAGCGATTTCCACGATTCGGGCCTGGTCGACAATGACGATCGCGACCGCCGCGTAACGACCGCCTCGACCCGCGTGGGGTTCGAGTTCTCGCCCGATACGATCCTCTATGTCGAGCCGTCCCATAACTGGGTTCGTTACGATCAGCGGCTGGACAATTTCGGCGTTCGCCGCGATTCCACGGGCGACCAGGGCCTGGTCGGGCTGACCTGGGATGTTTCGGGCGTCACCTTCCTTGATTTCGCGGCCGGCTATATGCGCCAGCGCTACGACGATCCGACGCTGTCCACCGTGGCCGGCCCCACCTATCGCACCGGCATTCTGTGGAATGCGACGGGGCTGATCACCGTTAGCGTTAACGGGGCGCGCTCGATCCGTGAAACGACCCTGCAGGGTGCCGGCGGCGTGTTCGAAACGTCCCTGGCGGGCCGGATCGATTACGAACTGCGCGACAATATCCTCGTCGATCTGCGGGCATCGTGGCAGAACGACGATTATCGGGGATTGCAGCGCAAGGATGACATCTTGCGGGTTGGGATCGGTTTCACATATTTCCTGGGCCGCAACCTGGTGATCGGCGGGTCACTAAATCGTGATACCCGGTCATCCGATGCCAGTGGCGCCGATTATGAGGACTATCGTGCCCTGCTTCGGATTGGCACACGGTTCTAGGGTGATTGATGTGTCGAAGCCGCGCAGGTGGGATGACATGAAAAAGCGGCCGCCTCGCCGCAACGGGCGCATGGTGCTGTCCTGGCTTGCGGTTTTATCTTTTATCGTCATGGCGCTGGGAGCCATCGGACTGGGGGCCATCGGAACGGCCCAGGCCCAGGCGCCGCTAAGCGAATACCGGCTGGGGCCGGGTGACAAGCTCAACATCCGGGTGTTTGGCCACGCGGATATCTCGGGATCTTACGAGGTCGACAGCACCGGCCATGTGGCAATGCCGCTGGCCGGCCGCCTGTTGGCCGCGAATTCGACCATCGAGGATTTTCAGCAGCTTGTCACGGAACGGTTGAACCGTGACCTGGTGGTCAACCCCAATGTCGTGATCGAGGTCTTGAGCTACCGGCCTTTCTTCATATTGGGCGAGGTGCAGAAGCCGGGCAGCTATCCGTATATAGCGGGCCTGAGCGTTCAGCAGGCCGTGGCACTGGCCGGCGGCTATACGCGCCGGGCAAGGACCGCGACAATGACGCTGGTTCGCCGGGGCCCGGACGGGCCGGTGACGCTTGAGGTCGAGCCGAACACGCCTGTTCAACCGGGAGACACCATCGAGATCGAGCGCCGCCTGTTCTAGGCCGCTTTTACTTGGTTTTCAGGCATTTGGCGCAAAATTAGGCTTCGCCGAGCAGCGCCCGGAAAATCCGGGCTGGCGTCATCGACAGGGCCGGCGGGTCCGGCCAACCCAACCACACGAGCCGGACCACACGGGCCGGACCCTACGGGATTGAAGGAACACGTCCGATCTTGGCAACCATTACGCCATTAAAACGGGAACCGGCGGACAGCCGGCCGCGCGCCCCGCAGCCTGGCGCGGCCGATGCCGGCATGCTTGACCTGCGCGCGATCCTTGCTGTCCTTCGCCGGCGCAAGGCCCTGATCGCCAGCATCTCGCTGCTGATCACCGGCCTTGCCGCGCTGGTGGTGCACCAGATCACGCCGCTCTATTACGCCGAATCCCAGCTCGTGCTGGAGACGTCACGCGAGAAGTTCTCGAATATCGAGGCCGTCATCCAGGGCGTTCCCTATGACTATTACACGCTCGAGACCGAGGCCGCCGTCATCGGCTCGCGCGGGCTTGCGGCCAAAGTCGTGGAGCGCGCGAAACTGGCGGATCATCCGCTTTTCAATCCCGAGCTTGCCCCGCCGCGCAAGGGTTGGGTCACGCCTGTTTTCGAGACGATCCAGGTCTGGATCGATCACGCCTTCCCGTCGCCGCAGGCGCCGCCCGGCAGCCTGGCATCACGCACGCCGGCCGACGCGCAGCGCCAGTTGGACGAAGAAATCGTCACCATCTACCTGGCCGGCCTGACCGTCATGCCATCGCCCCGCGCCCGGGTGATCCGGGTCGGCTACGCATCGCCCGATCCGGTTCTGGCGGCCCGCCTCGCCAATCTGGCGGCGGACGTCTACATCGAGAACAGCGTCGCCACCAAGGGCGAGGCGACCCAGCGCGCCAATGCGTGGCTGGGCGACCGCGTGAATGAGCTTCGCGAACGCCTGATCGAATCCGAACGCCGGCTGGAAACGTTCCGCCGCAGCACCGGGATCGTCGAGATCGGCCAGAGTTCGGTGGCGGCGCAACAGCTGGCCGAGATCAGTTCCCAGTTGAGCATCGCCCGCACCCGGCGGGCCGAGGCGGCCGCCCGCTTCGACCAGGTTGACAGCCTTGTCAAAAGCGGCGCCGGCGTCGAAACGGCGGCCGCCGTCCTGGATGCGCCGCTTATTCACCGTCTGCGCGAGCAAGAGACCGAGGTGCTGCGCAAGATCGCCGAGCTGCGGACCAAGGTGCGGGACAACCATCCCAGCATGACCCTGATCCAAAGCGAGCTCAAGGATCTGCAGGGCAAGATCACCGCCGAGGTGGCCAAGATCGCCGCCAATCTGAAGAACGAACTGCAGATTGCCCAGGTCCGCGAAGCCAACCTGAACCGCGAGGTCCAGATCCTTGAGCGGCGCCTGAACCAGGAGCGCGAAACCGAGGTCACGCTGCGCGCCATGGAAAGCGAGGTGCGCGCCAACAAGCAGCTCTATGACGCCCTGCTCCAGCGTCTGAAAGAGACGGGTGTCCAGGAAGACACGCCGCAAAAGGCGGAATCGCGGGTCATCTCTCCGGCCGCGCTGCCCGACGCTCCGTATTATCCGCGCACCCGCATGCTGGTCTTCGCCGCCTTCGTGGTTTCGATCGTGATCGCCATGGCGTTCGCCTTCCTGGTCGAATTCTTCGATGCCGGGTTCCGCAGCAGCCAGCAGATGGAAGCCGCGACCGGCTTCACGACACTGACCATGATTCCGCTGCTGGCCATGTCCCGGCGCCGCCGCAGCCGACCGCATCGCACCGTGATCGACAAGCCGAACTCGGCTTTCAGCGAAGCGATCCGAAGCCTGCGCACGGCGATCATGCTTTCAAGCCCCGATACGCCACCCCGGACCGTAGCGGTCCTGTCCTCGGTGCCCGAAGAGGGCAAGACGACGGCCGCTCTTTCACTGACCGTGCTGGCAGCGCGATCGGGCCAACGGGCCATCCTACTGGACTGCGATCTGCGCTATCCGCGCGTGCACCTCTATCTGGGTGCCGAGGGGGGTGTCGGCCTCAGCGAATATCTGGCCGGCGCCGCCCGTCTGGACGAGATCATCCGCACCGACGAGGAAACGGGCATCCATTACATTCTGGCCGGCGGTCGCGCTCCGAACCCGCCAGATCTTTTGGGGTCGGATTCGATGCGGGCGCTGCTGGCCCAGCTGCGCGAGCGCTATGATCTTGTCATGCTGGATACCCCGCCGTTGCTTGCGGTCTCGGACGCGCTGGTGTTGATGCGGATCGTCGAGCGCGCGGTCTTCGTTGTGCGCTGGGCGACGACGCGGCGCGATACGATTCTGACCGGCATGCGGCAGGTCGTCGATGCCGGCGGCCAGCTTGCCGGCACGGTGCTGAGCATGGTCGATATGCGACGCCATGCGCAGTATGACTATCGCGATACGCCCTATTACGCACGGGCCTACAAACGGTATTACGTCGAATAGACGGAACACGGCGCCGATCCCGACCAGGTTTTCATTGTGGCTCGCACCCGCATTACCTATTCGATCGTACTGCCGCTGGTGGCCGGGATCGCCCTGTTCGCCCTGGCCATCCCAAGATTCCTGAGCGGCCTGCCGCTGTCGGACCCCGACCCGGTCCTGAGAACCCTGGCGGATCGCGACAAGGTGGATGAAAAGCGTCTGAACGAGGCGGCCCGCGCACGGCTTCGCTCGCTGGCGATCGTCAAGTCCGGCCGCGTCTCCTATGAGCTTGGCCTGATGCGGCTCCATCTTGCCCAATACGCGACCGACGAATTGCACCAGCAGCTTCTGGCCGAGGCCAGCGATGACACCCGGACCGGGATTCTTGCCAATCCGGCCCAGCCCTTCGCCTGGATGCAGCTGGTCCAGCTTTCCATGCTGCGGAGCGGAGATTCGGGCCTGCGGGCCGCCGCCAACTATTATCCCCTGGCGGTCAGCACCAGGCCTGAAACACCCGGAGCTTGTGCTGCCGCGGGTCGAGCTTGCCCTTGTCCTGTGGGGCCGGCTGGACGAGAACGGGCGCGAGCAGGCCCGCCAGCGGGTCAGGCTCTTGGCCTTTGCAGATCCCGGCCGTCTGGCGATGGTTGCCCGCCGGCGGCTTGCCTTGCGCGAGGTTCGCGCGCTGCTGTCCGACGCCAGAACTGCTCGGCCGCTTCGACAGTGCCTATCGCCACCTGCGCCAGGAGACGCGTTAGGTCCAATCGGGATGTCGATGGGACCTAGAATCGCTCATGATCAGATAGAAGCGGTTCTGTTTGCGGGGCGGCGCAGCGGTCCGCCAGGAAGGCCGCGCGGCGCGATGAGGCATCCGGGCAAGCGGCCTGACACCGCGCTCGACCCTCCGCGACCCTGCGGGACAGGCGCATTTGGCCAAGGGCGTCGTCAGCCGCCTTGGCCGTAGCCCCGCTACGCCCTTCGGCGCCTTCCTGGTCCTTGGCCAAATGCGCTCTGTCAGAACGCTGACCATGAAAGGCTCTAGGTGTGAGCTTTCAAGAGGTTGTCCATTCGGCCTGTCTGGAGGAAGCTGAAGGTGTCAAAGCCGCAGCGATCCTGGGGAGCCGAATGGACATGCATAGAGGCTTTGCGTCTGACGCCGCATGGTCGAGAGCGAATTGTGCGGCAGGTGTTGAGCGGTCAACGGCTGGCATCCGTCAGCGAAGCCGCGGGCTGTTCGCGGACAGTCCGCAAATGGGTGGCACGCTTCCAGGCCGAGGGCCTGGCGGGCCTTCAGGATCGCAGCTCAAGGCCGCACCGCCTGCATCGCCGACGCCGCAAGAGACCGTCGATCCAGTTGAAGCGCTGCGGCGGGAACGGCGCCCGGCCTCGCATATCGCCAAGGAAGTCGGCGTCTCGCCCGCGACGGTCAGCCGGGTTCTGAAGCGCCTGGGTTTGAACAGGCTGAAGGCCCTCGATCCGGCCGCACCCGTGCGGCGCTTCTGGCGCGAACACCCCGGCGAATTGATCCACATCGACATCAAGAAACTCGGGCGTTTCGAGCGCCCGGGCCATCGCGTCACCGGCGACCGAGCCGGTCAGAGCACCGGACGGGCCAGCGGCCGGGCAGCCGGCTGGGAGTTCGTCCATGTCTGCATCGACGACGCCTCGCGCGCCTTCAGCCAGATCAGGCCGGACGAAAAGGCCAGGAGCGCCGCCACCGCCTTCTCCAAGGCTGCCATCGCCTTCGCAAGAGCCTCGGCATCACCGTCACCCGCGTCATGACCGACAACGGCCCCTGTTATGGCCGAGCCTTCGCCAGGCCTGCCGGCGCCTCAAGCTCAAGCACATCCGAACAAAACCCTACACCCCCAAAACCAATGGAAAGGCCGAGCGCTTCATCCGGACCGCTCTCAGAGAACAGGCCTATGCCCAGGCCTATCCCAACTCAGATCGTCGCGCCGATGGTGCCCGTCTGGCTCCACCGATACAATTGGCACCGACCCCATGGCGGCTTGAACTCAATACACCTATCAGTCCTTGGCCAAATGCGCTCTGTCAGAACGCTTCTACCTGACCATGAAAGGCTCTAGGACCTTTCAAGGCGCTAGGGCAGGCGCTCGGTCGATCCCAGCGCCGCGGTCGCCCGCTCGGCCTGGGTCGGCCATGACTGCGCGCACGCAACGCCCATGATATAGGCGTAGGTGGCGGCGATGGCCGGGATCTGCATGCTGAAATCGACGACGGCATGCGCCCCGACCAGCGCGGTTACCGCAAGACCCAGGGCCGGCAAGGCCAGTTCCTGGCGACGCCGGAACAGGCCGACCAGGCAGCGCAAGACAACAAGCCCGAATACCATCAACAGGATCGCCAGGGCCGGCAATCCACCTTCGACCGCCAGTTCAAGATAGCTGTTGTGGGCCTTGTCGGTTGGCAGGGTCCAGAACGGCAGCCGATAGTCCTTGTAGAGATTGTAGGTATCGCGATAGGTGCCAAGCCCGGTGCCGAAGATCGGCCGATCGCCGATCGCCGTGATGGATTGGGCATGCAGGGCCGCGCGGTGCTGGGCTTCGACCGGCATCGCGGCGATGCGGCCTTCCAGCCTGTCAAGACCGACCGCGCCCAGAACCAGCGTGCCGCCCATCACGATCGCGGCGACCGCCGCCACCGCCAGCCAGTGGCGATGGACGGCGATCAGGGCCAAGATCAGCACCAGCCCGCCGGCCAGGGTTGCCGCGATGCCACCGCGAGAGCCGGTAAGCAGCAAGGCCGTCGCCAGGGTCGCGGCCATGCCGATCAGGACGAAGATCCGTGGCCTGATCTGGGCCATGACGGCCCGGACCTTCTGCCCCCCGGCCAGGCCCGATGCCGTCGGGCGGCCGAATTCCCGCCAGGCAAGAACCAGAGTGACCAGAAGGCCGATGCCGACATAGGTGGCAAAGCTGTTGCGGTTGACAAAGGGTCCGGTCACCGAATCCTGGTAGGCCCATTTGTCGTACCAGAGCAGCGTCTGAAGATTGGCGAACCGAACCACGAGGCCATAGACCCCGTAGACAAAGGCGGCTGCGGCCACCGCCCACAGCATGCGGTTTGCGCCATTGCGGCTGCGGCCAAACTGCAAGGCCAGCCAGAAGATGCAGCCATAGGCCAGCAGCCGCATGACCCCGGCCAGGGTCGCCTCGCGGTCAAGGCTGATGCTGCTTCTGATCGTGATCGAATCGCCGTTGCTGAAAGCGGTCCGGACCTGATCCCACAGCGGGTGATGCCAGGCCTGCGGCGTGAAGGTCGCGGCCTGGATCAGGAACCACAGGATCAGCAGCCCATAGAGGATCGTAAAGGCACCATAGCGACGGGACGGCATGCGGATCACGCCGCGGTTGCCCATGGCCGCCGCGGTCCAAAGCAGCAGGCAGACCCCGACACCCAGGCAAAGCAGGCTCCACGACCAGGGGCGGTTGGCCCCAAGCGGCAACGGCGCCAGCACGATCAGTGCGGCAAGCCCCCATTTGGTCAAGTAGATCACGCTCTGTCCCAACCGGCCGGCAAATGGGCGATGCGGTGGCGTTTAGTCCAGAAATCAGCGGAATAACAGCCGAATCTGATCGACCAGTGATTGGCCCAGCCGATGGACCCCGCCATCCGGCGCCAGGTCGATCCCCATCGCCGTTTTCATCAGATAGGCCAGGATCAGCAGCGGCACCGAGACCAGCGAGACGAATGCGGCCACGGCAAAGGCAACACCAAGCCAGTTCAGGGGGCGAAGGATCCGTTCGAGGTGGCGGCGTTCGGGATCGCGGCGTTCCGTGCCACACAGGAACACCACATAGTAGCGGCGCCAGGGCAAGGGAATGGAAAAGCGCAGGTCAATGCGGTGCGCCCCCCAGCTGCGCGCGCCGAAGGCTCGTTTGACCGCATCGAGCTGGGCATCCGTGAACGTCGATGCGACATCCTTCGGGATGCGGCCGAAGAATTGGATCAGGAACGGGTCGGGGGCCGGGTGCGTGCTCATGCCGCCAGTATCGGCCGAAGAGATTGACGCCCTATCAATAGGCATTGCGGCCGACCAGGGTGACGAAGGGCGTCAGGAGCAGGATCTTGAGGTCCAGCAGGAGCGACCAGTTGTCGATATAGTAAAGGTCGTATTGCACCCGCATGCGCATCTTTTCCAGCGTGTCGGTCTCGCCGCGAAGGCCGTTGACCTGGGCCCAGCCGGTGATGCCGGGGCGAACCCGGTGCCGCCCGAGATAGCCGTCGATGATGTCTGCGTAGTACCGGTTATGGGCAACCGCATGGGGACGCGGCCCGATCAGCGCCATGTCGCCGGCAAGGACGTTGAGCAGCTGCGGCAATTCATCAAGGCTGGTCCGGCGCAGGAAGCGGCCAACCGCGGTGACCCTGGGGTCCGCTCGCCTGGCTTGCGGCCCGCCGCTCTCGTCGCCGGCATCGGCCCGCATCGAGCGGAACTTGAGGGTCGTGAATTCGTTGCTGTTGAACCCGTAACGGCGCTGGCGAAACAGGACCGGGCCCGGGCTGTCCAGCTTCACCGCCAGCGCGATGACGGCCATGACGGGAAGCATGGCCATGAAAATCACGAGCGCCAGCAGCCAGTCACTTGCCGTCTTGACGATGACGTTCCACCCGGCCAGGGGCCGTTCATAGACATCGAGCATGGGCAGACCCCCGACAAGGCTGAAGCCGCGACCGACTTCGGGGTCGACCAGGTCGGGATAAAGCTTCACCGCCACCGGCAGCGTTCGAATTCGGCGCACGATGTCGCTTGCGCCGGCAAATCCGCCGGGCGGCAGGGCAACAAGAATCCGTGCACGGGATGGAGCCGTGCGTAACCGGTCAGCCCGTCCACCGTTCCCAGCACGGGAATGCCGTCGATCGCGGAAGGCCCGGCCAAAGGACCATCCGAGAAGATGCCTGAAATGGAAAAGCCCTGGTCGGACGCAAGACGGAGATGGCCCACCAGCCGCCGCGCCGCATCGACATTGCCGATGATGACAACCTGCCGTGTCAGCATCCCGCGCCGGCGCCACGCGGCCATGAGCCGATAGACGCCGCGACCTGCAGCGCCGTCAATGCCAGCATGCTGGCCAGGAACCAGCTGGCGATCCAGATGCGCGAGAACGTCGCCGATGTCTTGGTGAAATAGCCGATGACGACCAGGGTCACGATCAGCGCCCCAGGCCGCCGCAAGCTTGGCCACCTGCTGGTTAAGGCGGTTCAATTGCGCGCTGTCGTAAAGCCTGGCGACATGCAGGTAGATCACGGCAAGCAAGGGACCGATGCCAAGCGCGGCAAGGTCACGATCGGAAAATCGAGGCTGTCATTGCGCAGCCAGTACGTCAGAACGCCGACCAGGGTGATCACCGCGATATCGGCCAATCGCAAGATGGCGGCCAGGGCAAGCTGCAGGTCGGCACCCAGAACCCGGCGTCGCGCGCCGGCGACAGGTTCAGCGGCGCCATCACCCTTCGTTCCGGGGTCTGTCCTGTCACCGATCATGGGAACCTATCGAACTGATGCGCGGCGGGCGGGCCCAGCCACCCCGCCTGTCATGGCCGGTGCAGCCAACGACGCCGATCTGCTTACGGAATAGATGGGCCGATAGTGCCGGATCGCCGTTGCCTCCACGATATCGGAGATTTGATTGTCGAGCACGAGAACCCGGTCTTCATAATAGACAACAAGGATGGCGTGGGCGAGCTGGAGATTGAGATCACGAAGCACGACGATCCGCAATGCGTCGTTGTCGAAGCCCAGGGCCCGCAGAGCCATGAACTTGGTGATCAGTGTACCTGCAATCGCCGTTCAGCCGCAGGAACTGGAACGGCGTCGCCCAGTAATCCGGCACGCCATAGTTCACGGGGTCGAGAACATACCGATAGCGGTTGAATTCCCGGTTGACGGCCCGGATCTGGTCAAGCGCGGCTTGCGCTGCTGATCGGCGATAAAGCGCTGCCAGCGGTCATGGCCGCAGCGGGCGCTGCCCGAATTGCAGGAATCGCCCGCTGTTTCGGCCTGATAGCCAATCCAGAACCCCGGTCCATTTCGGAAAGGGCGCCAGATTCCCGGTCTTGAACTCTTGCGGTCCCAACAGGTTGGCAAATTCCCCCGGGCCGGCCCCGGCCTGGGCCGCCGACATGGGCAAAAGCCGCCACGCCCAACCCCAGCACCACGATCCGGGCCAATGGAAATTGAGAGGGCAAGGCCCGGAATGACCGGACCTGCGGCGCCGGCCGACTGCAGTTCGGCACGGGATCAAGGATCGGGGCAGACATAGGACCTCCGCCCGCATATTAGATTTCTTTGCCTTAATCCTTTCCTAACCCCATCGGCGCACCTTGCGGCAAATGCGTCTTGCCTCTGCTGATTGGACAGGGCGATACGGTACAGGGCGATACGGTGACGATGTCATTAACAACACCTGAACCGGCACGGCCCCAGGCCACGGGCCGCGCGACACGCGGTATTGTGCTGACCGCGATCGCGCTGGTCGCGGCCGGGATTCTTGGCCTTGGCCTGATCTTCAGCTTCGTCAACGAGGGCCGGAGCCGGGATCTCAGGGCGTGGCAGGATCGTCTTGGGATCGTGGCCGACAGCCGCAGCGCAGCGGTCCAGAACTGGCTGGCCCGCCAGTACGAAACCCTGGATGGGCTGGCGGCCAATGAATCGCTGCAGATCTATCTGACCGAGATCAGGCTGGCCGGCAACGATCCGCGGCGCGTCGCCGCATCGGACGCGCAGGTGCAGTATCTTCGGAACCTGCTGGTTCTGACCAGCGCGCGCGATGGCTTTCGCGCCACAGCCGAGCCCGTGGTGGGCGCCAATGTGCGGCCGGTCGGCACGGCGGGCCTTGCCGTTGTCAATTCAGCCGGGCAGACCATCGCCGCAACCGACACGATGCCGCCTGTCATGGGCACCCTGGCCGAGGGGCTGGCGCGCGCGCTTAAAGGCGAGAGAACGCTGATCGACATTCACACCGGCCCCGACGGCCACCCCGCGATCGGGTTTGCCGTTCCCGTGTTCGCGATCCAGGGTGACGGTTCGGCAAGCGCGCTGGTGGGCGCCGTCATCGGCCTGAAGCCGCTTGATGCCTCGTTCTTCGCGGCCCTGCGGCAACCCGGCCTGGCCAGCGCCAGCAGCGAGATCTTCCTGGTCCGCAGGAGCGACGCAACCATCGAGTATCTGTCGCCGCTCAAGGATGCCGCGGCACCGCAAAGCCGGCGGATGTCGTTCGATACGCCCGATCTTGATTCCGCCTTTGCGATCGCGCAGCCCGGTGCCTTTGCCATGCGGCGCGATGCCCGCAACCGCGAGGTCCTGGTGACCGGCCGGCCCATTCCCGAAACGGCGTGGAGCCTGGTGCATACCGTGCTGCGCAGCGAGGCGCTGGCCGAGACCGACAGCCGGGCGCGGCGCTTGACCATCTGGCTTGGCCTTGGCCTTGGATTGCTGGCGCTTGGCGCGGTCGCCCTGTGGCGGCACGGCGCATCGCGCCGCGCGGCGGCAGCCGCGTCCCGGCATGCGGCGCTTGCCCTGCAATTCGAAAGCCAGAATGCTTTCCTGTCGCAAGTCACCGACAGCGAACCCGATGCGATCTTCATCATCGACGCAGAAGGCCGCTACCAGTTCGCCAATCGCGCCGCCGCAAGCCTGGCGGGCGCCGCAAATTCGGCCGACATGATCGGCAAGTCCATTGCCGCCGTGCATGGGCAGGAAGCGGCCAAGCGCTACAAGGCCGAACTGGCGCGGATGCGCGCCCAGGGCCGCCCGGTCACCAGCCTGACCCGCCTGACGTCATCGGATGATCATCGGCCGGTCTGCCTGCTGTCGACCTATTCGCCCCTGGATGAAGCCGCCGGCCATGTGGGCGCAGCCCTGATCGTCGAACGCGACATCAGCGCCGAGATCGGCGAGCGCGAGCGGCGCGAGCAGACCCTGCGCAACCTGGTGCGGGCGCTGATCACTATCATCGACCGCCGCGATCCGTTCGCCGCCGATCATTCGGTGCGGGTAGGGCGGCTGGCACGCGCCATCGCCGAGGAAATGGGGCTCGATCCGGTCCTGGCCGAAACCGCCGAATACGCAGGCAACCTGATGAACCTCGGCAAGCTTCTGGTCCCGGCCGAGATCCTGACCCGGAACAGCGCATTGACCGATGACGAAAAGCAGCGGGTGCGGGAATCGCTGAAGGCCGGCGCGGATATCCTGAAAGGAATCGCGTTCGACGGGCCGCTGGTCGAAACCCTGCGCCAGATGCAAGAGCAATGGGACGGGAACGGCACGCCGGACGGGCTGAAAGGTGAAAGCATCCTGATCACCGCCCGCATCGTTTCGGTTGCCAATGCGTTCGTCGCCATGATCAGTTCGCGTGCCTACCGGCCAGGGATCGACATCGATGTCGCGCTCGATTCGCTGCTTGCCGAATGCGGCACCCTATTCGATCGGCGCGTCGTCGCGGCCTTGATCTCCTATATCGACAGCCGCGGCGGGCGCGCCGCCTGGGCCCCCCGACCGACCGGGACCTGACGCCGGCCGCAGCCATGGCGTGACGGTGGGGCGCCAGCCTATGATGCCCGCGATGAACAGCCTGATATCCCTTTTCCGCAAGCCGCAGACGCCGATGGAACCCGCCTGCGTGCCGCCCGGAACCCGCGTCTACGCCATTGGCGACATCCATGGCCGGGCCGATCTTCTGGAACGGATGGACGCGCTGATTTCAGCCGATGCCGCAGGGGCCCCGGCCAGGCGGGTGATCGTCTATCTGGGCGATTATATCGACCGGGGGCTTGAATCCGCGCAGGTGATCGACCGGCTGATCGAAAGCGGGAATGACGGATTTGAACGGGTCTTCCTGTGCGGAAATCACGAGGATGCCCTGCTGCGCTTCCTTGATGACGTATCGGTCGGCCCGATGTGGCTTGGCAATGGCGGCGACGCGGCGCTTTATTCCTATGGCGTGCGGATCAAGGCCGATCTGCCCTATGCCGAACGGCTGGCCGCCGTGCAGGCTGACCTGCGCGCCAGGCTGCCGCAGGCCCATCTTGATTTCCTGCGCGCGCTCAAACGGCAGCACATCGAAGGCGACTACCTGTTCGTTCATGCCGGCATCCGGCCGGGCGTGGCGCTTGATGCCCAGTCGGATGAAGACCGGATCTGGATCCGGGAACCGTTCCTGAGCGCGCGGGGCGATTTCGGCAAGATCGTGGTCCATGGCCACACCATCAATTCAACCCTCGAATCCCCCGAGATCCGAACCAATCGCATCGGCATCGATACCGGCGCCTATGCCAGCGGCACGCTGACCTGCCTGGTTCTTGACGGCGAGACGCGGCGATTCCTGCAGACCTGACCCGGCCGGATGCCTTGGCCGAAGCGCCATTCTGGCATCTTGTAACGCGGCCCGAGCCGACGGCAGCGATGGCGCCCACACCCGCCCGGCTGACCCTGTGGCGGGACCTGGCCGATCGCCTGGGCAAGCTGGTTTCACCGGCCCTGGCGGCCCATCTGCTGGCCCCCGCCGAAGCCGCCCTGGGCGAGCCGCTGGTCGATCCCGCCCGGGCCAGGGCCAGCCGGCTTGCCAATCGCCTGACGCGGCATTTGCAGACCGAAGCGCTTCGGGCCATCCTGAATGCCGGCATCGACGTCTGTTGCATGAAGGGATTCGCGGCGGCGCACAGCCTTTATCCCGATCCCGATCTTCGCACGTTCGGCGACATCGACCTTCTGGTCCGGCCAGCCGACCTGCCCCGCGCCATCGCCTGTTTTAAGGCCCTGGGCTTCGCGTTTCGCCCGGCGCCCGGCAAGCCGTGGGGATTCCAGTCCGATGCCAGCCTGCCGCCGCTGGCAACGGCCGACGGCCGCTGCAACATCGATCTTCACGTTCATCCCGACGCCTTTCCGGCCTGGATCGCCCTGTCCACCGACCAGGTGTTCGACGCCGCCGAAACCATCGCGATCCAGGGGCTGACGTTCCGGGTGCCATCGGCCGCCCATGCGCTGGTCCTTGCCGCCAGCAACACCGCCAAGGACAAGATGGGCCCCTATGGGGTGCGCCGGATGATCGATACGGTCCAGATCCTGGATCGCCGGGCCGATCTGGATTGGGGCGAGGTCGAAAGAATCGCGGCGACCCGCGCGCTGGGCCGCGCCGTGCGCCTGTTCCTGGCCCTTGGCGCTGCGCTTGGGCTGCGGTTCGATCGCGCCGCGGCAGGCCCGCCGCCGGCGGCGCTGATCCGGCCGCCAAGCGGGCCGATCGGGCGCCGCCTGTTTGCCGCCCTCTGCGCCGACTGGACTGCGCTTGCCATGGCCATGCCGGGGCCGGCAACGGCCCTGGCGCGGGAAGCCCTGCTGTGCTGGCCGCCCGAGGTGGCCGGCCGCCTGGCCATCCGCCGCCTGGCCGGCCTGGCTGGATTGGCGCCGGGGGCCAAGGCGCGCCGGCAGCAGCGTGGTTAACGATGTTTGTAAGGTTTGGCGGCAATGATAGGTTGCTGCTTGGGGTTTACCAGGGGCATCCGGAAGCATCCGGGGCCCATCTGGGGGCGCGGACCGGGCAGCAGGCCGCAACGGGGCGATTGAATGCTGACACGCAAGCGTGTGCTGGTGACAGGGGGCGCGGGCTTTCTCGGATCCCACCTGTGCGAGCGTTTGCTTGCCGATGGATGCGATGTGCTGTGCGTGGACAACTTCTACACCGGCACCAAGGACAACATCGCCCACCTGATGTATCACCCGCATTTCGAGCTGATGCGCCACGACGTGACGTTCCCGCTCTATGTCGAGGTCGACGAGATCTATAATCTGGCTTGCCCGGCTTCGCCCGTGCATTACCAGCACGACCCGGTGCAGACCACCAAGACCAGCGTTCACGGCGCCATCAACATGCTGGGGCTTGCCAAGCGGCTGGGCGCCAAGATCCTGCAGGCGTCGACCAGCGAGGTCTATGGCGACCCCGAAATTCATCCACAGCCGGAAAGCTATCGCGGCAACGTGAACCCGATCGGCCCGCGCGCCTGCTACGATGAAGGCAAGCGCTGCGCCGAAACCCTGTTCTTCGACTACTATCGCCAGCACGCGCTGCGCATTCGCGTCGCCCGCATCTTCAACACCTATGGCCCGCGCATGCACCCGAATGACGGCCGCGTGATCTCGAACTTCGTCGTCCAGGCGCTGCGGAACGAACCGATCACGGTTTATGGCGATGGCGGCCAGACACGATCGTTCTGCTATGTGGACGACATGACGGACGCGCTGGTCCGCCTGATGGATGCGCCCGATGACATGACCGGTCCGGTCAATCTGGGCAATCCGGTGGAATGCACCATCCGGTCGGTGGCGGAAACAATCCTGCGCCTTGCGCATTCGCGCTCCGAGATCGTGACGCGCCCTCTGCCGGTCGATGATCCGATGCAGCGCTGCCCCGACATCGGCTTGGCCCGGAAGGTGCTGGCCTGGTCGCCGAATGTGCCGCTGGAAAAAGGCCTGGTGCGGACCATCGCCTATTTCCAGACGCTGCTGTCCGGCGCCGGCAGACCGCATGCTCAGGCTAGGGCCTGAGCGTGCCGGCCTTGCCCGCGCCGCGTCCCCTGCCGAGCCGATCCCATGCTTTCGCGCCGCCTTGAGCCGGTCCCACCGCACCGCGCGCTGCTGACCGCGGTTGAAGCCGGGGCCATGCTGACCGTGACCGCGGTGCTGACCGAGTCCGAGCCCTATCCCGGCATCATCGGCGGGCTTGGTGTGTGCTTCTGGGCGCTCACCTACATGTTTCGCTCGGGTCTGCTGCCGGTGATGATGCTGCGCCTGCTGGCCATCGGCGTTCCCGGCATCAGCGCCGGATTGATCAAGCTCTATGACCCCAATCTGTACATTGCCTATTACTTCATGGATTTTCAGACCATTCCGGTCACCAAGAAGGTGGTGCTGACGACCGCCTTCGCCCTGGGCGGCGCGATCCTGGCCTGGGCAGCGATATGGCTGAAGCCCGCCGCTGCCAAAGACGCCAAAACGCCGCGCCAGGCGCCGCCGCTGGGCGGGCTTTATGCCCTGTTCGCAATCTTCGGTGTGGTCCTTGCGTTCCTTGATCTTGGCGGACGCGGGGCCGCGATCTGGCGCGAGGCCTATGGCTTTGGCGAAACATCGCCGGCCTTTCTGGGCTTGCGCATCTATGGCGTCGCAACCATCGGCTGCATGATAAGCCTGGTCGCCCTGGCCCTGTTTCATCCCGAGGCCACCCAGCGGACCCGGCTGTTCACCGCCTTTTTCACCCTGTCGGTGTTCGCACTATCCTATCTTCCCCTGGGGGCCCGGTCCGAGGTGATTGCGTTCCTGTTCGGCAGCCTTTCGCTTGTCGTCCTCAAGCGGCGGCGTTCGCCGCGCCTCCTCAGCCTTGTCATTCTTTTTGCCAGCCTGGCTTTCTTTTCGTTCGTGATGGCGCAGTTCCGGGCCTTCCTGGTCACCGGCAAGTCGCTGACCGAAACGGTTGCGGAAACCGTTGATCCCTTCGCCCTCGACTTCATCGAGATCGGGCACGGTGGCAACCGGCCGCGCATTTCCAGCCTGTCGCCAATCGAGAATGTGAACCTGCTGTACGGCACGATCGGTCTGGTCGACATCAATGTCTTCAGCATGCGCTATGGCGGAACGCTGCTGGATCACGTGCGCAACACCCTGCCGGGATCGATCAACCCCTTCCGCACGGAAGAGATCGCGCTTCTGTTCCGCCTGCATGACTGGGCATCGGCGGGTGGGTTCATGGAGATCGCCGAAGGCTATCTGAATTTCGGCTACAGTGGCGCCGCCCTGTTCGGCTTTGCCTTGAGCGGCCTTTATTTTAGCGCCTATCGGGCCGCGCTCATGGGGTCGAGCCTGTATACGATCATCTGGTACGGCTATCTGACGTCCTTCATCGTTCGCGTCGCGTTCTACGGTGTCAACGACATCTATAAGGGCGTGATCACCTGGCTTGTCATAACCATGACCATTCGCATGCTGCTCGTCCTCTGGTCGAAGGCCCGGCCGGCCAGCTTGCCCATCGGGCTTGATGGCCCGCGCACCGCGTGACCGCCGGCCTTCGTGCAGCCCTGCATCACGCCGTCCGGCTTGGACCCGAGGTCTTCTGGGTCAGCCTTGGCAACGGCTTGATGCTGCTTGGCAGCTTCGTCGGGATCAAGATCCTGACCAGCCTGCTGCCACCCGACGAATTCGGCCTGCTGGCGTTGGGGCTGGCCATCGCGTCGTTCCTGCACATGCTGGTCTTTGTCCCGCTTGGCCAACACACCTTGCGATTCTTCCCCGTCGCCGTGCAGGCCCAGGCGCTTGGCCGGTTCCGGGCGACGACGGACTGGGCCTATGGCCGCGGCACCGTCGCGGTCATCGTGCTGGCTGGTGCCGGCCTTGCGGGTCTGGCGGTGGCGCCTGACCCCCGCTGGCTTGCCATTGCGGCCATGGCCGCGCCTTATGGCCTGGCGATGGGCTGGCGCGCCCGCTACGAGAACCAGCAGATGGCGGCGCGGGAACGGCGCGCCGTGGCCCAGTTCCAGATCGGCGACGCATGGCTGCGGCCCGCCCTGGCGGGGGGCGCGATTCTTCTGATCGGGCCCGCCGCGGCACCCGCCCTGCTGGGTTACGGGCTGTCGACCCTGGCGCTGGCCCTGGTCCAGGCCCGCCAGGCCCGGCCCCTGATCGGCAGGTCCGCCGCGGCGGCCCCCACCGCTGCGACCGACGACGATGAAACACTGGATCGCGAGAAGCGCGCCCTGCTGCGCTATTGCCTGCCGGCCGCCCTGGTCGCGGCGGCCGGCGCGGCAAGCACCTTTGCCGATCGATGGGTCCTGGATGGGCTGCTTGGCGTCAGCGAGGTCGGCCTCTATTTCGCCATCTACCAGATCGCCAACGCACCGGCGGTGCTGTTCGTCGGCATCGTCACCCAGTTCTTCCTGCCGATCATCTTCGGCAAGGCCGGCGCGATGAACCTGCCCGAGCAGGCCAGCGCCGGCGCGCGCGTGCTGGGCTATACGATTGCATCGTTCCTTGTCCTGATGGCGCCATTCATCGGCCTTGCCCTGTGGTTCGGCGAACCCATCGTGCGCTTCGTGACGGGCGAAGCCTATACGGCCTACCATTCGCTGCTGTGGATCATGGTGTGCGCGCTGGGGCTCAACCAGCTTGGCCTGATCCTGACCTACAAGGGCGCCTATCACAACCGGCTGGGGCTTTATGTCCTGCCGCGTCTTGGCCAGGCGGCCATCCTGATCGCGCTGATGGTCGTCTTGGTCCCCGGGCGGGGCGTTGCGGGGGCGGCCTATGCGGCGCTTGCATCCGCCGCCGCCTATGTCGCGTGCCTGGTTGTCATCAACCGGCGCATGGGACAGGGCAACGCACCGCCAGAGGGACCATGATCCGGCGCATGGCCTTGGCGGTACAGTCGCTGGTCAGGCTGGCACGATCCTTCACCAGCCATCCGCTGACCCGCAAGCAGCCCCTGGCGGCCTGTGGGCGCTTCCTGGCCTGGCAGGTTGCAAGCCGCATCGACCGCGGTATTCATGTCCGGCCTTTCGTCAGCGGCACCCGGCTTGCCATTTGCCATGGCATGCACGCGGCGACCGCCAACATCTATGTCGGCCTGATGGAATTTGCCGAGATGGGGTTCACGCTTCACATGCTGCGAAGCGACGACCTGTTCGTCGATGTCGGTGCCAATGTGGGAACCTATTGCGTGATCGCATCGGGGGCCTGCCAGGCAAGAAGCCTGGCGATCGAGCCCAATCCCGCCAGCCTTGCGGCGCTTGAACGCAACATCGCCCTGAACGGCCTTGAAACGCGGGTGCGGATCGCGCCCATGGCGGCCGGTGCCAAGGCTGGCCGCGTTGCCATCACGACGTCCCTCGACAGCCTGAATCACGTGGCCGAGGCGGGCGAAACCGCGCCCACCCTGGATGTGCCGGTCGATCGGCTGGACCATCTGGTGGGCGATGACGTGCCCATCCTGATGAAGATCGATGTCGAAGGTTTCGAAAGCGAGGTCCTGGCCGGTGCCGAACGCCTGCTTGGCGATCAGCGCCTTGAAGCGCTGATCATCGAGCTAAATGGCAGCGGGGCGCGCTATGGCTTCTCGGACGCCATGATTCACGCCCGGCTCGTCGGCTTCGGCTTTGCGCCCTGCCTTTACGACCCGCTGACACGATGCCTGACGCCGGTCCCGTCTTTCGGCAGCCACAACACGATCTATGTCCGCGACATCGCCTCCATTGCCAAGCGGGTGGCAACGGCGGCACCCTTCACCGTGCTGGGGCGGAGGATCTAGGCATGGCTGTGGGGCCAGAGGTCAGAAGCATGGCGCCGGTCAGGATCGCCGTGCTGTGGCAGGAAGTCACCGGCCATGTGGCGGTGTGCCTGCAAGCCCTGGCGCGCGAACCCGGCGTTTCGGTACTGGTCGGTCATCACGATCTTGATGCCACCATGCCGTTTGCCGGTGGAACGACGCCACCCCCTTATGAAAGCATCCGCTGCCCGCCCGATGGCGACGCAGCACCTCTGCTCGAACGGCTGGAGCGCTTTGCCCCGACCGCAATGCTGGTCAGCTCGTGGCATGTGCCGGCCTATCGCCGGGCGCTCAAGCGGTTCCGCGGCCGGGCGCTTCGCATCCTGGCCATGGACAATCCGTGGCGGGGCAATCTGCGGCAATGGCTGGGCGTCGCGGTCGCGCCCTATCATGTGCGGCCGCTTTACGAGGCTGTTTATCTGGCGGGCGAGCGGCAGGCGGTGTTCGCGCGCAAGCTGGGCTTCGCCGAGGATGAAATTCTTTACGGCGTGCTGACGGCCGATACCGCCGCCATGCGGCAGGCGGCCGGGCGCGAACCCGAACAACCGGCCTTCCTGTTCATTGGCCGGCTTGTCGCGGTGAAGGGGCTCGACACGCTGGCGGATGCCTATGCCGCGTATCGCAGGGCGGTGGCCGACCCCTGGCCGCTTCGCGTTTGCGGCCTTGGCCCCCTTGCCCCCGTCATCAGCCCGGTTCCAGGCGTCGAGATGGTGGGCTTTGTCCAGCCCCAGGCGCTGCCGGACCAGTTCGCACGGTCGTCATGCCTGGTGCTGCCCAGCCGATCCGAGAACTGGGGCGTGGTGATCCACGAAGCCGCCGCGGCCGGGCGGCCCGTCATCTGCAGCACGGCCTGCGGCGCCTCGGTGTCGCTGGTGCGCGACGGGTTCAACGGTTTTGTGTTCGAGGCCGGGAATGCGGCCGCGCTCTCGGCCGCCCTGATCCGGATGCACAGCGCCAGCATCGCCGAGCGCCGCCGCATGAGCGAGGCAAGCCGCCATCTGGCCGAGCAGTATTCGCCCGAACGCTGGGCCCACTACCTGCTTGATCGCATCGCCATCCTGGGCGCGGGCGCCGGTTAGAGGCATCGGCCATGCATATCCTGCTTGCCGGGGAATGGGTAGTCGATGTCTACGAGGCGGCCCTGATGCAGGCCTTCCTGCAATTGGGCCACACCGTAACGCCGTTCCCGTGGCGGCATTATGTCGCGCGGGCGCGCGGCCCTGTTTCGGTCTCGCCCGGCTGGTGGGCGGCAAAGCTCTCGACCCATTTCGGGCTTGCGCCTTTGCTGGCCCGGGTGGGGGATGGATTGGTCGATCTTGCCCGCCGCAGCCAGCCCGACGTCATTTTCATCTATCGCGGCATCGTCATTCCACCCCGCACCCTGGCCCGCTTGCGGCAGGCGGCACCGCGCGCGGTGATCGTCGGCTACAACAATGACGATCCCTTTGCGCCGGCGAATCCCGCCTGGTTGTGGCGCCACTTCACCGCCGCCCTGCCCGACTACGACCTGGTCTTGACCTTTCGCGCCCTTAACCTGGACGAGTTCCGCGCCGCCGGTGCAAAGCGCACCAACCTGCTGCGCGGCTGGTTCGTGCCATGGATCCACCGGCCGCTTGCACTTGGTCCGGCCGACCATCAACAGTTCGACTGCGACGTTGTCTTTGTCGGTCATTACGAGCCGGACGGACGAATCGATCATCTGGAAGCGATCGCAAAGGCCGGCTTCCGCCTGCGCCTGTTCGGCGGCAACTGGCACAAGGCGCCCCGCCGCGACTGGCTTGATCGGCAAAGGCCCATCCGCCCCGTCTTTGGCGACGACTATGCCAAGGCGATCCGGGGCGCCAAGGTGGCACTTGCCTTTCTGTCGTCGCGCAATCGCGATACCTACACAACACGAAGCTTCGAGATTCCTGCCTGCGGCGGCTTCATGCTGTCGCAGTTCACAGCCGACCTTGCCGGCTTGTTTCGCGACGGTGTCGAAGCGGAATTCTTCCATTCGCGCGACGACATGATCGCCAAGATCGGCCACGCCTGCGCCAACGCCGCCATGCGCGCCCGCATTGCAGGGGCCGGGCATCGGCGCGTGTTCGCGGATCGGCATGATGTCATGAGTCGGGCTGCCGACCTGATCGACGGCTTGACGCCGCTGGTTGCGGAGCGACGCCAACGGATCGGGCGGACAGCATGACCACCGCGCTGCCCCGGGCGGATATCGTCGTCGATGCCAGCAACGTCACATCGGGCGGCGTTCTTGGGCATTTGCGCGGCCTGCTGTCCGAGGCCGCGCAGGCGCCCTTCGAATCGATCCTGGTGATCGGTGGCGCTGACCAGGTGGATGACTTCGCGGGGCTGCATCCCCGCGTACAGTTCTTCGCCGACCCCGCGCTTGGCCGCTGCAAATGGCGGCGGGGAACACTGGGCGATATGCTTGACTACCTGCGCCTGCTGGCTAGGCTGCACCGATGGCGCAACCGGGTCCTGCCGGCGCGGGCGACGGCAGCGCGGGCGCGCCTGCTTCTGGCCGCGAACGGCATTCTGCCCCGGTCCGGTCCGCCCGGGATCAAGACGGTCGCCGTGTCCCACAACATGCTGCCCTTTGCGCCCGCCGAATGGCCGGATCTTGGCATCGGGCTGCAACGTCTGCGGGTGATGGCGCTGCGCCGCGCCCAGATGCAAAGCTTTCGCCGGGCCGACGGGCTGATCTTCCTGTCCGAACATGCGAAACGCGCCATCACGGCAGCGGCCGGCCTTGATCGACCCGCACCCGGGAATCGACGCGCACCCAGGTCGACGGTCGCCTATCTGGGCATCGACCACGGGCTTTTTCATCCCCCCGCAACGATACGCCAGACTTTGGGCGACCCGATCGAGCTGCTCTATGTTTCGAGCCTCGATCGCTACAAGCATCATGTCGAGGTGGTCCGGGCCATCGCCATGCTGAAGCACGAGCATGCGCCATCTTCCCATCCAGCCATCCGGTTGCATCTGGCGGGATGGGAAGATGGCGCAAGCGCGCGCCGCCTGGACGGCATCATAGACCGCGAAGCCCTGACGGGGACGGTGATCCGGCATGGGTTCCTGCCGCCCGAGCGGCTGGCCGATCTTTATCGGTCCGCCGATCTTTTCGTGTTCGCGTCAACCTGCGAGAACTGCCCCACCATCCTGATCGAGGCGATGGCGTCGGGGCTGCCCATGGCCTGCACGGCCGCCGACCCGATGACCGAGATCGCCGGCACGGCGGCGGTCAATTTCAACGCGCGCGATCCGGCATCCATCGCCCAGGCATTACGCCGGCTGATCGCGGATCACGACTTGCGGCGCAGCCTGGCCGACCAGTCCCAGGCCCGCGCGCGTGCGTTCACCCGTGCCAATCACGCCGGCATCGCCTGGCGCTTCATCGGCGAGATCGCCGGAGTCAGGCCATCCGGGGTCAGGCCATCCGAGGCCGGGCCATGAAGATCCTGATCTACGGATTGAACTATGCCCCCGAGCCGACCGGGATCGGCCGCTATACCGGCGAGATGGGCGCCTGGCTTGCGGCGCGTGGCCATTCAGTCCGGGTGGTGACGGCACCGCCCTACTATCCCGCCTGGCGGGTCGCAGACGGTCAGCGTCGCTTCTATCATCGTGACCGCCTGGATGGCGCCGATCTGTTGCGCTGCCCGCTTTGGGTGCCGCACAACCCGACCGGCAGGAAGCGGCTTTTACATCTGGCCTCGTTTGCCGCCACCAGCGCGCCCGCCCTGCTTGCCATGGCCATAGCCTGGCGCCCAGAGGTGCTGGTCGCCGTTTCGCCGACCTTCTTCGGCGTGCCCGCGGCGGCCTTGGCGGCCGCCCTTTGCGGCGCCCGGTCATGGCTTCATATCCAGGATCTTGAGATCGATGCCGCGTTCGATCTTGGGCTTCTGCCGAAGCGGCCGGCAATCGAGCGTCTGGCCTTTGGCGCCGAGCGCGTCTTTCTCAGGGCCTTCGACCGCGTTTCCACCATCGCCCCCGCCATGCGCGCCCGTCTGGCCGCCAAGGGACTGGCCGAGACACGGCTGGCCTTGTTTCCCAACTGGGCGGACCTGTCCGCCATCGCGCCACTTCCAGGCCCGAGCGCGTTCCGAACCGAGCTTAACCTGCCACCCGGCCAGCAGGTCGCGCTTTATTCGGGCAACCTGGGCCAGAAGCAGGGGCTTGAAGTGTTGATCGATGCGGCGACCCGGCTTTGCCATCGATCGGACCTTGTCTTCGTGATCGCCGGGGATGGCGCTGGCGCGGCAAGGCTGCGCGACGGCGCGCGCGGCCTGGCCAATGTCCGCTTCCTGCCGGTGCAGCCGGCAAGCCGTCTGAACGCGCTTCTCGGCCTGGCCGACATCCACCTCCTGCCCCAGCGGGCCGATGCGGCAGGCGCCATGCTGCCATCGAAGCTTTCCGGCATTCTGGCAAGCGGCCGCCCGGTCGTGGCCGGAGCAAGGCCCGGAACGGATCTTGCCCGCGCCATCGAGGGCTGCGGCCTGGCCGTGACGCCCGATGACGGCGCGGCCTTTGCCGCCGCGATCCTTGATCTGCTGGACGATCCCGAGCGGCGCACAACCCTGGGTGCCGCTGCCCGGGCCCGTGCCCTTGCCGAATGGGATCGCGATGCGATCCTTGCCCGATTCGAGGCGGAACTGGCCACCCTGACCGGCGCATGAAGTCGACGGGGGCAAGGTCGACGGGGGGCTTGCGCCTGGCGGCCGGGGCGGGCAGGGTGTCGGCCGTTCCGCCCCGAGCAACCCATGACCGACGCCCAGAAGCTGATCCAGAAACTGATCCATCACCTTGACCGCATCGCCGGAACCGGCGTCACATGTGTTGGCGACGTCATGCTCGACCGCTTCGTGCGCGGCGACGTCGAGCGTATTTCCCCCGAGGCGCCGATCCCGGTCCTGCGGGTGACCGAGGAAACCGAGATGCTGGGGGGCGCCGGCAACGTGGCCCGCAACCTGGCCGCGCTGCGCGCCCGCTGCCTGTTCGTCGGGGTGGTGGGCGATGATGTCATTGGCCGCCGGGTGGCCGAGCTTCTGGCAGCCGAGCCAGGCGCCGAGCCCTGGCTGGTGACCGAGCCCGGCCGGCACACCGGCGTGAAGACCCGCTATCTTGCCGGCAGCCAGCAGCTTTTGCGGGCCGACCGCGAATCGGTGGCGGCAATCAGCGACCGCAGCGCGGACGACGTGATTGCCAATGCCGACATCCAGGGCGCCCTGGTCCTGTCCGATTACGGCAAGGGTGTATTACGGCCCGATATTGTGGCAAAGCTGATCGCCGCCGCCGCCCGCCGCACCGTGCCCGTGATCGTCGATCCCAAGGGCGATGATTTCACGCGCTATCGTGGCGCCACCGTCATCACGCCCAATCGCAAGGAACTGGCTCTGGCAACCCGCCTGCCGGTCGAGAGCCAGGCCGAGATCGTGGCGGCCGCCCGCGTCGTGCAGACCCATGCCGGTATCGCCAATGTCCTGGTCACCCGCGGACCGGACGGCATGACGCTGCTGCGCAACGATGGCAGCGTCCACCATCTGCCGGCCGAAGCACGCGAGGTGTTCGACGTATCGGGCGCCGGCGATACAGTGGTGGCCACCGTTGCCGCCGCACTGGCCGCCGGCATCCCCATTGCGGAAGCCGCGCAGCTTGCCAACGTGGCGGCCGGGATTGTGGTGGGAAAGGTCGGAACGGCCGTCGCCTACCCGGACGACATGCTGGCATCGCTCCACCGCCAGGACCTGACTGAGGCCGAATCGAAGCTCGCCAGCTTCGAGCAGATCGTCGAACGCGCGCAGCGCTGGCGGCGCCAGGGCCTTGCGGTCGGCTTCACCAATGGCTGCTTCGACCTGCTGCACGCCGGCCATGTGGCATTGCTGGCCCAGGCGAGCCGTGCCTGCGACCGTCTGGTGGTCGGATTGAACAGCGATGCGTCTGTCGCGCGGCTCAAGGGCCCGGGACGGCCGGTGCAGAACGAAGCGGCGCGGGCAGTGGTCTTGGCGGCGCTCGAAAGCGTCGATGCGGTCGTTGTGTTCGAGGACGATACGCCGCTTCGCCTGATCCGGGCGCTGCGCTCCCGACGTGCTGGTAAAGGGTGCCGACTACACGCTCGACCGTGTGGTGGGCGGGGATTTCGTCACGAGCTATGGCGGCCGGGTTCTGCTGGCCGAGCTGATGCCCGGCCACAGCACGACCGCCACCATCGCCCGCATGACCGAACCGAAGCCATAAGATCCGGCCAGGAACAACGCCGTGAAGCGCCGGTCTTGGCTGGGGCGGCCCGCCGCCCCGCGCAATTACAGCCCCCCGCCCTAACCGCGGTCGCCGTAATTGCGCCGCGCGAAGTCCTTGCTGATATAGCCCATCCGCAAATCGAAAGCGGTGCGTTCCTTCGAGCGCTTCGCAGGCGCGCCATAGCCGCCGCCGCCTGGCGATTGGATCTGCACCGAATCGCCGGGCTTGAAGGGCAGGTTGTCTTCCTTGGCGCCCATTTCCGGCACATGGACGGTATTGCCGAGCTTAAGTTCGACCCGGGTCGGCGCGCCATGACCGCCGCCTGCAACGCCGAATGGCCCCTGCCGGGTGCGATCACCCAGCATCGAGAAATAGCCCTCGCCGCGCAGCAGCCGCATGCGATAGCGCACGCCAAGCCCGCCACGATATTCGCCGGGCCCGCACGAGTCCTCGCGCAACGCGTATTCCTCGAACAGGACCGGTGAATGTTGCTCGACGATTTCGAGCTGCGGGGTCTTGGCAAGGCCCACCGACGTGCAGGCCGTATGGATGCCATCGCCCCCCGCATAGCCGCCATGGCCACCGCCGGTATAGAAGTAAAGGATGTAGGGCCGCTGCTCCTCGGGATCGAAGCCGCCGATCGCGACGTTGAGCGACGTGCCAACCGGCGCACCGGTCACCCGGTCGGGCAGGAACTGGGCCAGGGCGCCAAAGCACACATCGACCACCCGCTGCGACACCTCGGCGGCACAACCCGAAACCGGTTTCGGGTATTTCGCGTTGAGGAAGGTGGTTTCAGGCGCGATGATCTCGATCGGCTCGAAGCAGCCGGCGTTGAGCGGCACTTCGGGAAACATGTGCTTGACCGAGATGAACACGGCCGCCGCCGTGGTGGCGAACACGCAGTTCAAGGGGCCGCGGCAGGGCTTTGAGCTGCGGCTGAAATCGAAGACCAGGCGATCCCGCTTCACGGTCAGATCAAGCCGGATCCAGAGCGGTTCGTTCTCGACCCCGTCATTGTCGTTGGCGTCCTCGAAGGAATAGGTGCCGGGCTTCAGCTGGGCAAGCTTTTCGCGCATCAGCCGCGACGACTGGTCCTGCAGGGTCTGGATCGCTTCATGCAGCGTCGCGGCGCCATATTCGGCGATCATGCGCTGCAGGCTTTCCTCGCCGGCCTTGAGCGAGGCGACCTGGGCCTGCAGATCGCCCATCCGCTGCTGGGGCACCCGCACATTGTCGAGAATGAGATCGATCAGGTCCTGGTCGATCTTGCCTTCGCGATAGAGCCGGATGCCGCAGATGCGCAGTCCTTCCTGCTGGACCTCGGTCGCCGTGGTGACGAACCCGCCCGGCACCGCGCCGCCCACATCGGGCCAATGGCCGCACGAACCCAGATAGCAGAAGAGATCCTTGCCGACGAAGATCGGCATGATCAGCTTCATGTCCATCAGGTGAGTGCCGCCCATATAGGGGTCGTTCAGCATGTAGATGTCGCCGGGCTTGGGATTCTTCTGCTTCTTCACGACCGATCCGACGCCGAACTGCATCGACCCGATGTGAATGGGCATGCCGGTCGAGCCCTGTGCAATCACAAGCCCCTTGTCGGCGGTGAACAGCCCGCAGGCGCGGTCGCGCCCGCCGGAAATGATCGGTGAGAAGGCGCCGCGGTCAAAAACGATATCCATTTCCTCGGCGATTTGGCGGAAGCGGTTATAGATGACCGTGAGGGTGATCGGATCGATCATGGTCTTAGCCCTCCTTGTGAATGTCGATGTTGCCGAATTGATCGAGCCGCGCAACCCAGCCCGGCGGCACGACGGTCGTGGTGTCGGCCTGGTCGATGCGCGCCGGCCCAGCCACAACGGTAGTCTGGCGCATGTCGTCGCGTTCCCAGATCGCGGCATCATACCACGTGCTGCCGAACATCATCCGCGACTGGCGCCGCGGCTTGCCGCTGCCCGATGGATGGGTCGCGTCGACCTTGACCTCGACATCACGCGGCGCCGTGGCGCGAAGCCGCAGATTGACGAGCCGGATCGGCACATCGTTGACGATGACGCCATTCAGGGCCAGATAGTCCTTCTGGAACTGCTTGGCCAGTGCCTCTCCGCTCATGTCGGGACCCGGCAGGGTAATGGTCAGGCGGTGGGCTTGGCCTTCGTATTGCATCGCCGCCTCGTAGCGCAGCTTTACCTTCGATGCCACCACATCATCTTCGCGCATCACCGCCATCACGCGCTCGACCATCTGGGCAAAGAGATCGCGCACGAAGCTTGCCTCGATCTGATCGGTGCGGCGATGCACGGTCCAGGTGTCGTCGTAACGGATGTCGGCAAGAAGGCAGCCGAGTGCCGACGTCACGCCCGGCCAGGCCGGCACCAGGACGCGCGGGATGAACAGGTTGTCGGCGATGCTGCAGGCATGCAGCGGGCCGGCGCCGCCAAAGGGCACCAGCACGAACTTGCGGGTGTCCATGCCTTTCTCGAGCGAGATCTTGCGAATGGCGCCCGCCATGTTGAGATCGATGATCCGGATGGCCGCCTCGGCGGCGCCGTCGGCCGTGGTGCCAAGCTCCTTGCCCAGCCTGGCAAAGGCGGCCTGCACGGCGGCACGATGATCGCCCGCCTCCGGCAGGAAGCGGCCGATATCGATCCGCCCGAGATGGAAGTTCGCGTCGGTCACCGTCGCCTGGGTGCCCCCACGGCCATAGCAGATCGGCCCCGGCACGGCCCCGGCGCTGCGCGGCCCGACATGCAGGATGCCCGCCTCGTCACGATAGATCAGGCTGCCGCCGCCGGCGCCGATCGTCTCGATGTCGATCATCGGAATGCGCGACGGGATGCCGTAATCGAAATCCTTTTCCTCGGCCAGCATCGGCTCGCCGCCCAGGACGATCGCGACGTCGAAGCTGGTGCCGCCCATGTCGGCCGAGATCACGTGATCCGAGCCGATCTGGCGACCGATCCAGGTGGCGGCGATGGCGCCGCCGGCCGGACCCGAAAGCACGCTGCGACAGGCATTGCGGGCGGCGTTGACGACATTCAAGGCGCCGCCATTCGACTGCATGATCCGGAACACCTTGGTGAAGCCGGCGCGGCGCAATTCGTCATCAACCCGCTGCACATAGCGATGGATCAGCGGCTGCAGGTAGGCGTTGACCGCAGTGGTGCTGACCCGCTCGAACTCTCCCACCTCGGGCAGCACCTCGTGGCTGAGGCTGAGGTAGTCGTTCGGCCAGACACTCTCGACGATGCGCTTCGCCGCCAGCTCGGGCTCGGGGTTGGCATAGGAATGCATGAACATGATGGCGATCGATTCGACCCCCGCCGCGGCAAACGCCTTGGCGGCCTTGAGCACGTCATCGCGATCGAGCGGCACGATCACCCGGCCATGCGCATCCACCCGTTCGCGGACGCCGATGCGAAGATCGCGCGGGATCAGCGGCTGGAATTCGCCGGTCATGCCGAAATCATGCGGCCGGGTGCGCCGGCCGATCTCGATCAGGTCGCGAAAGCCATCGGATGCGATCAGGCCGGTCTTGGCGCCCTTGCGTTCAAGCAGCGCGTTGGTGCCGACCGTGGTGCCATGCACGATGGCATCGACCTCGGCGAGCGGTACCATGTCGGCGATACCGTGCAGAAACCCTTCGGCCTGGTTGGCCGGCGTCGTTGGAACCTTTCGGATGCGGATTTCCCGCGTCTTCGGATTGTAGAGAACGACATCGGTAAATGTGCCGCCGACATCAACGCCCGCTATCCAACTCATGATCGAACTTTTCCCCTATTCCCAAAAATCCTGGCCCTGAAAATCCGCAATCCGCGTCAATCCGTGAGAATGACGGCGTTGTCGTGGCTCCATGTGAAAAGCGCGCTCTGCCCCGGCGCCAGCGCGGGCTGCCGATCGGTCGCCGGCATGTCGGCTCGCAGCACGATGTCACCGGGCAGCCGCGCCTCGACCCTGAGGCTTGCCCCCATGTAGGTCATATCGGTGACCACTGCCTCGATGCCCTGGGTCGCGCCGCCCCGGATCGCGCCACCCGTGGCGGTCCCGGCCGGCGCCACGCCGACCCGTTCATATCGCAACGCGACCGTGGCCGTGGTCCCGGGCGCCGGTCTGGTCCGGCAGCGCCCCTCGATGCGAATGCCGACCGCTTCGACCGCCACCCGGTCGCCGGCGCCGCCTTCCGCCACGCGGCCCGTGATGAAGTTCGAATGGCCCATGAATTCCGCGACGAACCGGTGCTCGGGATTTTCGTAGACCTCGTAGGGCGTGCCGACCTGCAAGACCCGGCCGCGATCCATGACCGCGATGCGGTCCGACATGGTCATCGCTTCGCCCTGATCGTGGGTGACGAAGACAAAGGTGCTTTTCAGATCCTTGTGCAGCCGGCGCAGCTCGACCTGCATCTGCAACCTGAGCTGCAGGTCGAGGGCGCCCAGCGGTTCGTCCAGCAGCAGGACCTGCGGGTCATTGACCAGGGCCCGCGCCATGGCGACCCGCTGTCGCTGGCCGCCCGAGAGCTCCTCGATCCGGCGCCCGCCGAGATCGCCAAGGCGGACGAGCTTCAGGGCGTCGGTGACGCGGGTCTGGATCTCGGCCCGCGGCCGCTTTTTCATCTCGAGACCGAAGGCGATGTTCTCGGCAACCGTCATGTGCGGGAAAAGGGCAAGATGCTGGAAGATCATGTTCGTGCGCCGGCGATACGGCGGCACGTCGACGACGCTTTCGCCATCGATGCGCAAATCGCCATCGGTCGGCGTCTCGAAGCCGCCGATGATGCGGAGCAGGGTCGTCTTGCCGCAGCCGCTTGGCCCAAGCAGCGAGAAGAACTCGCCGCCCGCGATGGTCAGGGTGACGGACTGCAGGGCTTCGACATTGCCGAAGGATTTTCGGACCCCGACAATTTCCACCGTGCCGGGGGGCCTGGACGCTGGACTTGAAGAATTGCTCATGCGGCTTGACACAACCGTGAAGGGGAAAAACGCGGCCAGGGCCAAAGCCCCGGCCGCGATGCTACATCCGATCTATGCGCTCTTGACCTTGTTCCAGACCTCGACCCAGCGGTTGAGATCGGTCGGGTATTTGAGCCCATAGGTCTTGATGCCGCGCTGCCTGACATCGTAGCCGTATTTCTTCTTTTCGTCCGCACTGAGCAGCGCCTCGGCGGTCGTGGTGGCGCCGAGATAGCCGGTCTCGCGGCTGAGCGCCGCGCCGTACTCGCCCGTCAGCATGGTGTTCACAAGCCGCATCGCCGCATCGGCATTCGGCGCATCCTTCGGAATGAAGGCGCCGTGGCTCCACACCAGCAGCCCTTCGGACGGCCAGTTGTTGGTGATGTTGCGACCCTGCTTCTGCAGCGCCTCGCGATGCGGGATCCAGCCGTACATGACCACGACCTCGCCACTCGACATCAGGTTCACCGCCTGCGCGAACGAGGTGTACATGGTCCGAACCAGCTTCTTTTTCGAAATCAGGAAGCGCCCGAACTCGTCGAGGTCCTTGGCGTCGGCGGTTTCCGGCGCCTTGTGGCCCAGGTGGAGACCGGCCGTCATCAGCATCTGGTGCGGGACATCGAACCAGGCGATCCGGCCGGCGTATTTCTCGGAGAACTGCAGGCCCCAGGACTGGGTGACCGGGTCGTTTTCGGGCACCACGTCCTTGTTGTAGAGGACCGAGTCATAGCCCCAGTCGATCGGGATCAGCCAGACCTTGCTGTCACGGTTGACCACGTCGTCGGTGACGTTGGGCGACAGGTCCTTGAAATTCGGAACCAGGGCCATGTTGTAGGCCTTGACCTTTTCATCGCCCGACTTCGGGCCGAGAATCGGGGCGCGCGAGAATTCCGAAACGCCCATCATGATGTCGTGGCGCGACGTTCCACCGGGCGCCAGCAGCTTGGCAATGTTGTCGGTCGACGACAGGAAGTTGCCTTCGTTGACCTTGGCGCCGGCGCCCTTTTCCAGGATATCGCGAAGCGGGCCCGCCACCAGCGGGCCGACCATCAAGCCGTTGATCTGGGCACCCTGGGCCAGGCCGATCCGGGGCAGCGCCCCCGACGCGGCACCGGCCGCGGCCAGGCCGAGCGAGTATTTCAAGATGTCCCGGCGCGACAGGCCGGAATGTTCAGAGGCAGGACTGTCAACCGTGTGCGTCATGATAACCTCCCTTTTCAACCAGCGAACATTCCGCCCCTGTGCCGATCAGGCGGCCCGGGCGTTGCGCTTCTGCGTACGCTCGGACCGGCCCGACAGCACGAACCCGAAGAACGAGGCCACGGCGGAAATGGCCATGATGATCACGCCGACCGCTGGCAGGTACGGCGCAAGATTCTCGATGATGATCGACCACAGATGGACAGGGATCGTTCGCTCGGTGCCGATCACGAACACCGTCCGGACGAATTCGTCAAACGACAGCGTGAAGCTGAACAGAAGCGTGGCCAGGATGCCTGGCTTGATCAGCGGCAGCACGATGCGGCGAAACACCGTGAGGGGGCGCGCGCCCAGATCCATCGCCGCCTCCTCGATGCTGCGATCGAAACGATGCAGGCGCGGATAGAGGGTGAGAAACGCGAAGGGCAGCGCCCAGTTCACATGCGCAACCAGCACCGTGGTCGCCAGGTTGAAGCTGACACCGAGATACCCGAACGAGATCAGAAGCACGATGCCCCCGATGATGCCCGGGATGATGATCGGCACCAGGATCGCCTGGAGGAGCAGCGGTTTCAGGCGGAAATCGCGGCGGAAGCCAAGCCCCAGCGTAAGCGCCAGCGCCGTGGCGATGCAGGCAACGACGATGCCCAGCGCGAGGCTGTTCAGCAGGGCCTGAAACAGCTGCGGCGTCGTGAAGACGACCTTGTACCACTTGACGGTGAACCCCTCGAACGGCAGCGACACGACGACCGAGTCGTTGAACGACAACACGACCAGCACGCCAAGCGGCAGGTAGAGAAAACAGAAAAAACCCGCCGCATAGGCCCAGAGCGCAGCATTCCACCGGCGCCCGACCGCCCGGCTTTGCATGGCCTCGGCCAGTGCCATCAGTAGTCACCCCCGACAAATATCCGCTGCAGGCCGATCCGCCGGCCGGCAACCAGCAGGAAGGTCAAGACGACCACGATCAGGATGATCGAGAGGGCCGCCCCGAACGCCCAGTTGTTGCTGTGCGAGAACTGGGACGAGATCAGATTGCCGAACATGGTGGCGGACGGGCCGCCGAGCAGGGACGGCGTCACAAACGCCCCGCAGGACAGCAGGAACACCATGATGCTGCCCGACAGGACCCCGGGCCAGCTGAGCGGCAGGATGATCCGGCGGAAGATGTGAAACGGCGTCGCGCCCAGGTCGGCGGCGGCCTCGATCAGTTTCGGATCCAGACGATCCAGCGCCAGATAGATCGGCAGGACCATGAACAGCGTATAGACATAGACAAGACCGAGATAAATGGTGCTTTCATTATAAAGAAGACTGGTAAGCGGCGTGTCGATGATCCCGAGCCATATCAGGACATGATTGATGACGCCATTGCGGCCCAGGATGGGCAGCCACAGGAACGTGCGAATCACGTAACTGGTCCAGAACGGCATGAAGACGGCGATCACAAAGATCGATCGGGCCGTTCCCTGGCGCGTCGCCAGAAACCAAGCGATAGGATAGGACATCAGCAGTGAAAGGATCGTCGTGACGATCGCGATACGAATGGTCGTCAGAAGGACCGACACATAGATCGGCTCTTCGACAAACTTGACGTAATTGTCGAAGGTCCAGGTCGCGGTGGTACCGAAAATGGTCGATGTCCAGAACGACATCACAAACGTGAAACCCAGCGGCAGGATTGCAAAGATCACCAGCCACGCGCTGCCGGGCAGCAGCAGAAGACCTGCCCATCGGCTGCTTCCGTCACGCCGGGTACGGGCCACAATGGCTGCCGGACGCCCCATTCGCTCCCCTTTGCGCCGCGCCAACAGGCGGCGCCATTCCTTGGTCGCTTGGTCCCGGCGACACGGCCCGATGCCGCCGAGAGGTTGACAAAACTCTAAGGGGGCGGATTTGACGACGCAAGGACCCTGACAACCTTCCAATCGGTTCGACGATCGCCTAAATTGCCAATCGGCTAAATTGAAAGCCTGAATTGCATCCGCCAGGCAGGGAGGATGGGGGGCATGTCCAGCACACCGAAAATCGAGACCGGTGCCGGATCGGCGCAAAGGAAGCTGACCCGTCGCGACGCGCTGGCCAAACTGGGTTTGGCGGCCGGAATTGCCTATACCGCGCCGACTGTCGTGCACCTTGATCGCAGCGCCAATGCCCAGATCCTTCCCACACCCTGCCGCCCCGGCAAAGGCAAGGGCGGCCGCCCCTGCATCACGCCGCCAACCCCATAGGCACCCGTATCCTTGCAACAGGCAATTGACGGGCACATCGCTGCCAGCCTATTGGGCTGTGCCGGGCCGGCGTCGGCGGCCGGTTGCTGTTGATCTCAACCCTTCATCCGCGTTTCACCCACCATGGCAAGCTCCAAGCGTTCGTCCCGCGTTCAGCGCCCTGCCCAGCCCTCGACCGCGGCGGCGGCAAAGGCCGAGCTTCTTCGCCGCTTCGAAGCGGCCCAGGCCCTGCGATCGGCAGGCAAGCTGCTTGCCGCGATCCGCGCCTATCGCGCCATTCTGAAAGACAGGCCCCGCCATCTGGGCGCAATTCGAGGCCTTGCGGCGGCGCTGGCGGCAAGGGGCCGAACGGACGAGGCCTTTGAACAGCGGGCCCGGGCCAGACGCATCGAGGCCTATAACCTGATGCGGGCAGCGGACCGCTTGGTGGAAGCCGAGCAGCCGGCCAAGGGCGCCGCCCTTCTGAAGCGGGCCACCCGGCTCGACCCGAAGCGGCCGCTCGCCCATTGGTATCTGGCCGAGGCGCTGTCGCTTCTGGGCAAGCGGAAGGCGGCGCTGGCGTCCTATCAGCGGTTTCATGCCCTTGCCCCGAACGACCCGGAAGGGCCGCACATGATCGCCGCCCATGGCGGTACGGTGGCGCCGATGCGCGCCTCGGACGACTACATCGTCGAGCATTTCGATCGATTTGCCGAACGGTTCGACCAGACGCTGGTCGAGGATCTTGGCTATCGCGCGCCCCATTACCTGCGCCAAGCCCTGGTTGCCGAGGGAACGCTTGCCAAGGGCCGCAAGCTCGACATCCTCGACCTTGGCTGCGGCACGGGCCTGTGCGGCCTTGAAATCAGACGCTGGGCCCGCCGCCTGCATGGCATCGACCTGTCGCGGGCCATGTTGGCCAAGGCCCGCCGACGCAAGATCTATCACTCGCTCAAGGCATCTGAGATCACCGCCTGTCTTGGCACCACGGCCGAGACCTATGACCTTGTCGTCAGTTCGGACGTCCTGATCTATTTCGGCGACCTGTCGCCGGTGTTCACCGGCGTTGCGCGGGTGCTGCGCGACGGCGGACGGTTTGCGTTCTCGGTCGAGCAGGCGACCGGGCCAAAGCCGGTTCTCACCACCAGCGGCCGCTACGCCCATGGCCGCGTCTATCTTCGCAAGGCCCTGTCAAAGGCCGGTCTTTCGGTCGCGTCGATCACCACAACCATCCTTCGCAAGGAATACGACGTGCCGGTCAAGGGGCTGGTCGTCGTTGCCCGCAAACGCTAAAGAGCCGGCCGCTTCCTGAGCAGGAATTTGATCTCGCCTTCCATCACCAGTTCGTCACGCTGATTGTGGAGGGTTGAACCCAGCACCAGCACGCCCGTCGTGCGGCCGGGCTTCAGGTCCTTGACCGCCAGCGCCGGATAGATGGTATCGCCGCGGTAGAGCGGCTTCAGAAACCGCGACGACTGCTCGATCAGGCCCATCATCGATTCCTCGACGTGGAACGGAAAATCGCCGGCGCCCGGCGCTGTGTAGTTCAGGACGTGAAACCCGTGCGCCAGGATTTCCGGATGGCCATGGGCGCGACAGAATTCGAGATCGTAATGGATCGGATGATTGTCGCCGCTGACCGCCTGGAAGGCGCTGAACTGGCCATCGGTGACGGTGCGCGAGGGAATGTAGAAAACCTCGCCGATGTTGAAGTCCTCGAAATAGCGTTGACGCTCGAACTTTCTCTTCCGCGTTGCCATGCCAGTGGCCTCCCTGTCTGTCCGCCCGTGTCTGCCCGTCCGTGTCTGCCCGTCCGTCTTGCCCGCCCGTCTTGCCCCCCTGGGTCCTGACGCAAAATGGCGCGGGCCGGGCGGATTGCGCGCGCCATTTCCCTTTGGCCCACGGATGCTCTAGCCTTTCCGCAAGCGCATGACCGTCGCCCAGATCTTGATCGTGACCCAGACTTTTAATCGTGACTCTGGCCATGATCGTGGTCCAGGCCAGGTTGCCTCGTGAACCATCCACCCGCGCGTGCCGCCGACCGTGTCCAATATCATCCCGCTTGCCGCAACCCTGTCCATTCAAGCCGTCATTACGATGGCAAGCTACGTGGTGCCCGTCCTGGCGCCGGCGGCGGCGCCCGATCTTGGCATCAATGCGTCGAGTGCCGGCTATTACACATCGCTTCTCTACCTGCTGGCGACAACATCGTCGCTGCTTTCGCCGACCATCGTCGCGCGCTACGGCGCGCTGCGGGTCAGCCAGGTCGCCCTGCTGATCGTCGGCGCCGCGCTGGCCATGAGCGCCGGCAACTTGGTCGTGCTGATGGTGGCAAGCGCGATCGTACTGGGCATCGGCTATGGCCCTCCATCGCCGGCTTCGACCCACATCCTGGCCAAGTTCACCCCGCCGCAGCATGCCAATTTCGTTTTCTCGATCAAACAGATCGGCGTGCCGCTGGGCGGCGCGCTGGCGGGGCTGATCGTCCCGCCGCTGGTGCTGGCACATGGCTGGCAGGCCGCGATCCTGATCGTCGCCGCGGTTCCGATCGTCCTGATCGCGATCATCCAGCCGTTGCGGCGAAGCTACGACGAGGATCGGGACGAAACCGCCCGGCTGTTCCGCGGCGGGCTGCTTGCGCCGCTGTGGATCGTTCTTAAGCACCCCGAGCTCCGCTGGCTGGCCATCTTCGGCCTGTTCGGCGCGTCGGCCCAGCTTTGCTTCAGCGCCATCCTGGTCGTCTATCTGGTCGAAAGGCTGGACTACAGCCTGGTCTTTGCCGGCTCGGCTTTGGCCACCTTGCAGATGACGGGCGCCGTCTCGCGCCCGATCATGGGGTGGATCGCCGACCGATACGTTGCGCCCAATTATCTTCTTGGCGGCCTTGGCCTGCTTCTGGCCGGGATGGCGGTTCTCTTCACCTTCCTCGACGCGCGCTGGCCGGTGCCGGCGGTCTTTTTCGCCTGTTTCCTGGTCGGCATTGCCGCAAGCAGCTGGACGGGCCTGATCATTGCCGAAATGACCCGCATTTCCGGCCCCAAACAGGCCGGCGTTACCGCCGGGGGGATGTTCTTCTGCATGTTCGGAGGCATCATCATCGGCCCAAGCGGCTTTGCATTGGCGGTATCCACGACGGGGGGCTATGTGGCGCCCTATATCGGGGTGGCCGTGCTGATGGTGATCGCCTCGCTGCCGGTCCTGTTCCTTCGCGCCGGCGGGCGCCGCGCATCGAAACCAGCCCGGTGACCGCCCGCGGATCCTGTGCGCCGTTGCCGCCCGTGCCGCCAATCTGTTAGCGTCGCGCCACTTGGTTGTTAGGACTGACGCGCATGGCTCAGCTCATCAATCTGATTACCGGCGCAAGCCGTGGCCTTGGCCGCGCCATCGCCGACCGCCTGATGGCCCAGGGCCAGATGGTGATCAATCTCTCTCGCACCCCGCCAGCGGCACCGTTTGGCGGCGTCCATATCGAGGCCGATCTCGCGAACAGGGACTCGCTCGCCCGGGCCTTGGCCACGGTGACCGCCAGCTACGCGGTCGATCACGTCATCAACAACGCGGGTGATATTGGCGGGGCGAAGCTTGGCATGATCGATCTTGACCGGCACGACCAGGTCATGGCGATCAACGTTCGGGCGGCAATCCAATGCGCCCAGGCCTGCCTGCCTGCGATGCAAAAGAAACGCCGGGGTCGCATCCTCAACATGTCGAGCCGCGTGCTGCAAGGCAGCGGGCTGGGGCGCACATCCTATGCCGGAAGCAAGGCGGCGCTGGTCAGCATCACGCGCTGCTGGGCGCTGGAGCTGGCAAAGGACGGCATCACGGTGAATGCCCTGGCGCCGGGGCCGATCGGCACCGAGCTTTTCCTGAACGAGAATGACCAGGAAACCCTGGATCGTTTCAGGCGCACCATTCCGCTCGGACGCTTCGGGCGGCCCGAGGAAGCGGCGGCCGCGGCGGCATTTCTGTTGAGCGACGAGGCCGGCTTCATCACCGGCCAGACACTGTTCCTGGATGGCGGTCTTGGCGTCGGGGTGGGCGGGACGCCCTGATTGCATGGCCCAAACTTCATCATCGCCGGCTTCATCATCGTCGACTTCATCATCGCCGGGGCCCGAATGGCAGCCGCCGCCTTCGCAGCTGTCGTTCACTCCCAATGCCTTGCTGGCCATTGCCACGCTGCTGATGCTGGCCCAGCAGGCGATGGTCTATCTCTGCAGCATGGCGCTGCCGGTGGCGGCCCCCGAAGCGGCCCGCGAGCTTGGCATCGACGTGGCCCTGGTCGGGGTCTATGTCGCGATTTCCAACCTGACCGCGACGGTATTTTCGACCCTGGGCGGCGGATTGATCCCGCGCCTAGGCCCGGTCCGCATCAGCCAGATCTGCCTTGTCATCATCGGCACGGGCGTGCTGCTCGTGACAAGCGGCCATCTGCCGTTCATGGCCCTGGGCGCCATCGCGGCCGGCATCGGGGCCGCGCCGTCGGTGCCGGCAAGCTCGCGATTCTGGCGCATGCGCCGCCCCGCGTCGCGCCGCTGATCTTTTCGATCAAGCAGACGGGCGTGCCGGTGGGCGGCATGATCGCCGGCCTGCTGATCCCGTTCCTGATCATCACCGTCAACTGGCAAACGGCCCTTTACGTCATTGCGGCCCTGTCGTTCTTCTTTGCCGCGGTGATGCAGCCCTTCCGAACCGAGTTCGACAGCGACCGCAACCCCGGCGCAAGCACCAGCCTGCGCGGCCTGTTGCGCAATGTGCAGGTCTTTCACAGCAGGCCGCTGTGCACCCTTGGCCTCACGTCGCTGGCCTTCATCGGCATTCAGATGGCCTTTGCCACCTTCTTCGTCTCGTTTCTTGTCAAGGGACTGGGCCACGACATCGAAACGGCAGGGCTTATCTTTTCGGCCGGCCAGATCTCGGCGGTCGGATTCCGCATTCTGTGGGGCTGGATCAGCGATCGCTTCCTGCCGGCGCGCCGGGTGCTCAGCATTCTGGGCTTTTGCACGGCGGCCTCGGCCTGTGCGGTGGCAAGCTTCACGCCCGACATGCCCATCTGGATGCTGGTGGCCATCAACATCGTCTTCACCTCGACCGCCTATAGCTGGAACGGCGTGCTGTGGGCGGAAGTGGCGCGCAACGCGCCGCCCGGCCGGGTCGGTGCGCTGACCGGTCCGGTGGTGTCATTCGCCTATGTGGGATCGACCCTGTTCCCGGGTCTTTCAGCCGCCTTGCTTGCGGCAACCGACAGCTTCGCGGTGCTGTTCGTCGTCAGCGCCGCGCCGGCCCTGGTGATGGCGACGGTTCTCTTGTTCAGGCCCTGGGCCAGCGGCCAGGGCCGTGTCTGAGTGTCGCTGCGTGTCTGGGCGGTACGTGTCTGGGCGGTATCTGAATCAGGCTTTGCGCCCCAGCACGGTCTTGAATTCACTGGCAATACCGCGGGCCGCCGTCAGCAGCATGTGGGTGTCGGCCGAATAAAAGAAGAACCGGCAGCCCTGGTCACGCCAGCGCGCCACTTCGCCCGGGCTGTAGACGCCGATCCCGCCGGCACATGTCCCGCCCGAGGCCCTGACCGCCGCAAGCGCCCGGTCGGTGGCCGCAACCACCAGCGGGTCCTCGGCCTTGCCCGGCCGGCCCAGGGCGGTGGCAAGATCGCCACGGCCGATCATGATCACATGCGGACCGGGCACCGCGCCAATGATTGCATCGATGTTCTCGATACCCGTCTTGTCCTCGACCTGGGCGACAACCAGCATGCGTTCGTTCATTCGGGCGGCATGCTGGATGAACGCATCGCCACGCAGGCCACCCCAGCCCGCCGCACGGGTCAACGTGCAGGTGCCGCGGGATCCCTCGGGCGGGTAGCAGACCGCGCTGGCGGCCTGGCGCGCATCCTCGGCGGTACGCACAAAGGGCACGACCACGCCTTCGACCCCAAGCTCAAGGGCCTGGAGGATTTCCTTCTCGTGGTTCTCGCGGACCCGGATCAAGACCGCAAGGCCCGCCACCTCGGCGGCGCGGACCATGTTCTCGACGGTTTCCCAGCTCTTTGGGCTGTGTTCGAGATCGACGATGATGTAGTCGAGGCCCGCCGCCCCCATGATTTCGACGACCCCGGGAGAGGGCAGGAACACGAACGTGCCGAATATCGATTCGCCCGCTTTCAGGCGCTCGCGGAGAGACGGGCGCAACCCCATGGCCCCCGCCTTCTTGTCCCGCCTTACTGGATGCCAAGCTTGGTGAAGGACACGTCGATCCCAAGACCGTAAAAGATGAACGTAAGGGCGACGCTCCACAGGCTGATCATGAAGAAAATCATGACCGTTGCGACCGTGAAATTGCTGGCGAAGGCGGCCTCCCCGGCGGGCGCTTTACGATGCTGACGCCATACAAAGGCATAGAAAATGAACCACGACACCAGCAGGACAGTGCCGATCGCGAGATCATAAATCCTCATCGTGCAACCTTTTCGGTTTATCGCCCCCGGCCGAATGCCGCCAAGGCCTCCCGTCTGTGAACTTTCCTTGACGCCCGCCCCCTTGTCAACGCCCCCTTGTCAACGCGCCCCGTCGCGCGGCCGCCGCCGATCCCGCCAGCGGCCCGTATTTCCCCATATTTCAGAGCAATAGCCGGCCGTGCCAGACAGCGGCAAGGGCGCTTGGACCGGGCCGGCCGATTGACGTCTGGCCGTCGATCCCCGACAATCCCGGTCAGTCACCGCCCCCATTGGCGAACAAGAAATCAAGTTATGGAGGCTTCCATGGCTCGCTCGTACTCGGTCATTTCCGCGGACGCCCACCTGGAAACCCCGCCCGACCTGTGGACCGCCCGCATGCCCAAGGCCCTGCGGGACAAGGCGCCGCAGGTGGTCAGGCTTCCGGATGGCGGCGATGCCTGGGGCCTGGGCTCGGGCAATCCCATTCCGCTGGGTCTGCAGGTGACGGGCGGCCAGAAATACGCCGAATTCAGGACCAAGGGACGGTCCTTCGCCGAAGGGCTGCCCGGCACCGGCGACCCGGCAAGCCGCATCAAGGAACAGGACATGGACGGCACCGAAGCCGAAGTCCTGTTCTCCTCGGTGGTGGCGACCGCGCTCAAGCAGATCAAGGATCCGACGGTGCTGGCGGCCATTGCCACCGCCTATAACCAATGGCTGTCGGAATTCTGTTCCCATGCGCCGGACCGGTTTTTCGGCATTGCCGTCATGCCGCCCACCAACCTGAAGGACGCGCTGGCCGAGGCCGAGCGGGCGGCCAGACTGCCTGGCATCCGCGGGCTGGGCCTGCTCACCTTCCCGGCCGGTGGCGACTGGGGCACCAGGGGCGACGAGGCCTTCTGGACCTTCGCCGAGGAATCGGGTCTTTGTGTCGTCGGCCATCACAATTTCGGCGGCGAAGGCGAAGGCAAGAAAGCCCACCCGATGCCCGGCACCGGCGATTCCGAGCCCCTGAAGCTGGATGGCGCCGTCGACCTGTCCATGTTCGCCTGGCTGCTGACCTGCGACCTGCCGATCCCCACCCTGCCGATCGTCACCATCCTGCAGCTTATGCTGGGCGGCGTCCTGGACCGGCATCCCAGGCTGCGCTTCTTCTTTGCCGAAAGCGGCATCGGATGGCTGCCCTATTGGCTGGAACAAATGGATGACCGGTTCAACCGGCATCGCTTCTGGGCAAAGGTCAAGCTGGCCAAGGCGCCCAGCACCTATGTGCGCGAGCATGTTGCCTTCTCGTTCCAGGAGGACCATGCCGGCATCGCCCTGCGCCATTCGATCGGCATCGACACCATCTGCTGGGCGTCCGACTTCCCCCACAGTGTCGGTGACTGGCCGTGGTCGCGCGAGACCCGCGAACGGCAGTTTGCCAAGCTGCCAAATGACGAGCGGCGCAAGATCGAGGCTCTCAACATCGCCTGCCACCTGGGCATCATCACCAAGGCCGAAAAGGAAGCGATGGCAAAAGAACCGCGCTCGGAACCGTCGCTGGCGGCAGAGCCGCGCGGCGCACGCCGGATGTAAATCGGCCCAGCCTGCACTATCTTGGAGCGGAGGGGCGGCCCTTGCGGGCCGCCGCTGTCGTTCTATTTGACGGCAATCGGGGGCATGCCGCCCACGGTCGCCATAGCCCTGAACGCAAGTGGATTGATCGATGACGTCGCGTCTGTTCTGGCGGTTTGTGATCTGGGGCGTGGGGCTCGGGGTCGTGTTTGGCGGCCTTGCCGTGTTCCAGCTTGTCGTCAAGCCCGCCATGATCAAGAAATTCGTCGGCGGCGCGGCGGCGCCGGTGATGACCGTGTCGGCCATACCGGCTGCCATGGCCCGCTGGGAAGCCGAGATCGGCGCGATCGGAACCCTGCGTGCCGTCAATGGCGTGGCGATCGCGCCCCAGGTCGCGGGGCGCATTACCGCCCTGATGTTCGAATCGGGCGAGGATGTCCGGGCCGACGCCGTGCTGGCGCAACTGGACGATGCGGTCGAACAGGCCCAGCTGCGCGAAACCTTGGCCATGCTGCGTCTGGCCGATGTCGAGCTTGCGCGCGGCCAGGAGCTTTTCCGGCGCGGCAATTTCCCGAAAGCCAGCCTCGACCGGGCCGAGGCCGAACGAAGCCAGATCCTGGCCCAGACCGAGCGCATCCGGGCCCAGATCGACCAGAAGAAGATCCGCGCGCCCTTTGCCGGGCGGCTTGGCATCCGGCGCGTCGATCTTGGCCAGTACCTGCCGGCCGGCGCCGAGATGGTGACCCTGCAGTCGGTCGATCCGATCTATGTCGATTTCTCGCTGCCCGAACAGGAACTGCCCAGGCTGGCGGTCGACCAGGCGCTGAGCGTGACGGTCGACGGATTCCCGGGCCAGCGCTTTGCCGGCCGTCTCACCTCGATCGATTCGCGCGTCAACCAGGATACCCGCAACGTCCTGGTCCGCGGGACGCTTGCCAACAGTGGCCGGCAGCTTGTTCCGGGCATGTTTGCCGATCTTCGCGTCTCGCTTGGCACGGGAGCCGATCTGATCGTGGTGCCGCAGACCGCGATCACGTTCAGCCTGTATGGCGAATCGGTCTATGTGGCGACCCGCGAGGACAGCAACGCGGCGGCCGAGCCGATCTACCGGGTCGACCGCCGATTCGTGCGGAGCGGCGAACGCCGGGCCGCCGATATCGCGGTCGTCGAGGGCCTTAAGCCGGGCGAGCTGATCGTGACGGCGGGGCAGGTCAAGCTGCAGAACGGCAGCCGCATCCGCATCGATCCGAAGAACAGCCTGATCCCGCCAGCCGAGCGCCCGCGCCCATGACCGACCTTTTCATCCGCAGGCCGGTCCTTGCCACGGTCGTCAGCCTTCTCATTCTGCTTCTTGGTGCCCAGGCCGGATGGAAGCTGGCGATCCGGCAGTTCCCCGAGCTGCAAAGCACCGAGATCGTCATCACGACCACCTACCCCGGCGCCTCGGCCGATCTGATGCAGGGCTTTGTCACGACCCCCTTGCAGCAGGCGGTCGCCAGCGCCGACGGCATCGATTTCATCGTTTCGTCGAGCACCTTTTCCACCAGTCAGATCACCCTCAGCCTGCGCCTGAATGCCAATGGCGACCGCGCCCTGACCGAGGTCCTGGCCAAGATCAACCAGGTCCGGAACGTCTTGCCGCGCGAGGCGAACGACCCCGTTGTCGTCAAGCAGGCGGGCCAGACGACGGCCCTGATGTATATCGGCTTCAACAGCGATGTGATGACCGCACCGCAGATCACCGATTATCTCAACCGGGTGGTGAAGCCCTATCTTCAGACCATCCCCGGGGTTGCCAATGCGGATATCCTGGGCGGGCAATCCTTCGCCATGCGCGTGTGGCTTGATCCGCGCCGGATGGCCGCGCTTAGCGTCACGCCGGCCGATGTCGTACAGGCGCTGCGTGCCAACAATTTCGTATCCGCGCCCGGCCAGATCAAAGGCGACTTCATTCAGCTCACCATCAATGCCGAGACCAGCCCGGCCAGCGCCGAAGCATTCAGCCGCATCGTGGTGGCGGTGCGGGACGGCACGTTGATCCGCCTTGGCAACGTCGCCCAGGTCGAGCTTGGCCCCGAACAGGTGAATTCCAGTTCGGCGTTCGACGGACTGCGGGCCGTGTTCATCGGCATCTTTGCCCAGCCGAGCGCCAACCCGCTGACCACCATCGCCGATGTGCGCACGGCCATGGATGGCATCAAGAACCAGCTGCCGACCGGTCTCAGCGCCTCGATCGCCTATGACGCCACGGTCTTCATCGAGGCGTCGATCAAGGAGGTCGCCATAACGCTTGCCGAGGCGGCGGTGATCGTCATCATCGTGATCTTCCTGTTCCTCGGCAACCTGCGCTCGACCTTCATCCCGATCGTGACGATCCCGCTGTCGCTGATCGGTGTGCTGTTCCTGCTTTATGCGCTTGGCTATTCGATCAACCTGCTGACGCTGCTGGCCCTGGTGCTGGCCATCGGATTGGTGGTCGACGATGCCATCGTGGTGGTCGAGAACATCCACCGCCACATCGAGGAAGGCATGACCCCGGTTGCGGCGGCATTCCGGGGCGCCCGCGAGATCGCCTTGCCGGTGGTGGCAATGACCCTGACCCTGGCCGCCGTCTATGCGCCGATCGGCTTTGTCGGCGGCCTGACCGGCGCCCTGTTCCGCGAGTTTGCCTTCACTCTGGCGTCCGCCGTGATCGTATCCGGCATCATTGCGCTGACGCTCTCGCCGATGATGTGCTCGAAACTGCTTGTCCCCGCGCAGGAAACGCGTGGCTTCGCGGCCTGGCTTGACCGCCGCTACGAGGGCCTGCAGCGCGCCTATCGCCGCCGGCTGGAAAGCGCGATGACGGCCCGGCCGGTGATGGTCTTCGCCGCGCTGGTGATCGTTTCGAGCTGCGTGTTCTTGTACGTGACCGCGCGCAAGGAACTGGCCCCAGCCGAGGACCAGGGTGCCGTGTTCATGGTGACAAAGGCACCGCAGCACACCAATCTCGACTATCTCGACATCTTCGCGCGCCAGATCGAGGCCATCGCCCGCACCTTCCCCGAGAAAAGCAACACCTTCATCATCAATGGCCAGCCCACCGTGCATGGCGGGTTTGCCGGCATGCTGCTGAAGCCGTGGGGCGAGCGGACCCGCGATCAGGCGGCGATCCTGGCCGAGTTCCAGCAAAAGGCCTCAGCGATCGCCGGGGTCCAGGTTTTTGCGTTTCCGCTGCCGTCGCTGCCCGGCATTTCCGGCGGGCCGCCCGTGCAGTTCGTCGTCACGTCGCCGGGCGACTACCAGACGCTGGCCGAGGTGATCAGCAACCTGACGGCGGCCGCGTGGCAGAGCGGTCTTTTCATCTTCGTCGATTCCGATCTGCGCTTCGACAACCCGCAGACCAACGTTGCGATCGACCAGGCCAAGGCGAACGAGCTTGGCATCACCATGGAAGCGATCGGCGCCGGGCTTGCCACCATGTTTGGCGGCAACTTCGTCAACCGCTTCAACCTTTATGGCCGCAGCTACCAGGTGATCCCGCAGGCCCCGCGCGATTACCGGCTGAGCCCCGATTCCATCAAGGATGTGCGCGTCCGCACCGGACAAGGCACGCTGGTTCCGCTTTCAACCGTGGTGACGGTGACGACCGACACCCAGCCCAATGCGCTGACCACCTTCCAGCAGCTCAATTCCGCCACCCTTCAAGCCGTGATGTTCCCGGGCCGGGCGCTGGGCGAAGGCATTACATTCCTGGAACAGAAGGCAGCCGAAATGTTCCCGGAAGGCTATAGCTATGACTTCAAGGGCGAGAGCCGGCAATTCGCACGCGAAGGGAATACGCTTGCCATCGCCTTCGGGTTCGCGGTGATCGTGATCTTTCTGGTCCTGGCCGCCCAGTTCGAAAGCTTCCGCGACCCGCTGATCATCATGATCGCGGTGCCGATGTCGATCTGCGGGGCCTTGATCCCGCTCAATATCGGCATATCGACCGTCAACATCTATACGCAGATCGGGCTTGTCACGCTGATCGGCCTGATCACCAAGCATGGCATCCTGATCGTGAACTTCGCCAACCAGTTGCAGGAGACGCGCGGGCTTGACCGGATGGAAGCGGTGGTGGAAGCCGCCTCGATCCGGCTGCGGCCGATCCTGATGACGACGGCGGCGATGGTGGTGGCCATGGTGCCGCTCTTGATCGCAACCGGCGCCGGTGCCCGCAGCCGCTTCGATATCGGGCTTGTCATCGCGGCCGGCATGACGGTTGGCACGATGTTCACCCTGTTCGTGGTGC
>JAXMDU010000025.1:0-48721 GCA_046348645.1 Alphaproteobacteria bacterium
CAGACGCGGATCGTGCTGGGGACCGCGCTTGCCGTCGGCGCGGCGGTGGCGGTAAGCGGTGCAATCGGCTTCGTCGGGCTTGTCGTGCCGCACCTGTTGCGGCCGTGGGTCGCCTATCGGCCGGGCCGGCTTTTGCTGCCGAGCGCACTGGGCGGCGCGATCCTTCTCTTGGTGGCCGACATGGGCGTGCGGCTTTTGCCGACCACAAGCGAGCTTAGGATTGGTGTAGTGACGGCGATCATTGGCGCGCCTTTCTTCCTGGCCCTTATCGTCGAATCGCGGAGGGCGCCGGCATGAGCAGCCTGCAATCCGCCGCGCTTGGGCTTTGCCTTGGAAGCCGTTCAATTCTTTCTGATGTCACCATGACGGTCGATGGGGGCGAGGTGGTCGGGCTGATCGGCGCCAACGGGTCGGGCAAGACCACCCTGATGCGCGCGCTGGCCGGCGTTGTGGCGCCGGCAACGGGCAGCATCACCCTTGATGGTCGGCCTCTGGCCGGGTGGAGCCGGGAATCCCTTGCCCGCCATCGCGCCTATCTGCCCCAACGCGCCCATGTGCAGTGGCCGATCTCGGTGCGCGATCTTGTCGCGCTGGGCCGGCTGCCCCATCGCGGCCCCTGGGAACGGCCAAGCGGCGCGGATGCGGATGCCGTGGCGCAGGCCCTTGCCCGGACCGGGCTTGACGCCTTGGCGGACCGGCGCATCGACCGGCTGTCCGGCGGCGAACAGGCGCGGGCCTTGGTTGCTCGCGCCCTGAGCGGCAGGCCGAAACTGCTCCTGGCCGATGAACCGGCGGCCGGCCTTGACCCGGCCTACCAGCTTGACCTGATGCGGCTGTTTCGCACCCTGGCGCAGGAGGGCGTTGCGGTGCTTGTCACCCTGCACGACCTGACACTGGCGGCCCGCTTCTGCGACCGGGTGGTACTGCTTGCGAAGGGTGGCGTCTATGCATTCGGCCGGCCCGCGGATGTCCTTAGCCCGCAGTCCCTGGCGGACTGTTTCGCGATCCGCGCTCTGCTGAGCGAGGCGAACGGCGAGCGCTACGTGGTGCCGTGGGATGTTGTCGGGGGGCGGCCATGAGGGGGGCGGTCGCAAGGCGGGGCCTGTCGCGCAGCGTGTGGCCAGCGCTTTTGGCTTCGTTTGCCCTGCACAGTGCTTTCGCGGGCCTGTGGGCCTTGTGGCTTGCCGACCGTCTTGATCGGCATGACGACGGCCAGGCCGATGCCGGGGTCATTGAAATCGTGCTGGCAAGCCTGCCGGACGCTGCGCCGCCGCAATCCCGGCCGGCGGCGGAAGCCGCGCCTGCGGCGCACCCGGCCAACACGGCTGAAAACAATCCATCGATGCCGTCGGCAGATGCGCCCGTCCCGGCCGCCGCTGTGGCGCTGGGCGCGCCCGAGCCGATGCGGCCCAAGGCGGCGGCGCGGCCGGCAATGCCCAGACCACCAGCGCTGCGGTCTCGTCGGATCGATCCGCTTTCCCTCGACGCGGCTCGTGACGCGACGCATGACGCGACGTATGGCTTGGCCGAAAGCGTGGCGGCCGAGCCAGCCGCGGGACCGGTCATTCCGGCGGTCGCGCCGGCCGGGGTTGCAGCGCTGGATAGCGGGGGCGGCAACGGATTGTCCGCCGGCGGTGGGGCGGCAACGGCACCCGGCTACGCTCTTGGATCGTCATCCAATCCGCGGCCCACCTATCCGTTGGCGGCGCGCTATGACGGTGTCGAAGGACGGGTCATGCTGCGCGTGCGCGTCGATGCTGATGGTCTGGTGAGCGGGATCGACATCGCGTCCACCAGCGGCCATGCGATTCTGGATCGGGCTGCCGTCGAGACCGTCAGCCGCTGGCGCTTCGAGCCGGCCCGCGCGGGCGGCGTCAGGGTGCCGGGCGAGGTGGACGTTCCGATCCAGTTCCGGCTGCGCGGCTGAACGCGGTTCGTCAGCCGCTGCTTGCCCCAAGCCAGATCAACACCAGCGACAGCGTCACCGCCGACGCGGCGGTCGAGGCCAGGACGACGGTGCTGGTCCGCGCCACATAAATATTATAGCGCTGGGCAAGCAGGAACACATTGGCGCCGGTCGGCAGCGCCGCCGTCACCACCGCGACAGCAATCCAGAGCCGAGGCAGGTCTGTCAGCATCGTGAGCGAGATCCATATGACGGTTGGCAGGACGGCAAGCTTGATGATCGACATGGTGGCGTTCTCGGCAAGGCCGCTCGCTAGCTTGAACCGTGTCAGGGTCGCGCCCAGGGCAAACAGGGCGGCCGGGGCGGCGGCGCCCCCCAGCAGCTTGAGGAACGAATCGATCCCGCCCGGAATGACAAGGCCCATGATGTTCCAGCCGATCCCAGCCAGCAGGGCGACGATGACCGGATTGGTCACCAGCGAACGCGCAGTGGCCCGGATGGTGCGCCAGGCGCCGCCGCCCCGTCCCAGGCTGGCCTCGATGATCAGGGTCACCAGCGGGAAGATCAGGGTTGGGTGGAACACGATGATCAGCAGCAACGGGACAAGTCCGGGTTCGCCGAACGCGGCATAGACGATCGGGATGCCGGCCAGGACGGTGTTGCCGAAGATCGCTCCCATGGCGAACAGGCCCTGATCCGCAAGGTTGAGCCGGAACACGAACCGGGCGATAGCCATGGACAGCAGGAAGACCGCGCCGAGCGTTCCGAAATAGGTGACAACCAGCACCAGATCGTCGGCCGCGGGCAAGGTGGTGCGCGCCATCGAGCGAAAAAGGAGGGCCGGGATCGCCGCATAGAAGACGAAATTGGTAAGTCCCTTGACCCCTTCGGCGGTCATCAGGGGGGTGCGGCCGAGCGCAAAGCCGATCGCGATGAGCCCGAAGACGGGGCCGATGATGGTCAGGATCTGCTGCATGGGTCAAAGGCCTTCGCTGGGTGCAAGCCAGGGCTGCGCGGCCCGGAAAAGCTCAACAACAAACCGAAATACCCGTGAAAAAGCAATCTCGGTTCTTGTTCGCGCTTCGCCCTTGCCGGCCGAAGGGGCCACCCGCATGATGCGGGGCATGCCGGCCGGCCCGATCAGGCGGGTCGTTGGCGGCATTCCACCGCAAGGAGAGCCTCTCATGATCAAGACCGAAACGGTCCGCTGCGAGATCAAGGACTATATTGCCCTCGTCACGATGGACCGGCCGCCGGTCAACGCGATCGAACGGCAGCTCCAGACCGACCTGACGGTGGTGTTCGACACCCTGAGCGAGACGCCCGAGGCCCGCGTCGCGGTCCTGACCGGGGCGGGCAAGGTGTTCTGTGGCGGCGCCGACATCAAGGCGCGCATCGATATGGCCAGCCAAGGCCCGGGCGAGGTCTGGCAGCAGAGCCGCCGCGCGCGGGAAGCCTTCAACTGCATTCTCGAATGCAAGATTCCGGTGATCGGCGCGCTGAACGGACCGGCGCTGGGGGCCGGGCTTGCCATTGCCGCATCGTGCGACATGCTGATTGCGGCCGAGACCGGCTGCCTGGGATTGCCTGAAATCAATGTCGGCCTGTTGGGCGGCGGGCGGCACTGTCAGCGGCTGTTTTCGCATTCCCGCCTGCGGCGGATGATGCTGACCGGGTATCGGGTGTTCGGGCCCGAGCTTCACCGCCTGGGAATTGTCGAGGAATGCGTGCCGGCCGACAAGCTGATCGAGCGTGCCATGGCGCTGGCCGCTGACGTGGCGTCGAAAAGCCCGGTTGCCACCCGGCTTGCCAAGCATGCTCTCAACACCATCGAATTCATGACCTTGCGCGACGGCTATCGGTTCGAGCAGAACATGACTCGCGATCTTACGAAGTCCGAGGATTCGCGGGAAGCCATGCGGGCCTTTGTTGAAAAGCGGCCGCCCGTGTTCACGGGCCGCTGAGCGAAGGTCAAGGCGGGGGCAGCCCATGACGATCAAGAGCCGCGTTCGCACGATTCCCGACTATCCAAGACCCGGGATCCTGTTCCGCGATATCACCACGCTGCTTCAGGACCCGGTCGGGTTTCGTCTGACCGTCGAGGGGCTTTGCAAGCCCTATCTGGGCATGCGCATCGACAAGGTGGCCGGCATCGAGGCGCGCGGCTTCATCGTCGGCGGCGCCGTCGCCCAGCAGCTCGGAGCCGGTTTTGTTCCGGTCCGCAAGAAGGGAAAGCTGCCCGGCGAGACCGTTGGCGCCGATTATGCGCTCGAATATGGCGTCGATCGAATCGAACTCCATACCGACGCGATCCTGGAGGGGGAGCGCATCCTGGTGGTGGACGACCTGATCGCGACCGGCGGCACGGCCCTGGCGGCAATCAAGCTGGTTTCGTCGGTCGGGGGCGTGATCGCCGGCTGTGCCTTCGTGATCGACCTGCCGGATCTTGGCGGGCGGCGGCGGATCGAAGAGATCGGCCATCCCTGCCATGTCCTTTGCGCGTTCGACGGGCATTGAAACCGGGTCGTCGATAGGTCTTGGCGCGGTCGGGTGCGGTGGCTAGACTTATGCAGCCGTCCGCGCAGAACCTGCGCCGCCGGAGTTTAAGGGAGGGTATGGTATGGCCAAAACTATAGACCGCTCGGTGCGCGGTAAGGTGTGCATCGTCGGTGTCGGAACATCGAAGAAGGTCGGACGCGTCCCGGGCGTAAGCCCGCTGACGCATGCCATCGAGGCAAGCAAGGCGGCGCTGGACGACGCGGGACTGAAACCGTCGGATATCGATGGCGTCGTCTCGTCCTTTGCGATGGCGTCGCATTTCCATCGGTTCAGCATCGTCTTGTCGGAAGCGATGAAGATCCGGCCGACCTACTCGACCAACATCCAGTGCTCGGGCGCCACGGGCGCCGCCTCGCTGAATCAGGCGGCGGCGGCGGTTGCAGGTGGTCTTGCCGACGTGGTGCTGTTCGCGATCGGTGATGCCCTTCTGAGCGGCCTCACCGCCGACATGGCCTTGAAGGCCATGTCCGAAAGCCGTGACCAGCAGTATGAAATGCCGTTCGGCATTCCGGCCTCGAACACCTTTGCCATGATCGGCGCGCGCCATGCCCATGTGTATGGGACGACACCCGAGCAGCGGGCCGCGGCGGCCGTGATCCAGCGCAAGCATGCGGTCGCCACCCCGGGCGCCCAGATGAAAGAGCCGATCACCATCGAGGACGTCTTGAACTCGAAGATGGTGACGACCCCCTATCGCAAGCTTGAATGTTCGCTGATCTCGGACGGCGGCGTCGCCTGGATCGTGACGACGCCCGAGCGTGCCAAGGCGATGAAGAAGAAGCCGATCTACATTCTTGGCGTTGGCGAGTGCTACACCCAGGAACACATCTTCCTGATGGAAGACCTGACCCAGACCGGCGGCACCATCTCGTCCAAGAAGGCCTATGACATGGCTGGCGTCAAGCCGAAGGACTTCGATGTTGCCGGCATCTATGACTGCTTCACGGGCATCTTCATCATCAACGTCGAAGACCTTGGCTTCTGCAAGAAGGGCGAGGGCGGGGCGTTCGTTGCCGCGGGCAATACGACCTATGGCGGTCAGATCCCTGCCAATACCCATGGTGGACTGTTGTCCTATGCCCATATCGGCATTGCCGGCAGCGTCTTCCATCTGATCGAGGTCGTGCGTCAGCTGCGTGGCGAATGCGGGCCGCGCCAGGTGAAGGGGGCCGAACTTGGCCTCTACCACAGTATCGGCGGCGGCATGTCGTCGATCGCAACAACCGTACTGGGGACGGAGGCCACGCTCTGATGTCTGCGCAATACGATATCCACAACAAGCCGATGCCGACTCCGGACCCGGAGTCGAAGGCCTTCTGGGAAGGCTTGAAGGGTGGCAAGCTCCTGCTCCAGCACTGCCGGGATTGCGGACAGATTCAGTACATCCAGCAGGTCTACTGCCGGCAATGCCAGTCCGCCAATCTCGAGCACCGGCCGGCAAGCGGAAAGGGGACGATCTACACGTTCAGCACGGTCTACCGGGCGGTGGGGCCGGCGTTCGAGAACGACGTGCCCTATAGCGTGGTTCTGGTCGAGCTGGAGGAAGGGCCGCGCATGATCTCGTCCATGGTCAACGCCAAGCCAGAGGACGTCAAGATCGGGGCGGCGGTCAGGTTTGTGGCCGAAAAGGTGAGCGACGAGGTGACGCTGCCTCGCTTCAGGCTGGCCTAGGCCGGCCGCGATCTTGCCTGTTACGATGACCGCGCCGCGGTCATGCCGCGGCGCGTTTCTTGTTCCGGGCGTGTTTCCTGTTCTGGCTGGGCGTCGGCCATGCCGTCGCGATCAATTCCCGGCCCCGTTCTTGGATTCCCCGTTCTTGGACTCTCGGTTCTTGGGCTCCCGATTCTTGGACCAGGGCGGATTGTTGGTCACGTGGGCCTGGATCGAGCCCAGATAGCCGCCGTCGACGACCAGCGCCTGGCCGGTCACGCTGGCCGCGTCGGCCGACAGCAGCCAGGCCACCGCATCCGCTGTGTCTTCCGGCGTGCCGACCCGCTGCAGCGGGATCAGCCGCAGCCGATTTTCGTAGCGGACGGGATCGGCATAGTTCGGTTCCGACATCGGCGTGCGCACCATCCCGGGCGAGACGCAGTTGGCGCGAATCCCGTCGTCGGCCCATTCCTGGGCAAGGCCGCGAATCAGCATGTTGAGCGCCGCCTTGGCCGAGCAGTAGATCCCGACCAGGGGCGCCGGTTCGTGGCCGCCGATCGACGAGATGGCGATGAAGCTGCCGCGGCTGGCCCTGAGATGCGGATGGGCGGCCTTGGCGAGAAGCCACGCGGCGCGCAGACTGACCGCGTAACAGCGGTCCCAATTCTTGACGGGGTGTTCGACGATCGGGATCATCGTCGGTGAAAAGGCCGCATTGCTGATGATCGCGTCGATCCCGCCAAAAGCCCTGGCGGCCTGCGTGACGATTGCGGCGGGGGAAGCGGGATCGGCCAGATCGGCGGTCACGGTGATGCAGCGGCCGCCGTTCCGTTCGATCCCGGCCTTGAGATGGGCCAGTTCGTCGGGATGGCTGCGGCCGACGGCCGTGATGGCGGCGCCATCCCGTGCAAGACGCTCGGTGATGATGCGCCCGATGCCGCGATTGGCGCCCGTCACGATCACGCGCATGGCAAGCCGTTCCGGCCGACCGGTGCAACGGGACCGCAAAACCCGTCCACCATTCCGCCATCCACAACCACGTTCTGGCCGCTGATATAGCTGGCAGCGGGGCCAAGCAGGAAAAGAACGGCACCGCCCACGTCCTCGGGCGCGATCCGGTGGCCGATGGGAATCTCGTTGTCGGCGGTGCCGGGCTCGCCAAGACGGCCGGTCGAGACCGTATTGACGCGGATGCCATCTGCCGCCAGTTCCAGGGCCAGGACGCGGGCCAGATGAACGCTGCCGGCCAGCAGCGCGCTGGTGATCCGGTTGCCCGGGGCCGGCGCCAAAGCCTCGGCCGTGCCAACCGCCACGATCGCGCCCCGCGTCTCCTTAAGCTGCGCATGGGCGGCCCGGACAAGCATGAAGAGCGAGCGGGGGCTTGCCTCGACCGCCGCGTTCCAATCGTCCAGGGTGACATCCAGGATGCGGCCAGGCGCACGCCCCTGCTGGCAGACGACCAAGCCATCGATGCCGCCCAGCCGTGCCGATGCCGCAGCGACCAGCGCCGCCGCCTGTTCGGGTGACGCGGCATCGCCCGGCGTCGCCATTGCGTTCGGACCCAGGCTGTGCGCCAAGGCTTCGGCTTTCACGGCCTCGCCACCGATGGCGACGCGCCAGCCCGCACCGACCAGGCGACGGCAGATGCCACGTCCCGCGTCTGTCGTGCCGCCTGCAACCAGGATGCGCATGGCCTCGTGTCCGATTGTTGGCGCGACGTGTGTTGGGCCCCGACAAGCGTCGACGTCAGCGATGCTTGTGTCTGGCGAAATCTCAGGTGAAATGCTCGGACTCGAATCCCTCGCAGGACAGTCCGAATTCGGCGAGACCGTTTTCCAGGTAGTCCGCAAGCAGGGGCAGCCCCAGCAGGTACTGGGCGGTCCGCGTATTGTGGGCGCTGCGCGCTTCGATCAACGCATCGGGCCATTCCTGGACCGAAAAGGTTCCGCGCCCGACCCAGGCCAGGGCGACCAGCGCCACCTGTTCGTCGATGTTCATATCGTCAATGGCTTCGCGCAGTTCGTCGTAGACCGGATCGTCGGAATGGAATTCAAGCACCTCGCGCATGTCGTCATCGGATGGGTTCGAACCCGGATCGTCTTCGACGATATCGACCTTTGCGTCGAATTCGCGAGCCTTCAGGATGATATAGCAGACGGTATCGACCGAAAGTCCAAGTTCAGCTGCCATGGCACGCTCGCCGAAAAAGTGCGCTGTTGCAATTGAAACCCTGGCGCGGCATCGGGACAACGTCAAGCCCCCACCTGCCGGCGGGGCGGGGTGGCGGAAGAGAGTGGGAGTCGAACCCACCAGGAACGTCAAGCGTCCCTCCACGGTTTTGAAGACCGGGCGCCCCACCGGGAATGCTTCCCTTCCGCGCGAACCTTACGGTCCCTGTCGGGTGATGATCAAGTCGGGTGATGATCAGGTGGCCGAAGCGCCACCGCCGAACAATGTCTTGGCGTAGCGCAGGATGCGACGGTGCGTATCATCGACGCGCCGGGTGAAGCCGATGCGATCGAAATACTCCAGCATGTCGACGGTCAGGTTGCGGCCGATGCCCGATGCATCGCGATAGGCGGCCGTGGTGAATGTGCCATCTTCGGTCTCGCGGGCCAGGGTCTCGGCGACGCCCGCAAGAACAACGATCGCATCGGCGATGAAATAGCGCCGGCGCGTCACCTGGACGACAAGCCCCAGGCGATGGGCGCGGGCCAGAAGGCCGTTCACGTCCTCTTCGGCGGTGTTCAGGGCCTGGGCCAGATCACGCAGGGCAGGCGGGCGAGTGCCGCCCATCGCGAGCTGTCGTTGCACGGCCTGCCAGAGCGGCCGGTCGGCGGCCGCAAGCTCGGGGCGGTGGCTGGGCCGATGAAGATAGACACCGGTCTTGGCCAGGCGTCCCGCCGCGATGGCCCCGCGCAGGATGGCGGCGAACAGCTCGGCGGCCAGGCGCGGCGCCAGCTTGCGGTGAAGCGAGCCTTCGTCAGGGCCCAGAGCCTCGGGCGATTCGGTGTGATGGGCGGTTATCGCGGCGAACGCCCGATCGCCGATGATCTGGGCCTGCTTGGCCGAAACGGCCATCGATCCGTCTGGCGTGTCTTCGACGATCGCACCCGACTGGCCTGCCAATGCGCGGACCCTGTCGGCGCTGCGGTTGCGCGCCCGGGCAAAGGAATCGAGGTTGCAACCGTTTTCGGTGCAGGCGATCAGATCTGAAAGCGCCTTCGCGTCATCGGGTTCTGACAAGGCGGCCAGCGCCTGCAGCCGATCCGGGCGCGACCGGCCGCGCTTCGGCGGGAATGGATCGATGATGCGGCCACCGCCAATCGTGCGCGTCGCGGCCTGATCCCGCAAGACGAACCGATCTCCGGCCAGCGCCCCGATCGGCCGGTCGAGAACGATCTGGGCAAGCGCCGATCGGCCAGGCGCGATGCCACGGTCTTCCAGCGGCGCAAGCCGGGCCGTCACGTCGATCGCGCCGAGATGAAGATGGACCGGAAGCCAATGGCGAAGCGGTCGCGATTCCCCCGCCAGAACCCGCAGCCGCACATCAAGACGATCGGTCGGCGCATGCAGGCGCGGGTCAAGCAGCCAGTCGCCGCGCTTGACGCGGTCCTTGTCAAGCTGGGGGCCGGCAATGTTGATCGCACAGCGTTCGCCGACCGTGCCCTGTTCGGCGGGCTGGTTCTGGGCATGGATGCCGCGCACCCGCACCGGAACGGCGGTGGGTGAAAGGACAAGCTCGTCCTGTACCTTGACCCGGCCGGCAAAGACGGTTCCGGTCACGACGATGCCGGCCCCGGCGATGGTGAAGCAGCGGTCGATGGCAAGGCGGAAGCCGCTGCCGCTGGCCGGGCCGCCCGATCCCGCCTTTGCCACCGCCGCAAGATGGGCCCGCAACGCCGCGATGCCTTCGCCCGTGACGCTCGAAACCGGAAAGATCGGCGCGCCGGCAAGACCGGTCGGGGCCAGGAGTCCGGCAATCTCGGCGGTGACCGCCGCAACGCGGCCGGCATCAGCCCGGTCGGTCTTGGTCAGTGCAACCGCGGCCTGCCCGATATCGAGAAGATCGAGAATGGCCGCATGTTCGCGGGTCTGCGGCATCGGTCCGTCATCGGCCGCGACGACAAGAAGGGCGAAATCGATGCCGGTGACGCCGGCCAGCATGTTGCGGACGAAACGCTCGTGGCCTGGTACGTCGATGAAGCCCAGGACCTGGCCGTCTGGCAGCGGTGCATACGCATAGCCAAGATCGATGGTCATGCCGCGCGCCTTTTCTTCCGGCAGGCGATCGGCATCGACGCCGGTCAGGGCCTTGACCAGCAGAGTCTTGCCGTGGTCGATATGACCGGCGGTGGCGACGATCACGCCTGGGCGCCCTGGGCCCGGGTCAGCGCGGCAAGCTGGCCAACGAAGGTTGCCTCGTCTTCCAGGCAACGGCAATCGAGATGCAGCGCATCATCCGTGATTCGGCCGATGACAGGCACAGGCAGATTGCGAAACGCCGCGGCGATGGCCTTGAGATCGCGGCCGCGGCCGCTTGATGCGCGAATGACCAGTGCCGCGCTTGCCAGACGCTCGACCGGCAACGACCCGCTGCCGATCTGGCTGCGGCAGGCGTCGACCGTGACCGTCGCCCGCGCCCCCAGGCCGGCAGCGACGGCTGGCGCCAGGCGCTCGGCCAGGGCCCGGATGTCGGCCTCGGTCCTGGCCAGCAGCCGCAATGTGGGCAGACGTTCCACCAGCCGGTCGGGATCGGAATAAAGGCGCAGCACCGCATTCAGGGCGGCAAGGGTCACCTTGTCGCAGCGCAGCGCGCGTTTCAGGGGGTTCTTCTTGATCCGTTCGATCAGCGCGCGCTTGCCGACGATCAGCCCCGCCTGGGGCCCGCCCAGAAGCTTGTCACCGCTGAAGGTGACAACATCGCAGCCGGCCTTGATGGCTTCGGCCGGCGTCGGCTCGTGCGGCAGGCCGAAGCGGCCAAGATCGACAAGCGTGCCGCTGCCAAGATCCGTCACCATCGGCAGGTCATGGGCATGGGCGATGCGGGCCAGCTCGGGCTCGGCGACCACGGCGGTAAAGCCCGCGATCGCATAGTTGCTGGTGTGAACTTTCATCAGCATCGCGGTGCGCGCGGTGATCGCGGATTCGAAATCCTTGGGATGGGTGCGATTGGTCGTGCCGACCTCGATCAGCTTGCAGCCGGCCCGCTGCATGATGTCGGGCATGCGGAAGGCGCCGCCAATCTCGATCAGTTCACCACGGGAAACCGGGACCTCGCGGCGGTTGGCCAGCGTGTTCAGGACCAGCAGGACGGCGGCGGCATTGTTGTTGACGACGGTCGCGGCTTCCGCGCCGGTCAGCCTGCAAAGCATATCCGTCACATGGTCGTCGCGATCGCCGCGCCGCCCGCCGGCAAGATCGAATTCGATGCTGACGGCGCCCGCCGCGTCGGCCATGGCCTCGATCGCCTCGCGCGGCAGGGGCGCGCGGCCCAGGTTGGTGTGGAGAACCGTGCCGGTCAGGTTGAACACCCGCTTCAGGGTTGGCGCCGATTGCGCGGCCAGGCGCGCAGTGACGCGCGCGGCGATCGAGGCTTCGTCGGTCGCCGGGTTGGGCGTGCCAGCGGCGAAAGCCTGGCGCACAGCGTCAAGGTCGGCCCGCACCGCCTCGGTCACGGCGGTACGGCCATGGCTTGCGGCCAGCGATTCGATGGCGGCCATGCGCAAGATCCGATCCACGGATGGGATCGCGGCAAGGGACAGGCTGGGATGTTTCGTCATGGGCCGATCTGACACACGGTCGTTCGGGATGATCCGAGACTAGGCGTCCGCCCGCCGCCCGGTCAACCGATGGCTTGGCCGGGTGGATCGAGACGGGACCGAAAACAAGATGCAGGGCTCTGCCCGTCATCGAGGCTAGCGGCCGTCGTCCAGCTTTCCAGCGGTTCTTTCCCGATACGAGATATAGATGCCCGTCAAGGTCAGAACGCCAGCCGCCGCCAGCGTGACGGTATCGGGAAAATCGCCAAACACCAAGAAGCCCAGGACAAGTCCGAATACGAGCTTCGCATACCCGAACGGCGCCAGCAGCGAGGCGGGCGCCACCTCGATTGCCTTGATCAGCAGATAGTGGCCAAGGAACGCAACCAGCCCGGTTCCCGCCATCATCAGCCATTGGTCCAGACTGGGCGATTTCCACACGAAGGGCGCCCAGACACTGAATACGGCAAGCGACAGGGCCGTCGAATAGAACAGGGTCGTGGTGGCGTTGTCGGTGCGGCTCAGGATGCGGGCGTGAATCTGAAAGCAGGCATAGAGCGTGCCGGACAGCACAGGAAGAAGGCTTGCCCAGTGGAACACCTCGGCGCCGGGGCGGATGATCGCGACGACGGCCGCGAAGCCCAGCGCCACCGCAGCCCAGCGATTGGCCCCGACGCGCTCGCCCAGCATCGGGATGGCAAGAACCGTGACCGCGAGCGGCCAGAAAAAGCCAATCGAGATGGCGGTTGCGATGGGCAGATAGATCAGGGCGACCGTATAGACCACCGTCGATGCCATCATCTCGGCGGCGCGCAGGATTTGCAGCCGGGGCTGGCGGGTTCCGACCAGGGTGCGCCACCCGAGCCTGCGGAGCGTGACGCTAAGGGCCATGGCAAAGAACAGAAATCGGCCAAACAGGATCTGGCCGGTATCGAAATGGGCGGTCAGCGTCTTGGTCAGGGTATCGAGGACGGCAAAGAATCCGACCGCGCCAACCATCATGGCAATCCCGAGAAGGCGGCGTTCCGGCCGCACGATCGGTCCGGCGGCCGGCCGGGCCGAGCCCGGCGATGCGGGCATGGCGGAATTGGCATATTCGCGTGGCATGGGGATCGAACTCTAGGGGATGGCGAGGGGGGCGGCAATGCGATGGCCGGCTTGAAGCGGGCCGGCGTTTCCCCCAAGCTGCGGCCGTCCACCCGAGCCTGTCCTTCGCGACAGTCACCCCATGCAGCCAGCGGCGAGGATCTGATTTCATGCACGTCATTCGTTTTACGCGCGACAAGGCACCACCGGCCAATGTCTCATGCGTCGCGGAAGCCGAGCCCGGTCCGCCGGGGCCGGGGCAGGTGCTGGTCGCGATCGAGGCATTCCCGATCAATCCGGCCGATTTGCTGCTCCTTGAGGGTCGGCACACGGACACGCTGCTGCAGATGCAGCGTGACTACGCGGTCCGCTCGACCAATGCCCCGGCCGCCGAGACGCTTGGCGCAGAGGGGGCGGGGCGAATCGTGGCGGTGGGGGCCGGCGTGACGACGCTGCGGCCGGGCCAATCGGTGGTTCTTCTTGGCCGCACCAACTGGTGCGAGCGCTTGATCGCCCCCGCCGATTCGGTCGTCCCCGTGAAAAGCGGGCTTGATCCTCTGCAACTTGCGATGCTCAAGATCAACCCCGCCACCGCGTGGAACCTGCTGCATGGCGAGGTTGCGCTCGGACGGGGTGACTGGTTTGCCCAGAATGCGGCGAACTCGGCCCTCGGCCGCATGGCGATCCGGATCGGGCGGAAAGAGGGGCTGCGCTCGGTCAACATCGTCCGCCGCGAGGATGCGGTCGGCCCATGCCGCGAGGCTGGCGGCGACGTTGTGCTGGTCGATGGCCCCGATCTTCGGCAGCGCGTGCGCGACGCCACGGGCGGCGCGCCAATCCGCCTTGGCCTGGACGCGATCGGTGGCGAGGCGGCCCGCCGGCTGGGGGGAATCCTGGGCGATGGGGCCGGGCTGGTCGTCTATGGATTCCTGTCCGGGGATACGCTTTGCCTTGATACGGCGGACGTGCTTTTTCGCGGCATACGGGTGTCGGGTTTTCGCCGCACCCGGTCGCTGCCGCAGGATCAGGCCGGCTTGCGCAGGCTCTATGGCACCCTGGCCGATCTGGTGGCGGATGGCACGATCGCAAGCGAGATCGAAAGCGTTTATGACATTACGGATATTCAACGCGCCGTCGCTCATGCCATGAAAGACAGGCGGGGCGGCAAGATTGTCGTGACGACGGCCGAGCTGGGGCGTTAATCTTTCGGCCAACGCACATCAGGGAATGACGGAGGACAAGATGGTGATTCGGGCGGGACTTGCGGCAGTGGCACTTTCGGCCCTGCTGATGGGGATCGATGGGGGGTCCGCCATGGCGCAGAGCGTCCAGGGACCGAAGGTCAAGTGGCAGCTTTCGACCTATGGGCGTCCGCGCTCGACGACGGCTGGCACCGAGATGCTGGCTGAAATCGTCAAGGAGAGGACCGGCGGCAATTTCGAGATTCAGAACGTCTATGATTCGCTTTCGCCGCTCAAGGAAAACCTCGATGGCGTCAAGATTGGCGCGTTCGAGGCCGGGTTCATCATCGCCTCGCTGCATCCCGGCAAGACGCCCACGCTCAATATCTTCAACCTGCCATTCCTGCCGCTTGGCGACATGAACGTCCAGGCGCGGGTCATGGATGGCTATTACAAGCTTCCGGCGGTTGTCCAGGATGTCGGCCGCTGGGATGCCACCGTCGTGCTGCCCCATGCCTTGCCAGCCTATGAACTGGTCGGCCGCGGCCGCAAGCCGACAACGGTGGCCGAACTCAAGGGCCTGCGGGTGCGTGCCCCGGGCGAGCTTGGCGATGCCCTGAAGAAGGTTGGCGCCGTACCGACGTCCATGCAGGCGACCGAGGTCTACCAGGGGCTTGAGCGCGGGCTGGTCGATGCCGCGGCGTTTCCGTTCTTTGCCATGAAGATCTATCGCACCCAGGACGTGTGCGAATGGTACACGACGAACGTGGCCTTCGGCATTACCTCGGGTTTCACCGTGGCCGGCCTCAAGCCCTACAATGCCCTGCCGGCCCAGTACAAGGCGTTGCTCGAAACGGCGGCCAAGGAAGCCGTGACGCGCCATATCGAGATTTTCCGCAAAGAGGAAGAGGACGGCATGGCGGCCCTGAAGGCCAAGAATCTCCAGCCCATTTCGTTCTCGGCCCACGAGATCGCCCAGTTTGTCGAGCATGCGGGCAAGCCGATCTGGGATGATTGGATCAAGGAAATGGACAGCAAGGGATTTCCTGGCCGCGCCCTGCTGGATTACGTCCTGAACGAATCGAAGAAAGGCGCAAGCTGATCGCCCGGGCCTTGGCCCTGGCCTAGGGGATGCCCCGCTTGGCGATGCTTCGCTTGGCCCTGCCGCGGCAGGGCCGGCGGGGCACGCAAGAACGAAGGGAAGGGCGGCATTCATGCCGAATCCGACAGTTGTCATCGGTGCACTGGCGGCGGCCCTTGCGCTTGCCATGCCAGCCGTCGCCAAAGAGGCGAAGGTCAGCCTTGGGGTCTCGCCCAAGCATTTCGGCTACACGCAGGGGTGGGAGCCCTATGCGAAACGGGTCGAAACACAGACCCAGGGGGCTTTGACCTTCCGGTTCTTCCTGGGTGGTTCGCTCTTTACCCAGAATGCGTCGCTCGACGGCCTTCGCCAGGGCGTGGCCGAGGCCACCTTTCTTGTCATGCCCTATACGCCGGCCCAGCTGCCGCATGCGACATTCCTTGGCGACATGGGGCTGCTTGGCCGCAATGCAAAGGCGATGGCGGGCGCGACGATGGAGTTCCTGTTCAACTGCCCCGACTGTCAGCAGGAATTCGCTGCACAGAATACCGTCTATCTTGGTGGGTATTCGACAGACGTCTTCAATCTGCTGTGCAACAAGACGGTCGCTTCGCTTGCAGACGTGAAGGGGCGGAAAATTCGCTCCGGTGCGGCGGGCTGGAATCGCTGGATCGAGACCCTTGGTGCCATTCCGGTCAATTTCCCGGCAACCGACATGATGCAGGGTCTGCAATCCGGCGCGATCGATTGCACCGGATCATCGATCAGCAACATGAACCCTTATGGATTATGGGGGGCCGCCACTCACGCAACCAGGCTGCCGCTTGGCACGTTCCATTCGCTGGCCCTCATCGCCTTCAATACGGGCTTCTGGAACGGCCTGAGCGTCGGGGAGCGCAAGGCCCTGATCGACAATGCGGCCGAGGCCCATGCGGCAACCACCATCGCCTTCATGGATGAAAGCGCGGAAATCTACAGGGTCGGGCCCAGCAAGGGGCTGATCATCGTCGAGCCGAAGCCGGATCTGGTGAAATTCACGGCCGAATTCGCCACCCAGGATGCGGACCGCGTCGCCGAGGATGCCGAGAAACGGGGCGTCATCAGGAATGCCCGCGTCAAGGTGCAGACCTTCATCGCGCTGGTCAGAAAATGGGAAGGGCTGATCGACGCGGCCCCGCATGACGCCAAGGCGGTGGGGGCGATCTACCAGCGCGAAATCTTCAGCAAGCTCACCCCTTCGGCCTATGGCCTGTAGGGGCCCGTGCCCCCGCCAGGATCGGCCCGCCGCCCCGCGGCGGCCCGTGGGGTGGGGCAGGGGCAGTTCTTGGCAAGACAATCAGTCCTTGGCTAGCAGGAAACCGAAATGGCGTACGAGACAATTCTCTATCAGACCGAAAAGGGCCGGGCCCGCATCACGCTGAACCGCCCCGACAAGCGCAATGCCCTGTCCGAACAGCTTCTCTACGAACTGGGGGCTGCCCTGTGGGAGGCCGACAACGACAAGGCGGTCCATTGCGTGATCATCCGCGGCGCCGGTGGTGCGTTCAGTGCCGGCTATGATATGACGGCGGGCTATGGACAGGATGGCGGTCGGCCTTCGAGAGCGCGGGCAAGACCTATCGCAATCCCCGCGACACGTTCGATGACGATGTCTGGCGACTCGAACGGACCCAGCGGCTGCGCATGGCCATCTTCGACATGCACAAGCCGGTCATTGCCCAGGTGCACGGCCATTGTCTGGCCGGCGGGACCGATGTCGCCTTCCTGTGCGACATGGTGATCGCGGCCGACGATGCAAATATCGGCTTTCCCCGGTCCGCGCCCAAGGTGTGCCGCCCAACCAGATGTGGGTCTATCATTGCGGCCCGCAATGGGCGAAACGCCTGCTGTTGACCGGCGACACGGTCTCGGGTGCCGATGCGGCCCGCATCGGCTTGGTGATGAAGGCCGTTCCCCCCGACCTTCTTGAAGCCGAGGTCGAGCAATTGGCCGACCGTCTGGCCCTGGTCGATGCCGATCTGCTATCGGCCAACAAGCGGGTCATCAATCTCGGGCTCGAGCTGATGGGCGCGCGGACCCTGCAACGGATCGCGGCCGAATCCGATGCGCGCGGGCACCTGAGCCCCGGCGCAACGGCCTTTCGGCAGATGTCGAAGCGGGATGGATTGAAGGCCGCATTTCAGCACCGCGATGGCCGGTTCGGCGATGGCCGCGCCCGCGTCGATGGGCCCGAGATCCGCGATGCCGACGGGCGGCTGATCAAGCGCTAGAAGCCTTTCAAGGGACCGGCCAGGCGGTCAGACCGCGCCATCGCCCCTGATGGCCGCGATCTCGGCCGCGCTGTAGCCGATTTCGGCCAAGATGGCGTCGGTGTGCTCGCCGACGGCGGGAACCGTCCGGGCCGGTTCGGGCGGATCGACATCGGTACGATAGCCGGGCTTCAGGACCTGGATGGGCCGATCAAGTCCTTTGGGTGGTGGCAAGGTTGTCGTCAGCCCACGGTGACAGGATTGGGGCGTGGCAAGGGCATCGGGGACCGATGCAACCCGCGACGCCGGAATGCCGCGGCGGCCGAGCCGGGATTCCCAGTTGGCGGCCGTATCGGTGCGGAACGCCGGCATCAGGATCTGCCGCAGGGCCCAGGCATTCTCGGCCCGCGCGGCCATGTTGACGAAGCGCGAATCGTCGGCCAGCTCGGGCCGGCCGATTTCGGTGCTCAGGGCCTTGAAGTGCGGCTCGGTCCACAGCGTGCATTGCAGGTAGCCATCCTTTGTCTCGTAGGCCACGTCGGACGCAAGGCGGGTCCGTTCGCCGGTCGGGTAAAGCGCTGGGACATCGCCGGTCATCAGGTAATTGGAAACGATCGGCGCCATGATGTTGAGTGCGGTATCCATCATGGCCACGTCGATGAACTGGCCCTCGCCGGTGGCCTTGCGGCGATAGAGCGCGGCCGCGATGGCGAAAGCCGCCATCAGCCCGGTACTGACATCTACCACCATGTAGCCCGCCCGGGTGGGGCCAGTATCGTCGCGGCCGGTGATCGACATGATCCCGGATTCGGCCTGGATGGCACCGTCAAAGGCGGCGTTGGCGGCCTTGGGACCGCTTTGGCCGTAGCCTGAAATCGAGCAATAGACGAGATCGGGCTTCACCTTTTTCATGTCGGCATAGCCGAAGCCCATGCGTTCGATGGTTCCGACTTTCAAATTCTGGATCATGACATCAGCCGACGCGACCAGGCGATGGACGATCTCTGTTGCGCGCGGATGCTTGAGATCAAGGGTCATTGATCGCTTGCCGGCGTTGCAAGTGATGAAAAGCGGCGAAAGCCCCTTCGACGCAAAGGCGCGGCTTGTCATCATGCTGCGGGCCTGGTCGCCCGAGCCCGGCGATTCAACCTTGATGACATCGGCACCCAGGAACGCAAGCTGTTCGGCGCAGAAGGGGCCGGCGATCACTTGGGACAAGTCAATGACACGGAGACCGTCGAATGCCTTTGCCATGGGACCTTGATCGGGGTTGGAGAAAAGACGCGCGGCTGTGAACGATGCGCTTAGTAAGGCGTGCCGTCCTTGCGGGCGAACTGCCATTTTCCATCGCTGCCCATGACCGCCTGGATATCGTCATCCGGATAGGCGGCGCTGTCGCCTGGCTTGCGGTCACCGACCTCGAGAAAGACAACGTCGCGATCCGAGCGGTTCTCCAGGTGGTGGGCGGTGCCACGCGCCGCGAAGCCAGCGCAGAAACCGGGGCGGATGATCGTCTCGCCCTGGTCGGTAATCAGCACCACTTCGCCTTCGAGAACATAGATGAATTCGTCCTGGACGCTGTGGCGGTGATGCAGGGCCGATATCGCGCCCGGCTTCAGGCGGGTCAGGTTGACGCCAAAATTCCTGAGGCCGAACAGGTCGCCAAGCGGGCGCTTGACGCGTCCCGCTACCCGCGATGCAAAGGGCTCGGGATAGTTCGAAGGCTTGGCGCGCGTCGGCGCTGCCTGTGCTTCAACTGCTACCGGCCAGTTTTCAGTCGGCTTGTTCATATCATCTATTATCGCTGACATTGACAGGCCGGGAAAGGCTTTCGGCGGCCTAGCCGATCGCCTTGGCGCTTCGCAGGTCCTGAATGGCCGCGGCATCGTAACCGATTTCGGCCAGCACGGCGTCGGTGTGCTCGCCGACGGCGGGGGGTGGCAGGTCGGTGCCGGGCGTGTCGTGGGCGAACTTGAAGGGGGCGTTGAAAAGGGTTGGCCCGTAGTCGAGGCCCTGTGACGGGCGCATCTTCATCAGAAGGTTGCGATGGGCAAGCTGGGGTTCCTGGACGGCCTCAGGGATGGTTGCGATGGACCCCGCCGGAACACCGGCCTTTGACAGGCGGCCGATCCAGGCGGCCGTATCGTCGGTCCGCAAGATATCGACCAGCAGGGTGCGCAGGGCTGCGGCATTGGCCTTGCGGGCGTCGCCGGTCCGGAAGCGCGGATCGTTGATCCATTCCGCGTGGCCCATGACCTTGCACAATTTCTGCCAGTGCTCGTCGGTCACCACGATCAGGGTCAGGTGGCCGTTCCGGGTCGGGAAGGCATCGCTGACCGGCGACTTGGCCTGGGATTGAGCACCCAGCTGCTCGGGCACCAGACCGGAATTCAGCCAGTCTGAAACGTTGGGCGCCATCATGGTCAGCGCCGTATCGAACATCGCCACGTCGATATATTGGCCTTCACCGGTCAGTCGCCGCTGATAGAGCGCGGCGGCAATGGCAAAGGCGGCATTCAGCCCGGTCGACATGTCGACCACCTGGAAACCGACCCGCGCGGGGCCGCTGGCCTTGTGCCCGGTGATCGTCATCATGCCGGCTGCCGCCTGGATCGCACCATCGTAAGCGGCGGTCTCGGCCTTGGGGCCGTCCTGGCCGTAGCCGGATATGGCGCAATAGACGAGATCTGGCTTGATTGCCTTGAGGGCGTCATAGCCGAAGCCCAGCCGATCGATGACCCCGACCTTGAAATTCTGCACGACCACGTCGGCCCGCGCCACCAGCCGATGAACGATCTCCTTCGCCCGGGCGTGCTTGAGATCGATGGCGATCGAGCGCTTGCCCGGGTTCATGGCCAGAAAGATCGGCGGCATCGTCTTGGCCTTGTAGGTGGGGTTGTAGTTCAGCGAACGGCACTGCTCGCCGGTGCCGGGGGGCTCGACCTTGATCACCTCGGCGCCCAGCAGGGCGAACTGGGTCGTGCACCATGGCCCGGCGAGGACCTGCGAAAAATCGACGATGCGAATTCCATTGAAGGCCTTAGCCATGTCGTCTGCTCCTCGGACTTGGGGATGCCGTCAAGGCCATCAGGCGCCGGATGCCTGCCGCGTCAAGCGAATCAAAGCGCGACGTCAGTTCCATGACCTCGGCAATCGCCTGGTCGGTCAGGCCCCGCGCCAGGCAGTCCTGCACTTTCCGTTCGTGATCCTGCGGTGCCAGCGGCGGTCCGCCAAAGATGCCGCGCGGCTTGTCGCAGCGCGCGTCAACGACCCGGCCATCGGCAAGGCGAACGGATACCGTGACATGCATCGTCTCGAACGAAGCCGGAATGGCCGGCGATTGCACCAGCGTCGTCGCCGCAAGCAGCCGCTCGATGTCGGCCGAGAAGCGCCGCTGGTCGGTAAAGCTTGCGATGCCGACCGCACCATCCAGCAGGGCGCAGGCGGTCGTGTACTGGAAGCTGAACTTGCCATCCAGGCCGGTCGCGGGTGCGGGCCGGTCGATATAAGGCATGACCGGCGTGTTGATGGTGACGGCCATGATGGCGGCGGGGTCTGCGATCCGGGCGCGGGCCGACAGCGCCGCCGTAATCGCGAAATGGGTGCCATACTGGCTTGGGAACATCTTGATCGCGTAGCCGGGATCGACCACCCGGAAGGGCGGCCCGAAGCGCCGCAGGTCATCGAGCACGAAGCGGTCCGGGGCGAAGGTGGCGGCATAGCCGCGCGGATCTTCAAAAATGGCCGTGTTGGCCGTGAAGCCGCGGGCTGCGAGCATTGCGGCTTCAAGCCCAAGCGCGCCGGCCAGCCCGCAATGGGTCGATTTCGCCATGGTTCCGACATTGGCGAGCAGCGATCCCGTCCGCGAACCGGCAAGGCCAAGCGCATGGGCAAGCCGGGCCGCATCGAGCTTCAGGAGATGGCCGGCTGCCACCGCCGCGCCGAAAGCCCCGACGAGTCCGGGCGGGTGGAACGTCAGGTCCTTGGGCTCGAAGGCTCGGGATGCAACGCGGATCCAGCCCTGGATCTCGCAGCCCTTGATCAGCGCGGCGGTCGCCTCGGCGCCGTCAAGGCCCTGCGCCTCGGCAAGGGCCAGGACGGTGGGAAGCGTCGTCGAAAGGGCGTGATTGGCGGGACTCCACATGGGCTCGTAGTCGAGCACATGCATGGCCGCGCCATTCACATAGGCCGCGGCATAAGGCGTGGTCCGATAATCGAAACCGATGACGGTTGACTGCGGCGCAGCCGCCTGGTCCCGCCAGTACTGGGCCAGCAGGGCCGGGGCCGTTTCTTCGCACGCACCGGCGAAGCCCGTCGCGATGCCATCCAGGACAAGCGCGCGGGCCGCCCGCCGTGCCTCGGCGCCGAGATCGGCATATCGGGTCTCGACGATCCGCGCGCAGAGGTCGGCGGTAATTCCCATCCGGGGCGGCCTGCGGCTCCTGGCTTTTGGTCGGGTCTAGACGGCGATATGCATGCCGCCGTTGATCGCCATGTACTGGCCGGTGATGTACGAGGCGGCGGACGAGAGCAGGAAACAGACCGGCTTCGCCACTTCTTCGGGGGTCGAGAAACGCCCCAGCGGGATCCGGCTCAGATAGTCTTCGGCGAAGCGCTTGTCGGTTCGGACGGTGTTTGTCATCGGCGTGATGACGACACCGAAGCAGACCGAATTGACCCGTATGTTGTAGCGGGCCCACTCGCGGGCGGCGCTCATCGAGATCCCCAACACGCCGGATTTTGCGGCGCCGTAATTGATCTGGCCGATGGTCCCCCGCAGACCCGCGTCGGACGAGACGTTGACAATCGCGCCCGGGTCGGCAACGCCGGACTTGTGACGATCGATCATCCGCTTGCCAACCGCCTGCAGGCAGAGATAGACGCCGGTCAGGTTGACTGCGATCACCTGATCCCATTGTTCCGTAGTCATCTTGGTGATCATTGCCGGGCGGGTGATGCCGGCATTGTTGACCAGCCCGTCGATGGGACCGAAATTCTTGCTGGCATCGTCGACCATGTGCTCGACGAACTTGGCATCCGCCACGCTGCCGACATAGGTACGGGTCCGGTCCTTGCCGATCGCGGCGGCTGTTTCCGCCAGGGTCTGCTCGTTCATATCGCAAAGGACCACCCGTGCGCCCAAGGCGCCGGAAATTTCAGCGATGCCGCGGCCTATGCCTTGGCCGGCCCCGGTGACAAGAATGGTGCGGCCGTCGAGACTCATGGGATTGATGACCATTGGGTTTTCTCCATTAATGCGCTGATCAGGAAGTCTAGCCGATTTCGGCGCAGCCGTTTCCAGGAATGATGGCAGCGTAATTTTTTCAGGCCTTGCTCAGGTCGGCCAGATACCCTTGGTTCCGGCATCGGGCCATCCGATCGGCGCGCCGGCGGCGCGGGCGGCATCGGTGGCGGGCAGGCGTGAATCCCACAGCACGGCCACGAACCGCCGGCCGGTGATGCCGTTGCTCTCTTCCGATGCCAGCCACACGGATGGTGCCGCCATGACGTCGGGCTGGATCATTTTGGAGCGGTCAAATCCCGACGCGGCCGGAATGAACCCGGTGTTGGTCGGCCCGCCGGGGGTGAGAACATTGACCGTGACACCCGAGCCGGCCAGCTCGGCCGCCCAGATGGCCGAAGACGCTTCCAGCGCGGCCTTGGTCGGTCCATAGGGAAACAGGTTCTTTCGCAGCATCGAATCAAGGCTGGTGGTCACGTTGATGATCCGGCCCCAACCATGCTCGCGCATCGCCGGAAGTGCGGCTTTGGTCAGCAGGAAGGGACCCTTGGTGTTGATCGAGAAGAAGCGGTCCCATTGGCTGGCCGTGATCTCGAAGAACCCGACCGGGTGGCGATGATGATCGGGCCGGATCGATCCAAGCGCAACACCGGCGGTATTGATCAGCACATCGATGCCACCCATGGCCGCCGTTGCCTCGGCAACGGCCCGGTCGCAGTCGCGTTCCTCCGCAATGTTGGCGACGATCGCGATCAGGGCCTTGCGCCCACCGATCGGGCCGGCGTCATCGGCCAGGCGGGAAAGCGCCTCGCCAGACAGGTCCATGGCGGCAACGCGCCCGCCTTCGCTCAGGAGCGCAAGGGCCATCGCGCGGCCGATTCCGCCCGCCCCGCCCGAGATCAGGATCCGTTTGCCCGAGACCCGGCCATTGGGCATGGGTTTGGCTCTCCTTGTATCATCTTCATTAATTACAGGCGGCCTGGCCCCGCCGGCAACAGGTCCCGGGGTGCGGTCCCGGGGTACGGTTCCTGGGGGCGCGCCCTTTACCGTTTCGATGGCCCGTCACTAGCTGCTATAGGTCGAGGTGGCGTCATTATTCCACAATCAAGGGGCCGAGTGGACCATGGCTCAATCCCTGCGCGGTGCGACCGCCATTGTTGGTGCCGCGACCTCCGGCATCGGCGAGGCTCCGGGGCGCGAATCGATGGATCTTGCGGTCGAGGCCAGCATCAAGGCCTTGGCCGAATGCGGGCTTGGTCCCCGTGACGTGGACGGGCTGTTCATCGCGCTGCCGACCGACAAGTTCTCGACCCTGTCGCTGGCCGAGTATCTGGGCATCTATCCCAGGATCGGTGACAATAACCGGGTCGGCGGGTCGTCGTTCCTGACCTATACGGAATGGGCGGCCATGGCCTTGCAGCAGCGCCGCTGCGATGTCGCCCTCATCTGCTACGGGTCCAATCAGCGCACCAAGGCCGGCAAGCTTGTGACCAACAGCGAGCTGTCGCCCTATGAAGCGCCCTATCACCCGCGCTTCCCCATTACCGGCTATGCGCTGGCGGCCTCGCGCCACATGCATCAATACGGAACCACCCGCGCGCAACTGGCCGAGGTGGCCGTGGCGGCACGGAAATGGGCCAATCTGAACCCCGAGGCGTTCGCGCGCGGCGATCTCAGCATCGCCGACTGCCTGAATTCGCGCTATGTGGTCGAGCCGCTGACGGTGCGGGATTCCTGCCTGGTGACCGATGGCGGCGCTGCCATCGTCATGGTGCGGGCCGACCGCGCCAAGGACTGTCCCAAAAAGCCGGTCTATCTGCTGGGTGCCGCCAGCGCCACGACCCATCAGTCGATTGCCAGCATGGCCGATCTTACCGTTTCGGCGGCGGCCCAGTCGGGGCCAAGGGCGCTGGCGGATGCCGGCATGTCGGTCAGGGACATCGATATCGTCGAGCTGTATGACGCCTTTACCATCAACACCATTCTGTTCCTCGAGGATCTGGGTTTCTGCGCCAAGGGCGAGGGTGGACGGTTCGTCTCGGGCGGCCGCATCGCGCCGGGCGGCGTGCTGCCGGTGAACACCAATGGCGGCGGCCTGTCCTGTTGCCACCCCGGCATGTACGGCCTGTACACGCTGGTCGAAGCGGCCCGGCAGTTGCGGGGCGAAGCGGGCGATCGGCAGGTCAAGGGCTGCGAGGTCGCGCTGTGCCACGGAAATGGCGGCGTCCTGTCAAGCCAGGTCACCAACATCCTTGGCACGGCAGCGACCCTTTGACCGGGACGGGCGACAGTGGCGCCGGCCCCGTCGATCTTGATGCGCTCGACGATGACGCCTTCCGCGTCCATATCCGCCGCTGGTTCGAGCAAACCTATCCGGCCGCCTGGCGCTTTCCCAACGAACGATTGAGCCTGAGGGCGACCCGGGCCTGGACACACGCCATCCATGCCAAGGGCTGGGCCGCGCCCAATTGGCCGAAAGAGCATGGCGGCATGGGCCTTGCCCCGCACCGGCAGGTGATCTTTGCCGAGGAACAGGCGCGTGTCGGCATCCTCCGGTTCACAGACCATGGCATCAATACGGTGGGGCCGCTGCTGATCCGCCATGGCACGCCCGAACAGCGGGCGTTCTTCCTGCCGCGCTGCCTGACCGGCGAGATCATCTGGACCCAGGGCTATTCCGAGCCTGGCGCCGGGTCCGATCTGGCCGCGATCCGCGTCAAGGCCGAGGTGGATGGCGACGACTACGTTATCAATGGGCAGAAGATCTGGACATCGTTCGCCCAGGAAGCCGACTGGATCTTCATGCTGGTGCGCACCGGCCAGGGAAAAAAGAAGCAGGACGGCATCAGCTTCCTGCTGGCCGACATGAAGACGCCTGGCATCACCGTGCGTCCGATCATCAACCTGGCCGGGCTGCATGAATTCAATGCCGTTTTCTTCGACAACGTCCGGGTGCCAAGACGCAATCTGGTTGGTGCCGAGGGGGCGGGCTGGTCGCTTGCCAAGGCCCTGCTGGGCTACGAGCGGATCCTGATCGGCAGCCCGGCGCGGGTCAGCTTCCCGTTCAGCCGGCTGGGCGCGTTCATGCGGGCCAGGGGTGCCTTCGATGACCCGGCCCTGGCCGACCGCTACACCCAGATCCGCCTCGACGTTGCCGATCTGGCCGCGACCTATGAACGCTTTGTCGACCTGCTGCGGCGCGGCGCGACGCCGGGGGCCGATGCCTCGATTCTCAAGCTCTGGGCATCAGAACTCTATCAGCGCATGGGCGATCTGATGCTCGATGTCGCGGGGACGGATGCCGGATTGATCGAGGAGATCGACCTTGGCGATTCGCGTGTCCATCCCACCAATCTGTTCTTCATCTCGCGACCGGCCACCATTGCCGGCGGGACAAGCGAGGTGCAGCGCAACGTCATCGCCAAGGCGGTGCTGCGCCTGCCAGGCTAAAGCCTTTGATTCTTTCTGACTGGTCATAAAACGGTCTAGAAGCCGATCGACAGGCTGATCGCTCCGAACTGATGGGGGCGGGCCTGCTCGCGGAATTCGGGCGACCGGATGACGTGGGTATAGGTCAGGCGGATGTTGTTCCAGAAGACCGCATAGCCAAGCTGGAAGTCGCCGACCATGATCTCGCGGGTTACGCTCTGGCTGTCGTGAAACGTGTTTCCATCAAGGAAGATGTTGTGGGCGACGGCCATCGCGCCGGCGCCCGCGAACAGGTACCACCCGAAGCCATCGTCAGCAGCAAAGATCTCGGATCCGGGCAGGCTTGGGCGGATCCGCGGCGGGCCGAAATCCCGGCGCAGATCCTCGCCGATGCGCAGGGTGGCGCCAACCCCCGCATAGGTCGAGACATTACCAAGGCTTGCGCCGAAATACGGAATGACGTCGCCGTCAAGGCCGATGACGGGCAGGCTTTCCTTGCCCATCCGGTAGCGCTGTTCCAGGACCAGGTTGGCGCCGGGTTCGTTCCGCAGCTGGTTGGACCAGCCCATTGCATGATCCGCACCGATCAACTCGTGGAAGTTGTTCTGGGTCGCGCGCCCCAGGGCGCCCGGCCCGACGATGCCGAGTTCAAGCTGCACGGTATCCTGTCGCACCGGTTCCTTGCCGACGCGGTGGGTGGTCTGCAGCGAGAACGCCCCATAGAGCCAGCCCGCATACGGCCGGTCATTGGTGACCGGGGTGGTGCTGGCCTTGTCGTTCGGGGTGAACAGGCTTTGCCCCAGGGCAAGCGATACGCGCCGCTCGGCGTTATCGGGTGGTGGTCCGCCAAGGATCGATGGCCAGTCCGCAAGGCCGATGGCCCACTCCGGTACCTTGGACAGGTCCTCGATCCTGTTGGACGTCCAGGTCAGTTTCAGCCCGTTGGTATAATCGCGGTCAGAGTTGGACCATTGCGAGAAGAAGTCGTTCTCGACATCGAGGGTCCAGATCGCGCGGTCTTCGGCGGTGGCGGGAAGCGGGGCGGCAAGCGCCACCCCGACAGCAAGCAGCCGCAAAGCCCGGCTGGTCCGCTGCCCGTGTGCCCGATTCCACCCATGATCAGGCCTCTGATGTGGCCCGCGGTCAGGTCTATGATCGAGCCAGAAGTCCGCCATCCACCACCAGTTCGGTTCCTGTCACGTAGCGGGCCTCGTCACTTGCCAGATAGAGAGCCGCATTGGCAATGTCCCAGGCATTGCCAAGCCGGCCACCCGGCGCCTGCTTGGCACGATCCGCAGCCCCCTTTTCGATATCGTCGTCGCTCATGTTCCAGATGTGCTTCATGCGCCACTTGGCGCGCGGCGTATCGATCACGCCAGGCACCACGCAGTTGGCCCGGATGCCTTTTTCCAGGAACTCGACGGCGATCCAGCGGGTCAACTGGATGACGCCCGCCTTGGCGGTCGCATAGCCGAGAACGGGGCGATAGAAGTACCGCACGCCCATGACCGAGGCCGTATTGACGATAGCGCCCCCACCCCCCTTGATCATGACGGGGACGGCATGCCGGCAGGTGAGAAACGCGGATGTCAGGTTGACGGCGATGTCCCGGTTCCAGGTTTCCTCTGGCAGGTCAAGAAGGCCGCCCACGCTGCTGATGCCCACATTGTTGTGGAGAATGTCGATTCGACCATAGGCCTTCACACAGGCGTCGACCATCGCCTTGACAGAGGCTGAATTGGTTGCATCCACTTGACAGGCTTCGCATGTCCCGCCCTCGGCGCGGATCACATCCCGTGTCTTGATGGCTTTTTCATGGTCGACATCGACGGCAAAGACTTTGGCCCCCTCGCGGGCATACAGAGCTGTGGCGGCACGGCCGATTCCCCATCCCTCGTCGATCACGCCCGCGCCCACCACGATGGCAACCTTTCCAGCGACTCGTCCACCCATGATGCGTTGATTCCTCCCTCGGTCTGGCCCGGCATTGGCCGGCACGCGGCAAGGATAACATGCTGGCGCCGCCCGTCACCCGGTGGCTCGGGCCTGGCCTGAATTGGGCGGCCCGGGATTGCGCGGACCCGGATTGCGCGGCCCGGATTGCGCAGGCGGGGACGGGGCGGTAATGAGAGGCGTGGCATCGGATCGGACGGAAGATGGGCGGGTGGCGGCTGGCATCGCGATGGCTTTCGCGATGGCAGCGATGTTCGGTACGGCGGTCGCGCTGTCGCGCGCGGGATACGCGGCGGGTGGCAGCGGGCTGACCCTTGCCACGCTGCGGGCCTGCCTGATGGTCCTGCTGTTCGGACTTTATTTCCTGGTCCGCCGCAAAAGCCCCCGCCTGCCGCGCGCCGTGTGGCTGCTCAGCCTGGTCAATGGCCTGCTTCTTGCCGGCCTTTATTACGGCAATATCGGCTCGATCGAGTTCGTCTCGGTCGGTCTCGCGGTTCTGGTCTTTTTCACCTATCCGCTCCTGATCGCCCTGGCGTCGGTCTGCATGGGGACCGAACGGCTATCGGTCATGGCCGCCGTGGCGCTGGCTGCCGCTTTCATCGGGCTTGCGGTCATGCTGGGTGTTTCGTTCGAGAGCGCCGATTGGCGCGGTGTCGCGCTGGCCGCCATGGCCAGCATCTGTTCGGCGACCAATGCCATCCTGATCGCCCGTCACTTCAAGTCCGTCGATCCCATCGCCGCTACCTTCCATATGAGCATCGTTGCCGCCATCGCGCTGGTGGCGGTCAGCCTGATCGCGGGCGAATTCCGTCTGCCCGAGACCCGACCGGGCATGCTGGCGTTTTTCACGGTGGCCCTGGCCCAATCGGTGGGCATGCCGATCTATTACGCAAGCATTGCCCGCACCGGCGCCGTGCTGAGCGGTGCCATCTTCAATATCCAGCCCGCCATCAGCATTGCGGTGGCGTGGGCCCTTTATGGTGAGGCGCTTACGCCGATCCAGCTGGCAGGGGGCGCGTTGGTGCTGGTATCGGTCTGGGGGCTCCAGATCGGGCGAGCGGTGCGCAAGCCCGGCCGCTCAGATCAGGGGCCGGCATAGCGCAGGTGATCTGACCAGATCCGTTCAAGCCGCTTCAGAAGCGCATTGGCCGCATCGATCTCTTTCTGGGCGGCTGGCGTGGGCGCCAGAGATTCGGCGTGGGTCGATTCAAGCTGGTTCAGCTTGGCGCACAGGTCGCGCCCCTTGTCGGTGAGGCGGACATAGACTGTGCGCTTGTCGCGCAGGGCGCGCTCCTGTTCCACATAGCCGGCGCTGACCAGGTGCTTGATGTTGTATGACGCGTTCGAGCCCAGATAGTAGCCGCGCTGGACCAGATCCCGAATGGTGGTGTCCTTGCCTTCGAGATTGGTGAGCATGAGCGCCTGGACGGCATTGATATCGTCAATCCCCAGCTTCTGCAGGTCGAACCGCAGCACGTCAAGAAAACGGCGGTGCAGTCGCTCGACGGTCCGCGTCAGTTGAAGGTAAGTCTCGTTCATGCTCCCGGTCTCGGGGGGCTCGCTCGAAAGCGATGACCCTACGGACGGTGGGTTAAGGCGGCGTGAAGGTTCCAGCATCGGTGTCATCCCAGGGTTTCGAGACTGCCAAAACGCGGGCGGAAGAAGGCGCGGTGATAGAGCGTCGCCGGATTCGTGAAGCCACCCAGAATCCACGGGGTATAGGCATAGAAGACCTCGGCGATGATCAGGGTCTCGCCTTCGCGGACCGTCAATCCGTCCGGCAAGGTTGCCACCGCGCCCGTAACGCCGATGTCGCTGGATGCTGGCAGCGCGCCGCCGCCGGCGCGCTGCCAGTTCACGTGGGGCTGCGCGCTGACAAGGCCGATGCTGGAAATGACCACCACGCCGTTGTCGCCCATCGTAAAAGGCGATGCGACGAACCCGGCCGCGTCGAACAGGTTGTCAAGATCGGCGGTCGTGATGGTTTCGGCCTGCGCAACCAGGTCGCCCATCGTTGCTGCGACCCGGTCAAGCTTTTGATGAAGCAGCACGTAGCGCGAGATTTCGGTTCCACCCAGCAGCATCATCACCAGGACCGGCATGGCCACTGCGAATTCAGGCAGGATCGCGCCCCGGCGCGATCGGGCAAGGCGTCGGATCAGGGATGTCATGGCACACCTCATGGCGTGGTCCAGGGCTCGTTGCGAACGGCAACGCTGGCGGTCATCCGGACGGTTCCGTTGTCGCCGAAGACGCTGGCGACCAGAGGGGTAAGGACCGTCCAGCTGTAGGTCATGGTGTAGACCACGACGTCACCGGGGCCGCCAATGCCGGCCGTCCCCATGTCCGCATCCCACACGCCATTGCCGTTCACGTCGTTGAATGATTCGCCTGCGTCATAGGTGTGATTGCCATTTGCATCGACGAAGGGCTCCGGCTTGCCGATATCCTCGAAGCCACGATAGACCCGGAATGTGATGTCGGCGGTTGCCATGTCGATAAGACCGATGGTGTGTTCGGACAGGACCTGCAGGATGCGGTCCTGGCGACTGACCCCGACCGGCGTATAGCCGGTAATGCCCAGCCGCGAGGCCTCGCGCAGGCCGCCCTCGGCCAAGGTCGACACGAACATGGTCATCGATATGTCGATCACGCCGCAGGCTGCAAGCAGGGCCGCTGGTGCTGCCAGGGCGAACTCGAGAGCCGAGGTGCCCCGGCGGCAGCGGACCACCTTCATGCAGGCGGCTGCAAAGCTTTTTTGATTTCCCATCGCATTCACCTTTCGATAACGCGGCCGGCCTTAAAGTGATGCCATTATGAGCCATCAAAGTTCACAACTTCCGAATCGCGCTGTGCGGGGTCTTCGGTCGGCCGTTTCGGCGCTCGCGCTTGCGGTCACGCTTGCCGGTTGTGCTAACGATCCGTTTACCGATTCGATCAGGCCGCGCCAGACGGCCGATAGCCCGGACAGCCCGACGGATCGGGTGACCCCGATCCTGCGCGTGGCCCAGGCCACCGAACGCGGTGGCGATCTGCGGTCCGCGGTTGGCCTTTACCGGCGTGCCCACAGCATGGATCCGCACCGCTACGAGCCGTTGATCGGCCTTGCCGACGGGCTTGCCCGGCTTGGCGCCGCCGATGAGGCGGCCGAGGCCTACCGGGCAGCGATTGCCCTGCGGCCGCGCGATGTCGTGGCGCTGCGCGGTCTGGGGAACCAGCTCTTGGCGCTTGGCCAGCCGGCCCAGGCGATCCTTCAGCTCGAGGCAGCGCTGGACCAGGGCCCCGATGCCCGGATCTACAACAGCCTTGGTGTCGCCCATGACGTCCAGGGGGACCACCCCGGTGCCCAGGCGTTCTACCGCGCCGGTCTTGATGTCGATCCGGCCAGCATGGCGCTGCGGGGGAACCTGGCCCTGTCGCTGGTTCTTGCCAGCCGCTACAACGAGGCAATCGAGCTGCTGAAGCCGATGGCGTTCGGCCCCTCGGCAACGCCGCGCCTGCGGCAGAATCTTGCCTTGGCCTATGGCCTGTCGGGCGACATGGACAGCGCGGCACGCGTTTCTCGGGTTGATCTCGACGAGAGCACCGTCCGGCACAATCTCAGCTACTACTCGACCCTGCGGGCGATGCCGGATCGCCGCACTATTCTGCGCGCCCTGCGTGAAAGCGGCGCCTTCGGCGGAGCCGAATAAAGGAATTCGGGGTTCCTGTGCCGCGGCACGCATGCCCCGGGCCCCGCACCATCACAGCCGTGACAGTGTGTCGATCGTCCGCAAAACGGCCGGCCCGATCAACACGATGAAGAGCGGCGGCAGAATGAACACGATCATCGGCACGGTCAGGATCGCAGGAAGCCGCGCGGCCTTTGTCTCGGCGCGCATCATCCGTTCATTGCGGAATTCCGCGGCCAGGATGCGCAGCGACTGGGCCAGCGGGGTGCCATATTTCTCGGTCTGAGCCAGCGTGTTGATGACACCCCGAATGGACGGGATGTCGGCGCGCTTGGACAGGTTTTCAAGCGCCTTCCGCCGATCTGGCAGAAGCCCAAGTTCGAGCGAGGTCAGGGCAAGCTCGTCGGCCAGGGCGGGGGCGGATTTTGCGATCTCGCGTGCGACACGGGCAAGCGCCGCATCCAGGCTCTGGCCGGCCTCGGCGCAGATCACCAGCAGATCAAGGGCATCGGGCAAACCTTTGCGCAGTTCGTGCTGCCGCTTGCTGATCTTGTTCTTGACGTAAATCTCGGGACCATAGGCGCCGACCAGCGTGGCCCCGATCAGGACGATCGCGGTCTTGAGGGGCGGCAGGATCACGACCTCCAAGCCATAGATCAGGATGGCGCCGATGGTGGCAAAGGCGAGCGGCAGGACCAGGCGCAGGAACATGTAGATGACGATGGCGTCGCGGGATCGCATGCCGGCCTGGGCCAGCTTGAGCGTCGCCTTTTCCGCTTCGCGGGATTTCAGCAGGTTGAACCGCTGGACGACACCCTGGGCGATCTCCAGGCTTGATTCGGTTCGCCTTCGGCGGGGCGCCGTGACCATCTCGGTGGTCAGGGCCTGGCGGCGCTCGGTCAGGCCCTTCATGCGGGCGGCCAGGGGATCGCGCCACAGCAGGGTCCGATAGAACACGAACACGCTTGCGAGGGCGGAAATAGCGGCGCCGGCAATGATCAGGTCTTCGAAAATGCTGCCGGGTGGCATGATTTCGGCGAAGGTCATATCTCGAACCTCACCATTTTCATCATCACGAACACGCCAAGGCTCAGGCTTGACAGGCCAGCTCCGACCATCAGCATGCCGCGGGGGTCGCCGAACAGGCTCATGACGTAGGGCTCGTTCACCAGATACAGAAGGAAAAACATCACGAAGGGCAGCGAACCGATGATCATGGCGCTGGCCTTGGCCTCGGACGACATGGCCTTGATCTTGAGGTGCATCTGGTGGCGCTTGCGCAGCACTTCGGCCAGGTTTTCAAGCGTGGCGCTCAGATTGCCGCCCGTCTCGGCCTGCACGGCAAGGCTGACGATGAAGAACCGGAATTCGGGGGTATCCAATCGCTTCGCAGCATCCCACAAGGCCTGGTCCAGCGGCTTGCCGATTGCGACCGCGTCATTGACGCGTGCGAATTCGGTGCCGATCGGATCGTCGAATTCCTGGGCGACCACGCGCAGCGATTCGCTGACCGGCAGGCCCGCCTTCAGGCCCCGCAGGATCAGGTCGATCGCATCGGGGAACTGGGCATTGAATTTCTTGGTGCGGTTCTGGATCATCCGGTTGACGACGAAGTGCGGGACGCCGAAGCCAACGACGATACCGGACAGGATGGAAAGAATGGGCGGTAACGCAAAGATCTGCGTGCGGATCAGGGTCGCGATGGCGCCGATGGCCAGGCAGGCCAGCGCGTATTCGCCGATCGAAATCGACCGTCCGGTCTTTGCCAGGCGCTCGCGCAGCAGGGCCGGGTGCGGCATGAATTGCTTGATTATCCGGTCGAAGCCGGCGAACGAACTGTCTGACGTCGTCAGCAGCAGGCTTGGCGCGCCGGTTGCCGATGCCTTGGACACGCCGAACCGCCGCGCCTGCAACGCGGCAATCCGATTGGCGCGCCGCTTGTCGACGTCCGAACGCGCCAGCGGCGCGAGAAGCAGATAGGCGAACAGGCCGGCCGCCACGGCGGCCAGGGCCAGAAGCGGAATGGGAATGGTTCCGATCATGCGATCGCCTCGAGCAGGGGACGGCCAAGCCCGAAATACTCGGCCTTTTCGAGGAAGTGGGGCCGCAGGCCCGAACTGACAAAGCTGCCCCGCAGCTTGCCGTCGGCCTCTTCGCCCTCGAATTCATACGCGAACAGGTCCTGGGTCGTGATGACATCGCCTTCCATGCCGACGATCTCGGTCACATAGGTGACGCGCCGCATGCCGTCCCGCATGCGGCTGACCTGGACGATCAGATCGATGGCTTCGGCGATCTGGGTGCGCACCGCCCGGGGTGACAGATTGATGCCGGCCATGCCAACCATGTTCTCGAGGCGGGTCAGGGCCTCGCGCGGGCGGTTGGCATGCAGGGTGCACATCGAGCCTTCGTGGCCGGTGTTCATGGCCTGCAGCATGTCGATCGCCTCGGCACCGCGCACCTCGCCCAGGATGATGCGATCAGGCCGCATGCGGAGCGAGTTCTTGACCAGGTCGCGAATGGTGACCTCGCCGGTGCCCTCCAGGTTCTCGGGGCGGGTTTCCAGGCGGATCACATGGGGCTGCTGAAGTTGCAGCTCGGCCGCGTCCTCGATGGTGACGATGCGTTCGCCGGGATCGATCAACTGCGACATGGCGTTGAGCAAGGTGGTCTTGCCGGAACCGGTCCCGCCCGAGATCAGGGTGTTAAGGCGCGCCCGCGATGCGATCTTGAGCACGGTCCCCATGGCCGGCGAGATGTTGCCCTGCGACTGCATCGTATCGAGGGTGATGCGCCGGCGCGAGAATTTCCGGATCGAGATGGTCGGGCCGTCGATGGCCAGGGGCGGAATGATGATATTGACGCGGCTGCCATCGGCAAGGCGCGCGTCGACATAGGGGGTCGAATCGTCGATGCGCCGGCCGATGCGGGTGACGATCCGGGTTGCGATGTTCATTACATGGGCGTCGTCGCGAAACTTGACGCTGGTCTGCTTGAGCTTGCCGCCCTGCTCGACATAGATGCTGTGCGGGCCGTTGACCATGATGTCGGTCACTGTGTCGTCAGCGAGCAAGGGTTCGAGCGGCCCGAGGCCCAACATGTCATCGACCAGGGCGATGGTCAGGTCGCGCTGCTCCGCGGCATTGAGGCGGATCTTCAGCTCGCTCAGGATCTCGATGACGATCTTGCCGATCTGGTGCAGCAACTCGGGCCGCGGCAGCTGGACGGCGGCGGTCAAATCGATCCGTTCCATCAGGATGGGCTGGACCGTCTGTTTCGCATCGATGACCGAGGCGCCCAGCGCGCCGCCGGCGGTGGTCGATGCTGGCTTGCTGACAGCAAGCGAGAACAGCGACAGGGCCGAGGCCGGGCTGGATACGGTGGCAACGGCATTGGCTTCGCCGGGTGCCGTGGGCGCATTGGTGGCCGACGCGGATGGCGCGGCGGCTCCCGTGTTCGGGCCGGGCGGGGCGGCTGGCGGCCCGCCATTCGCCGGTGCGCCCGGTGCGGGGGCCGGCGGGGCAAGTTCGTCGGCCAGGCGGGCGACCAGGGTTCGTACTTCGATCAGGTTGAGCGAGATCTTGCGCTGTGCAAGCGCCGCCGTCACGGTTTCCTTGATTGCGGCCATGGCGTCGCGACGATCGAGTGCCTGAAGGGCGGTGCGCTCGTGGCGTTCGGCAACGGCGGGCCGCAGCGATTCGATGATCGAATCCAGCCGCTGGTGCTGCGGGGCGGGATGGCTCCGAAAGGCTGGATTGGCGGTCACGTCGCCGCCTCCTTGGAGCGTGACGGCCGCCTCAGTTTGAGGCCGCCACCGATCAGGCCATCCAACAGGCCACGTTTGGTCTCGGTCTTGATGTTGGCGAGACGGAGCGCCGCGTCAGAGATCGCTTTGGTCAGTGCATCACTGGGATGCAGCTCGGCCACCGGACGACCGGAATTGTTGGATTCGGCGGCTGCCTTGCCGGCGAAGGGGAGAGTGAGCGCAAGCGGCTGGCCGAGACCGCGTTCGAACTCGGCCTGGGTTACCTCGGCAACGCCACCCTTACCGACCTTGTTGGCGATCACCGACACGCTGGCATCGGGCGAAAGGCCGCGCACGAATTCGATCAGGCGCAGGCTGTCGCGCATCCCGGGCAGGTTCAGCTCGGTCACGACGGCAACAGTATTGCACGCCGCCAGCATCTTGGGGCGGGCGATGGCGACAGAGCGCGGCATGTCGATGATGACGACATCATAGCGGCCGCGAAGATCGTCGAGAATGATGCGCAGCGCATCATCGGACAGCCGCCCGCCAAGCTCGAGAGGTTCCTCGCCCCCCAGCACCGAAAGATGTGGCGCGGCGGTTGTCATGGCGCTGCTGATGAACAGGCTGTCAATTCGCTCGGCATGGGCAAAGGCTTCAGTCAAGCCGCGGCTGGGCTCGAGATCGAGCGCGAGGGTTGCGGTCCCGAAGTGAAGGTCGAGATCGAGCAGCGCGACTTCCTTCTGCTGCTTGCTCGACAGAAGCCACGCCATGTTGACGGCAAGCGTGGTCGCGCCGGCGCCACCGCGGGCCCCGATCACGGCGATCATGTGGGCCCGGTGTTTCGCCGCCGCGTTCGCCGCGTCATCGAGCGGCATTTCGATGGCCGATTCGATCATCGCCTCGTTCAGCGGCTTGACCAGGTAGTCGGCCGCGCCAGCGACGCGCAGGCTGCGATAAAGGGCAACGTCATTGACCGATCCAAGAGCCAGGATCCGGGTCGATGGCGGACAGCTGCCGACCAGGGCCCGCAGCGCATTGGCCGGCTCGGCGACGCCACCGATATCGACAATCAGGGTTGCCGGCGCATCCTGGTGCGCGATCAGGTCGATCGCCGCAGCGATTCCGCCTTCGAGAACCAGGGCGCTGGGCCAGCGCCGGCCAAGAACGCCGCGCAGCGCGACCGCGGTCTGCTCGTCGGCTGCGAAGGCGGCAATCTGTCCGCCGGCCGGCTGGGTCTTGCCCTGGGTGCGTTGCTGGGTGGCCTTCACTTGCCACCTCCGCCTGCAGCCCCGCCCGAGATCACGATCGACGGAAGAGCGGGCGTCTTCGGGGCCTGGCCATCGCGGTACTTGTCGACGCCGCGCACCAGCGCTCGGGCGTCGTAGGGGCCGGGGTCGCGGCCCTCGACCAGGTCACGCGGGCGGGCGACCATAGCGCCCAGATTGGCGGCGGTCGCGCAGCCGAAATTGCTGTGTGGCGTGTTGCCATGGTCGCGATCCGCAGGCTTGCTCCAGTCGGGGCAATTGGGCGGCGTGATCACGTAGCGGATCACGGCCACGGTGACAGGCCCGTCGGAAATCGGGACCAGGGTGGAAGCGATTCCGGCCGATTTCAGGGCGGCCTCGACCGACTGGGCGCGGCGCTTGGCCAAGCTGGCGCCAGACCCTTCGACCGGTGCCACGATGTAGATGTCGTCGTTACCCGTCACGATGTTCTGGCGCAGAAACGCCGCCAGCTCGGCGCGTGATGCCTGGGTCAACGACGCGCCAGTGCCCTCGAACGCAACATCATGGGCGAAGCGCACCGTATCCACCTGCACCGCTTTCGGCGATTCGGCCGGCGTCCAGTTCATGGTCGACGGTACGCAGCCACCGATGGCGGCCAGCAGGGGCAGGGCAAGGCCAAGCAGCGCGGGTGCACGCCGCCGGCTTGGGGTCTTCGTTCGATCGAACGGGGCAAACCAATTCATGTCAAACCTCAATCGAGCGAGAAACCAACCGGGCCTATAAGCCCGCGACCATCCGGGCCGCGCGGGGCGCTGGGTCCGGGCGGCATCTTGGGCTGCTGAACCTGGCCGTGAACGATGCGGCCGAAATCGGTGGGCGCGGTCAGCCCGTCATTCGGGGCCGCCAGCGCCTTGGTGCTGACCGGGCGGACGATATAGGGTGTGACGATGATCACGAGTTCGGTTTCCTCGCGGCGGAAGCGATCCGAGCGGAACAGGGCCCCCAGGATCGGCAGTTCGCCCAGGCCTGGAAATGCGGTGAGATCCTTGGTGACGTTGTTGCGCAGGAGCCCCGCGATGGCGAAGCTCTGGCCGCTGCCCAGCTCGACGGTTGTCTCGGCCCGCCGGGTGGTGAGGGCCGGCACGGTAAAGCCCGAGATCTGAACGGCGCCGGTCGAGGACAGCTCGGAAACCTCGGGCTTTACCCGCAGGCTGATCCGCTCTTCGTTGACCAGGGTCGGCGTAAAGGCAAGCGAGACGCCGAACTGCTTGAACTCGATCGTGACCCGGCCATCGTCCGGAACCAGGATCGGGAATTCGCCGCCGGCAAGGAAGGTTGCCGTTTCGCCCGAAAGGGCCGTCAGATTGGGTTCGGCAAGGATCGAGATCATGCCCTCGTCATCGAGGGCGTCGATCACGCCGTTGATGTCGAAATTGCCGCGATTGTAGCGGCCGAACAGGTTGTTGTTCTGATTCGAACGGGTGATGAAGCTGCCGGCAACATTCGTCAGGCTGCCGGTTGCAAGCCCGAACAGAAAGCTGCCGCTCGAGAACAGCGCATCCCAGTTGAAGCCGAATGTCTTGAGCGTGTCGCGCGCGACTTCGGCCACCCGCACCCGCAGGTGGACCTGGTTCGGTGCGCGGATCGACAGGCGATTGAGGACCGCCTTGTCATCGCGCAGCATCTGGGACGTCAGCTTCTGCAGATCGGCGGCGGCGGCGGCCGAGCTGACCTCGCCCGACAGGACAAGCGCGTTGTCGACCGTCTTGAGCTCGACCGTGTTTTCCGGGACCAGGCTCTGGATCGCGCTTTGCAGTCGCGAAAGGTTGTGGCTGACATTCACGGCGCGGCTGATCAGAACGCGATCCTGTGCATCGACCGCGAAGAGCGAGGTATCGCCCGGCTTCTTGCCATAAAGGTAGACAAGACGCGGCGACTTAACCTGAACGTCGGCGACATCGGCATCGGCGATGAACACCGTCGTCGCCGGCGCGGGCAGGCGAACCAGGACGCCCTTGCTGGTTTCGATGCGAATCGGTTCGGCCGTAACGTTTACAACCTCTGACTGCGCGATCGCAGGATTGGCTGGGCCGCCCGCAACAAGCAGAGCGGCCATGAGTGCGGCCAGAAGGGGACGCGCGCTTTTCATGGGTCAGGCTCCTCCGCCGCTTTTGCCGCTGCTGCGCGTCGATCCGCGCACCACGCCGATTTCCTCGTCGCCCCCCGTCTTGCGGGTCAGCACGTCGCTGACATCAAGATCCCAGGTATGGGACCGCCGCTCGACCAGGGTGGCCTGGCCGCCTTCGGATTGCGCGTCCTGCTGCGCAAGCCCGCGAAGCGCCAGGACGACCTTGCCGTACTCGGCCGCCACCGCGATGATTTCGGCTTGCTTGGGCGTCACTTCCAGCGTTGCCGTCTTGCCGAGAACCGGCTTGCCGTTGCGGTCATCGGAGGCCTGGTCGATGGCAAGAACGCGGATATCGTGCAGAACCGTCTCGGTCGCAAAGCGCTTGATCCGCTGGTCGCCGTTGCCGATTTCCATTTCGACGGCAACCATCACGTCGACGCGGTCGTCCGGAAAGATGAATCCGGCGATACCCGATGTGGCGTTGACGCCCACCGAGATGGCGCGCGTGCCGGGCGCCAGGACAGCGGCCAAAAAGCCGCGCTCGCCCGGCTTCACGACCCGTTCGTCGGTGATCGGTTCGCCGGCCACGATGCGGCTGCGTGCGACCGACCCGATCACGTCTTCCATCGGGCGCTGGTCCTTGACGATGTGACGATCGACGATCCCGTCGGTCGGCCAGCTTTGCCAGCGCAGATCTTCGGCCTTCAGGAAGCGGCCAAGCTGAATGGTCTGGCGGGCGACCAGCACCTGCTTCTGGACCGGCGCTGCCGCAACGCCTTGGCGCGGCTGGGCCGAGGCCAGCGCGGCGCGTTGCGAATCGAGCCAGTTGCGCGCGATAAGCGCGGCGCCGCCGGCTGTGGCGACGGCGAGCAGCGCAACGATCAGAACGCGGGGCCGCATGGCGAAGTCCCTCCGTCAGGTGCTCAGGAACAGGGTCAGGCGCTGGGCAACGAACAGGCCGCCGCAGGCAATGGCAATTCCTTGCAGGGAACAGGCCCGCTGGTCAGGGCCGGCAGCGCCGCTGCGGTAGTCCCTGGGCAGTTCCCGTGGGGCATAGTGGGGGCTCAGGCGCCGGATCAAGGCGCGGACCGGGCGCGAAACGGCGATCGCGACAAGACCGCCGGTAAAGGCCGTTACGATCAGGAGGGGCGCGATCAGGTCCGGCCCCGCCCACAGGGCGACCGCAGCCAGAAGCTTCACGTCACCGCCCCCCGCGCAGCCGCAGGCAAAAAGCAGGGCACCAATCGCGAAGGCGGCGAGGCCGATGCCAATGGCCGGCAGCCACGCCACGTTGCCGGGGGCCGCAAGAACGAAGACGGGATAAAGGGCGACGATCCCGATCACGAGGCGATTCGGAATCAAAAGGCGGCGCGCATCTCCGGCGGCCGCCCAGACAAGCGCCACCGCGAACAAGCCAAGAGCGAGATACGCGAGCGACGCCGACATGATGTACCTTGAACTCGCTGGGGTTCGCTATCTCCGCGGGGGGCGGGAGGAGGTGACGACGCCCCGTCGTCCGCTCGCTCCCGGTCCCAAGATCGGCTCGTCCCGAACCGACTGGATCAAAGAACCCGCGGCTGATTACGGCGTGCCGCCGCCGCCAGTACCGCCCGCGCTGGTCACGGCAGAGTCGAGCTTGCCGGACACGGTCGTGAAGATGGAGTTCAGCGAGCCGCCCATGTTTTCCAGGGCAACAACGGCCGCGACCGACACGAGAGCGGCAATCAGGCCGTACTCGATGGCGGTGGCACCCTGTTCGTTCTTGAACAGTTTACGGATCGTGCGAAGCATCGGTTCTCTCCTTGCTTGCGTTGCCGCCCCACCGCGGGGCGGAACGACGCAACCCTACGCCCCATCCGTTAAAGAACACTGAACAGACACCACCAAGTTGTTAGCACGAATATTTGTAAAATAGGGTGTCCGGCCCCGTATTGCCCACCGTGTTTCGCTAAATACTATACAATTTCGGACCGTCTTCAACGCACCCGCCTGGGCGGTGCGGCAATAGATCGAACAAAAATTCAATGAATACTGATAGATCGTAAAGATTGCCTTCATCCGATTGGTGTATCGGTTTGGTGCGCGTCCAATAGGGGATGCAGAACATGGGGCCCCGCACCATGAGCAAGGACAGCCGAACACACGAACGAAGCTCCGTCTTTCGCCGCCGTCTTGCCGGCCTCGGCCGTGACGACCGCGGGTCAGTCGCCATCTTCATCGCCGCTGGCGCTGTCGTGCTGGTGGGGGCCGTGGGTCTCGCCACCGATGCGGCGCGCGGCTACATGGTCAAGGCACGGCTGAGCCAGGCCATCGACGCGGCCGGCATCGCCGGCGCCCAGGCCATGTTCTCGCCCACCCGGACCGACGACGTGAACATGTATTTCCGCGCCAACTTCCCGACCGATTTCATGGGCGCGACAGTTGACAACCCCAGTTATTCGGTTGACGCGGACAACGAAAAGCTTTCGATCAACGCCACCGCCACGATTCCCACGACCTTCATGCGGGTGCTGGGCATCAATACGATGCAGGTTTCCGCTGCAGCCGAGGTTACCCGCGAAACCGAACTGCTCGAGGTCGTGCTGGCGATCGATATCTCGGGCTCGATGTCGACATCGGCGGGCGGCGGTGTGTCACGGTTGACGGCGGCACGGACGGCGGCAATCGAGCTGGTCAATATCCTGTATGGCGACCACGAAACCAAGGCCCTTCTCAAGATCGGACTCGTGCCCTGGAACTCCAAGGTCAACGTGATGGCCTATGGTGTTACCTACAACTCGGCGCTGACCACCTTTACGACTGTTCCATCCTTCAAGAATCCGGTCACGGGCCTCAACCAGACGCGCATCTATTACGCCAACAACTCGCCAGTGCCGCTTTTGAATGCGCCGTCCTCAAGCTGGAAGGGCTGTGTCTATCAGCGCTACAAGCATGACGGCATCTCGACCAACGATGCCGATACGATCGAAGGGTCTCTCACCACCCCGACCGGATCGTGGATTGCCTGGCAGCCCATCGGGCCCGAGGGCGAACCGGTTTCGGGTTCGGCGGATTGCTCGAGCGCGATCAGCGGGTCTGAATGTGTCGCCTGTCCCAGCCAGTCCTGGTCCATCACGCCACTGCAGTCATCGAAAAGTGCCATTCAGACGGCCATCAATCGGCTGACGACAGCAACCGGCAACACCAACATTCCCCAGGGCCTGGGGTGGGCGTGGCAGGTGGTGACCCATACCGATCCCTATAACCAGTCGGAAGAAAACCCGACCGGACGGCGCCGCCAGGCGATCGTGCTGCTGACCGACGGCGCCAATGTCGGCGGGTCAGGCGACGGCTACAAGGGGGTCTTTGGCCTGGGAACTGCCGCCCGCCCGTCCATGGATGCAAGGCTTCGTCTTCTTGCCGCCAATATCAAGGCGAGTGGCGTCTATATCTACACTATTCAATTCGGGAATGATGATACAGGAATGCAAGATCTCCTCCAGGAGGTGGCAACAAAACCAACGGCCCCATACTACAATTACGCGCCGGATTCCGCGACTTTGCACACGGTATTTCAGGAAGTCGCCAATCATCTGTCCAGTTTGCGATTGTCACGGTGATTGTCTGGCAGCGGTTTCTGATATGGTTAATTTTAATTGTTGAAAATCCGCGCCTTAACGTCATTGTGTAGTTTTCTTTTGATGGAATTGGCGCTATGGTTCTGTCCATGCAGGATGTGAACGACAACCCTACCTCGCCTGCCAAGGTCGAGGATGGCAAGACGCCTCAGGGTCTGGCGATGGCGGACCGCAAAGGCGTCGATCGGCGTCGGTTTCTGTTGGGGGGCGCGGCGGCACCAGTGGTGATGACACTGGCAAACCGGCCGGCCTTTGCGCTCACCAACTGCGATCCGTGCGGCTTTGTGCAACTCCAGACTTCGCTCAATCCGTCGGCACAGGTCCGGTCGGCCGCCTGTGGCGGTTCGACGCCGGTGTATTGGCGCTCGAACCCGGGTGCGTGGAGCGAGACCAGTTATCGCGCCGGACGGCCGCTGATCGTGCAGGCCCAGAACGCCCTGCGCAGCCAGGCCAGCAGCGGGCGGCAGCAGGATGGCTCGGTGGTCGACTCGGAAGAGGGGGCCGCCATGCTCCTCAGCCTTGCGGCTCAGGGCATGGGCACCGAGGACATGAGCCGGCTGCTTGGCCAGGAAATCCAGTGGGTCGGCGGCACGCTGTTCCACGAGGTCTTTCCGGGCGCCCGCATGGGCTCGCGCACCATGATGCAGGTTCTGTGGGACTTCCCGGAATCGTTGGCGGCGCAGGCGGCAGCGGCGATCCTCAACGCGACGGACGCGCGGCGCTCGCGCTATGCGGTCGATGTCCGCATCATCATCGACATGTATTCGCAGGTCGAATCGCGCGGTTACTACACCACCGCGACCGGCAGCCGCATGTCCGAGGAAATGGTGCTGGCGTTCCTGATGAACACCTATAGCTGAACGTCATCGTTCGGCCGTTCGTGTTGATCCATAGACACGCGCCGCGGCACTGGTCGCCGACCGAGGCCTGGTTCGCATCGTGACTTCAGACGAGGAACGGGGAAAGCAGGGCTGGCGGGTTGTCTTGCCGTTCCGTCTTCATTGGCTTTTCGACGATGACGAAGCCGTCGTCTATTTCGACGGCTCGGGCGACACGCATCTGCTGGGTCGGTTTGCGGCCGATGTCTTGCGCCGAATCGAGGACGGGCCAGTGTCCGCCTTCGATCTCGTTGCCCAGGCGGTGGACGAGAGCGGCGAGCCTGAACTTCGCATCCGGCCGGCCATCGACGAGGCGCTGCGTGAATTCCGCCGGCTTGGCTTGATCGAGCCAAGCCACGTATAACGTCCGCCCCAGGGGGAGGGGGCATGCGGATAGGGGAAACCGCTTCGGACAGGCTGCGCGGCCTTCTGCGCGGCCCGGGGCTCGATCTTGACATCAGACCGTTCGTCATTCGGCTCCGTTCGCCGGTTTCCGGCATGGCCGAGGCGATCGCCCGTCTGTATCCGGATCATGCCCTGGCCGAAGGCGCCTTCGCCGATTTCCATGTCGCGGTGACCCCCAGCGGATTTCTGGCGCGGCTTTTCCCGCGCCGCATCCGCTTCGTTTCCGAAGGCCAGTCAAGCTTCCACCCCCTGCCGATGAACCAGGCCTTTCCAGCCTTCGAATGGGGGCTCAACTGGTGTGTCGTCAGCCACATCAACACTTACCTGCTGATTCATTCCGGTGTCCTGGCGCGGGATGACAGGGTGGTGCTTCTGCCGGGCGAGCCGGCGGCCGGCAAGAGCACGCTCACCGCCGGCCTGATGCTGCGCGGCTGGCGCCTGTTCTCTGATGAGCTTGCCCTGGTCGAGCCCGGCACCAATCGGCTGCGGCCGATGGTGCGTCCCGTCAATCTGAAGAACGATTCGATCCGGATCATTCGCCAGTTCGCAGCCGACGCCGTGCTCAACGCGGAAACGCCGGACACCAGCAAGGGCGTCGTATCCCACCTTCGTCCGACCAAGGCTTCGGTCGACCTGGGCGACAGACCGGGGCAGGCCGCGTGGGTTGTGTTTCCGCGCTTTACCCGCGGCCTTGCGGCGCCGCGCATCACCCGGGTGTCGCGGCCCCAGGCCTTCATGCGGCTGGCCGATCTTTCCTTCAACTATGCGACCCTGGGGCTGGCGGGATTTGCGACGCTGCGGGCCGTGGTCCAAGGCGCCGACTGTTATGACCTGGCCTTTGGCAGCCTGGACGACGGCATGGCAGGAATCGAACGCATCGCGGGCGGCGAGGCGACGGCCGCATGAGCGTGAAAGACCCCCTGCTTGCGTTCCTGCGTGATCCGGGCGCGCTTCGGCGGTTCGATCTTGGTGATTGGGATACGCTCATCCGCCAGGCGCGGCGCGCGAACCTGCTTGCCCATGTCACGGCCCGGATCCTTGCCGGCGGGCTTGCCGATGTCGTGCCGCCGGCTCCGCGCGTGCATCTTGATGGTGCCTTGATCCAGGGCAGCAAGCATGTCCGCGAGGTGCAATGGGAGGCGCGCTGCATTGCCCTGCCACTGGCGGCGGCCGGCGTGCCTGTCGTTTTCCTCAAAGGCGCCGCGTATCAGCTTGCGGGGCTCAAGGCCGGTGACGGGCGATTCTTCACGGATGTCGACATCCTGGTGCCGAAATCGCGACTGGCCGATGCCGAAGCGATCCTGATGGCGCAGGGCTACCTGTCGGCCAAGGGCGATGACTACGACGATCAATATTATCGCACGTGGATGCACGAACTGCCGCCACTCCGGCATGTGAAGCGGCAGACCGTGGTCGATGTCCACCATCGCATCCTGCCGGTTACGGCGCGCTGGCAGCCCGACCCCGACCGGATGATCGCGGCGGCCAGGCCAGTCGACTGGCCGGCCGGGGCGCTGGTGTTCTCGCCCGAGGACATGGTCCTTCACTCGGCGGCGCATCTTTTCTGCGATGGCGCGCTCGAGCATGGGTTGCGCGATCTGGTCGACCTTGACGCCCTGCTGCGGGAATTCGGTGCCCAGGCGGGGTTCTGGGACCGTCTGGCCGGGCGGGCGGGCGAGCTTGACCTTGCCCGTGCCTATTCATACGCGCTTCGCATGGCGGCGCGCGTGCTGGGAACGCCCGTGCCGCAGGCCAGCCTTGAAATGGCGGCCCGCGCCGCCCCGCCGGGACCGGTGGCGGCGATCATGGAGGGCGTCTTTGCCACGGCACTGATGCCCCCGCCGGTCAATGGCACGCGCCGGGGCCAGGCTTTGGCCGGATTTGTTCTCTATGTCCGTTCGCACTGGTTGCGGATGCCGCTTCGCCTGCTCGTGCCCCATCTGGTCCGCAAGGCGATCCGCCGCATCGGGCAGCCGCGCGAAACCGCCCCGGTACCAGGCGGCGCCTAGCTGGCTCCTCGCTGGCTGCTTCCACGATTGGCAGGGCACGATTGGCAGGGCACGATTGGCATGGGCAGCGGCCGTCGGAGTGGCTATCATCCGCGCCGAAACAAGTGCCAGCGAGGACAGATCGATGGAAGTCGAATTCACCCGCGAGGGGCCAATTGCCACCCTGTCGTTGAACCGACCCGACAAGTTGAACGCCCTGACGCGCGACATGCCCGTCGCGATTGCCGAGCACGTGAACGCCGTCAATGCCGATCCCGATCTGCGGGCCATTGTGCTGACCGGCAAGGGGCGCGCCTTTTGTTCCGGCGCCGACGTCTCGAAGATGGGCCACGCCGACATCCTGGCAACGCGACGATCGCTGGGCGACTATCACCACAAGGCGATTCTGGCGATCGCCAATTCGGCGAAGCCGGTGATTGCGGCGGTGCGCGGCCACGCGGTGGGCGTGGGCTTCAGCCTGGCTTTGGCCTGCGACCTGATTGTCGCGTCCGACACGGCGAAGTTCTCGATGATCTTCAAGCGGATCGGGGTGGTGCCTGATGGCGGCGGCCTGTTCTTCCTGGCCCAGAGGATGGGGGTGGCGCAGGCGAAGGATCTTGTCTATACGGCCCGCATCGTCGATGCGGCCGAAGCCAAATCATTGGGCATCGCATCGCGGGTCGTTGCCGACGCCACTCTCGAGGACGAAACGCGCAAGTTCGCGACGGAACTGGCCGAATCGGCGCCGCTCTCGCTGATGATGGCGAAAAAGATGTTCCAGTCGCTTTATGTTCCGAGCCTCGAACAGCATCTCGAGCACGAGATCCTGGCTCAGACCCAGATGGTCCTGAGCGAGGATCACAAGGAAGGCGTGCGGGCCTTCCTCGAAAAGCGTCCCGCCCGCTTCGTCGGCCGCTGACGCTGGCTGGTGGCGCGTTCGCGCTCGATCTCTTTCAAAAGCCTGTGCGCCACGGCATAGGCATCAAGCGCGGCCGGCGCGCCGCAATAGCCGGCGACCTGCAGGAACACCTCTTTGATCTCGGCCGGCGTGACGCCGTTGTTCAGGGCGCCACGCAGATTGATGTCGAGCTGGTTGGGACGGTTGAGCGCGGCCAGCACGGCAAGATTGATCATGCTGCGGGTGCGCCGGTCGAGCCCGGGGCGGGTCCAGATCGATCCCCACACGGTCTCGGTGATGAACCGCTGCACATCGGCGATGAACGGCTCGGCCTTGGCCAGCGCCAGGGCGCTGTCGACATGCCTGGATCCAAGAACCTTGCGGCGTATGGCAAGCCCCGCCTTATGGCGGGCCGGCGCAGCCGGGGCTTGGCGCGTGCTTCGCGGTTTTGCCATGGGTGATCCTCCGTTCCGGATCGGTTCAATTTCGAACCGTTTACCGCCGAAAGCAAGCACTGGTGGGCTAAACATGTGTGGGACGCCGCACATGGCGTTTCCTCCCATCGCCCTTGGCCGGCAGCTTGCCGCCGGCTATTTTGTTGATTCAACCGGCAAGCACATCGGTGGGCTGGGCCGCTTCCTCTGGTCTCCGCACGCCGCTATGATTCGCGGCCAAGGTGCCGGGGACATGACCAGTGACATGAGATGAACAAGGATGAGACGGCCCAGATTGTCGCCCTCGAGGTTCTACGTTTTCTTGCCTCGGACGGCGATCGCCTCGGGCGGTTCCTGGCCTGGACGGGCGAGGGACCGCAGACGCTCAAGACGCGGGCCGGCGATCCCGAGTTCCTGGCCGGCGTGTTCGATTATCTTCTGGCGCACGAATCACTGCTGATCGAGTTTGCCGAGACGATCGAGGCCGATCCCGCCAGCATTGCGCCACTGCGGCGACATCTTCCCGCGCCAGATTCACTTGGCTGATCCGCTTGGCTGACCGGAATACGCCGGGGCGGGCCTGCCCGCGACCGGACAGGCCCGAAACACACGATCAAGACAGATGATCCGGTGTCAGCCCCATTTCCAGGTCAAGTGTTGGACCTGACCGCTTCCGCCAGGATGAAATCGAGAAGCTTCTGGCCGGGAACGCCGCGCGGCGTGACCTCTTTGACCCAGTCGCTCCAGACGGTCTGCTGGGTGTCCTGAAGGATCTGCTGGCGAACCTGCGGGGTCAGCGTGACCATCTTCATCCCACGCTTCTTGAATTCCGCCTCGGCCTCGTCATCGATCCGGTTCAGCTCTTGCACCATCTTGTCGGTGGACCGTGGGCCAAGTTCCGCCAAGAGCTGTTTGTACTGGGGCGGCAGAGCATCAAAGGATCCGGTCGCGGCAAGGACCTGGGTGGCCGGTGAATAGAGGCCGAATCCTTTCGTGTACCAGGTCGAAAGCTCATTGATGCGATAGGAAATGAACGCATAGTAATCGAGGGCGACTGCCTCGATCAGGCCGCGTTCGAGGGCATTGTAGATATCGGGCGCCGGCATCGAGGTGGGAACGGCGCCGATCTTTTCCATCACTTTTCCGGCCCCGCCCGGGGCACGCAGGCGCCGGTTCTTCCAGTCATCCAGCTGGTCTGGCACCTTGCCCCTGCCCATGAATTCGTAATGGGGCAGGACAACCGCCGCCAGATAGGTCGAATTCCAGGTGGCAAACTCCTTGGTCACCTCGGGCAGGCGGTAGTAGCGCTCATGGACCTTGGCGACCGCCGCCAGGGTTTCCATCGGCAGGAATGGCAGTTCCAGCGCGCTGACCGCCGGCTGCTTGCCGGGCGCATAGGGCGTGACACCCCAGGCCGCCTCGAACGCGCCGATCTTCAGGCCGTCCAGGTTTTCCTTGGCCGGGGCCAGGGTCTCGCCATAGTGGAGCTGAAACACGAAATTGCCGTTGGTGCGGGCGGCCAGTTCGTCCCGCAGCGTTTCGAAGCCCAACGTCGACCCGCGCGATTTTCCATACAGCGATACGTTCCAGTGCACCTTGGGTCCGTCGATGGTCTGGGCGACGGCTTCAA
>JAXMDU010000026.1:0-48311 GCA_046348645.1 Alphaproteobacteria bacterium
CGCGCCGCGGCCAGATCGTCGACCGGGATGGCAAGGTGGAAGGGTGGACGGTTGGCCAAGTGTCGGCTCCTCAGCCGTTGTTCACACGGCAGCCGCAACTGGGGCAGACAAGCGACGCCACGGTGGCCGCCTTTTCATCGTCGCTCAGCTCCGCGCCCTCCAGGGCGGCCTGCAGGTCCTGGATCAGCTGGGCATGATAGGCACCTTCGTCGCTGCGGCAGGCGGCGCGCAGTGAATAAAGGGTCTCGATCCGTTGCGTCGGCTCGGTCACCTGGAACGCGCGCGCGCCACCCGGACCAACCAGGGCGCCAAGCCCGGCAAGGCTGGTCGCGCCCAGAATCTGTCGCCGTGTGAACATGAAACCTCTCGATGTTCGCCAGTTCGATCAAGATACTCGATTGAGATATAGGCACGCGGCTAAAACGCGTCCAGGCCGCCCGGGGCCGGCGCGCCGCCGGGCCCAGGATGGTGCCAAGCCTAGAATTATGCCAGGCCTAGGATGGCGCCAGGCAGGCGCTCAGGTTCCTGCCCAGATCTGTCATGATCGTGAAATACGCGGCCGGCCCAGGCGGCACCAAGGCGCCGAGCGGATCCAGCACGCCGACCCGGACATTCATGCCTTCGGTCACGGTTTCCACCGCCTTTGGTGCGGACTGGGGCTCGCGGAAGATGCAGCGCGCGCCGCTTGCGGCAAGCTTGGCTCGGATCTCGCGCAGCCGCCTGGCACTGGGCTGACGATCCGGCGAGGCCGAGATCGACCCGACCGCGTTCAGCCCATAGCGTGATTCGAAATAGTGGAAAGCATCATGGTAGACAAGAAACGGCTTGCCCTGCGCGGGGGCAAGGGTTTCGCGCAGCGTCGTGTCAAGTGCTGCCAGCCGTTGGTCCAGCGTCTCGAGATTGGCCCGGTAGCGCGCCGCATTGGCGGGATCAGCATCGGCAAGCGCCTGGGTCGCCAGGGCCGCGATGACGGAGGCATTGCCGATATCGAGCCATAAATGCAGATCGGTCTCGCGTTCGGCCCTGCTGGTCTTGGTGCCGCCCACTTTGTGGTCGTGGCCATCGGCGTCGGGTTCCCATCCGCCACCGGCCCGGTTTGCAAGCCATGTCAGCCCCGCACCCTCCGCCACGGTCACGATCCGTGCCCGGTTCCCCAACGCGGCAAGCGGTCTCGACATGAAGGATTCGAGATCTTCGCCGACCCAGACGATGATCCGGGCCCGCTCCAGCTTGCGGGCATCCGTGGGTCGCAGCGAATAGGTATGGGGCGATGCGGCGCCGGGGATCAGCAGGTCGGGGGTGCCGATCCCCTCCATCACCGAAGCCACCAGGGAATGAAACCGGCTTCACGGTCACGACCACCGCAGGCACTGGCTGACGCCGGGCCGAACCCGGCCAGACAGACACCAGCGAGACAGGGAAGAACGGCGGCAAGAACATGGCGGACGAAGCGAGACGGAACGTGCATGGGGTATCCCTGGGGGCATCCTTGCGGCGACCATGTTAATGTTATAATGTAACACATATGGTGACAAGACAACGATCCGCCGCGCCGTCGCGGCCCGGCGCGCCATTCCCGCGGGCGGGGCACGATCACGCCCGCTGCATGGCCGACCTGCTGAGTGCGGCCGACCGCGCCTGCCGCGACCAGGGCCGCACGCTGACGGCGGCCAGGCGACGGGTGCTTGAACTTGTCTGTGCCAGCCATGTGGCGCTTGGCGCCTATGACATTCTCGCCATCCTGAACAAGGGCGGTGGCCGGGTTGCGCCGGTCGCCGTCTACCGGGCCCTCGATTTCCTGATCGAGATGGGGCTTGTTCACCGGCTAGCCAGTCGCAACGCTTTTGTCGCCTGCGCTCGGCCCGCCGCCAGCCACGGCGCGCAGTTCCTGATCTGCGATGGCTGCGGAACGGTGGCCGAGATGGCGGATCGCGAGATCGAGGCGGCGGTGGCCGGCGGTGCCCGCCGGGCTGGCTTTGCGCTGCGAATGCCGATGGTCGAAATCACCGGGCTTTGCCCGCAATGCCAGGGCTGCGAATCCCGCGATGGCTGACCGTCGTGGTGGCAGGCTGGTGGAGGCGAGCGGATTGCAGTTCCGACGTGGCGGCCGCCAGATCCTGGATGGCATCGACATCGCCATCGATCCGTCCGAGATCGTGACGGTGATCGGTCCGAATGGTTCGGGCAAGACGACGGTGGCGCGCATTGTCGTCGGAACCCTTGTGCCCGATGCGGGCACGGTGCGTCGTCGCCCGGGCCTGGTGGTGGGCTATCTACCGCAGCGATTTTTCCTCGATCCGGCCCTGCCGCTTACGGTGCGCCGTCTGCTGACCTTGACGGCGCGGGCCAGCGAGGCCGAACTCAAGCGCGCGCTCGACGACGTGGGTGCGCCCATGGGCCTGGATGCCAGGGCCTCGGATCTGTCGGGTGGCGAGTTGCAGCGCGTCCTGCTTGCTCGCGCCCTTCTGCGCAAGCCCGATCTCCTGGTTCTCGACGAGCCGACCCAGGGCATCGACTATGTCGGCGAGGTCGAGCTGTTCAAGCTGCTTGCGCGGCTGCGAAACCAGCGCGGCTGCGGGATCATGCTTATCTCGCATGATCTGCATCTGGTGATGGCGGCAACGGATCGGGTCCTGTGCATCAACCATCACGTGTGCTGCTCGGGGCGGCCGGAATCGGTCTCGAAGCACCCGGAATATCTTGCCCTGTTCGGCGCGACCGGCGCCGAGACGCTGGCGCTTTATAGCCATGACCATGACCACCGGCACGACCTGGGCGGTCGTGTCCTGCATGGGCATGGCCACCATCACCATGGTGACAGGCCCGACTCCGACCATTCCCATTCCGGCCATTCCCATTCCGGCGACGCGCGCCATGATCCTTGACGATTTCGTTGTCCGTGCCGCCCTGGCGGGATTCGGCATCGCGTTGATTGCCGGGCCGCTCGGCTGCTTCGTCGTCTGGCAACGGATGGCCTTTCTGGGCGAGGCGGTCGCGAATTCGGCGTTGCTGGGAATCGCGCTGGGGCTTCTTCTCGGTCTCAACCTGACGGTCGGCATCGTCATCGCCGGTCTCTCGGCGGCGGCCCTGCTTGCCGCTTTGCAGGCGCAGCGCGTCGTGCCGATGGATTCCCTGCTCGGGATCGCCACTCATGCGGCGCTGGCGGCGGGGCTGGTGGTGATCGGGCTGATGGAGACAGTTCAGGTCGACCTGATGGGTTATCTGTTCGGCGACATCCTGTCCGTCGGCCTGAGCGACGTGATCGGAATTTATGCGGGCAGCGCCTTTGCGATTGTCGCCCTTGCCTTCATCTGGCGGCCCCTGATCGCCATCACCGTGAATGTCGAGATGGCGGCAGCGGAAGGCGTGCCGGTCGGCCGGGTCAGGGCGACCTTCCTGCTGCTGATTGCCTTGATGATTGCGCTTGCGATCAAGGTTGTCGGCGCGCTGCTTGTCATTTCGCTGCTGATCATTCCGGCGGCCGCGGCCCGCGCCAGCGCCCGCACGCCCGAGGCGATGGCAATGATCGCGTCGCTGCTGGGCCTGGTTGCGATCGGCGCCGGGCTTGGGTTGTCGCTGACCTGGAACGTGCCAACCGGCCCGGCGATCGTGTTGGCTGCGGCCGTGCTGTTCGTCGCCATGATCGCGCCGGCCGCCCTGCGTGCGGCTTGGCGGCGCTGATCGGGCCAGGACAGCCGTCAGTGCAGGCGAAGCACGCCGTCGATCGCCCGCAATTCGCGTGGGGCCAGTGGGCTGCTGGTGGCAATGCGCACCGAATGCAGCGGGCCGTCCAGGTTGCGCTGCCAGAAATCGAGAAAGCGCCGCAGCTCGGGATGATCTGGCACCAGATCATAGTCCTGCCAGATGTAGGTCTGGAGAAGCCGCGGATGGTCCGGCATGTGGTAAAGGATCTGGGCTGTCGTCAGGCAGTAGCCCTGAAGCTCAAGCGCGAAGCCCGTTTTGCGCGAATCGATCGAATATCCCATGTGACCGTCCTTCCTGGAAGATGCACATCGTCAACGACCCTGATGCAGGGTCACGATCCGGCAAATTCATTAACGGATCGCGTATCCCAGTAAAAAGGATAAGCTTGTCAAGGCACGGCCGGCAACCTCTTGCACCAGGTGCGGGATGGGCGCATGTGACAGGCAGCGCCCGCGTGGGGCGTGATCAGCCGGGGTGGGTCGATGGTGGGCGCAAGGCAGGCACAAGCGGTGGCGGACGATGGTACGGGTCCCAGGCCCGAAACCAGGCCCGAGACCAGGCCGGCACGCCGCAGCCGACGCCGACGCGCCCCGCCTGGCGCCTCGCCTGGTACCCTGGTCGCTGACCCGGATGCGGTCCGTCCGGTCATTCGTGTCATGGCCTATGGGCCGGGCGGGCTGGAAGAGGCCGAGATCACCGATCTTGGGACCCTTTCGGCCTATCTCGGTCGCCAGTCGGTGACGTGGATCGACGTGTGCGGACTGGGCGACATCGATGTCATCCGACGGCTGGGCGAGATCTTCGCCCTCCATCACCTGGCGCTCGAGGATGTCATCAATGTCCATCAGCGGCCAAAGGTCGAGGAATACGAGAAACACGCCTTCATCGTGACGCGGCTGGTGCATTCCGGACCGGTGATCGATACCGATCAGCTTTCGATCTTTCTTGGCGCGAACCATGTCCTGACGTTCCAGGAGCGGGCCTGCGATGCTCTTGACCCGGTGCGGGCCCGAATCCGCCGCGATCGCGGCGTCATTCGCGGCTCGGGCGCCGATTATCTGGCCTATGCGCTGATTGATGCCGCGATCGATGCCTATTTCCCGGTCTTGGAACACCTCGGCGAGCGCATCGAGGCGCTTGAGCAGGAGGTGATCGTGCGGCCGGTGCCGCCCGTGTTTGCCGAGATCCAGGAGGTGAAGCGCGACATGCTGGTCCTGCGGCGCGCCATCTGGTCGCAGCGCGACATGACCAACGCGCTGATCCGGGAATCATCGCCCTATGTGTTGCCGAAGACGCGGGTCTTTCTGCGCGATTGCTACGATCATACGGTCCAGCTGATCGATTCGCTCGAGACCTACCGTGAACTGGCGACCGGCCTGGTCGAAATCTACATGTCGGGGATCGGCAACCGCCTGAACGAAATCATGAAGGTGCTGGCCATCATTGCGACCATCTTCATTCCCCTGAGTTTTGTCGCCGGCATCTATGGGATGAACTTCGATACCAGGGTGTCGCCCTGGAACATGCCGGAATTATCCTGGGCCTATGGCTATCCGTTCGCGCTGGCCTTGATGGCGGTCATCGCCTTGGGGCTTGTCTATTTCTTCTGGCGGCGCGGCTGGATCGGCGCCGGCCCCGCGCGCCGCCCCTAAAGCCTTTCAGCCGGTCCCGGGTGTGCTAACGTCTCGCGCTGTTCGGCGCGTTTGCCGCATTCAATGGAGGAATAGAAATGGCTTCGAGTAACGGGGGGCCGCTCAAGGGTCTCAAGATTGTCGAGATGGCGGGGATCGGCCCTGGACCGTTCTGCGGCATGCTGCTGTCCGATCTGGGCGCCGAGGTGGTGCGCGTCGATCGCGTCGAACCGTCGGGGCTGGGCGTGGCCATCGACCAGAAGTTCCAGGTCTATCTGCGCGGCCGGCCATCGGTGGCGGTTGACCTGAAAAATCCGAAGGCGGTCGAGGTCGTGCTCAGGCTGATCGAAAAGGCCGACGCGATGTTCGAGGGCTTCCGCCCCGGCGTGATGGAGCGCCTGGGCCTGGGGCCCGATGTGTGCCTGGCGCGCAACAAGCGCCTTGTCTACGGACGCATGACCGGCTGGGGCCAGAATGGCCCGATGGCGCCGCGCGCCGGCCACGATCTCAACTACATTGCCCTTTCGGGCGCGCTGCACAACATCGGCGAGAAGGGCCGCAAGCCGGTGCCGCCCTTGAACCTGATCGGCGACTTCGGCGGCGGCGGGCTGCTGCTTGCCTTTGGCCTTCTGGCGGCCGTTTTCGAGGCGCGCAGCTCGGGCCAGGGCCAGGTGGTCGATGTCGCGATGGCGGAAGGCGCGGCGATGCTGGCCGCGCCGGCCTATGGCCACCGGGCGGCGGGGATCATGACCGACGAGCGCGGCGGCAACATGCTTGATGGCGGCTCGCATTTCTACAACACCTATGAGACCAGGGATGGCAAGTGGGTCTCGGTCGCTTCGGTCGAAGACAAGTTCTATCGCATCCTGCTCGACAAGCTGGGGCTCGATCCGAAATCGCTGCCGGGGCAGATGGACAAAAGCCAGTGGCCGGCGATGCAAAAGAAATTCGCCGACATCTTCAAGACCAAGACCCGCGACGAGTGGTGCCGGGTCCTGGGCGATACGGATGCCTGTTTCGCGCCCGTCCTGTCCCTGAGCGAGGCCCCGGACCATCCGCACAACAAGGCCCGTGGCGCATTCATCGATGTGTCAGGCGTCAGGCAGCCGGCCCCCACCCCGCGCTTCAGCCGCAGCGTACCGCGCACCCCGGCCGCCGGCGGAAAGCCCGGCTCGAACACCGAGGAGGGCCTGGCCGCCTGGGGGTTCGCCAGGGCCGAGATCGATGCCCTGCTCAGGGACGGCGTGGTCGGCTGGCGTGGCGCCGACCAGAAGAAATAGGCGCGATCGCTTATTTGGCGTATGATTGTTGTTCTTATGTTGGGGTAGAATTTTACATTTGAAAATTTTATAGCCGCTCACACAAACAAATTATGCGGGGGTGATGTCATGATTATCACTAACGCTTCGATCTTGCGCCTCACTTCGGCTGTCGTGTTGGCGTTTGCATTGTCTTGCGGCGGCACCGCGTCCAGCGCAAAGGATCTCACAATTTCTTTGGGTCTGGGCCCAAAGCATCCAGTTCCCGACGCAGGCTATGGCGCCTTCAATTCGGTCGTGGAACGGGAAACAAATAAAGATCTTGTTCCCAAGATGTTTCTGAGTGGCGCATTGCTTTCGATCAAGGCGTCTCTGGCCGGCCTCAAAGACGGCATCGCCGATGTCAGTCAAATCGTCTACAGCAATCATCCGGCCGAGCTGCGTGCATTGCAGGTGATCACGGAGCTCAGCAATTTGGGCAAAGAGAATGCGGCGACAGCCGGCGCATCGACCGAGTTTGCAATGCTCCAATGCGCCCCATGCCAGGCTGAAATGGCAGCGAACGGTGTTGTTCAACTTTCCGGGCATGCTGGCCCGCCCTACGCGATCATCAGCAAGGCAAAAGTGACATCACTTGCCGATATCGCCGGGAAAAAAATCCGATCCGGAGGCGGATCCTTCAGCCAATGGGTTCGGTACGTTGGGGCGACTGACGTCAGTATGCCGACCGACGATATGTATCAGGCCTTTACTTCGGGGGTGATCGATATTGGCATCCAGACGCCGGTGAGCGTCCGGACGCTGGGCTTCTGGGACGTTTCGAAGCACATCACGGAATTGCCGATCGGGATTATCTCTGGTGTTTCAGCCTTTTCCGTCAGCCAGCGCACGTGGCGCGGCATGACACCTGCCGAGCGAACCGCGCTGGTGAAGGGCGCCTCGGCCGGAATCAATGCAATTATCAAGGCGTACGATATAGAGAGCGCCAGCATTTATGGTCCGGCCAAGGAAAAGGGAGTGCAATTCCATCAACCCGATGGAGACCTGCTGGAAAAGACCCGACAATTCGATAAGGAGCATATGAAGAACGTCGCCGGGCTCCTGAAAGAAAAGTACAACGTTCAGGATGCGGACCGTCTTGTTGCCGTTTATGCCCAGCTCATTGACAAGTGGTCGACCTTGATGGCACCGATCAAGACGGATTACGTCGCGATCCAGGCGATGTTCAATCGTGAAATCTATTCAAAGATCGACGCGAGTCGTTGGGGCCTATGAATGATGAAAAATTTGGGACCAGAGCAGACACCACGGGGACCCCACGTCTGAACGCCCCGTCAGCTCCTGCCCTTCACCTTGGCCCAGGTATCACGCAACCCGACCGCACGATTGAAGACCAGACGGCCTGGCCGCGAATCCGGATCGGGGCAGTAATAGCCCAGGCGCTCGAACTGTACGGTCTGCCCCGTCGGCAATTCGGCCAGCGCCGGTTCGGCCCGGCACCCCGATAAGACCTCGAGCGACCGGGGGTTGAGATCGGCGATGTAATCGCCGTCCTTGCCCGGATCCGGGCGTCCGAACAGATGGTCGTAATGCCTGATCTCGGCCGGGACCGAATCCTGGGCGGAAACCCAATGGATCGTACCCTGCACCTTGCGACCATCCGGGGCGTTGCCGCCACGGGTCGCGGGATCGTAGGTGCAGCGCAGTTCGACGATCTCGCCGGCCGCGTTCTTCACCACCTCGCGGCAGGTGATGAAATAGGCAAAGCGCAGCCGCACTTCCCGCCCCGGTCCCAAGCGGAAGAATTTCTTGGGAGGGTCTTCCATGAAGTCGTCACGTTCGATGTAGATCTCGCGTCGGAAGGGCACCCGGCGACTGCCGGCCGAGGGATCTTCCGGACTGTTCTGGGCCTCGAGTTCATCGACCTTGGCTTCCGGAAAATTCTCGATGACAACCTTCAAGGGCCGCAGCACCGCCAACCGGCGCAGCGCGGACCGGTTCAGCGTTTCCCGCACGGCGGCATCGAACATCGCCAGATCGACGATGCCGTTCGCCTTGGAGACGCCAACCCGCCGGACGAATTCGCGAATGGCATCGGGCGGCACGCCGCGCCGGCGCAGGCCGGCCAGCGTCGGCATGCGGGGGTCGTCCCAGCCTGTCACGTGACCCTCGCGCACGAGCTGGGTCAGCACCCGCTTCGAGAGCGCGGTATAGGTCATGTTGAGGCGGGCGAATTCGTACTGCCGCGGCCGCGACGGCACCGGCAGATTGTCGAGGAACCATTCATAGAGCGGCCGGTGATCCTCGAACTCCAGCGTGCAGATCGAATGGGTGATGCCTTCGATGGCGTCGGACTGGCCGTGGGCAAAATCGTAGGTCGGATAGATGCACCACGTGGTTCCGGTGCGCGGATGTGGGGTGTGCAGGATGCGGTAGAGAACCGGATCGCGCAGATTCATGTTCCCCGAGGCCATGTCGATGCGAGCCCGCAGAACCCGCGCGCCATCGGGAAACTCGCCCGCCCGCATGCGGCGGAAAAGATCCAGGTTCACGGCCACGCTGCGCTCGCGGAACGGGCTGTTGCGCCCCGGCTCGGTCAGGGTTCCGCGCATGGCCCGGATATCGTCGGCCGAGCTGTCATCGACATAGGCCTTGCCGGCCTCGATCAAGTGGCTGGCCCAGGCGTAGATCGTCTCGAAATAGTCGGAGGCATGATAAAGGTGTGCGCCCCAGTCAAAGCCAAGCCAGCGCACATCGCGTTCGATGGCGTCGATATAGGCCTGCTCTTCCTTGACCGGGTTGGTGTCGTCGAACCGCAGGTGGCAGCGGCCGCCGAATTCCTGCGCCACGCCGAAATTGAGGCAGATCGATTTTGCGTGGCCGATATGCAGGAAGCCGTTCGGTTCCGGCGGGAACCGCGTCACGATGGCGGGATGGCGCCCTGCAGCCAGATCGGCGCGGATGATCTCGCGGATGAAATCGCTGCCGCTTTCCGCCCCTGCCGTCGTCTCGACCGCCATCCTGATCCTCTCTGCCCCGCCCTTTGGCGCGACCCGATTGCCGAGCGTGCTTGCCCCGCCTGTTTGCCCCGCCTGTTTGCCAAGTTCGGGCCCGGGGCACAAGCCCCGTCGACCGGGCGCCGGTCCAGCCGCCTTGCCCGATGCGCCCCAGGATGGAATAGTCATCGAACGGTCCGGCGGCCCCCATCCCCGTGGCGCCAGGTCCGTGATATCCGACGCGGCGAGGTTTGCATGAAGAACAGCGAGTCCCTGCTTATCCCGATCCGAGGCCTGCAATACCATGCCCGCGTCTGGGGCGCTGCTGGCGATCCGCCGCTCTTCATGCTGCATGGCTTCCAGGATGCCTCGGCGTCGTGGCAGTTTACCGTTGATGAACTGCAGGGGCGATTCCGGGTCATCGCACCCGATTGGCGCGGCTATGGCGAAAGCGCCTGGAGCGGGCAGGAGACCTATTGGACCGCCGATTTCATCGCCGATCTGGATGCGCTGCTCGACCATTTCGAGCCCGAACACCCGGTCGATATCGTCGGCCACAGCATGGGTGCCCATGTGGCGTCATTCTATGCCGGCGTGGTGCCCGACCGGGTCCGGCGTTTCGTGAACATCGAAGGCCTTGGCCCGGCCGATTCCCTGCCCGACGAGATGCCGCGCCGGCTGGCCCGCTGGCTGCGCCAGATCCATGCGCCGGAAGAGCAGCGGCCCTATGACAGCTTCGAGGAATTCGCCGAACGCCTGTCGGCCGAAAACCCGCATATCACGCCGGATCGCGCCCTTTTCCTTGCCCGCCATTGGGGCAAGGAAGCGCCAGAGGGCGGCGTGATCCGCCGCGCCGACCCCGCCCACAAGGTGATCCGCCCCGTCCTTTTCCGCGCCGACGAGGCGATCGCCTGCTGGCGCCGGATCAAGGCCGAGGTGCTGTGGGTCGAAGGCGCCGAATCGGAAAGCATCGAGGCGCTCCGCCGCGAGCCGGGCGGCTATGACGAGCGCCTGGCCGCCTTCCAGACCCTGGTCGGCGTCGAGCGGATCGCGGATGCCGGCCACAATGTCCAGCACGACCAGCCGGAAAAGCTGGCCGCCCTGATCGATCGTTTCATGCAGCCCCAGGGTCTGCGCTAAGGGAGGTCTGCGCTAAGGGAGGTCTGCGGTTCTGGCCCCGCTCAGGCCCTCACCACGATCAGGCCCTCACTCCAATCAGGCTCTGAGCGGGCGCGGCGTCTCTGGAACGACGCCCTCGGCGATCAGCTTGTCGATCTCCGCCTCCGAGAACCCGGCTTCCCGCAACACTTCACGGTTATGCTGGGCGAAGCGGGGCGGAATACGGGCGATCTGCATCGGGGTGCGATCAAGCTTGATCGGCGTGCCGATGCCCGAATAGCCCGGCGCCTCGACACGCATCTCACGCGCGACCGCCTGCTTGTGGCGAAACGCCTGTGGAACCGTCAGAACCGCCCCGACCGGCACGCCTTTTGCCAGCATCCGCTCGGACAGAGGCTCGGCCTCTTCGTCGGCCAACAGCGTGTCCAGGATGGCCTTCAGCGCATCGGCGTTCTTGATCCGCTCGTCACGCGGCATGAAGCGGGGATCGCGGGCCAGATCCGGCCGCCCCAGGCCCTCGCACAGCCCGATAAACTGGGCGTCGGTTATCACGCACAGGAACACGTTGCCGGTCCTGGTCCGAAACACGTCATGGGGCGCCCCATGCGGGATGCGATTGCCAAGCCGCTTCGGTGCCGCCCCATCGCCCCCCAGCATCCAGTTGAGGCCATAGGGGATCAGAAGCGACAGGGCCGAATCCATCAGTCCGATATCGACGCTCTGGCCAAGCCCGGAACGGTGCCGTTCCTGCAACGCCAGCAGAACCCCCATGGCCGCCATGCCGGTCGAGGTAAGATCCGCGACCGAGACGGCGACCCGCCCCGCCTCGTCCTCGGGATTGCCGTTGAAGCTCATGATGCCGCCAAAGGCCTGGCCCATGGCATCGTAGCCCGGGAATCGCGAATAAGGACCGGTCTGGCCGAAGCCGGTAACCGAGCAATGGATGAGGCGCGGGAAGCGTTGCCTGAGAACCCCCGCATAGGAAAGGCCCCACTTCTCGAGCGTCCCTGGCTTGAAGTTTTCAAGCAGGATGTCGGCCCCTTCGAGCAGGCGCAGCAGAACCTCGCGCCCGCGCCGATCGGCAAGGTCAAGCGCCATCGCCCGCTTGTTGCGATTGCAGGCCTCGAAAACCGCGGCGCCGCGCGGGCCGGGCGCCCCCATCCGGCGGCCATCGTCGCCATGCGGCGGCTCGACCTTGATGACGTCAGCGCCGAAATCGCCCAGGATCTGGCCGACATAAGGCGCCGCGGCCACTGCCGACACGTCGATGACGCGGATGCCCGTCAAGGGCGCCATCGCCGCCCTCCTTCCCCAAGGAACGAAATAAATTCAGTGTGTTATTTGCTGATCCTCGCACGCAGCTCGTCCAGCGATTCCGGATTGACAAGCGACGACGTATCGCCCGCCGGGTCACCCAAAATCACCGAGCGAACCATGCGACGCATGATCTTGAGGTTGCGGGTCTTGGGCAGATCCGACACGAAGATGATCTCTTTCGGGCGATAGCTCGACCCCATCTTGGCGACGACGGCATTGGAAAGCTCGGCCCGCAGTGATTCGTTGGCATCGACACCCGGCATGGGCACGCAGACGCAACCGACGGTGCTGCCCTTGATCTGATCGGGCAGGCCGATGACCGCCGCCTCGACGATCTTTCCGGTGCCGGTCAGGATGCCTTCGATCTCGGACGGGCCGGTGCGCTTGCCCGACACCTTGATGGTGTCGTCGGAACGGCCCAAAAGATACCAGAAGCCGTCGGCATCGATCATGGCGAAATCGCCCTGCCGCCACTTGTCGCCGAACACCGAGTAATAGCTTTCGATGAAGCGCTCGTCGTCGTGCCACAGGCTGCGGGTGTTGCCGATCGACGGAACGGTCATCACCAGTTCGCCCACCGTGCCGGGCGCCACCGGCTTGCCGCTGTCGTCAACCACCCGCGCGCCGGTCCCTGGAATGGGGCCGGCAAAACAGCCGGGTTTCAGCGGATGGAGAACGGTGCCGGCCGCGATGCCGCCGCCACATTCGGTCCCGCCGGTATAGTTCAGGATTGGCACCCTCTTCTTGCCGACCCGCTCGAACAGCCACTTCCAGGCATCGAAGGTCCAAGGCTCGCCGGTCGAAACCATGATGCGGAGCGACGAGAAGTCGAACTTGTCGACCTCGTCACCATACCGCATGAGCGAACGCACCGACGTGGGCGCGATGCCCAGATACGTGACCTTGTTCTCTGACATCGCCCGCCAGTGGCGGCCGGTATCGGGATAGTCGGGCGCGCCTTCGAACAGGACGAAGCTTGCGCCATGGAAGCTCGACGAGATGCTTGCCAGCGGGCCAACCAGCCAGCCGATATCGCTCATCCAGAACAGGCGGTCGGTCTCTTTCATGTCCATGCAAAGACCGACATCAAGCGCGATCTTGGCGACCAGGCTGCAATGGGTATGGACCGTGCCCTTCGGCTTGCCGGTGGTGCCGGACGTATAGACCAGGAAGGCCGGATCCTCGGCCCCCATCACGACGGTCGTCAGGTCGGACGGCTGGTTCTTGACGATCTCGTCCAGCCAATGGTCGCGCCCCTTTACCATCGGGCAAGGCACCTTGTCGCCCAGATGGCGGGCGACGATGACATGCTTGACCGTGGGCGAATCCTTCAGCGCTTCGTCCAGCTGGCCTTTCATCGAAAGCTCTTTGCCGCGCCGCCAGGTGCCATCAACGGTGATCACCGCCTTGGCCGACGAATCGTTGAAGCGAACGCCAAGCGGCTCGGGTCCGAAACCCGAAAAGAGCGGCATCAGGATGCCACCGATCTTCGGCACCGCGAAAATCGCCGCGATGGCTTCGGGGATCATCGGCGCATAGAGGCCGACCACATCGCCCTTGCCGACGCCCAGTGACTTGAGCGCACCGGCCATGCGGCAGACGATGGCATCGAATTCGGCATAGGTCAGTGTGCGCTTTCGCCCGTCTTCGCCTTCCCAGATGATGTAGGTCTTGTTCCAGACGGCCGTGCCGCGGTGCTTGTCCAGGCAGTTGAGCGCCACATTGGTCTGGCCATCCACACACCACTTGGTCCACGGCGCCCCGCGCGCGGTGTCCATGACCTTGGCGTAGGGCTTGTAGAAGCGGAAATTGATGAACTTGAGGAAGGCGTTCCAGAACCATTCAGGCTCGGTCTCGGAGCGGGCATTCAGATCCTCGTAGGTCTTTACGCCGACCTGCTTGAGGAAAGCCGTCAGATTGCTGTTGGCCTTGATCGCCTCGCTCGGCCGCCATTGAATCTCGGCTTGGATGACCTCTTCCATATTTTCCTCCTTGCAGATGGGGACGCTTGCTCGACCTTAGCGCGGCTCTTTCAGCGCCCGAAGCAGCGAAAGCGCTTCGGGATTGACCAGCGACGACGTGTCGCCCGGCGACTGATCGAGCAGAATCGCACGAATCAGGCGCCGCATGATCTTGAGGCTGCGGGTCTTCGGCAGGTCGGCGACAAAATGCACCTCGCGCGGGCGGTAGGAACGGCCCATGCCGGCCACCAGCGCATTCGAGATTTCGTTGACCAGCGCGTCATTGACCGTGACGCCCTTGGCGGGCACACCGACAACGCCAACGGCCTCGCCCTTGAGGGAATCGGGCAGGCCGATCACCGCGACTTCAGCCAGCTTGCCGGTTTCCATCAGGATTCCTTCAAGCTCGGCCGGGCCGGTCCGCTTGCCCGAGATCTTCAGCGTGTCGTCGGAACGGCCGAGCAGGAACCAGGCGCCATCCTTGTCAATGGTGGCAAAATCGCCATGCCGCCAGACATCGGGATAGACCCGCCAATAGGCATCAAGATAGCGATCCTTGCCATCCGGCCCCCAGAAGCCCTTGGTCATGGCCGGGTTGGGCTGCATGACCACAAGCTCGCCCACCTCGCCCGGCTTGATCCGCTCGCCGTTCTCGTTGAACACGGCCGCGGCGGCGCCCGGCGCGGTGCCGCTGAAGCCGCAGGGCTTCATCGGCTGGATGCTGGTGCAGGTGACGATCGAACTGCCGATCTCGGTGCCACCCGAGATGTTGTACATGGGCAGCTTCTTCTTGCAGATGTGCTCGAACAGCCAGCCCCATTCATCCGGGGTCGATGGCTCGCCGGCCGTGATCAGTCCTTTCAGGGACGACAGATCGTATTTTGCCGGCTCTTCCACACCGTAGCGCATCACGCCCCGGGCGGCGGTCGGCGCGATGCCGAAATGCGTCACCTTGTGATTCTGGATCAGGCGCCAGAATCGCCCCTGATCCGGATAGTCAGGCGCACCTTCGGCCGTAAACACGCTGCCGCCGACATAGGTCGTGGCGGTCGCCACCAGCGTGCCGACCATCCAGCCGAAATCGCTCAGCCAGAAGATGCGATCCCCCTGCTGGATGTCGCAGCAGGTGGTGACATCGATGGCGATCTTGCTGATAAAGCCGACATGGGTCTGGATCACGCCCTTCGGCTTGCCGGTCGTACCCGAGGTAAAGATCAAGGTGAGCGGCGATTCAGCCGGCAGCTCGGCGGTCTTGACGTCGCTCGATTGCCTGGCGACGAAGTCGTGCCACCAAAGATCGCGCCCCTCGACCCACGGTGTGTCGAGCTTTTCGCCGCCCGGCGTGTCGCCCAGATGGCGGACGCAAATGACTTTCTCGATCGATGGGGCCTCTTTGGCCGCCTGGTCAAGCACCGATTTCATCGCCCCCGGCACACCGCGCCGCCAGGTTCCATCGGCGCAGATGATGACCTTCGCCTTCGACTCGTTGACCCGCACGGCAATGGGTTCCGGCCCAAAGCCCGAGAAAAGCGGCATGGCAATGGCGCCGATCCGCGCCACCGCGTACCAGCTGATGAAGACCTCGGGGATCATGGGCAGGAAAAGGCCGACCACATCGCCGGTCTTGACGCCCAGGGCCTTCAGGGCATTGGCCAGCCGGCCCGCCTCGGCATCGAGCTCGGCATAGGTGTACGAGCGCTGCCGCCCGTCCTCGCCCTCGAAGGCCAGGGCCGGCGCATTCCACACCGGGGTCCCCTTATGCTTTTCGATCAGGTTGAGATAGGCGTTGGTGGTGCCGCCGATGAACCAGTCGGTCCAGGGCTTGCCCCTGGTGCCGTCCATGACGCGGGTGTAGGGCTTGTAGAAGCGGAAATCGATCGCCTTGATGGCACCGCCCCAGAACCATTCGGGGTCTTTTTCCGCCTTGGCAAGCATCTCATCATAGGTCTTGCAGCCCAGGCTCCGCACAAGCGCCATCATGCGGCTTTTGTCCACGGCCTCGGGCGTCGGCCGCCACACAAATTCACCCGTGGTGGCAAGATCCGTAGCCATCGGTTCTCCCCTTTTTTATCCTGGTGTTGGAAAGTAACGGCGAATGCCGATCTTCTCAAGGACCGAGACGCCCTGGTCGGCCGGACAGGCCGCCCATCGTGCGAAACGGTCTTAAGACCCCTGCTTTTTCTCGTCCGGCTTCGGGAATTCGACCAGATCGGCAAGCTTGCTGTTCAGGCGGCTTAAGGTATGGGTCTGGAGCTGATAGGCCCAGCCCTTGGCCCGGGCATTGATCTCGTCGGACTGGCGGCGGACCGCATCGATCGGCCGCAGGTCGTTCTTGATCTTGGCAAGTTCCCGCTGGGCGGCATCGACCTTGGTTTCGAAGGTGGCCCAGGTGTCGTCGCCGATCTTGCGCATGCGGACGGTGATGACCAGCCCGTCGCGGCTGTAAACGACAGCCTGCGGGTCCTCGGTGCCGGTGATGCCGACCTCGGCCGCCGGCTTGACCTCGTTCAGGCTGACCTCCTCGGCCAGGCCCGCCACCGTCCACACGTTGATGTCGGCAATGACCTTGGCGTTGGCCGGCTTGTCGACGATTTCGAACTTGCCCTTTTCAACCCCGGTCTCACGGACGACCAGCATCTTGCCATCCGGCTCGCGGACCTGAACCTCGCGGACCCGGTCCCTGTTGACGTCGATGATGTCGCGCGCCAGCCAGTCGACCGCCCGCCGGCCCACATCGATCGCCCCCTTGACCAGCCAGGCCTGGTTTTCATCGGGCTTGCGGACATAGGTCTGATCCAGCGCCGCCGGCCCCCGGGAATAGGCGCGCCGGCCAATCAGCAGGCTGGCAATAACACGGCCGTTGCCATCCTTGAGGGTGATCTGGCCACCGGTCGAATCCTTGCCGGCCGGCGCCACTTCAAGCTTGTTGAACAGTTCGCTCTTGTTGGTGGCGGGCTCGACCGTTTTCATTTCGCCCAGGGTGAGCAGCGCTTCCTTCACCTTGTCGAAGCGGACCGGATAGTCATAGCGGTCCTTCATCACCCAGCCGTCACCCTTGCGGTTCATGGTGAAGGATTCCTCGGTGCGGATGATCTCGATCGACCGGACGTCGTTGATCTTGTCGACCAGGCCGGCAAAGACCGGGCGTCCTTCCTTGGGCGGTGCAACATTGGGCTGCATCACGACCGCCGCAATGGCCCCAGCCACCGCAATGGCCGTCGCCCCGGCAAGAATCATCAGCGACCGTGGTGTCATCGCGTCTCTCCTGTAACCCGCACCGCCCTGTCGCCTATTCCCGTTGATCCCGGCGGCGCCGGCGATGGATGCGCACGCCACCGACGACCAGGGCGGCAACCCCGACCCCCGAGGGAATGAGGCCAATATTGACGAACTCGAGCCAACCCTTGAGCACGTCGATATCACGCCGCAGCGCATGCTGCACCTCGCGCAGCTGGCGCCGCGTGTCGATGATCTCGGTCTGGAATTTCTCGATCGCTTCGCGCTGGTTCTCACTCAGGATCACCTGCCCGCCCTGATCGCGTTGCGTCTGCAAGTCTTTGAGCTGGGTCTGCACCTGCTCGAGCTTCGCCTGCAGGTTGCGTTCGGTGTTGCGGAAACGCTGCTCGGCCTGGAACTCGAGATCCTGCACCCGGACGAACGGCTTCAGCGATTGCCCGCGACTGCGCAGACCGATCAGCGCATCACTGCCGGCCAGGTTGTCGATCAGGTTGATGACGAATTCGCCGTTGCCGGCAAAGGGCACCGCCAGGTTCTGGCCGCCGACGCTTTGGACCTGCGCCCAGGCCCTGTCCTGCATCAGGTCGGTGTCGGCGACCACGACAATATTGACATTGCCCTCAGCGCGATGGGGGCGTGCCGATTTTGCCGCTTCGTCCTTCTTTTCGCCGTCCTTCTTTTCGTCAGCAGGCGGGCCATCGGGGAACGCAGTCTTGGCCGGGCCCCGGACCCGGGCCGCGACGACCAGTTCCTTGCCGCCCGGCTTGTATTCGCGCAAGAGGCTTGCAAAATCAGGCTGCTCGCGACGGACCTTGAAGCTGTCGATCACCATCGCGTCGGCGCTGGTTCGCAGAAGCGGCGTAAAGGTCGTGGTCGCGCCTTCCTTGGGCGCAATCACACCGCCGGTCTGGATGTTGACCGATGCCACATCGGCGGTCGCGACGTCGTCGCGATTGATCCGGTCGCCCTGCAACGTCATCCACGCCACGTATTCGGCAATCTGGACCCGGCCTTCCTGGCCGATGTTGACACGCCGCGCGTAGCGAAGGTCAGTCGCCACATCACGAACGTTGTAGGCAATGCCCCAGGCATCGAACAGCTTGGGAAGCTCCGAGCGCGAGCCGCCGTATTGCGCCCCCGCACCGGCCCCTCCGGGATCGGTTTCCGCGTGCGGATCAACGAAGACCAGGACCCGGCCACCGTTCAGGACGTATTGATCAATCGCGTATTGAGTCTTTTCGGCGAACGCGCCCGGCTTGGGATGGATCAGGACCAGCGCGTCGATATCGGCGGGAATCTCGGCCGGATCGAAGCCCAGATCCTTGACCTGGAACAGGCGGGTCAGGTTTTCGAGCACCAGCCAGGGCGGGGTCGCCGGCCCGCGCATGGTGCGCCCGTCGATCGGCAGCGTGCTGTTGATCATGCCGATCGTCTTTTTCTTTGGGTTGGACAGCGTATAGACCAGCCGGGTCAGGTCGTATTCCAGGAACCGCTCGCGTTCGAGCTGGAAAAAGGGGATCGATTCCAGATCGTCGGCCCGATTCGTCGCAACCAGCCCGAAATAGACGGCCTCGCCCTGCTGATTGATCGGCACTCCCTGAAGCCCGAACGAAACAGCCTGATCCTCGGTCTCGGAGAATGGCGTCGGGTCAAGAATCTCGAGCCGGATGTTGTTGTTGGAGAGCTGTGCATACCGTTCGAGCAGCTCCTGGACCCGGTTGGCATAGGCGCGATAGGCGGGCGCCACCTGCCCAAGCTTGGTCGAGTAGTAAAACCGGATCGACAACGGCTCGGTCACGCCAGACAGCACCGTCCGCGTCCCGCCCGACAGGGTGAACAGGCGGTCGGCGGTCAGATCGACCGACGCGGCGCGGAAGACGATGTTCGAGATCAGGTTGGCCGACACGAACAGCGCCGCCGCCAGCGCAATGCTGACCAGAACGACAAGACGCCGGTTGTGGAAAATTTTCTTCATCATCGCCGGTTACCCCGCCTTCTTCAGATCGACGATGAGAACGTTCGTGAACAGGAAGAACGCGGCAAACGTGACGTAGAAGATCAGATCGCGAATCTCGATCACGCCCTTCATGATGGCGTTGAAATGGGTGAGAAAGCTGAACGACGCGACCGTGTTGACAACCCCCATCGGCATCCATCCCGCGATGAAGTTGAGCACCACCGGCGACCCGCTCAGCGTGAAGATCACGCAGACCGCCGCCGCCAGGACGAAGGCGATCACCTGGTTCTTCGTCAGCGCCGAGAAACAGGCGCCAATCGCAAGCAGCCCGCCCGCCATCAGGAAGCTGCCGATATAACCGGCGATGATCACGCCATTGTCCGGCTGGCCAAGAAAATTGACTGTCCACGCGACGGGAAAGGTCAGGACCAGCGCGATGCCGATGAACACCCAGGCCGCCAGGAATTTTCCAACCACCGCCTGGGTCACGCTGAGCGGAAGGGTCAGCAACGCCTCGATGGTGCCGGTCCGCCGCTCCTCGGCCCACAGCCGCATGGAAACGGCCGGGATCAGGAACAGGTACAGCCAGGGGTGGAAGGTGAAGAACGCCTGCAGGTCGGCCTGGCCGCGCTCGAAGAACTCGCCGATATAGAACGTAAGAGCGCCCGCCAGCGCCAGAAACACGATCAGGAACACATAGGCGACCGGCGTGGCGAAATAAGCCGTGATCTCGCGCCGGAAAACGGTCCACACATTGCGCATCGGCGGCCCCCTACTCGCTCACGGCCGCGCGGCCGGTGGTAATGGTTCGGAACACTTCATCGAGCCGCCCATGTTCGACAAAAAGCTCCTCGACGTTCCAGCCGCTGCTGCGGCTGAGACGGGTCACCTCGGCGACGACCGAACGCCCGTCCCGCGGGAATACGATCAAGCCATTCTCGCCAAGCGGCTCGACAGCGCCGACATCGGTCAGGCCGGCAATGGCCGATTGGGCGGCATCGATGCCCGAACCGGCGCTGAACCGCACGGTCACCGCGTTGTAATAGCGGGACCGGCTTTCAAGTTCGCCCGGCGTGCCGCTGGCCACGATCCGGCCCTTGGTGATGACGATCGCCCGCGTGCACACGGCGTCGACCTCTTCAAGGATGTGGGTCGACAGAATGATCGTCTTGTTGGCAGCCATCTGCTTGATGAGCTTCCGCACCTCGTGCTTCTGATTCGGATCGAGACCATCGGTCGGCTCGTCCATGATCAGAACCTCGGGGTCGTGGAGAAGGGCCTGGGCCACACCGACCCGCCGCTTGTAACCCTTTGAAAGCGTATCGATCGGTTGCTGAATCACCCCGCCCAAGGCGGTGAGCTCGATCACATTCTCGACCCGCCGCTTCAGTTCGGCGCCGCGAAATCCGTGGACCTCGCCGATGAAGCGCAAATAGGCGCCGGGTGTCATGTCGGCATAGGCCGGGGCGCCCTCAGGCAGGTAGCCGATGCGCCGCTTCGCTTCGATCGGGTCCTCGGCGACATCGAAACCACAGACCCGGATCTGCCCCTCGGTCGGGGCAAGATAGCCGGTGATCATCTTCATGGTCGTGGATTTGCCCGAGCCGTTCGGACCAAGAAAGCCGAGCACTTCTCCCTTCGACGTCGAGAAGCTGACGTTGTCGACCGCAAGAATGGGGCCGAATCGCTTGGTCACGGAATTCAGTTCAATCATGACAGAAATCTGCCGATCTCCCTCCGCTGGACCGCTGGTCTCGCTTTCGAGCGCGGTCTCCCCCGTCCGGCCTCGTCGCGGGCCGGTGGGACAGGAATTAAGGACACGGCCGATGAAACGCAAGCCCTTGCGCGGCCATCCGATATTTATCGGCGCTCGGCCGGGCCCCCAAGACCCGCGGGGTAATTGGGCGGGGCCATTTTTACACCGAATTATAAGTAATTTATCGTTCGGGCCGCGATGCCATGCCCCGCCGGCCGCCCCCACCGCACAGGCCGCGTCCTTGTGTGCCTGTAATTCCGATCAGTCCTTGGGCAGGTCTGGGGGCAGGTCTGGTCCAGAATCGAGCGGCCCGAGCGGCGGCGACGAGGCGGCAGGGGGCGGCGTTGCAACCCGCGCCGGCTCGGCCTCGGGGTCCTTCCCGGCCGATTCGGCCTTTGGCCATTCGCTGAAGGGAAACGGCTTGGTATCGCTCGCATAGCTGAGATAGCGGACGATCTGATCGGCATAGGCGCCCAGGCTGGCCCCGAAGCGGACCGCCGGCTCCAGGCGTCGGCGCGTGAACAGCCCATAAGCCCATTGGACCAGGGCCAGTGCATAGACAACGATCCGCAGCATCTCGACGATGATGACGAACAGGACCATGACAAAGCCGCGCCACCAGTTGTCGCCGGCCTTTACGTTCCGCCACACCTCGTCCTGCTTCGGCAAAGGGGTATCTGATGGCGTTTCACGCGATTCGGTCACGTCACGTCCCTCCAGTGCGTTGTTGTCGGGCGAGATTCACCGGCCGATGCACAATGCCGCTGCTTCCACGTTCGTATACCGCATCGCGTCGCACCACGCGATGTGCGATCAAACCAGGGCGCGATCAAACCAGGCGCACAACGTCAAGGCGAAGCGCATCGGCAATCCGCCCCGGCTTCTCGTCCTCGGGCCCCGGCGAGTCGAGATCCTCGACCCGCCGTAGGGGCCCGAAGCGAACCGTAATGGGGACAGGCCTTGGCCAGGCGCGCCCGCGTGGCATTGCCGCGAATGCGCCATCAATATAGACCGGCACGACGGGAACCCCGGCATCCAGCAGCAGCCGGCCGATTCCCGGCATGAAGCGCTGGATCATCCCATCCGGCGAGCGCCAGGATTCCGGAAACCAGGGCAGGACCGCTCCCTCGCGAAGGGCTGCGACGCCGGCCTCCAGCGCCCCGACCGGGCGGCGTTCATCGACGGGGAAGATGCCCATCATTCGACAGGCCCAGCGGCCAGCCTTCGACCGAAACAAGCGGCCGCGATCCCCACCCCAGCGCAATCGACCGCGCATCCCAATCGGCAGCGCCGCCGCCACCAGGCCAGGATCAAGATCGCTCACATGATTGGCGGCAAGAATGACGGGGCCAGCGGGCGGCAGGTTCTCGCGCCCCTCGACGCGAAGGCGGAAATAGGTCCGGGCGACAAGCGCGATAACACCATAGACCATGAACCTGATGACAGCGACAAGCGGCCCCTGTGCGACGCCGGTCATGGGTTCCGTCGGCCGCTTTACGACGGTTCGAACGGACGGCGCCTCGATCGCTTCGCGGAGAAGATCGCGCACGGTGGTGATGCGTTGCAATGCCGCCTCATCCATGTGGAAGCCGGCTTTCTCCTCGATCTGCAGGGCGAAGGCCATCCACCGGAGCGAATCCATGCCAAGATCGAGTTCGGGGCTCATATCAAGATCAAGGGCCGGTTCACGTTCTTCAAGCAGCTTCCAGATCGCCTGCGCGCGTCGGTCCGCCAGCAGCGCCTGATCCTCGGGGCTGAGGGGGGGCGCTGCCTCGCGTCTGGTCCGTCCGCCCGCCGTCAATTCGGCATAAATCGCCGGCAGGCGAAACCTCTGGAACTTGCCGAGGCGCGTGCGTGGCAAGGCCGTACGGGCAATGGCAAGGCCTGTCACCCGCTGATACGACGGCAATGATCGGGCGCGCGTGGCGATGTCGACTCTCAACGCATCCTCGGTCGCGGTGTAGCCCGCCTCACGCAAGGCCGTCACATCCGGAAGAACGATCGCCACCAGAGCGCCGCGATGGTCAAGCACCGCGACCTCCTTGACGAACGGGCTTTCGCCAAGAACCCGCTCGACATCGTCCGGATAGATATTCTTGCCGCCGCCCAGAACGATCAGTTCCTTGGCCCGTCCGGTCACGGTCAGAAAGCCATCGGCATCGCAGACGCCAAGATCGCCGGTCCGGAACCAGCCATCCTGCGTAAATGCCGCGGCCGTGGCCTCGGCATTGTTGAAATAGCCCGCAAAAATGCTTGGACCCCTGAGCTCGATTTCGCCCACGCCATCCGCCCCCGGATTGGCGATGCGGATCTCGCCACGACCGAACGGCCGACCTTCGCTGCCAATGCGCTTGGCGTGTGGAAGATTGCCGGTGAAGATCGAGGCCGTCTCGGCCAGGCCATATCCGCTCAGGACGTCCCAGCCCAGTGCATCCAGGCGCTCGATCGCCTCGGGATCAAGCTTGGCGCCGCCCGAAATAAGGACCCGCAGCTTCGGCCCCATCCTGGCGTGCAGACCCTTGAACAGGTGGCGGCCAAGCGCCCATCCGAAACGCCGCCGGGCCCAGATCGAAACGGCGAGCAAAGCGTGGAATGCCTGGGCGGCCAGCGGGCCGCGTTCGGCAATCCGAGCGTCAAGCCCTTCGAGAATTGCCGAATACAGGCGCGGAACACCAATGACGATGGTGGCCTGTGCCCGGACCAGCGCCTTCACGATGTCGGGGCCGGTGACGGTTTCGGGAAAGACAATGACGCCGCCACTCATCAGCGGTGTCAGGAGCCCGACGACGACCGGATAGACATGGTGCAACGGCAGCGGCAGCAGAACCCGATCGCCGGGGCCGACGATGCCGGTCGCGCACAGCGCATCAAGATTGGCGCGCAGATTGGCATAGCTCAGGGCAAAGCCCTTGGGCGCGCCGGTCGTGCCCGAAGTATAGACCAGGACTGCCGGCCAATCCGCCTCGACCGGCGCCGCAAGCTCGTCCGGTGCCCCGAACATGTCGCGCCACCAGGGCAACCGATCCTGCAAACGTTCGCCATCGCCTGTCACAATGACGTCACAACGCTCGGCTTCCGGCAGGGCGGCCAGACGGTCGGCCAATTTCACCGCATGGGTCATGCTGGCCAGCACACGCCGGCAGGCAGCGTCACGAATAATTCCCAGGGCCTCGGTTTCACTGGCCAGATCGTCGATCGGCACCGGGACAGCGCCGACAAGGCCGACCGCCAGGCGGCTGACGATCGCGGCAAGGCCGTTGGGAAGCTGGATGGCGACCCGGTCCCCGGGCCGCAAGCCGGCGGCCCGAAGCCCGGCCGCAAACCGCCAGGCCTCGTCGGCGATCCGCGCCCCCGCAACGGTGCGGATCATGCCTTCGTGCACGATCAGCACCGCCGGCTCGCTTCCGCGCCGTGCGAGCGCCGCTGCCATGGTTCCGTAGGTCCACGCCTCTGCCATGATTTGATTCTAACCGGGTCCGATGGAGGCGAACAGGGCACGCCATTGGGTACCCCATTGGCCGGGGGCTTGCGTGGGCGCGGCGATCTGGCGCACAGTCGCCCCGCCATGCCGCAAGCTCGTTTCTTCGCCCCCCTCGGTTTCGCGTTGGCGCTGTCCGTCATGGCCGCGCCGGCCATGGCCGCCGATCCGCCCGCCGTCATCGGCCAGCCACCCCAGTCCGACATTCGCGACCTGAGCGACGTTCCAGGCCAACAGGCGATGCTCGTCCGGATCTGGATGCCCGGCCTGGACGCCAATTTCACCCCACAGGGCGTGACCGTCATCGGCCGCCATGTCCTGATCGCGGCCTATCGCTCGGAGCAGATCGAGACCGTGGGCGAGAACTGCCGCGTCTTCCGGGTCAACATCGATACAGGCCAGCTGGAGGGAAGCTTCGCGCTGCCCAAAAGCTGCTACCATCCCGGCGGGATGGCCAACGATCACCAGGGCACCCTGTTCGTAGCCGACACCAGCACGCTCTATGTCATCGATGTCGCCCGCGCGCTTGCCGATGGCAATGTCAGCCAGGCCCTGGTCAAGGAATTGAATTTCGGCGGCGCATTGCGCGGGTCGTTCGCGACCTACCACGCCGGAGACGTCTGGATCGGCGTCTATCATGGCCGCGAATCCCGGCGCCTGTACCGATTCCCGGTCGCAAGCATCATGGCCAAGACCCCCGGCGCGCTGCTGACCGAGGCCGATGCGACGGGCAGCATTCCGATCTCGGCCCGGTCCCAGGGGGCCGCGTTCGACGCCAAGGGCGGGCTTTGGCTGTCCCAGAGCGGGCGCAGCGGCGGAACGGTGCAGAAAGTCGATACGCGCAACGGGATGGTCAAGTTCAGCTGCGACATGCCGCCCGGGATCGAGGATCTATCGTTCGACACCGACGGGCGGCTGTGGACCGTAAGCGAGGCAGGGGCCGGACGCCATCGATCCTGGCCAACCTATTATCCGCTGGTCTTCGCCCTGGACCCGGCCAAATTGAAATCCTGCTGACGCCCACGCCTGCCCCACGCCAGCCACGCCTGGGCCGTTCTCGCGCCTGAGCGGTGCTGCACCCGCCGCCACCGATCCCCCTATCGATGGGCGGCCTGAAGCAAGGCCCGCCGCCGCCGCCGTTCCTCGCGCAGCATCAGCGCCGCCCCGCCACCCACCATGACGGAAACAACCGCCACGAAGACGGTGGCAAGGGCATTGATCTCGGGCGTCAGGCCAAGGCGGACGCTCGAGAACACGACCATCGGCAGGGTCGATGATGCCGGCCCCGAGACGAAGCTGGCGACGATCAGGTCATCAAGAGACAGGGTAAAGGCCAGCAGCCAGCCCGACGCGACGGCCGGCAGCAACGTGGGCAGCGTGACCGACCAAAGCGTCGCCGCCGGACGGGCGCCCAGATCGGCGGCCGCATCCTCGAGCATGGGATCAAGCTGCCGCAGCCTTGCGCGAACGATCACGGTCACGAACGCGCATGCAAACGTGACATGGGCAATCGTCACCGTCATCGCGCCACGCCCGGCCGGCCAACCGATCCAGCCTTCCAGTCCGACGAACAGCAACAGCATGGACAGGCCAAGCGCGACCTCGGGCACGACGAGCGGCGCATAGGCCATCAGCGCCAGGGCCTTGCGGCCGCGCGTGTCGCGAAACCGCTCAAGCGCAAACGCGGCCGCAAGGCCGATCACCACCGCCAGCGTCGCGGTCACAGCGGCGATCTTGAGGCTGAGAAGGCCCGCATCAAGCAGCTTGGCATTGCGAAGCAGCTCGCCATACCAGCGGGTTGAAAATCCGCTCCAGACCGTAACCAGCTTCGAGTCGTTAAAGGAAAAGACGATCAGGGTCACGATCGGCGCGTAAAGAAACGCGTAGCCGAAGGCCAAGACTGCCAGCAGGCCGGGTCCGCGCCTGCGCATTCAAGCCCCCCCGCCCGCCGCCCCGGCGGGCCGCGCCAGGACATGGATGGGCACAATGACGACGGCAAGCAGCACCACGACGATGGCCGAAGCCAGCGGCCAGTCGCGGCTGCCGAAGAATTCAGACCACAGCAGCCGGCCGATCAACTGGGTATCGGATGCGCCAAGCAGTTCGGGGATGACGTATTCGCCAAGGGCCGGAACGAAGACCAGCAACGCCGCCGCCACCACGCCCGGAATCGACATCGGCAGCGTCACCCGAAGGAACGCCGCGAAGGGCCGGCAGCCCAGATCGGCCGCCGCATCCAGAAGCGCTTCGTCCTGGCGCTCGAGAACGGCATAAATCGGCAAGATGGCGAACGGCAGATACGAATAGACGATGCCGAGATGAACTGCGAACTCGGAATAGAGCAGCGCCAGCGGCTGATCGATCACACCCAGCGCGATCAGCAGGTTGTTCAGATGGCCGGTCGTGCCCAGGATGCCCATCCAGGCGTAAACGCGAATCAGAAAGGACGTCCAGAACGGCAGCACGATCAGCGTCAGCAGCACCAGACGCTGGGTTGGCTGCGCCCGGGCAATGGCATAGGCCATGGGATAGCCAAGGACGAGGCAGATCAGCGCCGAAACCCCGGCAATGCGCACCGACTGGAGAAATGCATCGATGTAATAGGAATCCTCGACCAGCATCTTGTAGCTGTCGAAGCGGAACCGGAATTCCAGCCCGTTCTCGCCCCAGATGATCGGCCCGATATAAGGCGGGATTCCGCTTGTCGGCTCGGCCAGGCTGATCATCACCACCATGGCGAACGGAACAAGGAAGAACAGGCCGAGCCACGCCAGCGGCAAGAGCATGATCGCCCGCCGTCGCCCCCGATGAACGATCTGGCTCATCGCGGCACAAGCCTGAGATCGGCGGCCGACCAGCCGATCTCGACCGCATCGCCCCGCGCCAGCGGGTTTGTCGCATCCTCGGCCGAGGATCGCAGCGCGCGCAGGGCCCGCCCGCCTGGCAGCAGCAGCTGTGCCAGGCAGGCATTTCCCTGATAGGCCAGCGCGTCGACGGTCGCGGTCAAGCGTGGCCCGGCCGACGGCCGGCCGACGCCAAGCTGGACATGCTCGGGCCGCAGGATGACGGTGACCGGGCTGCCGGCCGGAAATTCGCCGCCGCCCGCCACCGTGATCGGTCCATCAAGCCCGTCCGCACGGATGATGACGCCGGTTGCGCCCTGGCTTTCGACCACCCCGTCGATCAGATTGGCATCGCCGACGAATTCGGCCACGAACCGGCTTGCGGGCCGATCATAGATTTCGCGCGGTGCGCCAACCTGGGCCACCCGACCGGCGTCCATGACGGCGATTCGATCGGACAGCGCCATCGCTTCTTCCTGATCGTGGGTGACAAGGACGAACGTGATCCCCAGCCGTTCGCGCAGGGCGGCCAGTTCGAACCGCGTCGCTTCCCGCAGGCGTCGGTCGAGCGCCGCCATCGGCTCGTCCAGAAGCAGGATCTTCGGCCGCTTGGCAATGGCGCGTGCAATCGCCACCCGCTGCCGCTGCCCGCCGGAAAGCTCGTCGGGCCGGCGCCGCTCGAACCCCTCCAATCGGACCAGGGCCAGGGCCCAGGCAACCCGGTCGCGGATCTCGGCACGCGGAAGGCGTTCCTGCCGCAATCCGAACGCGATGTTCCCGTCGACGGTCATGTGCGGGAACAAGGCATAGGATTGAAACACCGTGTTGACCGGCCGCTCGTAGGCCGGCTGGGCGGTCACGTCGATGCCGTCGATGATGATCCGTCCCGAATCCGGCTGGTCGAGCCCGGCAATCAGCCGCAGCAGCGTGGTCTTACCACATCCCGACCCGCCAAGCAGAGACAGAAACTCGCCAGACCGGATCTCAAGCGACACGCCATCGACGGCCCGGACACTATCGAAGCGCTTAGCCAGCGACTCGAGCGAAATCAGCGTAGGCGCGGTTGTCATAATGGACGCAAGCTCGGCTAGCGCGACGTGCGAACACGGCTCCAGGTGCGGTTGCGCGCCCGCTCGAACGCATCGGTTGCAACCGGGACCGAATAGAGCTTTGCATCGGGCGGCGGAAAGATCACCTTGTCGTTACGCACCGCGGGCTCGACGAACTGGCGCGAGGCGGGAACGGCGTTCGCGTATCCCACCGCATTGGTAATCTTGGCGATCACCACAGGTTCGAGGAGATAATTGATGAAGAGGTGGGCGTTCTCGGGATGGGGCGCATCCTTCGGGATCGCCATCACGTCGATGTTGAACACGGCGCCTTCGCGTGGCAGGAAAATGTCGATCTCGACACCCTGCCCGGCCTCGGTCGCCCGCTTGCGCGCCTGCACCAGGTCGCCGGCATAGCCCATCGCGACGCAGATCGACCCATTGGCAAGATCATTGATGTAGGTCGAGGAATGAAGGTAGCGGTAATGCTTCCGCACCGTGGACAGAACATCCGCCGCCCGTTTCAAATCGTCATCGGACGTGCTGCGCGGATCGCGGCCGGACCAGGCAAGGGCGGCCGGAAAGACCTCTTCGGCCGCGTCCAGGACGACCACGCCGCAGGACGCCAGCTTCGACACCACGGCCGGATCGAAAACCATGGCCAGGCTGCCAATCGGCGCATCGGGCATGACGGCCCGAACCTTGGCCAGATTATAACCAATGCCCGTGCCCGCCATCAGGTAAGGCACCCCATAGCCGTTGTTAGGGTCTGCCGCCTTGAGCCGGTTCATGGTCTCGGCATCAAGCTGGCGCCAGTTGGCGATCTTCGCCCGGTCAAGCGGCCGCAGGGCGCCCGCCTTGATCTGCTTGGCGAAATAGGGCGTCGCCGACGGGAAGACCAGATCATAGCCGGACCGCCCCGCCAGCAGTTTCGCATCGAGGATGTCATTCGAGTCATAGACGTCGTAGTTGACCTTGATGCCGGTGCGCTGGCTGAAGGTGGCGAGCACGTCTTCGGTGATGTAATCCGACCAGTTATAGACATTGAGGACCTTTTCCTCGGCCGCCCGCGTCAGCGGCGCCAAGCCAAGGAAAAGCCCGATCCCAATGATTCCGGCGAAAATGAACCGATTGGCGCGCATGTGGCTGCTCGACCTCCGCCCGTCCCTCTACCCCGCTCTGCCGCCGGAAGGCGGCGCGACGGCCGGAGTGTAACCGGTTGCGGCCCAGGATGCGACGGGCGACAGTGGCCCCATCGATCGGAATTTCCACCGGTTCGCTGCCCAGGCCATCAATCGTCCCCGTGAATCGTCCCCGTCAATCGTCCCCGGCAATCATCCCCGTCAACCCGGCCCTGGCGCCAGCCCCCAAGGCATCCCATGTTTGTCCCCGTGTCTGTCCATGAACCGCCATGACCCCTGACGATCTCCCCCCCGACGATCTCGATCGCCGCCTGCTTTACCGTGACGCGCTGATGCTTGTCATCGACAAGCCGTCGGGCCTGCCCGTCCATGCCGGTCCGGGTGGCGGACCCAACCTCGAAGACCTTTTCGACGGGCTGCGCTTTGGCCTGCCCCGCCCGCCCGCGCTTGCCCACCGGCTGGACCGGGAAACAAGCGGTTGCCTGGTCCTTGGGCGCCACAGAAAGGCCCTGCGCAAGCTGGGCCGCCTGTTCTCGGAGGGCCTGGTTGAGAAGACCTATTGGGCCATCACTCTTGGCCAGCCTGCCGACGATCAGGGCCGGATCGAGCTTGGACTGGTCAAGGAAGCCCGCCGCCAAGGCTGGCGCATGGTGGTCAGCAGCCAGGGCCAGCCGTCGGTCACCGAATGGCGGGTTCTTGCCCGCAGCAATGGCCAGGCCCTTCTCGAACTTCGCCCCTTGACCGGCCGCACCCATCAGATCCGTGTCCATTGCGCCGCGATGGGTTTTCCCCTGGCCGGAGACTGGGCCTATGGCCAGGAAGGGCCGCGGCCGACCCATTCGCTGCTTCTCCATGCCCGCCGCATCGTGCTGCCGCTTTATCCCAGCCGGCCGCCGGTCGCCATCGAAGCCCCCCTGCCCGAGCCGTTCCGCCGCCGCGTTCAGGAGCTTGGCATGGCCCTGCCCCAGGATGGAGACGCCGCCGCTTAGCCACACCACGAACGGAGACCCACCATGAGCAAGGCCCCGGCGAAGCTTGCCCTACCCAAGCTTGTCCTTCCCAGGACCAGGGATCTTGGCGGCTTTTCGGTCCGCCGGGTTCTGCCGGCCCCGGATCAACGCGCGGTCGGCCCGTTCGTGTTCTTCGATCATATCGGGCCGGTCACATTCGCCCCGGGACAGGGGATCGACGTGGCGCCGCACCCCCATATCGGTCTGGCCACCGTGACCTATCTGTTCGAGGGCGAATTCGTGCATCGCGACTCGCTTGGCTCGCTGCAACCGATCCGGCCCGGCGACGTGAATTGGATGACGGCCGGACGGGGCATCGTCCATTCGGAACGCACCGCACCCGAGCAGCGCGGCGCAGGTCCCCGCCTCCATGCCGTGCAATCCTGGCTGGCGCTGCCCAAAGACCACGAGGACTGCGCCCCCGCTTTCCACCATCACCCGGCCGCCACCCTGCCCCTGTTTTCCAAGGACGATGTGGAAATCCGGGTGATCGCCGGCCATGCCTATGGCTACCGCTCACCGGTCAGGGTGTTCAGCGAGACCCTTTATGTCGACGCGCGAATGCCGGCGCGAAGCCGGCTCCGCCTGCCTGGCGAACACGCCGAACGGGCGGTCTATGTCGCAACCGGTGGCGTTTCGGCTTTCGGCCACGCCATCCCGGCGGAACGGCTGGCGGTGTTCGCCGCCGGGGATGACGTCATCGTCACGGCCGAGACCGATTCGCGCATCGTCGTGCTGGGCGGCGCACCGCTCGACGGGCCACGGATCGTGTGGTGGAATTTCGTCGCCAGCCGGAACGATCGGATCGAACAGGCGAAGGAACGCTGGCGCGCGAACGGCTTTGGCACCATTCCCGGCGAGACCGAGCGGATCCCCCTGCCCGATCAGGGCCCGGCCTGACTTACCCCGCCTGACCTGCATGGTGGCGCCGCTATTTGCGGACGCCGATGACCCGAAAGATGCCGGTCGCGCGCGCCACATCGGCGCCGCGTTCGTCCTGCACCGTCGCCTCGGCGGTGGCAATGGTGCTACCGAACCGGACGACATGGCCACGGGCGACAAGCGAGCCATGGGCGGGTTCGAGATAGTTCACCGAAAAACTGATGGTCGAAATGCCGGCATGGTCGGCGGTGAGGTAGGTGCGCACCGCGTTGCCCATCGCGGAATCCAGGACCGCCGCGATGATACCGCCATGCATGTCGCCCTTGCGGTTCAACATGCCAGGCTTCGCCTCCAGCTCGATCAGCCACTGGCCCGGGCCGATTTTCGTGTCTTTGAACCCGATGAAGCGGTTGAAAGGCGGCGCATTGGACCATGCCTCGGCGGGACGGCCGCCTTCGCCCGGCTTTCTGTGTTTCATCGCTCTATGACGCGGCGCCTTCGCCGCGCCGCTCCTTGCGCCGAATGATGCGGATGTTGCCGGTCCCGTGCGCCACCACAGCCCCCGACTCGTCGACAATGTCGGCGGATGCGACTGCGATCGCGCCACCGATCTTGATGACCTTGCCAAGCCCGATCAAGGTGCCCCGCGCCGGCGCCAAGTAATTAAAGGTGGCCGACACCGTTGCAAGGCCGTGGATATTCTCGACCGCGCCGCGCACCGCATTGGTCATCGCGACATCAAGCAGCGCGGCGACCACGCCGCCATGGGCATCGCCCTTGCGATTCTCCATCTCCAGGCGATGGGGCATGACGATCCGGGACCGCCCGTCTTTGGCCTCTTCGACCGCGAACCCCATCATCTCCATGAACGGGCTATGGCTTGTCCACCCCTCGCGGGGGCGCTTCGACGTCGGTCGACGATGGCTGGCTTCGCTCATTGGGCATGGTCGGTATCCGGTCGACGACGATTGGTCAAGACCCGAGTTGCCACAGGCGGGGGCTGGCAACCGGTAACCGGGATGCAACCGCCTGCCGCCTCATCAGCCGCCGACCTTGGCGTGGAATTCGGCCAGAACGCGGTCGAAGCGCTTCTTCTCGTCGCCTCCGGCGGGGATATGGGCAAGTTCGGGCCATTCATATCCAATCGCGCCTGGAATGGCCGCCTCGAGAACGCGGGAGAATCGCGGCCCCGTGAACAGATCCCGGCCGCCATGAAAGACGAGCGTCGGGCAGCGAATCTTGTGGAGCCGCCCCGTGGCGTCGTGTGAAAGGCATGCATCGACGAGCCGCGAGACCGCTCGGTCCCGGCCTTTCAGATCGCTCCACGCCCCCTGCGGGCCAATGAGCTGGTCACGATTGTCGTTATAGAATTCCGGCGCGAACGACAGCGACGCGGCAAGGATCTGGAAAACTTCAAACCCGCCGGAAATGAACGCCCGTCGAAGCCCTTCGATCTGATCGTGAAGCACGTGATCGGGCTTCGCCCAGGTCGCGGCCATGGCCAGAGACTTGACCAAATCCGGGCGAGCGACGGCGAGTTCCTGGCCGACACAGGCGCCGAGGCCGACCAGGCCGACGAAGTGAACAGGGCCCAGGCTCAAGCTGTCGAGCAGCGCCGCAACATCGGCCGCGTACCGGGATGTGGATGGCATGACGCCGGCATCATCGGTCGACTCGCCGATGCCCGGATAGTCGAACATGATAAGCCGGTGATCCTTGAAAAGCGATCTCGGGACCGGGCCGGTCTGCCCGTGGCAGAACGTGCCCCATCCGCCCATGATCAGGGCCGGTGTTCCGTGTCCGTGGATCTCGTAATACAGGTCGTGCGTACCGGTGTGAAAAACAGCCATGCCCGGGCCCCCCATCGAAAATCCATGTGCGCTTGTCTGGACGTCCCGGACCTGCAACCACTATGTCGCCTGTCTTTGCAGACGGCTACATTCCAAATTTTGCGATATCGAGTCTGTCGAAGATCTCGCGCTGGTAGATCGCCGCAAGCTTCCGGTCATCGATTCCGACATCCGCCGTCTTTTTCTCCCATGCGTCGATAAGAGCGCGGAACTGGGCAATCTTGCCGGCGACGTTCTTCAGTCCTTTGCCCTCGGCCTCGGCAACGATGACCTTGACATCGTCGACGGCGAAGGCCGCCACGGCCTGGGCAAAGGCCGGATCCGGCTCTCGCACCCTGATATTGTGCTTCTTCGCCTCGGCGAGGGCGTGATCGCCCTCCAATACATAGCCAATCGTGGGTCCCGCCATGATTGCCGGCACGTTGGCCATCAAGATGCGACGATGCTCCAGGGGAATCCGACCCCACCGATCCAGGTTGACGTTGAAAACCGAGGTCGAGTTGAACGTCCCGAGCTTGATCAGGGACACGTCCGTCACGACGTCGAGAAGAGACCAGCTGATGATGTTGGACGGGGACGAAATCGTGCCGTCCACCATGCCCTTGCTGAGGGCACTGAAAATGTCGTCACCGGGCACGGTGCTGGCCACCGCCCCGAGATGCGCCATTAGCCGATTCCACGACCCTCCTCCCGAACGAAGCTTCTTGCCCTTGATCTCGGCAAGACTGTTGATCGCGCCTTTGCTGATGATGTGATAAGGGCTGGTCCCGAAAGCGCCGGTATAGACGATCTTCTGAGCGGTGAATTCGGCCATACAATCCGCACAATGCAGCAGATTGAACTCGGTCGTGGCGCCGGCCATGGCTTGAGCGGTATGGCCGAGCAGCGCAAGATCGTTCAAGAGCTTGCCGTGCGGAAACTCGGCCGGCGTATAGGCCATGATCACGAATCCCGCGTCGGCAGCACCCGACTTGATGCAGTTCGCCGTCGCGGCCAGCCCGCACAAGGCGCCGCCATAGATGGCCTTGATCGCGATATCGCCGCCGGATTGTGTCTTGACTGCTTCGACGAAGGGCTCCCAGCCAAGCTTGGTGACGGGATGCTTGGGGCCGGTGCCGACCGAGGCGTTGAGTTCGGTCGTCGCCGCCGCCGCACCGCCGATACCGACACAGCCGGCAAGAACGGTCAGAATGGCAAGTCTGTAGTGTTTTCCGAGGGACATGGCATCTCTCCTGGGTCCGCTGTCGCGACCGATACCGGATGGAAAAAGGTGCGGGCTTTGTTCTGTTGCCCCATGACACCCGTGCCAATAACGCTGGAAACCGACGGCGATCCTACGCCTGAATCACCGCCGATGACAACTGCGTGTCCCGATGCGAAACGGACTTGACCCACGGAGACACTACCCTCAGCATCGTCAAGCTGGCGCGACGCAGCCGGTTGCAACAGCGTGAGACGGGCAGAGCCGGGAGAACGAGATGCTGGAGATCGGGGTCTGCGCCTGGAGCATGCAATCCACCTATATGCGGCCACGGCCCTTCGCTGCGCTCTATCGCGAAGCTTTGAATGATGCCCGACACGCCGAATCGCTCGGCTTCGATTCATTCTGGCTTGGCGAGCATCATTTCTCTTATGACGGCTACTGCCCTTCGCTTGCCCAGGCCGCGGCCTTCATCGCCGCCGGAACCGAGAAGATCGCCGTCAGCCCAGGGGTCCTACTTCTCCCGCTTCATGGCGCTGCCCGTGTCGCCGAGGCCTGCGCCGCCACCAACGCATTTGCTGCGGGGCGGTTGCGCATGGCCGTCGCGGTTGGGTGGCGCGATGTCGAGTTCAACGGGCTTGGCGTCAAGCTTGCCGATCGCGCCAAGCTGATGGATGAGCACTGCGAATCGCTGGTCAATGGCGCTTGCGCTAAGCGCTTCGCCGGAACCGAACTCTGGATGGGCGGGATTTCGAAGCCGGCCCTCCGCCGCGCCGGTCGGTATGCTGCCTCGCCGCTTTTGACTTTTGCCGGTCCAAATGAGATCAGGGCCATGTCTGCGCAATGGCGGTCAGAGCTGCCTGCCAAGACGGCGAAAACGCCGCGCGTCGGCTTGATCGTCGATTTCTGGACCGACAACAGCGAGGCCCGGCGAGCGTGGATCAGATTGCGGATGCGCGAGCAATGGCGCTATTACGCCAAGCTCTTTTCGCCTGGCCCCAATGTGCCGATCGACGCGGTCCTGGATGGCATGATGGCGCCGACGGTGATTGCAACGCCGCGCGAAGCCATTGCCGCGTTGCAGCCCCTGGTCGAAGCCGGCGTCGAAGTTCTCGTCTTGCGGCCGCGATTCGACGGCATCGAAGGAAAGGAAGTGCGGCGCTGCATGGACCTTATTGCATCTGACGTCATGCCCGAACTGCGGAGGCATCGATGAACGGCATTCGACTTTCCATGGCATTGCCCGGACGCTCGACCGCCGACATCCTGGATATCGCGGCGGCGGCCGAGCACTGGAACCTGGGGGGCCTGTGGGTAGGAGATCCGCGCGGCCGCGCCGCAAACAGCGATGACAGCTATGTCACCACGACATTGGCGGCACTGGCGTCGCGGACCCAGGACCTTCGCCTCGGCGCCTTCCTCACCCTGCGCGGATCGTCGTCACCGATCCATCTCGCCGAAGACCTTGGTGTCGCCGATCAGGCTTCCGGCGGTCGCATCGAGATCGGCCTGGTGGCACCGCGAGCCGATCGCAGCCGTTGGGCGGCGGACGCAGCATCGCTGCTCAATGCCTGGCACGAGGTTGCACTGCCCGGCGGCGAGATGGCGTCGGTGGTGCCGGCGCCGGCGCAACCGGTGATGCCACGCATCGTCGTGGGCGGCAGCGCCGGCCTTGCCGCTTCGCTGCTGGCGGGCCGCGGGGTCTTCCACTCGGCGCGGCCGAAAGCTGCGGCCCCCGTGCGAAAGGCGCGCCTGGTGCGCGATCGTGTCGTCCTTATCGTTGACGCGCCGTTCACCGGCGCGGTCCAGTCATGGCTGGCATCGAGCCCTGAGACCTGCGTCGACGACCTGCTCGCCCGCGCTCGCGCCGCATCAGCCGGCGAAGTGGTGTTCGTCGTCAAGAGGGGCGTACGCCTCGCCGAGGCCGATCTCAAGGCGCTCGGCACCGTCGTCATCCCTGCGCTGCGGGCCTCGGGTCCGGACCGCGCCACCATCGTCGCCAACGCTTGGACATGGCTGACCGAGAAGGGCGACATCCACGAGGCGCCACCAGGCCCCTGATCTTGCGAACCCCTGACATTGCGACCGGTCGCACGTGGACTGTGGGGCGTGCCGGCCATCGGACATCCTTCGTTCAGATGCGCGCGATGTCGATTTCGGCAAAGCTGTGGGCGACCGGATGGCGCGACGAGGGCAACACGCCATCCTCGGGACGGGCAAGCTGCATCGTCTTGAACCCCGCCTCGGCAGCGGCATCCAGTTCGTCCGGGCTGTCGGAAAGAAACAGGATCGCGGCGCCGGGCAATCCAATTTCGGCGGCAAGCGCCCGGTAGGATCTGGCGTCCTTCTTGGCGCCGATCCGGGTATCAAAATAGCCGCTGAACAACGGCGTCAGGTCCCCCGCGATGCTGTGGCCGAACAAAAGCTTCTGCGCCGCGACCGAGCCAGACGAATAGACATAGAGCCTGACGCCCGCCTTGGCCCAGGCGCGAAGGGCGGCGACCGCATCGGAATAGACATGGCCCCGGAGGTCGCCCTGGCGGTAGCCCTCGTCCCAGATCAGGCCCTGCAAGGTCTTGAGCGCCGTAACCTTTCGGTCCTCGTCGATCCAGCGTTCAAGGTTGGCGACAATCGCCGCATCGGTCATGGCGGGATCGCCCGCCGCACGGGCAATATCGCCCAGGAGCAAGCGAACCCCAGGCTCGTTCCGGCGGGCACTGACGAAAGCCCCGAGGCGCGACCGCGCATAGGGAAACAGGACATCGCGAACGAAGGCGATCGAGCCGGTCGTGCCCTCGATGTCGGTGACGATCGCGCCGATCACCTCAGGCGGCCATCCGCGGGAACCGATCGGCAATCGCATCACCCGTGTATTGGGCAACCCAGCCGGCGGGGTTGGTGAACAGGCGGATGCAGGTGAAGCGCGGCGTCGGCCCCATGTCGAACCAGTGGCGGGCGTTGGCCGGCACCCCGATCAGGTCGCCCTTTTCACAAAGCAGCATGTGCACCTTGCCGCCGACATGCATGTAGAACGTGCCCGACCCTTCGACAAAGAAGCGGACCTCGTCCTCGCTGTGGATGTGCTCGGACAGAAATTTCTGCCGCAGGACGGCTTTGTCGGGGTGATCCGGTGTCAGGCTGATGACATCCGCCGCCTGATAGCCGCACTCGGCGTTGAGCCGGTCAACCGACGCCTTATACGCCGCCAGCACCTGATCTTGCGTGGCGCCGGGCGGCAGGGCCTGATCGGCGCGCCAGCGCTCGAACCGCACGCCGGCGCCTTTCAGGAGACGGGCAATCTCGTTGCCATCGGCGGTTTGCAGGATCGGGCGTGCCGCCTGATCTTCTTCGAAAACAGTCAGCGTGGTCATGCCATAAGCCTCGCTCGCTCCAGTTCACAGGCCAACAGGAACTCGAACGCGTCAACATGCCGTCGCGCCTCGGCCGTGTCCATCCCCCAGGCATAAAGCCCATGGCCACGGATCAGGAACCCCGGCGCGGCGGGCGCAGGCCCCAGCCTTGCTGCCACGCGCACGGCCAACGCCGCCATGTCTTGCAAGTTGTCGAAAATCGGAACGCTGATCGCGGTCTCGTGCGTCTCGACGCCACGAAACGCCTTCAGCAGCTCGTAGCCTTCGAGGACGAGGTCCGTCTTTCCGGCCAGATAGCGCGACAACACCGTCGCGTTGACCGAGTGGGTATGCAGCACGGCACCGGCGGTGGGAACCATGGAATAGATCACGCGATGCAGGGAGGTTTCGGCCGAAGGCTTCTTCTCCTGCTCGCGCACCCGGCCATCCGCCTCGATGACAAGAAAGTCGCCCGGCCCAAGCGCCCCCTTGTGCGCGCCCGACACCGTGACCAGGAACGCGCCGTCATCGAGCCTTACCGAATAGTTGCCGCTGGTGGCCGGCGCAAAGCCACGGCCATCGAGCCACCGACCCGCTGCCACCAGTTCCGAAACGGCCACGGCCCGCGCATAGGCCAGATCCAGCATCTGTGATTCGTTCATGATGCTGCAGTTTGCCGGAACGGCCGGCCAAGGGCAACGACCGGGGCCGGCATCAACGCATCATCCACGCCCGTCGCGCCGCACTTGGGCGCCAAAAGCGAGGACGCCAGAAGCGAGGATGCCGGGGGCGGCCCCGGTCTCGGCTTGCATTCCAGCCCGCGCCAGGAAGCCGCGATTGACGGCACCGCGCGGCTTCACCGCCAGCCGCTCGTTGGCAAGTGCCTGGGCAAGGCCACCAAGCCGGCCACGCATCGCAGCCTCGGTCAAGGTCCAGTCGATGATGTCGCGCTGGGCATGGCTGCCGCCGAAATGGTTGGCAATGGAGCGGGCCCCATAGAGCCGCTCGGCCGCCGTCTCGTAGTCGGCGTGCCAGAAGGCGGCAAACCCCTCGACCAGCGCCATGCCGGCTGCCCGTGCCCAAGCGGCAACTTCCGAGCGATCGGCGCTGTTGGAGCGATAGGTTTCGATGATCCGCGCCACGTCGTCATTCCGGCCGGCGCCCAGATAGGCCATGACCGCGTGCCAGTCGTTGAATGGATAAAGCTTGCCGTCGGCGTGCCTGTCCCACAGCTCGGCCAGGTCCTGCCAGCGCCGGCCGACATCGTGACCCAAGACATGCAGGCGCCACAAAAGGGCCGAGGCATCAACAAGATCGAGTGCGACAGCGCTGCGGCCCTTGCGGATCGGCCCGTCATAAAGCGCGACGGCCGCCTCGATCTGGCCGAGATCGAGATGATAAAGAGCCTTGTGCCACCACAGGTGGACCTTGAAGAAATTATCGTCGCCCGACCACCAGGGCTCGCGGGCAATCATCCAGCCGATGCCATCCTCGGCCCGGCCCTGCATCTCCATGACATGGGCCACCGCATGATGGGCCCAACAGTCAAGTGGCTGCGTCTCGACCGCCTGCCGGCCCACGGCCTCGGCACGCGCATAGTCTGCTGTCTCCTCAAGCCCGAAGGCATACATGCCAAGGAGGATCGAATAGCCCGGCTGGCCGGGCAGCCATTTGGGCAAGACGCGCGCGATGCGATCGCGCAGGTTGCGGGCGCTGGCACGGTAGAAGTCCATCTGATGGCCGGATTGCAGCGCCAGCATGTCGTGCGGGAATTGCGCATTGTGGCGGTCCAGCACCAGCGCTGCGGCAGTCCAGTTGCCGGCAAGCAGCAGATCGAGAGCGGCGACGTGCGATGCTTCACGCTCGCTGATCGCCATGGTCTTGATGCGCGCGACGATCGATCGGGCTTCCGCCGTTGCTTGCGGCTCGGTCGCCAGGGCCAGGATATGCGCCTTCATGATGGGGGCCATGGCAAAGGCCGGAGCCGCCGCCATGGCGCGATCGAGGAGGCCAATCGGATCGCCACGGTAGATATTGAACGAACTGACCGCCTGGTCGTAGAGGGCCACCGCTTCGGGCGTCGCGCCCGTCACACTGTTCCCGTGCTGATCGGTCAGCATGATTGGCCTCCCCGCTTGGTGTCCCCGTTTGGTGTCCGATGTGTTGCGCCGCTGCCGCAATCGGCGCCGGGCACCGTTCATTGCCGTCTGATCTGGGTACAGATATGACATCCCGATCGCCGGGCAAGCCGAGGCCCGGGCCGGCTGCCGACGCTGGCCCGAACGGCCGGGCTATGGCTTTGCCGTTTCGGGCCCGCCCTTGAGCCAGCGCAAATCATGCCGGCCAAACGGTGGCGGCCACAGGGCCTGCGCCAGCCAATCGCCCGCGACCGTCATCTCGTCATCGAAGCGCCACGGCGGGTTGACCACGACCAGGCCCGCCCCCTGAAGACCCATGGCCGGCGGCGCGGGTGGCGCGATCCGGGTGACGAGAATGCGTTCCGCCGGCAATTCTTCCATCGCCGCGATCAATGCGGCATGCCGGCCTTCCGGCAGGATCGGATACCAAAGCGCATAGATGCCGGCCGCCCATCGCCTCAGCCCCAGGGCGATCGCGACGGCGACGGTCTCATAGTCGGCCTTCACTTCGTAGCTTGGATCGACAAGCACAAGGCCGCGCCGGATCGGCGGCGGCAGCAGCGCCTTCAGCGCCACGAAGGCGTCGCGCCGGTGGACGGCGATCCGCCCATCGCCCCCTGCCCAGGCGGCAAGACGGGCATAAGCGGTCGGATGTTGTTCGCACAGGATCAGGCGATCCCGGTCACGGAGCGCGCCACGGGCAAGCGCCGGCGAGCCGGGATAGATGGCCAATGCCCCTTCGGCATTGCTGGCGCGCAGCGTGTTCAGAAATTCCGCCACCCCGGGGGGCGCATCGGCGCGACGATGGATGCGCCCGATCCCCTGCCTGAATTCCCCGGTTTTCAGGGCCTCGGGGGCGGTCAGGTCATAGACACCGTCACCGGCAAAGACATCGAGCACGCAAAAGGGCTTGGGCTTCTGGCGCAGATGGCCAAGCAACAGCATCAGTGCGGCATGCTTGTGCACGTCAGCCCAGTTGCCGGCATGAAATCCGTGCCGATAGCTCAGCATGTCCCGTCCCCGCGCTGCACGCGCCATATCGCCAGATCGCCGCGATAATGGCAATCTGGGCCAGTGCCCGTCGGCGCCATCGCGCGCCGGCGGCCCTGAACGGGAGCGCGACGGTGGAACGGACCGATCTCTATTTCGATGTCGATGGCGCGAAGCTTTTCGGCTGGCTTTATCGTGCAACGGGCGCCGCCCCCCGCGCGCCACTTGTCGTGATGAGCCACGGCTTCTCGGCCGTCATCGAGATGGGCCTTGCGCCCTATGCCGAAGCCTTTGCGGCGGCCGGATTCCATTGTCTTGTCTACGAGCATCGCAATTACGGGCGAAGTTCGGGTTGGCCGCGGAACGAATCCGACCCCTGGCAGCAGGTCGAGGACATGCGCGCCGCGATCTCGTTCGCCCGCAATCTCTCGTTCGTCGATCCCGGGCGCATCGGCCTTTGGGGGACAAGCTATGCCGGCGGCCATGTGTTGACAGTGACGGCCCTTGACAAACGGGTGCGCTGCGCCGTCGCCCAGGTGCCGCTTGTGTCGGGACAGCGCAACTTTGACGCCTGGGTGCCGGCTGACAAGCGGCCGCGCTTCCTGGATCGCCTGGAACGCGACCGCGATGCCCGGGCCCGGGGTGAACCGCCGGGCGTGACCGTCGCGGCGGTGCCGGGTTCCGAGACCGCGGAATGGGCCCAGGCGGTCGATACCGCCGGCGCCTATCCGAACCAGGTCACGCTTCGTAGCCTCGATCTGATGCGCAGCTACGAACCGATCAGCTTTGCAGACCGCATCGCGCCCACGCCCTTGCTGATGATCGTCGGCGACCGCGACACCCAAACGCCGGTCGACTGGCAACGCGAGGCGTTTGCCCTGATCGGCGAGACGAAGCGGCTTGTGACCTTGCCCGGACGCCACTACGACCCCTATGTGGCACTGCTGCCGCAGTCGATTGCGGCGGCGCGGGACTGGTTCGTCACCCACCTGAACAAGCCGGGCCTGGGCAAGCCGGGCCAAGAACTCTAGACCGCCGCGACGGCCTCGACCTCGATCAGGAAATCTTCCTTCACCAGCCGGTCGACGATCAGGAGCGTATTGGGCGGAAAGGGTGGCGAGCCGAACAGGCGCGGAAAAAGCGCCGCCCGTTCGGCCATGAAGCGTTCGATATCCTGGGAGTGGACGAGATAGGTCGTGAACTTGGCAACCGAGCGCCAATCCCCACCCAGGCCATGCAGCACGTCGCCAAGATTCGTGAAGACCCGGGCGAATTGGGCCGCAAAATCGCCCTTGCCAACGACCTCGCCGCCCGCCCCCACGGACAGTTGACCGGCAATGAAAACGACCCGGCCCCCGCTGACCACCCCGGCATGGGAGTAGAGCCCCTGAGCGGGTGCCGTTCCCGGTGGGTTTTCATACGTCACATGTGCCATTCGGCTGCCTCATTGCGCGGGGTTCGGCGCGGATGGTGCCCGCCCCCTCGACCCGCGACCTCGAAACAATGTTCGGATCGTACCGCAAGCTCTTGGAAAGGTCGAGAAATCGCCCCCGCACGTGGTCCGGCCAGGCGGCCCGCCGGCTTGACGTTCATGTTCCGAACACGCTAAGAGCCCTGCATGAATGACCGATCTTCGGAGCGGCCCGCCGGCGGCGCGCTGGAGGCGCGGGACAACCAGGTCATCCTGGGCGTCCTCGAGGCGGTCTCGCGCGAGAGCCGGGTCACCCAGCGCCAGATTGCCGGCGAGCTTGGCATCGCCCTCGGGCTTGCCAACGAGTATGTGCGCCGGTGCCTGCGCAAAGGGCTGATCAAGATCCGCACCATTCCCCGGCGACGCTACGCCTATTACCTGACCCCACACGGATTCGCCGAGAAGGCGCGGCTCACCGCTGAATACCTGTCCGATTCGTTTGCTCTCTTCCGGCGGGCGCGCAACGATTACACGGTGCTGATGGCCGAGGCACAATCGTCCGGCCGCACCCGACTGGCGCTTGCCGGCGCCAGCGACCTGGCCGAGATCGCCCGGCTGTGCGCCATTGGCGCCACGGTCGAGATCGTCGGCGTGGTCGAGCCCGGCGCGACCGAGCCAACCTTTCATGGCCTGCCGCTGACAGGTGCGCTCGATCAGTGCGGACCGGTCGACGCCGTCATCCTGACCGCCATGCGCGAGACCCAGGCGGTCTATGATCGCCTGGTGGCCGAGGTCGGGGCCGATCGCGTGCTGGTGCCGGCATTTCTTGATGTTGACCGCGCTCGGCCCGTTCAACCGGACGCCACCGACGCACCCTGAACCACGGGCCGCATCTGTGTTTTGCCGGGACGTGGTTGGCCGTTCACGGGTCCGCATGTTGTTCGTCCGGCTTTAACACCCGCCCGCAAGCGGCTAGCCTAGCCACGAATCATTTTTCACCAAAGGTCGGATGATGTTGAACTGGAATCGGCTGCTTCCGTCGATCGCGGCGCTTACCGTGCTTTGCCTTGCAACCGATGTCGCGGGAGAGGACAAGGTCTCGTTCGGCACCGACTGGCGGGCCCAGGCCGAACATGGCGGGTTCTACCAGGCCCAGGCCGAAGGCATCTATCGGCGATACGACCTCGAGGTCGATATCCGCCAGGGTGGGCCGCAGGTGAATCATGCATTGCTGCTGGCGGCGGGACGGCTGGATTTCAACATGACGCCCGATTCGTTCGGGCCTTTGAACTTTGCCCGCGAGGGCGTGCCGGCCGTGGCGGTGGCCGCCATGTTCCAGAAAGACCCAAAGGTCCTGATCGCGCATCCCGGCGCAGGCCATGATTCGCTGCCGCAGTTGAAGGGCAAGCCGATCATGATCGGGTCGGATACGCGGGCGGGGGTCTGGCTTTTTCTCAAGGCCAGGTTCGGTTTCACCGACGACCAGATCCGCCCCTATACCTTCAACGTCGCGCCGTTCCTTGTCGACCGCAACGCCGTGCAGCAGGGCTACCTGTCAAGCGAACCCTTCCTGATCGAACAGCAGGGCATCAAGCCGGTCGTCCATCTTTTTGCCGATTATGGCTATTCGAGCTATGCCGCCATCATCCAGACGTCCACCAGGCTTGTGGACGGCAATCCGGATCTGGTGCAGCGCTTCGTCAATGCGTCGATCGAAGGCTGGTACAGCTATCTGTACGGCGACCCCGCGCCTGCCAATGCCATCATCAAGAGGCAGAACCCGGACATGACGGATGCGTTGCTGGCCTATGGCCGCGACAAGCTCAGGGCGCATGGCGTCGTCGATTCGGGCGACTCGCTTGTGAGCGGGATCGGCGCCATGACCGACGAGCGCTGGCAAAGCTTCTACGCCGTGATGGCCGAACAGGGCCTTTATCCACGCGACATGGATTGGCGCAAGGCCTATACGCTCCGCTTCGTCAACAAGGCGCACGGGGTGGCCCTGCGCCGCTAGAAGCCATCGCACGCGCCGCAATCCGCTGACCGAGACCGGCCGACCGATGATGGAGCCGCTTCTCAGCTTCGATGGCGTCGGCAAGACCTTTGCAAACGGGGTCGAGGCCCTGGCCGGCATCGACCTTGCGGTCCCCGCCGGCGCGTTCATCAGCCTGATCGGCGCGTCGGGCTCAGGCAAGAGCACGCTCCTTCGTCTGGCCGCGGGACTGGCCGCGCCCACCACCGGGCAGATCCGCTGGCAGGCCGGCGCCGACATGAAACGACCCGGCCGCATTGGTTTCGTATTCCAGGAGCCCACACTGATGCCCTGGGCAACTGTGTGGGCCAATGTCCATCTGCCGCTGCGGATCGCGCGATTGCCCCGGGTCCAGGCTGCCGCGCGGGTGGACGAGGCGCTGGCCCTGGTCGGCCTTGCGGACTGGAAGTCGGCTCACCCGCACCAGCTTTCGGGCGGCATGCGGATGCGGGTCTCGATCGCCCGTGCGCTGGTGACGGACCCGGCGATTCTGTTGCTGGACGAGCCGTTCGCCGCACTGGATGAACTGACCCGCTTCCGGCTTGACGAGGACCTGCGCCGCCTGTGGCAGCATCGGCGGCTGACGGTACTGTTCGTGACCCACAGCGTCGCCGAGGCGACCTGGCTTGCCGAGCGGGTGATCGTCCTGGCACAGCGGCCTGGCCGCATCAGCGCCGATATCCCGGTCACGCTGCCCGAGCCGCGGGATCGAACGACACAGGCATCCGCCACCTTCGCCGGCCTGATCGGCCGCGTTTCGGATGCGCTCGCCGGATCCCTGGGGTCCCAGAATGCAATCTGATCGAAGCGCCGTCGAACGCAGCTTGCGCCTGCTGGCGCCGGTCCTGTTCGGGCTGGTGGTCCTGGCGGTGTGGGAACTGCTGGTCCGCGTGAACAGCGTGCCACACTATATCCTGCCGGGGCCGCTGGCGATCATGGGCGCCATGTGGACCGACGGCGCCGGACTGTTGGCGGCGCTTTGGATCACCCTTCGGATCGCGATCGGCGCGCTTGGGATTGCCGCAATCCTGGGTGGATCGCTGGCCGTGGCGATGGCTCAATCCCGCTGGGCCGAGGCCAGCCTGCTGCCCTATGCCATTTTCCTGCAGGTCACGCCGATCGTCTCGATCGCGCCGCTGATCATCATCTGGGCGGATGACGTCACCCTCTCGCTTCTCATCTGTGCCGTGATCGTCGCCTTCTTTCCCATCGTTTCGAACACGATTCTGGGGCTGCACAGCACCGACCGCGGGTTGCTGGACCTGTTCAAGCTGGCCGGCGCAACGCGGCTCCAGACCCTTTGCTATCTTCGCATCCCGACCGCCCTGCCGCATTTTCTGGCGGGGCTTCGCATCAGCGGCGGGTTGGCCCTGATCGGCGCGGTGGTCGCCGAATTTGTCGCCGGAACCGGCGGCGTTGAAACGGGGCTTGCCTCGCGCATCCTGGAAGCTGGCAACCGGCTGCAGATCCCCAGGCTTTTTGCCGCCCTTATCCTTCTTTCGCTGGCCGGTCTTGCCATTCACCTGGTCCTAGGCCTGGTAACCCGGCGGCTGCTGGCGCGCTGGCACGAAAGCGCGCTCCCCACCGACCGGTAACGCCCCGGAACAGCCAAAGTCCGCCGCCGCGCAACCGGCATGATCGCGGTAATTGCGTTTTATAATTAATACAAATAAACTTTTACTTTCCTACCCCAATCAAAAAAGCATCGAGGAAACAACCATGAAACACGCACTCGCCTTTATGGCGGCTGTTGCGGTCGGCACCGCGCTTGCGGTCGCGCCCGCCTCGGCCGCCACGGAAATTCGCGCATCGGTCGGCGTACCCCAGAAGCACCCCGTCGGGACCCCCGGCTATGCCGGCTATGCCGAAGCGGTCGAAAAGGAATCGAATGGCCGGCTCAAGTTCCAGCTCTTCTGGGGCGGCCAGCTTCTTGGCCTTCGCAACACGGTGAAAGGCTTGAAGGACGGTGTCGCCGATGTCGCCATGGTCGCCACCGCCTATTACCCGGCCGAATTCCCGAACGGCAAGATGATCAGCGATTTCGCGCTTGTCGGCCGGGCCTCGATCCCGATGGCCGCCGCCGTCACCGAATTCCATCAGCTCCACTGCGCCGATTGCCTGGCCGAATACGATGTCCAGAACATTCTCTTCACGGGCGCCTATTGCACCGACGTCTATCAGCTGCTTGGAACGAAAAAGATCACGTCGCTCGACGATCTGCGCGGCAAGAAGATCCGAACCGGCGGCGCCAACTGGACGCGCTGGCTGAACGCGGCTGGCGCCGTTCCGGTGAACCTGACCGGCGACGACGTCTATCAGGCCCTGTCAAACGGCGCGATCGACGCCTCGGTCGCCTCGATGGCCCATCTCAAGGCCTTCAGTCTTGCCGATGTCGTGACCCACGCAACCCTGCTGCCGCTTGGCACCTTCCATGCCACGGATGTGTTCGCGTATCGGAAGGATTTCTGGAAGGGCCTGGCCGAGGCCGACCGGCGGGTGCTGCTGAAGCACATTCCGAAGTCGCTGGTTGACACCACCCTGGCCTATGTGGCCGAGGCCGAATCGGTCGTGCCACCCGCCAAGCAGAAAGGAATCCAGTTCCACGTCCCGACCGACGCGCTTGTCAAAATGACGTCGGATTTCGCGCTGAAAGACCTTGAGGTCGTGGCGGCCGAGGCGACCAGGTTCGGCGTCAAGGATGCCAATGCCAAGGTCGAGACGTTTCTCGCGCTCCTGAAAAAGTGGGAAGCGATGTCCGCCCCCCTGGGTACGGATGGCAACCGCATCGTTGCCGCCTTCGAGAGCGAGATTTTCGACCGGATCAATGCGGCCCGCTTCGGCATGTAGGCGGAACGACCACAGCCAAAACCGCCCACAGGGCAAGGACCGGCCGCATCGGCACGATGCGGCCGGTCATTTTTAGCCGGCTACGAACTGGGGCTACGAGCTGGCCTTCTTGGCCTCGGCCAGGATGAATTCGATCAGTTCGCGGCCCGGATAGCCCTTCGGGGTCACCTCGGCGATCCACTCGTCCCACACCGGCCGGCCGCCGATGCGCACCATTTCTTCCTTCAAGGCGGGACCGATCACCACGGTCTTCATGCCACGGCGTATGAAATCGGCCTCGGCCTTGCTTTCCGCGTCATCCATCGCCTGGACCTGCGCGTCAAGCGCCGGCGGAATAACGCCGAAGATGACCTTCTGATACTGCGGCGGCAGCTTGGCATAGACGTCCTTGTTCATCACAAGGCTGGAATTGGCGGTCGCGATGTTCAACCCTTTCGTATACCAGTTGCCGACCTCGTTGATCTTGAACGACGAAAACGCGTAATAAGCAAACGAAACGGCATCAAGCACGCCGCGTTCCATGGCGCCATAGCTTTCGGGCGCGGTCACGTTGGTCGGCACCGACCCGATCTTCGCCATGGCCACACCCGCGCCGCCCAAGGCGCGGACCCGCAGGCCCTTCCAGTCGTCCAGCTTTTCCGGCGCTTTTCCACGCCCCATGAATTCATAGGCGGGCACGAAGATCGGCAACAGATACATGCCGTTCCAGACATCGAAGTCACGCTGCACGGCCGGATGCTGATAATAGGCATGCGAGATCCGGGTTCCCTGCTTCATGTCGCCCAGGGGCAGGAACGGCAGGCCCAGCGCATTCAGGCCAGGCTGCTTGCCAGGCGCGTATCCGGCCACCGCCCAGCCGATCTCGTAGGCACCGATCTTGACGCCATCGAGGGCCTCTTTCTCTGGCGCCAGCGTGCTGCCGTAATGAATCTTGATGGCAAAATTTCCATTGGTCTCGGCCGCGACATACTCGGCCAACTTGTCGATCGCGACGGTCGCGGCGCGCGCCTGGCCATAGGCCGCGACATTCCAGTTCACCTTGGGGCCATCGACCGCCGCCGATGCCGCGCCGGACCAGCCGACGGCAAGACCGATAATCAAACCCCTGATGACCGCGGCTTGCTGATCTTGGAACACTCTGATCATGACG
>JAXMDU010000027.1:0-44124 GCA_046348645.1 Alphaproteobacteria bacterium
TGGCGGCCGGTCTTCCGGTTGCATCGCTTGATGTCGGCGATATCAAGGCCATGCTGCCGGCCGAGAACCGTCCCTATGTGGCGCCGGCCGGCGACGAGGCCGGTCTTGCCGCCGCGCTGGCGGCCCTGGTCGAGGATCAGACCCTGCGTCAGAGACTGGGCGTCGCCAACCGGGCGCATGTGCGCGCCACCTATGATCAATCCCGCATGTTCGAGGCCTATCAGCGCCTGTTCGACGCTTGACGCGGCATTGGCGTTCCTGAGGCCGGCTGGCCAGAGGCCCGCTCGCCCGTCCCAGCCAGAGGATTCCCGAGCTTGAAGATCGTCACCTTCTCGACCCTGTTTCCGAATGCGGCCCAGCCGCATCACGGCGTATTCGTCGAGAACAGGTTGCGGCACCTGCTTGCCAGCGGCGCGGTCACGGCGCGGGTGATCGCTCCCGTTCCGTGGTTCCCCTGCGAAAGCCGGCACTTTCCCGCCTATTCGGCGTTCGCGCGGGCCCCCCGCCACGAAGTGCGGCACGGGGTGATGATCGACCATCCGCGCTATGCGCAATTGCCCCGGGTCGGCATGACCCTGGCGCCGGCGCTTCTCTATCTTGGCGCCTGGCGGGCCTTCCGCGCCCTGCAAGAGAGCGGCGAGGATTTCGATCTCATCGATGCCCACTATTTCTATCCCGATGGCGTGGCGGCGGCGATGCTGGCCCGCCGCTTGAAAAAGCCGTTCACCATCACCGCGCGGGGGACCGACATCAACCTGATCCCGGCCTATGCCTTGCCGCGACGCATGATCCTGAAGGCGGCGGCGGCGGCGGACGGGCTGATCACCGTCTGCCAGGCCCTGAAGGACGAAATGACGCATCTTGGCGTCGCGGCGGATCGCATCACCGTGCTGCGCAATGGCGTCGATCTTGTGATGTTCCGTCCCGGCGACCGCGCCCGGTTCCGGGCCGCGCTTGACCTGTCCGGGCCGACCCTGCTGTCGGTCGGCCTGCTCATTCCGCGCAAGGGCCATGACCTGGTCATTCGGGCCCTGGCCGATCTGCCGGGCTATACGCTGCTGATCGCGGGCGACGGGCCGGATGGCGAGGCGCTGGGGTCGGTGGCGGCGGCGGCGGGTGTCGCTGATCGGGTACGGTTCCTGGGGCGCGTCGCGCATGACCAGTTGCCCTGCCTTTATGGCGCCGCCGACGCGTTGGTGCTGGCGTCAAGCCGCGAGGGATGGGCGAATGTCCTGCTTGAAGCCATGGCCTGCGGCACGCCGGTCATCGCATCCAATGTCTGGGGCACGCCCGAAGTCGTCTCTGTTCCCGAAGCGGGCGTGCTGATGACCGAGCGAACGGCGTCGGGCGTGGCCGACGGCGTGCGGCGCCTGTTTGCCGCCCTGCCGGATCGGCACGCGACCCGCGCCTATGCGGAACAGTTCAGCTGGGATGCCACGACACAGGGCCAGATCGAGCTCTTTCGCTCGATCCTGGCGCGTCGGGCGGGCACATGAACAACGGTAGGCCGATGAAGATTCTCTATCATCACCGCATCCGCTCCAAGGACGGCCAGCACGTCCATATCGATGAACTGACCAGCGCTCTCAAACGACGCGGGCACCAGATCGTGATGGTCGGCCCGCGCGCCGTCACCGAAGAGGATTTCGGCGCCGATGGAGGCATGGTCGACTGGCTCAAGCGGCATCTGCCGAAGATCGTCTACGAGATCCTGGAATGCGGCTACAACATCGTTGCGGCGCGCCGGCTCTATCGGGCGGTACGCCAGCATCGGCCGGATGTCATTTACGAGCGCTACAACCTTTTCAATTTTGCCGGCGTCTGGGTCAAGTCCCGCACCGGGCTGCCGTTCCTGCTTGAAGTCAACGCGCCGCTTGCGGACGAACGGGCCCGTTTCGGCGGCCTTGGCCTGCCGCTTCTTGCCCGCTGGATCGAGGCCCGCACCTGGCGCGGTGCCGATCTGGTGCTGCCGGTCACCGGCGTCCTGGCCGACCGCGTCCATGCCGAAGGGGTCCCGCGCGACCGCATGGTGGTCATTCCGAATGGTATCGACCTCGAGCGCTTTCCGCCCGATCTTGATTCGCAGGCCGCGAAGCGGCGGCTCGGGATCGAGGGCCGCCTGGTACTGGGCTTTACCGGCTTCATGCGCCCCTGGCACGGGCTTGACCGGGTGGTGAGGTTCATTGCCGAAAGCGACCCCGCCCTTTCGCTCCATTTCCTGCTTGTCGGCGATGGCCCGGCCCGGGCCGAGGTCAGCGCCCTGGCCGACCAGCTTGGCGTTTCGGACCGGGTCAGCTTCGCCGGCCTGGTTGCCCGCGACCAGGTGGCTGGCTACGTGGCGGCCTTTGATATCGCCCTCCAGCCCGATGTCGTTGCCTATGCCTCGCCGCTCAAGCTGTTCGAATACATGGCACTGGGTCGCGCCATCATCGCTCCCGGCTCGGCCAATATCCGCGAAATCCTGACCGATGGCCGCGATGCGGTGCTGTTCGATCCGGAAAACCCCGATGCCTTCCGGGCCGCGATGGCCCGGCTTTGCTCGGATCCGGACCTCCGGGCCCGGATCGGGGCCGCGGCCCGGACGGCGATCTTGGACCAGCGCCTGACCTGGGACGCCAACGCCGAACGGGTCGAGGCCCTATTCGCGAAACTCCTTGCGGCGCCTGGAAAAGCGGGCCATCCGCGGTCGCTGCGGCCCGGACCTGAAGGTCTGGCGCCGCGCCGCCGGCACGGCCCCGACATGGCGCCGGGCCCGAGGCGCAGAAATCGGCCAGCGCCCGGTTGACGCTGGCCCTGTGGCCCATGTTCGGGGCCGCGCGCAACACCAAATTGAAAAGTCGGCCCATGACATCTTCAACGCCGGCCAGCAAGCCCGCGGCCGCAAGCCGCGAGGCGCAGATGGCCAATGCTATTCGCGTTCTTGCCTTCGACGCCGTCGAGGCGGCTCAGTCGGGCCATCCCGGCATGCCCATGGGCATGGCCGACGTGGCGACGGTGTTGTTCCGGCGCTTCCTGAAATTCGACCCGACCGCCCCCCATTGGCCGGACCGCGACCGGTTCGTGCTTTCGGCCGGGCACGGATCGATGCTTCTCTATGCGTTGCTTCACCTGACCGGCTATCCAGACATGCCAATGGCCGAACTGCGCCGCTTCCGCCAGCTTGGCAGCCGCACGGCGGGCCATCCCGAATACGGCCATGCAGCCGGGATCGAGACCACCACGGGTCCCCTGGGCCAGGGGCTTGCGAATGCGGTCGGCATGGCGCTGGCCGAACGGCATCTGGCGGCGCGGTTCGGCGCCGATCTGGTCGACCACTACACCTACGTGATTGCCGGTGACGGCTGCCTGATGGAAGGCGTGGGCCAAGAGGCCATTTCGTTTGCCGGGCACCTCAGGCTGGCGAAGCTGATCGTGCTGTTCGACGACAACCAGATCAGCATCGACGGCCCGACCTCGCTTTCCACCAGCGAGAATCATATCCGTCGCTTCGAGGCCGCCGGTTGGGCGACGGCTGGCGTCGATGGCCATGACCGCGAGGCCGTTGCGGCGGCCATCGCCAAGGCCCGGGGCTCGGATCGGCCGACCCTCATCGCCTGCCGGACGGTGATCGGCTTCGGCGCCCCGACCAAGGCCGGCAGCGCATCGACCCACGGCTCGCCCCTGGGCGCGGACGAGGCGGCCGGGGCGCGCAAGGCCCTGGGCTGGACGCTGCCGCCCTTCGAATTGCCGGCCGAGGTTGCAAGCGATTGGCGCGCCGCCGGCGAGCGCGGAACGGCCATCCGGCGCGACTGGGAACAGCGGCTTGCCAAGGCGGCGCCCGGGGTGCGCGCCACCTTCGATCAGGCGATCAGGGGCGATCTGCCCAAGGGTTGGGACGCATCGCTTGGCGCCTTCAAGACGAAAATCATAGCCGAGCCCCCGAAATGGGCCACCCGCCAGTCGTCGCAGGCGGTGCTCGACGCCATTGTCGATACCGTGCCGGAACTGGTGGGCGGCAGTGCCGACCTGACCGGGTCCAACAACACCAGGGCCAAGGCCATGGTGCCCATCGCGCCGGGCCGTTATGACGGCCGCTATGTTCACTATGGCATTCGCGAGCACGCCATGGCGGCGGCCATGAATGGCCTGGCGCTGCATGGCGGGATCATCCCGTTCGGTGGCACGTTCCTGGTCTTCAGCGATTACCTGCGGCCCAGCCTGCGCCTTTCGGCCCTGATGGGCCTGCGCGTCATCTATGTCTTGACCCACGATTCGATCGGCCTCGGTGAAGACGGTCCTACCCATCAGCCGGTCGAGCACCTGGCGGCGCTTCGCGCCATTCCGGGGGTCTGGGTCTTCCGGCCCGCCGATGCGATCGAGACGGCCGAATGCTGGGAACTGGCGATTGCGCGCCGTGACGGCCCTTCGGTCCTGGCGCTGACCCGCCAGGCCGTACCGCTTCTGCGGGGGGCGGGTTCGGTTAACCAGTCGGCGCGCGGTGCCTATATCCTGGCCGAGGCCAAGGGCGAACGGCGCGCGACCGTGATCGCGACCGGCTCCGAGGTTTCGATCGCGATGGCGGCGCAGAAATCGCTGGCCGATGCAGGGATCCGGTCGCGGTGGTGTCGATGCCGTCTTGGGAACTGTTCGAACGCCAGGACGCGGCCTATCGGGCCAAGGTCCTGGGAACGGCGCCGCGCGTCGCCATCGAGGCGGCCATTGGCCTGGGGTGGGACCGCTATGTCGGGGAACGCGGTGCGTTCATCGGCATGACGGGCTTTGGGGCCTCGGCGCCGGCCGGCGAGCTTTACCGTCATTTCGGCATCACCGCTGAAGCGGTGACCGGCGCCGTTAAGAAACTGATCTAGGATCTCGATTATAGAGTTCGTCGAAAGCCATTCATTGGAGTTGAGCGGAGGACGGGGTCATGGCAGTACGCGTAGCGATCAATGGTTTCGGGCGCATCGGACGCCTGGTTCTGCGGGCGGCGATGGAGAGCGGGCGCAACGATGTCGAATTTGTTGCCGTCAACGATCTTGGCCCGGTGGCGACAAGCGCCCACCTGCTGAAATACGATTCCGTGCATGGCACGTTCCGCGGCGACGTGAAGGCGACCGATACCTCGATCGATCTGGGCCGCGGCCCGATCCGCGTCACGGCCGAGCGCGACCCCACCAAGCTGCCATGGAAGGAGCTGGGCGTCGACGTGGCGATGGAATGCACCGGCCTGTTCACCAGCAAGGACAAGGCGTCGATGCATCTGAATGCCGGCGCGCGCAAGGTGCTTGTCTCGGCGCCGGCCGACAATGCCGATATCACCGTCGTCTATGGTGTCAATCACGACAGGATCGACGCGTCGCACAAGGTTGTCTCGAATGCATCCTGCACCACCAACTGCCTGGTGCCGGTGGTCGATGTGATCCAGCGGACAATCGGCATCGAGCGCGGTTACATGACCACGATCCATTCCTATACCGGCGACCAGATGCTGGTGGACGGGCTGCACAAGGATCTGCGCCGCGCCCGTGCGGCGGCGCTTTCGATGATCCCGACCTCGACCGGCGCGGCGCGGGCGGTCGGCCTGGTGCTGCCCGAGCTCAAGGGCAAGCTTGACGGCACGGCGATCCGCGTCCCGACGGCGAACGTCTCGCTGGTCGATTTCAAGTTCGTGGCAAAGCGCAAGACCAGCGCCGAAGAGATCAATGCCGCCATGAGCGAGGCGGCAAAAGGCCGCCTGCGTGGTGTTCTGGATGTCGTGAAGGACGAGCTTGTCTCGACCGACTTCAATCACAATCCGGCCTCGTCGAGCTTCGATCTGACCCAGACCCAGGTGATCGAGGGAACCTTCTGCCGGGTGATGACCTGGTACGACAACGAGTGGGGCTTCTCGAACCGGATGTCGGACGTTGCCGCTCTGCTTGGCGGCATGAAATAGGCCAGGACCCAGGGGAACGGCGGTGCGCGATTTCAGGACCCTTGACGATCTTGATGTGAAGGGGCGGCGCGTGCTTGTGCGCGCCGACCTCAACGTGCCGGCAAAAGATGGCAAGGTGACCGATGCAACGCGCCTTGAACGCCTTGCCCCGACTCTGGTCGAACTGGCCGGGAAAGGCGCGAAGGTTGTCGTGCTGTCGCATTTCGGCCGTCCAAAGGGGCGCGACACGGCGAACTCGCTGAAGCCGATCGCTGCGGCGCTGGCCGGAATCCTGAAGGGCTGCACCGTTGCCTTCGCCCCCGATTGCATCGGCGCCGAGGCCGAGGCGGCGGTTGGCAGGCTTGCGGCGGGCGGCATTCTCGTCCTTGAGAACACCCGGTTCCACGCTGGCGAAGAGGCCAACGATGCGGCCTTTTCACAGGCGCTTGCGCGGTTGGGCGATCTTTACGTGAATGATGCGTTCTCGGCCGCCCATCGGGCCCATGCCTCGACCGAAGGGCTTGCGCATCTGCTGCCGGCCGCCGCCGGCCGGCTGATGCAGGCCGAGCTCGACGCGCTGTCGGCGGCGCTCGACTCGCCGAAACGTCCGGTCATCGCCATCGTCGGCGGTGCGAAGGTGTCGACCAAGCTCGATGTGCTGGGCCATCTGGCGGATCGGGTTGACCAGCTTGTCATCGGCGGTGCCATGGCCAACACGTTCCTTCATGCGCTGGGCCGTTCGGTTGGCGCATCGCTGTGCGAACGCGACATGGCCGGCCAGGCGCGCGCCATTCTTGACCGGGCGAACAAGGGCGGCCGCGAGATCGTGCTGCCAAAGGACGCCGTGGTCGCGGCATCGCTCAAGCCCGGCATTGCAACCCGGACGGTCGCCATCGATGCGGTGCCGGCCGATCAGATGATCCTCGACGTGGGGCCGGCCAGCGTGGCCGATCTCGAATTACGGATGGCGAAGTGCCGGACGCTGGTCTGGAACGGGCCGTTGGGTGCGTTTGAAATTCCACCCTTCGATGCCGGGACGGTCGCGGCGGCCCGGGCGGCGGCGCGCCTGACCAAGGCCGGGACGCTGCTGTCGGTTGCCGGCGGCGGCGATACGGTTGCCGCATTGGCCCATGCCGGCGTTGGCGAGGATTTCACCTATGTCTCGACCGCCGGCGGCGCCTTCCTCGAATGGCTGGAAGGGCGCACCCTGCCCGGTGTCGCCGCACTCAAGACCCGTTAAAGCGCGATACGGCCGCCCAGCGCTTCGACCGCCAGAAACGCCACCAGGCCGACCGTCACGCCGATCGCGATCCGCCGTCCGAGCAGGACATAAGCGACAGCCGCCGCCGCCAGCGCCGCAAGGCGCGAAGCGATCGGCGTTGTGCCCAGTGCGCCACCCGGCAGCACGAAATAGCCTGCCACCAGGGCCGCCAGCATGGCATAGGCGACGCAGACGAACCAACGCATCAGCGGCCCGTTGGGATCGATCCGGGCGGACAGCAGCACGCCCATGAAACGCCACACCGCGCTGGCCGAAAAGGCGACACCAAGCGCCACGATGAAGGACAAGGTCGATTCGATCATGCTTTGGGCACGCGTCGCTGCCGCAGCCAGTGATCGAGAGCAAAGGCCGCTGTCCCGAACGCGAATCCGGCGATCAGCAGCGACCATTCCGGCGAAACCCGTGTCAGGGCGGGGCCGCCCACCGTGCCGAACGCAACCGCCAGCATCAAGGCCCGTTGGCGCTGATCTGCGAACAGGATCGCCAGGTAAATGAACGTGGCGACCAGCAGCGCCTTGCTGACGATCGGCGGCAAGGGGCCTGCCAGCAGGAAACCCGCCACGGTCGAGACGATCCCCACCATCCACGTGGTGCCGCCGACGCCCAGATAGAACGGCAGCCGTTCATCAGGCGGCAAGGCGTTGCAGCGGCGCATGCCGATCGACCAGGCCACCACGGCGGTCAGCTGGGCGGCAAGCAGGGTCGCAAGCAGTGAACGCGGCCGGCCGAGAAGGGGCGTGATGGCCGTGGTCATCGGCAGGAATCGGGCCGACGACAGGGATACCGTGAGCCACAGGGCGACCAGAGGCGCCCCCGCCCCATAGAGATCGAGGAACAGCAATTGGGCGGGCAGCGCCCAGATGGTTGCGGTCAGGGCCGGGCCGGCCCAAAGCGGCAGGTCGACCTGCCGCATCAGGGCGCCGAACGATACCCAGCTTCCGGCTGCGATGATCGCGGGGCCGCCAATGGTCGCCATGATGCCGCCCCACATGGCGCGGGCGCGCGATCCATATCCCTGATCGGTCATTGCACGCGGATCGGTTGTTGCGCGGGCGCCCAGCGACGGGTGGCGACACGCGCCCGCAGGCCGGCATCCCGGGCCCGGCGCCAACCTAGAGCCTTTCATGGCCAGGTAGAAGCGGTTCTGTTTGCCACGGATCTGTTTTTTGGGCGGCGCCTTTCCGGTCCTGGGCCACAGGCGCTTGGCCAGAACGCCTCTATCGGGCCAGGAAAGGCTTCGGGGGCGGGCCCCGCAACGTCCGGCTGCTTGGCGAAGCGGGCTTACTGTGCCGCCTTGCGCAGTTCCGGTTGCACGGCGACGTCGGCCACCGCATCCAGGTATTTCGGATCGCGCTGCCAGCGTCGCACGATCTTGCTGGCCAGGGCGTTGTCGGTCCGGTCGAAGATATCGAGCGCGCGGGACAGTTCGTTCGGATCGACGATCTTGTCACCGGGACGCGCCTTGCGGCTGAGGAGGAAGATCGAAGCGAAGTCGGCCTTGAAGATGCCGAAGGCGCGGCACGCGACGGCCAGTGCCTCGCCGTCCGATTCAAACATCATCCGCTGCACCAGCCGGATCGGAATGTCGCCAAGCTTGCTGAACAGCGCCTCGAAAAGGTGGATCTCGCCCTGGCGCAGCGTCTGGATCAGCAGCTTCGGCGTGATGGCCTTGGCGTTGGCCAGGTGCTGGGCCAGCTCGCTGCCCGCGGCCGGTTTTTCGACCCGCTTGATACCGGCCAGCGCCTGGGTGGCCGGATCCGTAAACGTATCGCTGAGCGAGCCGCGAACCGTGTTTTCGATCGTCTCGTCCAGATCGTCGGCGTCGATATCGAAATTCGTGAGGATGTGCTTGCGGAGCGCTGCCGAGACCCACCAGTACATGCGCGAGGCCAATTCCGGCCCCAGGTCCTGGCGATCGAGCAGGGGTTTCTGATAGGCATCGACCTGCCGCGACTGTTCGACCAGGTAGGCCATCGCCGCCTGTGAGATTTCGGCGTTCGGATTTTCAAGCAGGCGGCCGATCACGTTCACGTTGCCGGTTTCGATCAAGGCGCTGCTGACACTCTCGCTCACCTGCCGGCGCATCGCGATCGCAAGTTGATGTTCGCAGGTCTTGACGCGAATCACCTCGATCAGTTCCATGTCGTGCAGCACGGTGCTGCTGGCGAGAATGGGGTGGGCGACCTCGATCTCGTCATTGGCCAGCGTAACAATCAGATCGTGGGGTGCATTCGGCTTGTCGGCCAGATGCTGGGCCAGCTTCTTGCGAACCGACATCTCGACGTCATGGATCAGGCGGCGGAGAATATCGGTCATCAGCGCCCGTTCCTGTTCGCTGATCGACTGCGTCGAGTTGAAGAAGAGCCCGCTGACGGTTTCGACCAGTTCCTGCCGGGCCTTGACGGACCGGTCGCGGGCCAAGTCGAGAAGATGTGCCAGTTCTGCTTCCGTCACGTTCATCACCTTCCACCTTCGCGGTGTCCGCCGGGCCTGAGAGCCCCTTTCGAGCCATCGAACTTGGTTTCGTTCGCCGCGCTTTGAAGAAGCGCCAGTATTGCGGTGCTCGGTTAGGATTTGATTAAATGGTACCCTTCGGTGCGGGCCCGATTCATCATTCGTTAACGAATGATCGATAAAGTTTTCGCGAATTGCCATCGATCCGTTCCGGAGCCCCGACCGAGGTCGTCCATGCAGCTGCCACCGACCAACGCGCTCATACAGGCCCTTTCGCGCCTAGCGCCCGAGCCCCAGCCGCGCTATCGGCCCGGTGCCGGCGCCCCGCTGCCGGCCCCCGGTGGCGCAGCCGGTGGTGCGCCGGTTGGCGAGCCGGTGGGGCCGGTTCTGCGCACGGCCGAATCGGGGCGGCATCTGCCGCGCGGCAGCCTGGTTGACATCACCGTCTGAGCCGGTCCCCGGGGCTTCTTGACCGCCGGATGCGCCCTGTCAGAATGGGCGCCATGGACCATTCGGCATCGCGCACCGGCAAGGGCCCGATCCAGCGCATGAAGCCCGCGGGCGACGACCGCGAGCGTCTGGTGTGCCAGGAGTGTGGATTCATCAATTATGAGAATCCTCGCATCATCGTCGGCTCGGTCGCCCTCTGGAACGACAAGATCCTTCTCTGCCGACGGGCCATCGAGCCGCGGCGCGGATTCTGGACCCTTCCTGCGGGGTTCCTCGAATCGAACGAGGCGGCGGCCGAAGGCGCCATCCGCGAGGCCCGGGAAGAAGCCAATGCCCAGATCGAGACGGGCGCGCTGCTTGCGATCTACAGCATTCCGCGCATCAGCCAGGTGCAGCTGATCTACCTGGCGCGCCTGGTCACGCCCGACGTTTCACCCGGGCCGGAAAGTCTCGAGGTCGGGCTGTTCCGGTATGACGACATTCCCTGGGGTGACACCGCGTTCCCGTCGGTCCGCTGGGCGCTCCGGGCTTATGCCGAGGTGAGGGACCAGCCGGTCTTTGCGCCGCGAACCAATCCGATCGGCGATCTCGGTCCCGACCGGTCCGCCCATGCCGTCCAGCTTTAGAGCCGTTCGTCGAGGCCGAGCAGGCTGCGCGCGAAGGGGCGGGCCGCAAAGGGCCTGAGATCGTCGATCTGCTCGCCGACGCCGATGGCATGGACCGGCACGCCCGCCTCTTCGGCCAGGGCGACCAGAACGCCGCCGCGCGCGGTGCCGTCAAGTTTGGTGACGACCAGCCCCGTCACGGCCGCGATCTCGCGGAAGGTCTTGACCTGGCTGCGGGCGTTCTGCCCGGTGGTGGCATCGAGCACCAGAAGACAGCTGTGCGGTGCGTCAGGGTCGATCTTGCGCAGCACCCGCACGATCTTGGCAAGTTCGTCCATCAGCGCTTGTTTGTTCTGCAGGCGGCCGGCCGTATCGATCAGCAGCACGTCCTGGCCCTCGGATCGGGCCCGGGTCAGCGCATCGAAGGCAAGCCCTGCGGCATCGGCGCCGTCGGGCGCGGTGATGACGGCGGCCCCCGTTCGCTCACCCCAGATCTGCAGCTGGCTGACCGCCGCGGCGCGAAAGGTATCGCCTGCCGCCATCATGATGCGCTTGCCGTCGTTGCGGAACTGGGCCGCCAGCTTGCCGATGGTCGTCGTCTTGCCGCTGCCGTTGACACCCACGACCAGAATGACATGTGGCTTGCGGGCGGCATCGATGACGAGCGGCCGCTCGACCGGGGCAAGCAGGGCGGCGATTTCATCGGCCAGGGCTTCGCGGATCTCGTTTGCGGAAACCTCGCGATCGAAACGGTTGCGGGCGATGGCGGCCGTCACCCGGGCGGCGGTGGCGGGGCCAAGATCGGCGCTGATCAACAGGTCTTCCAGTTCGTCCAGCATCCCCTGATCCAGACGACGCTTGGCAACGATCTGGGTGATGCCTTCGACAAGCTTGCTCGAACTGCGGCTCAAGCCCGCCTTCAGGCGCGTGAACCAGCCGAGCTTGCGGGTGCCGCTTGTCTCGTTCATGGAGCGGTTTGGCAGATCAGCGTCTTGCCGTCGCGGCCGGTTGCGACCGCAGCGACGATCCGGCCCGCCGATTCGGCGCGATCAAGACGGACCGGCAGAAAATGCTCGCTGCGGGCGCTGGTGCCGTCCTCGACCAGGACGCGCTCGGCCTGTCCGATCCGTCCGTCCAGAAACTGGATGAACGCGGTCTCGCCCGCGGCCCGCAGCCGGGCGGCACGGGCCCGGCGCACGTCCATCGGCACCTGCGGCATGCGCGCCGCCGGCGTGCCGGGCCTTGCCGAATACGGGAACACGTGCAGGTGGGTCAAGCCGCAATCTTCAACCAGATCAAGACTGTTCGCGAACATGGCGTCGGTTTCGGTGGGAAATCCCGCAATCAGATCGGCGCCGAACGCGATTCCTGGCCGTTCGCGGCGGATCCGGTCGCACAGGGCGATGGCCTGGGCCCGGCTGTGGCGGCGCTTCATGCGCTTCAGGATCAGGTCGTCGCCGGCCTGCAAGCTCCAGTGGATGTGGGGCATCAGGCGGTCCTCCTCGACGATGGCGCGGAGCAGATCGTCATCCACCTCGGCCGGGTCGAGCGATGAAAGCCGGAGCCGCGCCAGATCGGGAACGGCCTTGAGAAGGGCGCGGACGATGCTACCCGTTGGGGCCGCCCAGGCTGGGACGGTCCAGGCTGGGGCGGTCAGGCTGGGCGCATCGGCAAGGTCGCGCCGCCATAGGCGGTCCAGATCAACGCCGGTCAGGACGATCTCGCAGAAGCCGCGGTCCACCAGGTCCTGCACCTGGGCGATGATGCCGGCCGCCGGCACGCTGCGGCTTGGTCCGCGGCCGAATGGAATGATGCAGAACGTGCAACGATGGTCGCAGCCATGCTGGATCTCGACAAAGGCCCGCGCCCGGCCGTCGAAGCCGCAGATCAGGTGGGGCGCCGTTTCCTTCAGGCGTTCGGACGCCGGGATCTGGGGAGCCGAGATCTGGGACGCCGAGATCTGGGGGGCAGCGGGCCGGTCAGCGGCAAGACCGTGATAGGTGGCCGCTTCCAGCTTCTCGCGATTGCCGATCACCCGATCGACCTCGGGCATGGCGGCGAAGCGGGCGGGATCGATCTGGGCGGCGCAGCCGGTCACGATGATCTTGGCATCAGGGCGTTCGCGCCGGGCCCGGCGGATGGCCTGGCGCGCCTGGCGCTCGGCCTCGGCGGTGACGGCGCAGGTATTGACGATCACCACATCGCCAAGGCCGGCCGCTTCGGCGCGGGCCCTGATCTGTTCGGACTCGGCGGCGTTGAGCCGGCAGCCGAAGGTAATGACATCCAAGGCCGTCACGACAAGGCGCCCCCAAGGCGATCCAGATCGACCTGGCCGGAAAAGCTGGTCGCCACCGGGCCGGTCATGATGACGTGGCCGTCGTCGCGCCAGGCAATCTCAAGCTCGCCGCCGTCAAGCACGATGGTCGCCCTGCGGCCGGCAAGACCGCGCCGCACGGCTGCCACCAGCGCCGCGCAGGCCCCGGTTCCGCAGGCCTGGGTGATGCCGGCTCCCCGTTCCCAGACCCGCACCCGCAGCCGATCCGGCGCCTGGACCATAACAATCTCGACATTGGTGCGCTTCGGGAACAGCGGATGATGCTCGAGCCGGGGGCCAATCCGGGCCAGATCGATGGCGGTGGCGTCCCTGACGAAGAAGACGGCGTGCGGATTGCCCATGCTGACCGCCACCGGCTGCGCGAGCGGGCCTTCGGCGATGGGCAGCGCCAAGGTGTCGGCCGGCTCGGCCAGCGGGATGTCCCGCCATTCGGTCCGCGGAACGCCCATGTCGATGGCAACCAGGGCGCCGGCCCGGCTGGCGCTGATCGGCCCGCCCACCGTGTCGATCGCGGCGCGGTCGCCGCCCGCCTCGTCCATCAGCAGGCTTGCGACGCACCGCGCCGCGTGCCGCAGGCCTCGACCTCGCCTCCGTCGGCGTTCCAGATCCGCATGGTGGCATCGCCGCCCGGGTCGTGGCCGGCTCGATCACCACGATCTGGTCGCAGCCGACGCCCCGGTGCCGGTCGGCCAGCGCCCGGGCCTGCCCCGCGTCAAGGCGCAGCCCGTCCCGCCGCGCGTCGAACACGACGAAATCGTTGCCCAGGCCATGCATCTTCAGAAACTGGCGAATACCCATGATCCGCCTTATATGGCCTCTGGGGCGCGGGCGTCCACTGGCGGGGAGCAACCTTGACTCCTCCCGGACCGGCTTCTAAAGTCCCGGCCACCCAAGGATTTTCGGCCATTCGCCGTCCCTGTTGGGGGCCCGCCAGCCCGCGAGTTTCGCGCACTGGCGCGTTTGCGTTTGGACTATTGACGACCGGGAGATCATTTCAGGCCATGTTCGACGGCTTGACCACACGTCTGGGCGATGTCTTCGACCGCCTTCGCAAGCGCGGCGCGCTGAGCGAAGCGGATGTCGATGCTGCGCTCCGCGAGGTGCGGGTGGCGCTGCTCGAAGCGGACGTCGCCCTGCCGGTGGTCAAGGATTTCGTCGAAAAGGTGCGCGCCGCGGCGGTCGGCCAGAACGTGGTGCGATCGGTCACGCCGGGCCAGATGGTCGTCAAGATCGTTCACGACCAGCTGGTCGCGACGTTGGGCGGCACGTCGGAAGGGATCGACCTCAACGCGCCGCCGCCGGTTCCGGTGCTGATGGTCGGTTTGCAGGGCTCGGGCAAGACGACGACCACCGCCAAGATCGCAAGGCGCCTTTCCGAGCGCGATCGCAAGAAGGTCCTGATGGCGTCGCTCGACACCCGGCGTCCGGCCGCCCAGGAACAGCTCAAGGTCCTGGGCGAGCAGGTGGGGGTTGCCACCCTGCCGATCGTCGCCGGCCAGACACCGCTTGTCATTGCCCGGCGCGCGATGGAAATGGGGCGCCTGCAAGGCTTTGACGTGGTGCTGCTTGACACCGCCGGCCGTCTGCATATCGACGAAGACCTGATGAGCGAAGTGGTGGCGGTCCGCGATGCGGTGCTGCCCGTCGAGACCCTGCTGGTTGTCGATGCGATGACCGGCCAGGATGCGGTCAACGTCGCCCGCGCCTTCAAGGATCGGGTCGATGTGACGGGCATCGTGATGACCCGCATCGATGGCGACGCCCGCGGCGGCGCCGCGCTCAGCATGCGGGCGGTGACCGGCTGCCCGATCAAGTTCCTGGGCGTCGGCGAAAAGATTGACGCGCTTGAAGTCCTCGATCCGCAGCGCCTGGCCGGCCGCATCCTTGGCATGGGCGATGTCGTCGGGCTGGTCGAAAAGGCGACCGAGGCGGTCGATCAGGCCGAGGCCGAGAAGCTTGCCAAGAAGATGCAGAAGGGCGAGTTCGACCTGAACGACATGATGTCGCAGTTGCGCCAGCTGAAAAAGATGGGTGGTCTTGGCGGCCTGGTCGGCATGCTGCCCGGCGCGGCGCAGGTCAAGGCCCAGCTTGCCCAGGCCCGGATCGACGAATCGATGCTGAAGCGCCAGGAAGCGATCATCCTCTCGATGACCCCGCGCGAGCGCCGCCAGCCGAAGATCATCGGCGGTGGCCGCCGCAAGCGGATTGCCGCCGGATCCGGCACGACGGTGCAGGATGTGAACAAGCTGCTGAAACAGCATCAGCAGATGGCCGACATGATGAAGCGGGTCGGCAAGCTGGGCCAGAAGGGGCTGCAGCGCCAAGGCCTGCAGGGCCTGTTGCGGCCGGGAGGCTTCCGGTGAGCGGCGTTGTGATCGATCACGTCTCGGTCGGGGTTGCCGATCTGGCGCGCGCGACGGCGTTCTACGATCCGGTGCTGGCTGCCCTTGGCCTTCGCCGGGTCATGGAGGTGCCGGGCCGCCCCATTGGCTATGGCGGCGAGCGCCCGTTCTTCTGGGTCGGGCGGCCGTTCGACGCGGGTCGGGCGGCGGGGCCGGGCGGTGGCGTGCATATTGCGCTCCGGGCCGAGGATCGCGCCATGGTCGATGCCTTTTATGAGGCGGCGATGGCCCATGGCGGCACGGATGACGGCAAGCCCGGCTTGCGGCCCCATTACACACCGAATTATTACGCGGCCTTTGTTCTTGATCCCGACGGGAACAAGATCGAGGCCGTTTGTCGCAGGCCGGCCTGAAACCGGTCGATCACTGAACCTGGCTCAACGAGGAAAGCGAACGCATGGCCCTCAAGATCCGCATGACCCGTGGCGGTGCCAAGAAGCGCCCCTTCTACCGTATCGTCGTTGCCGATACCCGCAGCCCGCGGGATGGCCGCTATATCGAGCGGCTTGGCTCTTATGATCCGATGGTTCCCAAGAACCATCCGAGCCGCATCGTGCTCAACGTCGAGCGCATCAAGCATTGGCTGGGCTCCGGCGCGCTGCCGACCGATCGGGTTGCCCGCTTCCTTGGCGAAGCGTCGATCATTCCGATGCCGGCGCGCGGGAACAACCCGATCAAGGCGAAGCCGAAGGCCAAGGCCCAGGAACGCCTGAAGGCCCAGGAAGCAGCCAAGGCCGCGGCGGCCGGCGCTGATGCGGCTCCGGCCGCGGAGGCGCAGGGCTGAGTCCGCAACCTGACAAAGCGAGAGTGTGTGTGGGGATGATCGTCGGAGCGCATGGCGTGCGCGGCGGGGTGCGGATCAAGAGCTATACCGCCCATCCCGCCGACGTGGCTGCCTACGGCCCGGTCGAAGACCAGACCGGCCGTCGGCGATTCACGCTCACGCTCATGGGCGAGGCGGGCGAAAGCGTCGTGATCGCGCGTGCCGACGGTATCGATGATCGCAATGCCGCCGAGGCGCTCAAGGGAACGCGGCTCTATGTGCCGCGTGCTGCCCTGCCGCTGACCGGCGACGACGAGTTCTATTACGCCGATCTCATCGGCCTTGCGGCCATGCGGCCGGATGGAACGCCGCTTGGTATCGTCGCCAGTGTCGCCAACCATGGCGCCGGCGACATCCTCGACATCCGCCTGGCCGAGGGCGACCGGCTCGTGTCGGTGCCGTTCACCCGCGCCGTGGTTCCCACCGTCGATATCGCGGGCGGGCGGATCGTGATCGATCCACCGGCGGCGCTGATGGGGCCGGCCGGGGCGGAGCGGGACGGCGATCCGGATGACGGCGACCCGGACGATGGCGACCCGGACGATGGCGACCCGGACGACGGCGATTGGCGGGGGCGGCCATGATGGTTGGCGCGCCGTGGACCGCCAAGGTCCTGACCCTCTTCCCCGAGATGTTTCCGGGGCCGCTTGGCCATTCGCTGGCCGGCAAGGCGCTGGGCAGGGGTCTCTGGCGCCTCGAGGCCATCGATATCCGTGCCTTCGCGACCGATCGTCATCGCAGCGTCGATGATGATCCATTCGGCGGCGGGCCCGGCATGGTGATGCGCGCCGACGTGATCGATGCCGCCCTGGCGGGCGCGCTCAGCGCCCCGCCCGAGGCCGCGACGGCCTTGCCGGTCATCTATCTTACGCCGCGCGGGCGCCTGATGGATCAGGCCCGAGTGCGAACCCTTGCGGCCGGACCGGGCGTCATCTTGCTGTGCGGCCGGTTCGAAGGCATCGACGAACGTGTGATCCGGACCCGCGCGCTGGAAGAGCTGAGCCTTGGCGATTTCGTTCTTTCCGGCGGCGAGCCGGCGGCGATGGCGCTGCTGGACGCCTGCGTGCGCCTGCTGCCGGGTGTCGTCGGCACGGCCGAATCGCTGGATGTCGAAAGTTTCGAGCAGGATCTGCTGGAATATCCGCATTACACGCGCCCCCAGCAGTGGCGCGACCTGGGTGTGCCCGACGTCTTGTTGTCGGGCCACCATGAACGAATCCGCGCTTGGCGCCTGGCCGAGGCGGAAAAGTTAACCCGCGAGCGACGCCCGGATCTCTGGGCGCGTTACGTTGCCCGCAAGTCTTGAAGCGATAGGGGACCAGCCATGAATCTATTGGAACAACTCGAACAAGAGCAGATTGCCACTCTGACGAAGGGCAAGACGATCCCCGATTTCGCGCCGGGCGATACGCTCAAGATCTCGGTCAAGGTGACCGAAGGCGAGCGCGAGCGCATTCAGGTCTTTGAAGGCGTGTGCATCGCGCGCTCGGCCCGCGGGCTCAACTCAAGCTTCACCGTGCGCAAGATCTCGTACGGCGAAGGCGTCGAGCGCATCTTCCCGCTCTATTCGCCGCGCGTCGACAAGATCGAGGTGGTGCGTCGCGGCCGGGTCCGGCGGGCGAAGCTCTATTACCTGCGCGGCCGCACCGGCAAGTCGGCCCGCATTGCCGAGGCGACCGGACGGCGCACGGTCGAGGTTCCGACCGAGGGGGCCGCGGCGTCGGTGACCGAGGAAAACCTGGCCGCAGCATCGCCGCAGACCGCCGGCGCAGCCGAGGCCGGCGGCAAGAAGGCCAAGAAGAAGGCGGAAAAGGCGGAAGCGAAAAAGGCCTAGGGCCGCTGTCATTCGGCGTACCGCATCAGCACGGAGGAGAGCACGACAATGGGCAAGCCGCGCACGATGTTCGATAAGATCTGGGAGAGCCATGTCATCCAGACCCAACCGGATGGCACGGACCTTGTGTATATCGATCGCCACATCGTTCACGAAGTGACAAGCCCGCAGGCCTTCGAAGGACTGCGCATGGCCGGCCGCAAGGTGCACCGGCGCGAATCGACCCTTTGCGTCGCCGACCACAACGTGCCGACCACCAAGGATCAGGCCGGTGTGGACGAGGAATCGCGCATCCAGATCGCGACTCTCGAAAAGAACGTCAAGGATTTCGGGCTGCCCTATTTCTCTACGACCGACATCCGGCGCGGCATCGTTCATATCATCGGACCCGAGCAGGGCATGACCCAGCCCGGCATGACGATCGTGTGTGGCGATTCCCATACAGCCACCCATGGCGCCTTTGGCGCGCTGGCCTTCGGCATCGGCACGTCCGAGGTCGAGCACGTGCTTGCCACACAGACACTGCTGTTGCGTCGCGCCAAGAGCATGAAGGTCGAGGTGCGGGGTACCCCGGCCCCCGGCATCACCGCCAAGGACCTTATCCTGGCCATCATTGGCCAGATCGGCACCGGTGGCGGCACGGGCCACGTGATCGAATACGCGGGCGATGCGATTCGTGCCCTTTCCATGGAAGGCCGCATGACGGTCTGCAACATGTCGATCGAGGCGGGCGCCCGGGCCGGCATGGTGGCGCCCGACGACACCACCTTCAATTATCTGAAGGGCCGTCCCTTTGCGCCCAAGGGCGGCGAATGGGAAATGGCGGTTGCCCACTGGCGCTCGCTCGCCAGCGATCCCGGCGCGACCTATGACAAGACGGCGATCATCGACGCGGCCCGCATTGCGCCGCAGGTGACCTGGGGCACCAGCCCCGAGGACGCGCTGCCGATCACCGGCAACGTTCCCGATCCCAAGGCCGAGAAGGACGAGAACCGGCGCAAGGCGATCGAGCGCGCGATCGATTACATGGGCCTGAAGCCGGGCATGAAGCTGACCGATATCCGCGTCGATACGGTGTTCATCGGCTCGTGCACCAACGGGCGCATCGAGGATCTGCGTTCGGCGGCGGCGATCGCCAAGGGCCGTAAGGTGGCGAACGGCGTGCGCGTGCTGGTTGTGCCCGGCTCGGGCCTGGTCAAGGAGCAGGCCGAGAAGGAAGGCCTCGACCGCATCTTCACGGACGCGGGCTTTGAATGGCGCGAGCCCGGATGCTCGATGTGCCTGGCCATGAACGCGGACCGGCTGAAGCCCGGCGAGCGCAGCGCGTCAACCTCGAACCGCAACTTCGAAGGCCGCCAGGGTCCGGGTGGCCGCACCCACCTGGTCAGCCCGGCCATGGCTGCGGCCGCCGCCATCGCTGGCCATTTGGCCGACGTGCGCGACTACGCCTGAGAGGAGGCCCTCATGCAGAAGTTCACCACCCTCACCGGAATTGCCGCGCCGCTGCCGATGATGAATGTCGACACCGACAAGATCATGCCGGCGCGTTTCTTGAAAACCATCCAGCGCCAGGGGCTGGGCAAGAACCTGTTCAACGACCTGCGCTACAATTCTGACGGTTCGGAAAAGCCCGATTTCGTGCTGAACAAGCCGGCCTATCGCCGGGCACAGATTCTGGTGACCGACAACAATTTCGGTTGCGGCTCGTCGCGCGAACATGCGCCCTGGGGATTGGCCGATTTCGGGATCCGCTGCGTGATCGCGCCGTCGTTTGCCGACATCTTCTTCAATAACTCGTTCAAGAACGGCATCCTGCTCATCACCTTGCCGCGCGAGCAGGTGCTCGACATCCTGAGGGAATCCGAGAACGGCGCCAATGCCACGTTTACGGTCGATCTCGAGACGCAGGAAATCCGGCGCCCGAGCGGCAAGGTCACCCGCTTCGACATCGACCCGTTCAAGAAGAACTGCCTGTTGAACGGGCTGGACGACATCGGTCTCACCCTGCAGAGCAAGGAAAAGATCGCGTCGTTCGAAACCGGCTATTACCGCGAGCGCCCCTGGCTGACCCGGCCAGTGGTCGCCTGATTGGCGGCGTGAGGACAAAGGCCATGGCCAGCGTACAAGCAAAAAGCATCCTGATTCTGCCCGGCGACGGGATCGGCCCCGAAGTCATGGCCGAAGTCCGCCGCGTCATCGACTGGCTGGCGCGCAAGCGCAACCTCGCGTTCGATGTCGTCGAACGGCCGGTCGGCGGCGCGTCGATCGACAAGTACGACACGCCCCTGACCGATGACACCATGAAGCTGGCACTGCAATGCGACGCGGTGCTTCTGGGCGCGGTCGGCGGCCCGAAATGGGACAATCTGCCCTTTGCCAAGAAGCCCGAGCGCGGCTTGCTGCGCCTGCGCAAGGAGATGGAGCTGTTCGCCAATCTCCGCCCGGCGGTGGTGTTCGATGCCCTGGCCGAAGCCTCGACCTTGAAGCTCGAGGTGGTCAAGGGGCTCGATATCATGATCCTGCGTGAACTGGTGGGCGGCGTCTATTTCGGCGAGCCGCGCGGCATCACCACGTTGCCCGATGGCACCCGCAAGGGCGTCAACACCCAGGTCTACACCACGCCCGAGATCGAGCGCATCGCCCGGGTCGCCTTCGATCTGGCGCGCAAGCGCGGCAAGAAGGTCTGTTCGGTCGAAAAAGCCAACGTCATGGAATCGGGCGTCCTGTGGCGCGAAGTCGTGCAGGACATCCACGACCGCGAGGCAAAGGACATCGAACTCAGCCACATGTACGCCGACAACTGCGCCATGCAGCTGGTCCGCAACCCGCGCCAGTTCGATGTGATCGTCACCGACAACCTGTTCGGCGATCTGTTGTCGGATTGCGCCGCCATGCTGACCGGCTCGCTTGGCATGCTGCCCTCGGCCAGCCTTGGCGCGGCCGATGCGAAGGGCAGGCGCAAGGCGATGTACGAGCCGGTGCACGGCTCGGCACCCGATATCGCGGGCCAGGGCCTGGCCAATCCGCTTGCCACCCTTCTCAGCTTCGGCATGATGCTGCGCTATTCCTTCGACATGGCGAAGGAGGCGGATCTGATCGACAAGGCCACCGCCCTGGTTCTCGACCAGGGCTACCGGACGGCCGATATCATGCAGCCGGGCAAGACCAAGGTCTCGACCACGGGCATGGGCGATGCAATCCTGAAAGCGCTCGATCGCCTGGGCTAAGGGCGATGGGCCATCAGGTTCAGATCGGCAGGTTCGGATCGGCGGGTTGAAAGCGGCGGGGGCTGTCGTGCCCCTGGCCGGGTGTGATGCGATGAAGCGCCGGCCGGCCAGGCCGCGCAGGAGTGAGGACCATGGGGTATCGGGTCGCGGTGGTGGGAGCCACCGGCAATGTCGGGCGCGAGATGCTGAACATTCTCGCCGAGCGCAAGTTTCCGGTCGACGAGGTGGCGGCCCTGGCGTCGTCGCGCTCGGTCGGCATGAAGGTTTCTTTCGGCGACACCGAGACGCTCAAAGTGAAGTGCCTCGACGATTTCGATTTCAAAGGCTTCGACATCGCGCTGTTTTCGCCGGGCTCGAAGGTGTCGGCGGTGCACGCGCCACGCGCCGCGGCGGCGGGCTGTGTCGTCATCGACAATACCTCGCAGTTCCGCATGGACCCCGATATTCCGCTCGTCGTGCCCGAGGTCAATCGCGGCGCGCTGGCGGGCTTTGGCGCCCGCAACATCATCGCCAACCCGAACTGCTCGACCATGCAGATGGTGGTGGCCCTGAAGCCGCTGCATGACCGCTTCAAGATCAAGCGGGTGGTCGTGGCCACCTATCAGTCCGTTTCGGGGGCCGGCAAGGAGGCGATGGACGAGCTCTTCAACCAGACCCGCGCCATCTATGTGAACGACCCGATCGAGCGGCGCAAGTTCACCAAGCAGATCGCCTTCAACGTCATTCCTCACATCGACGTCTTCATGGACGACGGATCGACCAAGGAGGAATGGAAGATGGTGGTCGAAACCAAGAAGATCCTCGACCCCGCCATCAAGGTGACGGCGACCTGCGTGCGGGTGCCGGTGTTCATCGGCCATTCCGAGGCGGTCAACGTCGAGTTCGAACGGCCCGTCGATGATGACGAGGCGCGCGCGGTCCTGCGCGCCGCGCCCGGCATTGCCGTCATCGACCATCGCGCCGACGAGGGTTATGTGACCCCGGTCGAGGCGGCGGGCGAGGATCTTACCTATGTGAGCCGGATCCGCGTCGACCCGACCGTCGAGAACGGGCTGAACCTGTGGGTCGTCTCTGACAACCTGCGCAAGGGCGCGGCCTTGAACGCGGTGCAGATCGCCGAAGCCCTGGCGGCCGACCATCTGGGCGGTCGCCAGCCGAAACGGGCGGCCAAGGCCTGATCCCATTCACCCCTGACCCCATTCACCATTGACTGATCAAGACGGGGGCGGGCCGGCAGGGCCGCCCCCGGCGCGTTTTCAGCGCCCTTGATAGACCGGCTGGCGCTTTTCGACGAAGGCCCTGAGCGCCTCGTGCGAATCGTCTGAGTCCTTCAGGTTCATCACGATCTCGGCCACGTTGTCGACCAGCGTATAGGTCATGAAATCCGCCATGGGTGCGCTCCGTGGTCCGGGTCTGCCCGGTCCCGTTACCTTGCCATTAGCGCCGCTTTGTTTGTAGTGTCCGCAGCCTTACACCAGGAGTTTCCGCCCATGACCCGTTCCGTCCGACCGCGCCGCAGCATGCTCTATATGCCGGGCTCCAACGCCCGCGCCCTCGAGAAGGCGGAATCGATCCCCGCCGATGCGCTGATCTTCGATCTCGAGGATGCGGTGGCGCCCGATGCCAAGGCCGAGGCGCGCCGCCTTGTTGCGGCCGCCGCCGGAAGCGGCCGTTATGGCAAGCGCGAGCTTCTGGTGCGGGTGAACGGGCTTAACACCCCCTGGGGCTATGAAGACCTGGTCGCCGCCGCCACGTCGGGCGCCCATGCTGTCCTTCTGCCCAAGGTTGACAGCCCCGAAACAGTGCGCCAGGCCGAAGCCGTGCTTGAAGGCGCGGGCGCACCGGCCGACCTTGCCATCTGGTGCATGATGGAAACGCCGATCGGCATCCTGAATGCCAAGGACATCGCCGGCGCGACGCCACGCCTCGGCGGTCTTGTCATGGGAACGTCCGATCTTACCAAGGATTTGCATGCCAGCCATACTGCCGACCGCCTGCCCATGCTGGCCAGCCTCAGCCTCTGCCTGCTGGCGGCGCGGGCCTATGGGCTTGCCATCGCCGACGGCGTGCATCTCGATCTCAACGACGACGAAGGTTTTGCCGCGGCCTGCCGTCAGGGCCGGACGCTGGGATTCGATGGCAAGACCCTGATCCATCCGAAAACCGTGGCGGCGGCCAACCAGATTTTCGCACCCGACGAGGCCGAGGTTGCCTGGTCGCGCCGGATCATTGCCGCGCATGCCGAAGCGGCCAGGCAGGGCAAGGGGGTGGTGCTGGTGGACGGCAAGCTGATCGAGAACCTGCATGTCGAGAACGCGCGGCGGCTGGTCGGGCTGGCCGATGCGATTGCCCTGCTGGCGGGAGCCGCGGCATGAACGCGAAAGCAACGAAGACGGTGGCCGGCAATTTCTTCGAAGATTTCCGGGTCGGCCAGATCCTTGACCATGCGACGCCGCGCACCGTGACCGAAGGCGACGTGGCGCTCTATCTCGCCCTGTTCGGGTCGCGCCATGCGCTCCATTCGTCGACCGAATTCGCCCGCAGCATCGGCTATCGGACGGCGCCGATCGATGACATCCTTGCCTTTCACATCGTGTTCGGGAAGTCGGTCCCGGACATTTCGCTCAATGCCGTCGCCAATCTCGGCTATGCGGATTGCCGGTTCGGCGTGGCGGTCTATCCCGGCGACACGATCACCGCGCGGTCGGCCGTCATCGGTCTGCGCGAAAATTCCAACCGCAAGTCCGGCACCGTCTATGTCCGGACCCAGGGCATCAACCAGCGCGGTGAGACGGTTCTCGACTATGTGCGCTGGGTGATGGTGAACAAGCGCTCGGAAGCGGCAAAGGCGCCCGAACCGGTGGTGCCGCCGCTGCCCAAGGCGGTTCCGGCAACCGCCATCGAGGTTCCGGCCGGCCTTGATCTCTCAAACTATGATCGGGTCCTGGCGGGCTCGCCGCATGGCTGGAACGACTATGCCGTGGGCGAACGCATCGACCATGTGGATGGCGTCACCATCGAGGAAGCCGAGCACATGATGGCGACCCGCCTTTATCAGAATACAGCGCGGGTCCATTTCAATGGCCATGCCCAGAAAGGCAGCCGGTTCGGCCGGCGGCTCATCTATGGCGGCCATATCATCAGCCTGGCCCGGGCGGTCAGCTTCAACGGGCTTGCCAATGCCTTCAAGGTGGCGGCGATCAATGGTGGCGCCCATGTCGGCCCCACCTTTGCCGGCGACACCGTCTATGCGTGGTCTCAGGTGATCGACAAGATCGAAGTGCCCGGCCGGACCGACCTGGGCGCCCTCCGGCTTCGGACCGTGGCCGCCAAGGACTGGCCCTGCGCCGAATTCCCGGACCGGGGCGAGGATGGGAAACCCCATCCGGCTGTCGTGCTGGATCTTGATTATACGGTCCTGATCCCGCGCTGACTGTCCCGGCCGTTCACAGATGGCGGCTGGCTGGGGTGGCGGCCGGCTGGGCCTGGATCCCAGGGGCTGGATCGACCCGTGTGGGCGCCGTTGACTCGGCCGTGCCGGCCGACTAAACCCATGGACGGCCGCGGGTTCTTCGCTTCGCGGTGTCCTCTCATAGCTCGGTTGATGGTGCCATGACGCCAACGAATCGACCGCTGTCGCCGCACATCCAGATTTATCGGTGGCAGCTCACATCTGTCCTGTCCATCCTGCATCGGATGACCGGTGTCAGCCTTGCGATCGGCACGCTGCTGCTTGCCTGGTGGCTGATTGCGGCCGCCACGGGGCCGACCGCCTATGCCAGCTTCGCCTGGTTCATCAGCTCGTGGATCGGGATGCTGGTCCTGTTCGGCTTCACCTTCGCGCTGTTCTATCACCTGTCGAATGGCATCCGCCATCTGGCCTGGGACAGCGGGCGCGGCTTTGATCTGCCGACCGTCTATCGATCCGGGCGGCTGGTCGTGGCCGTCGCGCTTGGCCTTACGGTTCTGGCCTGGATCATCGGCCTGTCGATGCGGGGTGGCGCATGACGTCGAAGCTTCATAGCGTGCGCGGCCTTGGCTCGGCCAAGGACGGCGTCGGTCACTGGTGGGCGCAGCGGGTGACCGCGGTGGCTCTTGTTCCGCTGATCCTGTGGTTCGCGGCATCGCTTGTCATGCTGGCCGGGCAGGGCTTCGAGGCGACGGTGTATTTCCTGGGCTCGCCGGTGGTGGCGGTCCTGATGTCGCTGCTGGTGTTCGCCGGCTTCTACCATGGGGCCCTCGGCCTCCAGGTTGTGATCGAGGACTACGTCCATTCAGAGGGCGCCAAGATCGCGCTCATCTTGCTTGTCAGATTCGCGGCAATCGTTCTCGGATTGGGGTCGATCTTCGCCGTCATCAAGATCTCGGTTGGGGGCTGATCGACCATGACCCAAGCCTATCCCATCATCGACCATACCTATGACGCCGTCGTTGTCGGCGCGGGCGGATCTGGCCTTCGGGCCGCGTCCAGCATGACGGCCTCGGGGCTGCGGACAGCGTGCATTTCAAAGCTGTTTCCCACCCGCAGCCATACCGTTGCGGCCCAGGGCGGCATGGGGGCTGCGCTCGGCAATATCATTGCCGACGATTGGCGCTACCATATGTACGACACCGTCAAGGGCTCGGATTGGCTGGGCGATCAGGACGCGATCGAGTATCTGTGCCGAAACGCCGTGCCGTCGGTCTACGAGCTTGAACACGCCGGCATGCCGTTCTCGCGCACGCCGGAAGGCAAGATCTATCAGCGTCCGTTCGGCGGCCATACGGTCAACTTCGGCGAGAAGATGGCGCATCGCGCCTGTGCCGCGGCCGACCGCACCGGGCACGCGCTGCTGCACACGCTTTATCAGCAGGCGGTCAAGAATCAGACCCAGTTCTTCATCGAGTACTTTGCCCTCGGTCTCATCATGGACGAGGGGGGGGCCTGCCGCGGCGTGATGGCCTGGAACCTGGCCGATGGCTCGATCCACCGCTTCCGCGCCCATGTCACGGTGCTGGCCACCGGCGGCTATGGCCGGACGTATTTCTCCTGTACCTCGGCCCACAGTTGCACCGGCGACGGTGGCGGGATGGTGTTGCGTGCCGGCCTACCGCTCCAGGACATGGAATTCGTCCAGTTCCACCCGACCGGCATCTACAGCGCCGGCTGCCTGATCACCGAAGGGGCACGCGGCGAGGGTGGATATCTTACCAACGCGAAGGGCGAGCGCTTCATGGAGCGCTACGCGCCGAACGCCAAGGATCTGGCCTCGCGCGATGTCGTCAGCCGCTCGATGACGGTCGAGATCCGCGAAGGCCGTGGCGTCGGCCCGAACCAGGATCACATCTACCTGCATCTCGAGCATCTCGACCCGGCCATTCTGCACGAACGGCTGCCGGGCATTTCCGAAACGGCGAAGATCTTTGCCGGCGTCGACGTGACCAAGCAGCCGATCCCGGTCCTGCCGACCGTCCATTACAACATGGGTGGCATTCCCACCAACTACTGGGGCGAGGCTTTGCGCCCTACGGCCGGCAATCCCGATGCGGTGGTGCCGGGCCTGATGGCGGTGGGCGAGGCGGCCTGCGCGTCGGTGCATGGCGCCAATCGTCTGGGTTGCAACTCGCTGATCGATCTTGTCGTGTTCGGCCGGGCGGCCGCCATCCGGGCGGCCGAGCTGGTCAAGCCGGGCGCGCCCCACAAGGACCTGCCGGCCAGCGCCGGCGAAGACTCGATCGCGCTGCTCGATCGCCTGCGCCAGTCCAAGGGCGGGCTGCCGACCGCGCGCATCCGCGGCGAGATGCAGCGTACCATGCAGAACAACTGTGCGGTGTTCCGGACCACCGAGGTGCTGGAAGAAGGCTGCCAGAAGATCGACAGGGCGGCGGCATCGATGGCCGATATCGGCCTGACCGATCGCTCGCTGATCTGGAATTCGGACCTGGTCGAGGCGATCGAGCTCGAAAACCTGATGGGCCAGGCGGTGGTGACGCTTCATTCTGCCCGCGCGCGCAAGGAAAGCCGCGGCGCCCATGCGCATGAAAACCACCCGGATCGCGATGATGTGAACTGGCTGAAGCATACGCTGTCCTGGCGCGAGGCGAAGGGCGTACGCCTGGATTACCGGCCGGTTCATTTGAAGCCGCTTACGGTCGAAACGATTCCACCCAAGGCGCGCGTCTACTGATCGCGCCTGCGGCCCACGTCGGAAGGATCGCTCCATGGTCGAGTTTACGCTGCCCCCCAATTCGAAAATCGGTGCCGGCAAATGCCACAAGGCGCCGGCCGACGCGAAGTCGGTCAAGACGTTCGGCATCTATCGCTGGGATCCGGATAGCGGCGAAACCCCCCGCGTCGACACCTACGAGGTCGATCTTGCGAGCTGCGGGCCGATGGTGCTGGACGCCCTCATCAAGATCAAGGACGAGGTCGATTCCAGCCTGACCTTCCGCCGTTCCTGCCGCGAGGGAATCTGCGGCAGCTGCGCGATGAACATCGACGGCACCAACACGCTGGCCTGCCTGAAACCGATCGATGAGGTGAAGGGCCCGGTCCGCGTCTATCCGCTGCCGCACATGCCGGTGGTCAAGGATCTGGTGCCCGATCTCAGCCGCGCCTACGAACAATATGCGTCGATCAAGCCGTGGCTGCAGACCGAAACACCCCCGCCCCCGGATCGCGAACGGCTGCAAAGCCGCGAGGAGCGGGCCGAGCTTGATGGGTTATGGGAATGCATCCTGTGCTTCTGCTGCTCGACCGCGTGCCCCAGCTACTGGTGGAACAGCGACCGCTATCTGGGGCCCGCCATCCTGCTGCAGGCCTATCGCTGGATTGCCGACAGCCGCGACGAAAAGACGGGCGAGCGCCTGGACGAACTTGAGGATCCGTTCCGCCTCTATCGCTGCCATACCATCATGAACTGCACCAAGACCTGCCCAAAGGGACTGAACCCGGGGAAGGCGATTGCCGAGATCAAGAAAATGATGGTGGCCCGTCGGTAGGCGGGCCTTGTCTCGGCCTTTGCCGCGGTGATTGGCGGCCGGTGACCCGCAGAAACCTGATTCGCGCCCCGTGATGAGCGGCTCCGTGATGAACGACGGCCCGCTTGCGCGCTATCGGGCGCACCGCGACAGCGGCGAGATCAAGCCCGATCCGGTTCAGGAGCTTGCTGCCGAGAAGCTTGAAAGCCTTCACCACGCCCTGGCGGGCTACCGGCCCGAGGGGCGGCAGGGCTGGCGCGAACGCCTTGGCCTTGGCCGCAACCGCAATCGTGACGCTCCGCCGCAGGGGCTTTACATCTTTGGCGATGTCGGGCGCGGCAAATCGATGCTCATGGACCTGTTCTTCGCGGCGGCACCGATAGCCAAGAAGCGGCGGGTCCATTTCCACGCCTTCATGCTCGAGGTCCATGGACGCATCCATGAATGGCGCCAGGCCCGCCCGATCGGCGACGATCCAGTGCCACCGCTGGCGCAGGCCATCGCCGCCGAGACGACCCTCCTTTGCTTCGACGAGTTCCAGGTCGAGGACGTCGCGACTGCCATGATCCTGCGGCGCCTGTTCACGACCCTTCTGGATGCGGGGGTGGTGGTGGTCGCCACCTCCAACGTGGCGCCGAGCGATCTCTACAAGGACGGGCTCCAGCGTGAAAGCTTCCTGCCCTTCATCGACCTGTTGCAGGAACGCCTCGATATCCTCGAGATGTCGGGCTCAGTCGATTACCGGCTGGCCCGTCTCAAGGGCCTGAGCGTCTACCACACCCCCCTGGGGCCGCGTGCCGATGCGGCGCTGGATGATGCCTTCCGCCGCCTGACCGACGATGCGGCCGGCGCGCCCCTGACCCTCGAGGTCCAGGGGCGGCGCCTGGTCGTGCCGCGGGCCGCCCGGGGGGTGGCCCGATTCACCTTTTCCGAACTCTGCGAACGGCCCCTGGGGGCGGCCGATTTCATCGCCCTTGCCACCCATTTCCACACCCTGATCCTGGCCGGGATCCCCGAGCTGTCGCCGGCCAGGCGGGACGAGGCCAAGCGGTTCCTGATCCTGATCGACGCCCTTTACGAGCATTCGACCAAGCTGGTCTGCTCGGCCGCAGCGCCGCCAGACCGGCTCTATCCAGCTGGTGACGGGGCCAAGGCTTTTCTTCGCACCGCGTCGCGCCTGATGGAGATGCAGGCCGCCGACTATTTGGAAAAAGCGCATATTTCTTAAATATTTGGCTGGTAGACATCGGTCCGGACCGGGATCGAGCCAGAGCCGCGGTGCCGGCGTAAGCTCTTGCCCGGTTACGGGAATCGCGCTACATCCCGGCGCGCGGCGTCAGGGGGCGATTGACCGGCGCCAACCGTTAATATTCCGAGATAAATCCGTGGAATTAGGGGGCCTCGATGGCACGCAACAAGATTGCCCTGATCGGCGCCGGGCAGATCGGCAGCACGCTTGCGCATCTGATCGGACTTAAGGAATTGGGCGATGTCGTGATGTTTGACATCGTTAACGATATGCCGCAGGGCAAAAGCCTTGACCTGGCGGAATCCACCCCGGTTGCCGGCATCGATGCGGCCTACAAGGGCACCAACAGCTATGCCGACATCAAGGGCGCGGATGTGGTGATCGTCACCGCCGGCGTGCCGCGGAAGCCCGGCATGAGCCGCGACGACCTGATCGGCATCAACACCCAGGTCATGCAGACGGTTGGCGCCGCGATCAAGAAGCACTGCCCGAAAGCCTTCGTCATTGTCGTCACCAACCCTCTCGACGCGATGGTGTGGGTGATGCAGCAGGCAAGCGGCCTGCCTCCGGAGCGCGTCGTCGGTATGGCCGGTGTCCTCGACTCGGCCCGGTTCCGCTATTTCCTGGCCAGCGAGTTCGCCGTTTCGGTCGAGGACGTGACGGCCTTCGTGCTGGGCGGTCATGGCGACACCATGGTGCCGCTTGCCCGTTATTCCACCGTGGCCGGAGTTCCGCTTACGGATCTTGTCAAGATGGGCTGGATCACCAAGGGTCGCCTGGATGAAATCATTCAACGCACCCGCGACGGCGGCGCCGAGATCGTTAACCTGCTGAAGACGGGCTCGGCCTATTATGCGCCGGCGGTCTCGGCGATCGAAATGGCCGAATCGTTCCTGCGGGATAAGCGCCGCGTTCTGCCTTGTGCGGCCTATTTGCGCGGCGAATACGGTGTGAAGGATCTTTATGTGGGGGTGCCCTGCGTCATCGGCGCCAATGGTGTCGAGCGCGTGGTCGAGATTGCCTTGAACACCGCCGAGAAGGCGATGTTCCAGAAATCGGTCGAGGCCGTTCGCGGCCTGATCGAAATCTGCAAAAAGCTTTCGACCACCGACGCAAAGGCCAAGGGGAAAAGCTAAGCGGACGGAGGCTTCTTCGTTCCTGGACGGTAGCAGGGGCGGCTCATCGCGGGGTGGGCGGCCCGTTCGCCGTCGCCACCGCGGAGCGGCAAACGCATGAACATTCACGAATACCAGGCTAAGGCTCTGCTTGGACAATACTCGGTCGCTGGGCCGCGCGGCGGGGTCGCCTATACCGGCGATGAAGCGATCGCGCGGGCGTCAGAACTGGGCGGTACGCTCTGGGTGGTCAAGGCCCAGATCCATGCCGGCGGGCGCGGCAAGGCCGGGGCGTGAAAATCGCCCGCTCGCTGGCCGATGTGAAAACCTGGCCGAGATCGATGATCGGCGCGCGGCTGTTCGACGCCGCAGACCGGCCCCCAGGGCCGCGAGGTGAAGCGCGTCTATATCGAAGAAGGTTGCGATATCGCGCGCGAACTCTATCTCCCGGCATGCTGATCGATCGGTCAACCAGCCGAGATCACGGTGATTGCGTCCGCCGAGGGCAGGGTCGAGATCGAAGAAGTGCGCCGGCCAAGGACGCCGGAAGATCCTGCGCATCCGCGATCGACCCGGTGACGGGCCTGCAACCGTTCCACGCGCGCCGAATTGCCTTCGGGCTTGGCCTTGGTGGCAAGCAGGTCAATGCGGCCGTCAAGGACTACATCCAGGCCATGTATGACGCGTTCGTCGGGCTGGACGCCAGCGTGGTCGAGATTAACCCTTGTCATTACCGGCGCCGGCGATGTGATCGCGCTGGATGCCAAGATGAATTTCGACGACAACGCGCTGTTCCGTCAGGGCGACATCAGACCCACTGCGCGACGAGGACGAAGAGGACCGTCGGAACTGGAAGCCACCCGCCAGGGCTCAACTACATCAAGCTCGATGAAGACGTGGCTGCATGGTGAACGGCGCCGGGCTTGCGATGGCGACGATGGACATCATCAAGGTGTATGGCGGGGCGCCGGCAAGGAACTTCCTTGATGTTGGCGGCGGCGCCGCCCGCGAGCGGGCGACCAAGGCCTTCAAGATCATCGTGAATCCCAACGTCGAAGGGATCCTGGTCAATATCTTGGCGGCATCATGCGCTGCGATGTGATCGCCGAGGGCGTTATCGCGGCCGCCCGCGAGGTCAGCCTCAATGTGCCGCTTGTCGTGCGCCTGGAAGGCACCAACGTCGAGCTTGGCAAGAAGATCCTTGCCGAGTCGGGATTACCGATCGTGTCGGCCGACAATCTGGCCGACGCTGCCGAAAAGGTCACCCGGGCAGTGCGGGAGGCACGCTGATGGCAGTCCTGGTCGGCAAGAACACGAAAGTCATCTGCCAGGGCTTCACCGGCGCCCAGGGCACATTCCATTCGGAACAGGCGATCGCCTATGGCACCCAGATGGTGGGGGGGATTACCCCCGGCAAGGGTGGCGAGCGCCATCTCGATCTGCCGGTCTTCAATACCGTCGCCGAAGCGGTGGCGGCGACCGGGGCCAATGCCTCGGTCATCTATGTTCCGCCCCCCTTCGCGGCGGATGCCATTCTGGAAGCCGTTGACGCCGAAGTCCCGTTGGTCGTCTGCATCACCGAGGGCATCCCGGTCCTCGACATGGTACGGGTCAAGCGGGCGCTCCAGGGCTCGGTCACCCGCCTCATCGGGCCGAACTGCCCCGGGGTCATCACGCCGGATGCCTGCAAGATCGGCATCATGCCAGGTCACATCCACCTGCGGGGGCGGATCGGGATTGTTTCCAGGTCGGGAACGCTTACATACGAGGCGGTTGCCCAGACGACGGCGGCGCGGCTGGGGCAGTCTACCTGCATCGGCATCGGCGGCGACCCGGTGAACGGTACAAGCTTCGTGGACTGCCTCGAGATGTTTCTCGCCGACGACGAGACGGTTGGAATCATCATGATTGGCGAAATCGGCGGAACGGCGGAAGAGGAGGCGGCAGCCTTCTACAAGCGCGCGCGCCGGCGGCAGACGCCGATGGTCGGGTTCATCGCCGGGGTCACGGCACCGCCCGGCCGCCGCATGGGGCACGCCGGCGCCATCATCGCCGGGGGCAAGGGCGGCGCCGGCGACAAGATCGAGGCTCTCAAGGCCGCCGGCATCCGGGTCGCCGAGTCCCCGGCCGCCCTGGGCAGCACGATGTTAAGCGTTCTGAAACGGTAAGAATGCCAGGATTCGCCATCCTCGTGTCAGTCTGACCAATACGGCTATCCCGGCATATTCCGTTCGGAACGGGCAAATCCATGGGAGCGCGGCAACCCCCGCGCTGAGGTGCAATGGTATCGCGGCTCGAAAAGACCTCTTTCCTGACTGGTGCCAACGCAACGTTCATCGCCGAGCTCTATCAGCGCTTTCTTACTGACCCGAAAGCGGTTGACGAAAGCTGGGCGCGCTTCTTCCGCGAGCTTGACGACGACAGCCGTGCGGCGCTGCACGACCTGACCGGCCCAAGCTGGGCGCCGCGCCAGACCCGGGTCATCGCCGGTGGCCGTTCCGCGGCGGGGGCCGAAGTCGTCCCCTTGCGGCGGGCCGAGGCGAAGCTGCCGGTGGGGGTAGTGATCGACCATCCCGAGGTTCGCGCCGCGACCCTCGATTCGGTCCGTGCCTTGATGCTCATTCGCGCCTATCGCGCGCGCGGCCACCTGATGGCGGACCTCGATCCGCTCGGCCTGACCGAAGAACCGTACCATCCCGAGCTTGACCCCAAGACCTACGGCTTCGCCGAATCCGACATGGATCGACCGATCTTCATCGACCATGTCCTTGGCATGGAAACGGCCACCATGCGCGAAATCGTCGCGGCCGTGCAAAAGACCTATTGCGACAAGATCGGCGTCGAGTTCATGCACATCATGGATCCCGACCGCAAGGCCTGGATTCAGCAACGCATCGAAGGGCAGCGCAACCACACCGATTTCACAGCAAAGGGCCGGCGCACGATTCTCGAGCGGATCGTCGCGGGCGAATCCTTCGAGCAGTTCCTTGACCGCCGCTACACCGGCACCAAGCGCTTCGGGCTTGAGGGCGGCGAGGCGGTCATCCCGGCCATCGAGCAGATCATCAAGCGGGGCGGCCAGCTTGGCGTGCGCGAGATTGTCATCGGCATGGCGCACCGCGGCCGCCTGAACATGCTGGCCAACGTCCTGAAGAAGCCCTTCGCCGCGATCTTCTCGGAATTCCAGGGCAATCCGGCCCACCCCGATTCGGTGCAAGGGTCCGGCGACGTCAAGTATCATCTGGGCGCATCGGCGGATCGCACCTTCGACGACAACGTCGTCCATCTGTCGCTGACCCCGAACCCCTCGCATCTCGAGGCGGTCAACACGGTGGTGATCGGCAAGGTCCGTGCGAAGCAAGCGCAGCGCGGCGATACCGAACGCGAACAGGTGATGGCGATCCTGCTGCACGGCGATGCGGCCTTTTCCGGCCAGGGGCTGGCGGGCGAGACGCTCGATCTGTCCGAGCTCAAGGGCTATCGCACCGGCGGCACGATCCACATTGTCATCAACAACCAGATCGGCTTTACGACCAGTCCTGCCTATTCGCGCTCGTCGCCCTATCCCTCGGATGTGGCGAAAAAGGTCCAGGCCCCGATCTTCCATGTGAATGGCGACGACCCCGAAGCCGTCGTGCATGTCGCGCGGATCGCGGTCGAGTATCGCTATCGCTTCAAGAGCGATGTCGTGATTGACATGTTCTGTTATCGCCGCTTCGGCCATAACGAGGCGGACGAGCCCGCCTTCACGCAGCCGCTGATGTACAAGCGGATCGCCGACCATCCGACCACGCGCCAGATCTATGCCGATCGGCTGATCACGGAAGGCGTGCTCACCCGCGAAGAAGCCGACGACATCGTCAAGGCGTTCCGGGCCGAGCTTGATGCGGCGTTCGAAGCGGCCAAGAGCTACAAGGTCAACAAGGCCGATTGGCTCGAGGGCGCATGGACTGGCATGGAGCCGGCCTCGGGTGACGACCGTCGCGGCGATACGGCCGTCCCGCTTGATCAGCTGCGCGAGGTCGGGCATGCCGTGTGCAAGATCCCCGCGGGGTTCAACGCCAATCCGAAGCTGGTCCGGCTCCTGAAGCAAAAGGAACAGATGATCGAGACCGGCGAGGGCATCGACTGGGCGACCGCCGAGGCGCTGGCCTTTGGCACCCTGGTGTCCGAGGGCACGCCTGTCCGCCTGAGCGGCCAGGATTCGGGACGCGGCACCTTCTCGCAGCGCCATGCCGTGCTGGTCGATCAGCAGACCGAGGAACGCCATATTCCGCTCAATCACGTTGCCAAGGACCAGGGCCACTTCGAGGTGGTCGACAGCCCGCTGTCCGAAGCGGGGGTGCTGGGCTTCGATTACGGCTATTCGGTCGCCGATCCGCACACCTTGGTTCTTTGGGAAGCGCAGTTCGGCGATTTCGCCAACGGCGCCCAGGTGATCATCGACCAGTTCGTCACGGTCGGCGAGCTCAAGTGGTTCCGCATGAGCGGGCTGGTGATGCTGCTGCCGCATGGCTATGAAGGCCAGGGGCCCGAACACTCGTCGGCCCGGCTCGAGCGTTACCTGCAGCTTTGCGCCGAGGACAACATTCAGGTCGCCAACTGCACGACCCCGGCCAATTATTTCCATATCCTGCGCCGGCAGATGCGGCGGCGGTTCCGCAAGCCCCTGGTCCTGATGACGCCGAAGTCGCTTCTGCGGCACAAGCTGGCGATCTCGCGGCTTGACGAGATGGGGCCAGGGACCACGTTCCACCGCATCCTGCCCGAAACCGACAAGCTTGCGCCAAACGGCAAGGTGCGGCGGGTGGTGCTGTGCACCGGCAAGGTCTATTACGATCTGTACGAGGAGCGGATGAAGCGTGGCATCAAGGATGTCGCGCTGGTCCGGATCGAGCAGATCTATCCGTTCCCGAAAAACGCGCTTGGCAAGGAACTCAGGCGGCATCCCAATGCCGATGTCGTCTGGTGCCAGGAAGAGCCGCACAATATGGGATCGTGGTTCTTTGTCGAGCCGCGCATCCGCGCGGTGCTGGCCGATATCGGCCATGCGTGCAAGGAGCCGGTCTATGCCGGACGCGCCGAATCCGCCGCGCCAGCGACCGGTCTCTATAAGCGCCATGACCGGGAACAGGCAGAGCTTGTCGACGCCGCGCTGACCGTGAAATAACCTGCCGACTTCAATGCCGGTAACGGGGGGGTAGCCTGTGTCAATCGAGATCAAGGTTCCAACGCTGGGCGAATCGGTGACCGAAGCGACCGTCGCCAAGTGGTTCAAGAGCGAAGGGGACGCCGTCGAGGCTGACGAGGCCTTGCTCGAACTCGAAACCGATAAGGTTACCCTCGAGGTTTTCGCGCCGTCGGCGGGAACCGTGGAAAAGATCGTCGCACCTGCGGGCAGCGAGGTTGCGGTGGGCGCGGTGCTTGGCCTGCTGGGCGAAGGCAAGGGCATGGCGAAGCCGGCGGCCGCAAAGGCGCCAAAGCCGCAAGCGCCGGCCACCGCGCCAAAGGCGCCCGAGACCAAGGCGCCTGAGACCAGGGCGCCCGAGACCAGGGCGCCCGAGACAAAGCCGGTTGCCGGCGTCGTGCCTCTGGCGCCTTCGGTGCGCAAGATGGTGGCCGAGAAAGGCATCGAGCCTTCCATCATCGCAGCGACCGGCAAGGGCGGCCGGATCACCAAGGGCGACGTGATCGCCCATCTGGAAAAGCCCGCCGCTGTCGCGCCGCGGGCGAGCGGCCCGCGCGAGGAGCGGGTCAAGATGACGCGGCTGCGCCGGCGCATTGCCGAGCGTCTGAAGGAAGCCCAGAACACGGCCGCCATGCTCACGACCTTCAACGAGGTCGACATGAGCGCCATTCTTGATCTACGCCAGCGTTATCGCGACGCGTTCGAAAAGCGCCACGGCGTGCGGCTGGGCTTCATGTCGTTCTTCGTCAAGGCGTCCATCGCGGCGCTCAAGGAATTTCCCGCCGTCAATGCCGAGATCGACGGCGACGAGATCGTCTACAAGAACCATTACGACATCGGCGTGGCGGTGGGCTCGGGTCAGGGCCTGGTCGTGCCGGTGGTGCGCGATGCCGACCAGCTTGGCTTTGGCGAGGTCGAAAAGACGATCGCCGAGCTTGGCCAGCGCGCCCGCGACGGCCGCCTTGCGCTTGAAGATCTGACCGGCGGCACCTTCACCATTTCGAATGGCGGCGTCTATGGCTCGCTTCTCTCGACGCCGATCTTGAACACCCCTCAATCGGGCATCCTGGGCATGCACAAGACCCAGGATCGTGCGGTGGTGATCGGCGGCAAGGTCGAAGTGCGGCCAATGATGTACCTGGCCCTGTCGTATGATCATCGCATCGTCGATGGCCGCGAGGCGGTGAGCTTCCTCATCCGCATCAAGGAATGCCTCGAGGATCCGAGCCGCATGCTGTTCGAGGTCTGATTCGACGTTTCATCGAGGGCGGAACCGGCAATGGTGGACGGTGCGAGCTACGATCTTGTCGTCATCGGCAGTGGGCCTGGCGGCTATGTCTGCGCGCTCAGGGCGGCACAGCTTGGCCTGCGGGTGGCCTGCGTCGAAAAGATGCCGACGCTGGGCGGCACCTGCCTCAATATCGGCTGCATCCCGTCGAAGGCGCTGCTGCAGGCATCGGAAAAATTCGCCGAAGCCCAGCACGGCCTTTTGTCCTTTGGCGTCAAGGTGGCCGGCGTCAGCCTCGATCTGCCCGCCATGATGGCGCACAAGGACAAGGTTGTCGGTGCCAACACCAAGGGTGTCGAATTCCTGTTCAAGAAGAACAAGGTCGATCGGTTCGCGGGGACCGGCCGCATCACGGGCCCGGGAACTGTTGCCGTTGTCGGCACGGGCAAGGAAATAGTCCTTTCGGCCAAGGCGATCGTGATCGCCACCGGGTCGGAATCGATGCCGTTGAAGGGCGTCGATGTCGACGAGGCGCGCATCGTGTCATCGACCGGCGCACTGGCTCTTGCCGCGGTGCCGAAACGGCTTGTGGTCATCGGCGGCGGCTATATCGGGCTGGAAATGGGATCGGTCTGGGCCCGCCTTGGGGCCCAGGTCACGGTGATCGAATTTCTGGACCGCATCCTGCCGGGCATGGATGGCGAGATTTCTGCACAGATGCAGCGGATCCTTGCCCGCCAGGGCATGACCTTCAGGCTTGGCACCAAGGTGACCGGCGCCAAGGTTTCGGGCCAATCGGTCAGCCTGTCGCTTGAGCCGGCCAAGGGCGGCGCGACGGAAACGCTGGAAACCGATGTGGTGCTGGTTGCGATCGGGCGACGGCCCTATACAGCCGGGCTTGGGCTTGACACGGTCGGGGTTACGCTCGACGAGCGCGGGCGCGTCGTGATCGATTCCCATTATCGCACCAGTGTTCCCGGCATCTATGCCATCGGCGACGTCGTCGCGGGACCGATGCTGGCCCACAAGGCCGAGGATGAAGGCGTCGCGCTGGCCGAAATCCTGGCCGGCCAGGCGGGCCACGTGAACTACGATGCCATTCCGGGGGTCGTCTACACGGCCCCCGAGGCGGCGACGGTCGGCAAGACCGAGGATGAACTGAAAGCGGCGGGCGTTGCCTACAAGGTTGGCAAGTTCCCGTTCACCGCCAATGGCCGGGCGCGGGCCATGAACGCCGTTGATGGCTTCGTGAAGATCATCGCCGATGCGGCGACCGACCGGGTGCTGGGTGTGCACATCATCGGTCCGGATGCCGGGCATCTGATCGCCGAAGCGGTGCTTGGGATGGAATTCGGCGCCGCCGCCGAAGACATCGCCCGGACCTGCCATGCGCATCCCACCCTGGCCGAATCGGTGAAAGAGGCGGCGCTCGCCGTCGACGGCCGGGCGCTTCACATCTAGACTGTCCGGCTGGCACCGGCCGATCTGTTGTCCGGGACGCCAGGGCTCGGAGCAGGGATGCCGCTTGTCTTCATCTTGAGCATCGCCGAAATCGCGGCGGTCACAAGCTTCGGTGTCTTTCCGGCGCTGGTGCCACACTTCCAGGCCGAATGGGGCCTGACCAATACCCAGACCGGTTGGATCAGCGGCATCTATTTCGCCGGCTATGTGGCGGCGGTGCCGTTCCTGGTCAGCCTGACCGATCAGCGCGACGCGCGCGGGATCTTTCTTGGCGCCACCGCCTTGACCGTCGTGTCGGAACTGGGATTCGCGGCGCTTGCGAACGGGTTCGAATCGGCTCTTGCCTTTCGCATCCTCGCGGGCGTCGGCCTTGCCGGAACGTACATGCCGGGCCTCAGGGTCCTGACCGACCGTCTGGACGACGCAAGCCGGCCGCGGGCGATTGCCTTCTACACCGCATCATTCGGCATCGGCACCAGCCTTTCCTATGCGGCATCGGCCATGCTTGCCGAACAGTTCGGCTGGCAGGTGGCGTTCGTTGCCGCCGCTTGCGGGGCCGCGCTTGCCTTCGCGCTGGTTGCCCTGGCGGTCGGCCCGAAGCCGCCGCAATCGGCCGAGGCGGTCACCGGTGCGCTGCTCGATTTCCGCCCGGTTCTGCGCTGCCGGGCGGCGATGGCCTATGTGCTGGCCTACACCGCCCATAGCTGGGAACTGTTCGGGTTCCGGGCCTGGATTGTCGCGTATCTTGCCTATTGCCAAAGCCTGCGCGGGGTCGAGGACCGGGGCGAATCGGGGCTGATCGCGGCTGTTCTTATCCTGGTGGGCATGCCGGCCAGCGTGGCGGGCAACGAATTCTCGCGGCGTCACGGCCGGCGGCGGGTCGTGACCGCCATCATGCTGACATCGGCGCTGACGGCCCTGGCGCTTGGGTTCGGGTCCGCGCTGCCGTTCTGGGTCGTGATCCTGATCGCGCTGGTCTATGGCGTGCTGGTGACCGGCGATTCCGCCTCGATCACGTCGGGTGCCGTCGCCGCGGCGCCGCCCGGCCGCCAGGGCGCGACCATGGCCGTCCATTCGACCCTGGGATTCAGTGGCGGGATCGCCGGGCCGCTTGTCATGGGCTGGGTCCTGGATCGCGCCGGCGCCGGGTTCCTGGGCTGGGGCCTGGCCTTCGCCTCTCTGGCGGCGGCCTGTGCCATGGGACCGTTGGCGCTTGCCCTCTTGGCATCGGCGGACCGGCCCAACCGCTGATGTGACCAGCCGCTGATGTGACCAGTCAGGTCTTGGCGCGCGGATGAGCCAGGGCGTGCTGTGCGATCAGGCGCTCGGCGTCCACTTCCGTGTAGCGCTGGGTGGTGGACAAAGAGGCGTGACCCAGCAGTTCCTGGATCGCGCGCAGATCGGCGCCGCTGGCCAGCAGGTGGGTGGCGAAGCTGTGGCGCAGCGCGTGGGGCGTCACCGTATCGGCCAAGCCAAGGGCGTTACGGATCTTGCGCATGTCGCGCTCGGCCACCGCCGGGTTGAGCGGGCCGCCGCGCGCGCCAAGAAAAAGCCGGGATTGGGCCTGTCCGCCATGGGGGCAGGCGGCCAGGTAATCGGTGATCGCCGCCGCCACCATCGGCAGCACCGGCACGACGCGTTGCTTGCGGCCCTTGCCGGTGATGACCAGCGAATGGGCGCGGCCATCGGCCGTGATCACCGGCGCGTCGCCACGGCGCAGGGACAGGGCCTCGCCAAGCCTGAGCCCGCAGCCATAAAGGATCAGAAACAGCGCCCGGTCGCGAAGCCGCAGCCAGGCCGGCCCCGGGGCTTGCTCGGTTGCCTTAAGGGCCTGCTCGGCCTCGGATACCGCAAGCGGGCGCGGCACCGCATGGGGAAGCTTCGGTGTGCGAACCAGGGCGATCGCCGGATTGGCGGCCAGGCCGCGCCGGTCCAGAAAGCGAAACAGGCTGCGCACGACCGAAAGGGCGCGGGCGGTTGAGGTCTTCTCAAGACCCTGCCGGCTGCGCGCGGCAAGCCAGGCGCGGAAATCCCCCGCCGTCAGGCGGCCGAGATCGGCAAGGCCGGGCTCGCCGCCAAGATGGATCCGGAGAAAAGCCAAAAAGGCCGCAAGATCGCGGCGGTAGGCGACAAGCGTATGGTCCGAAACCCGCCGCTCGTCGTCGAGCCAGCGCAGGAACAAGCCAACCGCATCGTTCAGCGCGGCGTTGCCGGCGATGTCGGCTCGTGGGGGATGTCCAGCCACAGGTTGAAGCACCGTTCAACGATCTCGCCCAGGAAGGTCAGCAGTTCGGTCCCCTGCTTCGGATGGAAATGACCGGCATGGCGTGACCCGAACGCAAGCAGCGCGGACGGGGATTCCTGTCCCATGTGCAGCCGGATCAGGGCAGCGGATTGGGCCAGTGCCGCGGCGCCGCCGAAGATGTGCTCGTTGATCGTGGCGTCAGACCCCAGCGCCACCGCCTGATCGGCCTCGAACAGGCGGGCGACGGTGCCTGGCTCAAGCAGGCGCACGCCGAACCGATCCCGCGGCGGGGGCTGCGCCGGGTCGCTTTCGACGCAGACCAGCACGACATCCAGGTCCAGAAAGACGGCCAGATCCGTGGTCACGATCTCGATGAAATGAACGAAATCCACCGCCCCCAGAAGCGCGATCACGGCGCGATGGACGCGCCGCTGGGCGGCCAGGTTGGCGCGGGTCGTGCCGATCAGTTCACGGTTCGCGGCCCGGGCAACGTCGACGTCGTGGCGAAGCTTGTGGACCAGGAAGCTTTGGAAATCATAGCTGCCATCGCCGCGCCGCGGCGATGCCGCCAGCGTGCCGACCAGCAGGTCCGGATGCTGAGCCAGGAATTCGGGGTGCCGACGCAGATAGGCGGCCACCGCTTCCGGTGCGATCTCGGCTGCTGCGCGGGCCGACGGTTGCTTGCTCTCTCCACTCGGCATGACAGCGGTACTCGTGCAAATCGCTTGAATGAAAACGTGAACGCCGATCGGTTTCGAAGCGGCGCTACAGGATCGATTGGCCGGTCGTCTTCCAGTCGGCCAGGAACGCGGCCAGGCCCTTGTCGGTCAGCGGGTGCTGGAACAGCTGGGTCAGCACATTGGGCGGGATCGTCGCCACATGGGCGCCCAGCTTGGCCGCTTCCACCACATGGCGCGGCCCGCGAATGGATGCGACCAGCACCTCGGTGGTAAAGGCCGGATAGTGCCGATAGATGGCGCAGATATCGGCGATCAGGGCCATCCCGTCCTCGCCGACATCGTCAAGCCTGCCGACGAACGGCGAGATATAGGTCGCCCCCGCTTTCGCGGCCAGAATGGCCTGAGCGGCCGAAAAGCACAGGGTGACATTGACCTTGGTTCCTTCGCCGCTCAGGGTGCGGCAGGCGCGCAGGCCATCCCGCGTCAGCGGCACCTTGATCACCACGTTGGGGGCGATGCGGGCCAGCTTGCGGCCCTCCTCAAGCATCGTGTCGGTGTCGGTGCCGGTGACTTCGGCGCTGACCGGTCCCGAGACCAGGTCGCAGATCGCCTTGATCACCTCGGCCATCGGCTTGCCGTATTTGGCGACCAGCGACGGGTTGGTGGTCACGCCATCAAGCAGCCCCGTTGCAGCAAGGTCGCGGATGACATCGACATCGGCGGTATCGACAAAAAATTTCATCGGCGCGTGTTCCGTGTATGAGAAGGCTCTCCGCCCGGTGCCGGGCGCTGCTAGACTGTAATGGATGGTTGCGTCCAGTGCCAGTTCCGCGGCCGGCAAGATGATTGAGCGTGCGCGCGTGCTTCTGCCGTTGCCGCTTACGGGCGCATTCGATTACCGGGTGCCGTCCGGTTTCGGCCCGCTCGAGCCCGGAACGCTTGTGCGCGTTCCCTTCGGCCGGCGCGAACTGACGGGCGTCGTCTGGGATGGCGGATCGGATCTTTCGTCGGCGCGCATCGACGACGCGAAGCTCAAGACGGTGGCGGCGCGGGCCGAAGCGCCCCCCCTGCCGGCCAACCTTGTCCGCTTCATCGACTGGGTGTCTTCGTACACGCTGGCGCCCGCGGGGGCCGTTCTCAAGATGGCGATCAGCGTGCCGCAAGCCCTTGGTCCCGCGCGGCCGATCCAGGGTGTCGCGGCGTCCGGTCGGACCATCGAAGGGCGGATCACCGCGGCACGGGCCCGGGTCCTGGCGGTGCTTGCGAATGGTCCGCCCCGGCCCTTGATCGACCTGGCGCGGGACGCGGCCGTCACGCCGGGGGTCGTCCGCGCGATGCTGGCGGCCGGATTCCTGCAAGGCGTGCCGTTGCCGGCCATGCGGCCGGGCTTTCCCGAACCGGATGGCCATCGCGCCGGCCAGCCCCTTTCCGGGGCGCAGTCCGAAGCGGCGGCCGGTCTTTGCCAACAGGTGGCCGGGGCAGGAAGCGCCATGGGATTTTCGGTCACGCTGCTTGACGGTGTGACCGGCGCCGGCAAGACGGAAGTCTATTTCGAGGCGATCGCGGCCGCCCTCAGGGCGGGCCGCCAGACCCTTGTTCTGTTGCCGGAAATCGCCCTGGGTCCGCAATGGCTGGATCGCTTTGCCCGGCGTTTCGGGGTGCGACCGGCGGCCTGGCATTCCGACCTGGGCGAGCCCGAGCGGCGGCGGGTCTGGCGCGCGGTGGCGGACGGCACCGCCAAGGTCGTGGTTGGCGCGCGCTCGGCGCTGTTCCTTCCGTTTCCGGCCCTCGGGCTGATCATCGTCGATGAAGAGCATGACGCCGCCTATAAGCAGGAAGACGGCGTGATCTATCACGCCCGCGACATGGCCGTCGTGCGGGGCCGGATCGAAAGGGTCCCGGTCGTCCTGGTGTCGGCGACGCCATCCCTCGAGACGGTGGTCAATTGCGAACGCGGCCGGTATCGCAGGCTGCATCTGCCCGATCGCCATGCCGGCGCCCGCCTGCCCGACGTCCGATGCATCGATCTGCGCACGGCGCCGCCGCCGCGCGGGCGTTGGCTTGCGCCGCCGCTTGGCGACGCGATCACCGAAACGCTAGAGGCGGGCGAACAGGCTTTGCTGTTTCTCAATCGGCGCGGCTATGCGCCGCTGACCCTTTGCCGGGCCTGCGGGCATCGCCTGCAATGCCACCATTGCACGGCATGGCTGGTCGAGCATCGCGGCCGCAACCGGCTCGAGTGCCACCATTGCGGACATGTGGCGCATGTGCCGAAGACTTGCCCATCATGTTCGGCGGAAGATTCGTTCGTGGCCTGCGGGCCCGGCGTCGAGCGTGTCGCCGAGGAAGTCGCAGCCCTGTTTCCCGCGGCGCGCCTTGCGGTCATGTCGAGCGATACGCTGGGTGGTCCGCGCGCGGCGGAATCGCTGCTCGATCGGTTCCAGCGTCACGAGATCGACATCATTATCGGCACCCAGGTGGTGGCCAAGGGCCACCATTTTCCGAAGCTGACGCTGGTGGGGGTGGTGGATGCCGATCTCGGCCTGACCGGCGGTGATCCGCGGGCGGCCGAGCGCACCTATCAGATCCTGCATCAGGTGGCGGGGCGCGCCGGTCGGGCCGATCTGGCGGGGCGCGTCCTGCTGCAGACCTACATGCCCGAACACGCGGTCATGCGCGCCCTGGTCAGCGGC
>JAXMDU010000028.1:0-36507 GCA_046348645.1 Alphaproteobacteria bacterium
GCTGCCATGCTGCCGAACAGGACTGCAAAGGGGCCGAGTTCCTGCACGATCTGCGGCAGGTTGAGAAGGGCCATCTCGAGGATGACACTGATGGTGGCGGCGTCCTTGCCGGCGGCCCGCTGCGAGTGGTTGACAATGTTGAAGATGAAGGCAACGACGGTTAGGCCGGAATAGACGACCAGTAGCGCCTGCAGGAAATGGCGGCCGAAATAGAAGGTGAGTGTCTGGGAAAGCCGCATGATCTAGCTCATCGACCCGCGATCGACGGCGCCGACCAAGCCGGCCATCTCATGCCACCGCGGGGCCATGGACCACGAGCCGCCGCCGTCGCTGCAGCAGCGCAAGACCCACGATGATGGGCGCCAATGCCGCGCCGTAGGTCAGCACCAGGATCACAGGCAATGATGCGTTGATGCCGCTTACACCGATGATCGCGACCTCGGACAGGATGACCAGCGACACGGCCATTGCAATCGGACGAATCGTCGCCCTGCGGCTGAACTCGTTCGGCAGGATGGCGCCAAGCGCGATCAGCGCGAAGCCGATGGCGGCCAGCGGAGCGGTCAGCCGGCGATGCGCCTCGCTGACGAGATTGACGTAATAGAACGCGTCGTTGCGGTCGCTCATGTTCGGAAATAGCAGGTCCGGCAGAAGCCGTTCGCGGGGTTCCCGCCACCGGGTCGGCACGACCGATGTTTGCCGCCCCAGATCGACGGCATAACGATCGAAATAGAGGATGGCAACCTGGCCGCGTTCATTGACGGCCTGGCGCGTGCCCCGGTCCATGACAAGCTGTGGACCGTCTTCGGTTTCCATCAGCACGCCGTCCTCGGCCAGAAACGTGACCGGTCGGTCCGCATCGCGCGAATCGTGGACCAGGATGCCATGCAGGGTATTGTCGCCGCGCCGGGCCCGGACATAGACGGTGATGCCATCGCGGATCGTCTCGAACATGCCTTCGCGCAGCAAGGCACTGACCACCTGGGAGCGCAGGGCGGTCTGCAGGTCCTTGAACGCGGAATAGGATTTCGGGACAAGATAGAGGGTCAGGGCATAACCGATCGCCATCGCGATGCCGGCGATCAGCAGGGCCGGCCGCGCCAGCTGCCACGGGCCCAGGCCTGCCGACCGCATGACGACCAGCTCGCGGTCCGATTCCATCTTCACATAGGTGAAGGTGACCGCCGCAAACACGGCGATCGGCAAGATGAACAGCAGAAAGGATGGCAGCAGCAGCCCTGTGAAACGGAGAAACAATCCGATCCCGAATCCATGCGCGGCGATCATCTCGACAAACCGCAGGGACTGGGTGAGCCAGACCCCGGCCGTGAGCGCCGCGGTCGTGATCAGCACGCCGACGGCGATCTGGAACATCAGGTAGCGGGTGATCCGGGTCGTCATCGATCGGACCTTATATAGTGGGAGACCCGGGCTGGCGAGAAATTATGTGGTATTCCCGTCATCTCGGGCCGGTGGGCCGGTCGCAAGCCGGTGCCGCGGGCCATCCATTGACACGGCGGCGGCGGGGTCCTATCGCGTGGATGGCGGCAAGGCTGGCGGGGGCGACCGTACCATTCACGGGCGCGTGAAGGCCCGTCGCTGCCAGTGTTCTTTTGACCAGTGTTCTTTTGACCAGTGTTCTTTTGGCAATGATGACGAGGGTCCAACCATGAAGATCGTGTTCGCCGAGCGCAAGCTGCCGGGTCGAGGTGCTTTGATCGTGACGGCGCTGGACGGCAAGACCCTTGGGCGGACCGCATCCGGGTTGGATCGGTCGAGCCGGGGGGCGATCGGTCGTGCCATGGCCGCCAGCCGCTTTGCGGGCAAATGCGGCGAAATTCTGGTCATGCCGGCGATTGCCGGCATCGACGCGGCGCCTGTCGTGCTGGTCGGCCTGGGCAAGCCCGAGGAATTTGATCTGCGCGGAGCCGAGAAGGCGGGGGCCGAGGCCCTGGCGGCGGTGGATCGCGCCGGTGCTGCCGAGGCGTCATTCATCGTCGATCGCCCCGCCAGATCCCCCCTGGACGTTGGCACCATGGCGGCGCGCATCGGCCTTGGTGCAAAGCTCCGGCACTACCGGTTCGACAAGTATCTGACCCGCCAAAAGCCCGAGGAGAAATCGGTGCTGGCGCGTTTCGCGATCCTTTCGGACGATCCGGCCGCGGCAAAGCGCGCCCATGCGCCCCTGATCGCGACGGCCGATGCGGTCTACGCCGTTCGCGATCTTGTTTCCGAGCCGTCGAACATCATCTTCCCCCGGTCGTTTGCCGGCCAGGCGCGCAAGCTTGCCAGGCTTGGCGTCAAGGTTGAGGTGCTGGGGCGAAAGGCGATGCAGGACCTTGGCATGGGCGCCCTGCTTGGTGTTGCGCAGGGAAGCGATCACGAGCCGCAGCTTGTGGTGATGCGTTGGAATGGCGACCGCCGCGCCAAGGCCGAGGGACCGGTCGCGCTGATTGGCAAGGGTGTGACATTCGATAGCGGCGGCATTTCCATCAAGCCGGCCCAGGGCATGGAGGACATGAAATGGGACATGGCAGGGGCGGCGGCCGTTTATGGCGCCGTCCATGCCCTGGCGGCGCGCCGGGCAAAGGTGAATGTGGTCGGCCTGGTGGGCCTGGTCGAGAACATGCCGTCCGGTACCGCGCAAAGGCCGGGCGACATCGTGCATTCCCATTCAGGCCAGACGATCGAGGTCATCAACACCGATGCCGAAGGCCGTCTCGTCCTGGCCGACGTGATGTCCTATTGTCAGGCCCGCTTCAAGCCCCGGGCGATGGTGGACTTGGCCACCCTGACAGGCGCCATCATCATCGCGCTGGGCGATGCCTATGCCGGCATGTTCTCGACCGACGATGCGCTGGCCGACCGGCTGGCCGAGGCCGGCAAAGCGGTGGGCGAACGCGTGTGGCGCATGCCGCTCGACGATTCCTATGACGAACTGTTGAAATCCGAAGCCGCTGACATGCGCAATGTGACGCGCGGCCGCGAGGCTGGCAGCGCGACCGCGGCCCAGTTTCTCAAGCGGTTTGTCAACAAGGGCGTGCCGTGGGCCCATCTCGATATCGCGGGGGTCGCCTGGTCCAAAAAGGACAAGGCATCCGTTCCGGCCGGTGCCACCGCCTGGGGTGTGCGTCTGCTCGAACAGTTCGTCGCCAAGCACTTTGAGCGTCGCTGAGCGGCCGTGACCGATGTGAACTTCTACAACCTGACCCGCACGCCGCTCGAGCGGGCCCTGCCCAAACTGCTGGAAAAGGTCATCGCCAGCGGGGCACGGGCGGTTGTGCTGGCAGGCTCGAGCGAGCGGGTCGAGGCCTTGAACGCGGCGCTCTGGACCTATGATCCGGATTCGTTCCTGCCCCATGGGTCAAGCGCGGATGGCAATCCCGGTCTGCAGCCGATATGGCTTACGACTGTCGACGAGAACCCGAATGGCGCGTCGTTCCTGTTCTTGACCGATGGGGTCGAAGCTGGCGACCTTGGCCGATTCGAGCGCTGTCTCGATCTTTTCGACGGCAATGACGAGACCGCGCGGCTTGCGGCCCGCGATCGCTGGGCCGCGGCCAGGAATGCCGGCCACACGGTCGCCTATTATGCCCAGGATGCAGAGGGGCGCTGGTCCACCAAGTCCGATTAATGATGCCCGCCCGACAGCAGCTCGATATTGTTCGGTGTCAAACCCTGCTGGCTCAACGTGTCGATCGTCGCCACCACCGTGCCCGTCTCGGTATCGACGACGGAAATGGTTCCCTCGTGCATATCGGGAAGATTGATGAAGCTGTTCTGAACATAGGCGAAGCGCTGATCCGGCGAAAAGACCATGTGGTGCGCACCACCCCCGGTCTTGACCGTGTGCAGCAGTCTCGGGCTCTCGGGCCGGGTGATGTCGAAGATGTTCAAATGGCCCGGCTTGGCCGTGCTGACATAGGCCCGGGTTCCTTTGTCGTTGTAGTAGACCTCGAGCGGCAGCCCCTGTCCCATCGCCGCGAAATCGACGACCTGGCGCCAGGTGAACGCCTTGCCGGCGGCATCCCACAAGCCAAGCCACAGCGCGCCATCATTCATGGCCGTCGTATAGGCTTTGGGGGGCTGGCCATTCGGGATGAACTGCACCTCCACCGGCGCGGACCCCGCCGGCGAGGGCTTGGCGCCGATCTTGTGTGTCGTGACCGGTTTCTCGGTGGATAGCTCGAGTTCCTGGATCACGTCTCCCGGGTCCTTCAGGTCGCTGGGCCTGACGGTGCTGGTGAGCAGAATGCGATCGATGTCGTCGTGGACCGCGATTCCGTGTGGATAGGGGGCGGGAAGATGGACGGTCCGCAGCGGCTTGGCGCTGCCCGGATCGCCGACCACCATCACGGACGATCCCATGCATGTGAGATACCAGAGGCCGGTCTTCCGTGAGAACGCAATGTCCTCGCCGACCTGGCACCCTGGCACCGGAACTACGGTCACGTCATAGGTCTTGATGTCCATGATCCGCAATTCGGATTTTCCCAGAGCGGTGATGTAGACCTTGGTCGCGGTCGGGTCGAGATAGACGTGATGGGCAACAAGATCGGCCGGCAGGGGGATATCGCGGATGATCTGGCCGAAACGGGGCGACGCGCGATCAAGCTCCATGATCGCGATGCCTTCCTTTCTTTGCTCCTGGTCCGGTTTGCTTTCGTAGGTCATCACCGCCAGCAGCTCGGCTTTGGCAGGGCTTGAAAGGGCCAGCAGCAAACCGGTCAGGATCAGCGTCGAATTGGTGCGCATGGCAGATCTCCTCATCCAGTGGTGGCGGCGTCGGCCTGCCAAAGGTCTGAAGGACCCGACATTGGGGCTATGGCTTGCGTTCCGAACCGACCCGCGCCCAGATCAACCCGCATCGATTGCGGGCATTGGGTAAGTTGGAAACGCCCAGCCTTGTCTGATGCCCCCTTGTCTGATGTTCCCGGCTTGGTCTGGCTGTCCGACAGCGTTTGGCGTTCGTCCGCCCGAAGTCGGGCGAGGAAACGTCGCCTTTCCGCCATGTCAGTTCGGTCAAGCGGGCAGTCAAGCATGCGAAGCCCGGCGTGCCCGGCATGACATGTGGTTATCCGCGCCGTCGGCCAATGATTAAATCATTGATATATATTTATAATTGTGATTTCAGCGGGGGTGATCGTTGACGGTCGCAGGCCATCCAGGTCCGAACCTTGCGCGATCATCGGCCTGCGCCGACGGTTGGCCAAAGGGGCGGCGGTGCGATCATGCGCATGATTGTGCACCGCACCTAAACCGGTTGCTGGCCGGCCGGACACCCGCTATAAGGCCGCCGACCTGAAACTCGCGGGAGACAGTTCTGCTATGGCGAACGAGCGCACTCTATCGATCATCAAGCCGGATGCGACCCGGCGCAATCTGACGGGCAAGATCAACGCCAAGCTGGAAGACGCCGGCCTTCGCATTGTCGCCCAGAAGCGGGTTCGCCTGACGCCCGATCAGGCGCAGAAATTCTATGCCGTGCATGCCGAGCGCGCGTTCTATCGGGATCTTTGCGCGTTCATGGTTTCCGGTCCGGTGGTCGTGCAGGTGCTGGAAGGCCAGAATGCCGTCGCCCGCAATCGCGAAGTGATGGGTGCCACCAATCCGGCCAATGCCGCGGCTGGCACGATTCGCAAGGATTTCGGCGAGTCGGTCGAAGCGAATTCCGTCCACGGATCCGATTCGGCTGAGAACGCGGCGATCGAGATCGCCTTCTTTTTCAGCCAGATTGAAATCGTCGGCTGATACGTCAGCCCCAGATTGAAATCGTCGGCTGATACGTCAGCCGACGAATCCGGCTTCTTCAGCAAGGTTGAACTCGTCGGCTGATACGTCAGCCGACGAGTTTGGCAAACAGGGCTCGCCTGGCGCGGCCCCTGTTGACGCCTAAAGCAGAAACAGGCCCATCAGGACAAGAATGCTGGCGACCAGGACCGTTCCTGTCGTCAGCAGGCGGGTGAAGCTTTTCCACTGCCTGGTATGCTCTTGGGTCATGGCGTCGAAATTCATGACGTTCTCCCGGTTTGGCGTTCGAACCGGTCCTGGTTTTGCATAGAACAGGCCAATCTTCAAGAATCCAGGCCGCACCGGATCAGACGCCCCGGCGATCAGACGGCTTGGCCAGCCCCCGCCAGCCGGCCGCGGGCAACCTTGAACAGGGCCAGCGGATAGGCCCTGTGCTCGGCCGCAAGCACCCGGGCCGCCAGCGTATCCGGCGTATCGCCGGGCAGGATTGGCACCCGCTCCTGGACGACGATCGGGCCGCCATCCACTTCGCGGGTTACAATGTGAATGGTGCATCCGGCCTCGGGATCGCCCGCGGCGATGGCGCGGGCATGGGTATCGAGACCCGGATATTTCGGCAACAGCGACGGGTGGACGTTCAAGGTGCGGCCCTGCCAATGGTCCACGAAGACGGGCGTCAGGACGCGCATGAAACCGGCAAGACAGACAAGCTCGACCCCGGCGTCTTCCAGTGCAGCCGTCAGGGCGCGTTCGAACGATCCGCGATCCGGATAGTCGCCATGGCGGATCACGACGGTCGGGATGCCGGCCTGGCGAGCGAAATCCAGGCCGGCGGCATCGGCCTTGTTGGAAAGGACAACCACAATCCTGGCCGGCGAATCGGGTGCGGCGCACGCCTCGGCCAAGGCAACCATGTTGCTGCCTCGCCCCGAAATCAGCACCCCGACCCGCAGTTGGCCCGGCATCACGCGCGGGCCACCGGCCATGTTTTCTCGGCGCCGACGATCTGGACAAGCTCGCCGCCACGCGCCGGCACGATGCGGCCGATCTCGTAAACGGTCTCACCGCCGGCACGAAACGCCTCGGCGACGGATCGCGCCTGCTCAGGGGCGGCGACGACCACCATGCCAATTCCACAGTTGAAGGTGCGGGCAAGATCGCGTGCGGTCAGCCGTCCGGTCCGCGCCAGCCAGTCGAAGACGGGAAGCAGGGGCCAGCATGTCGCATCAATCTCGGTCGCCAGCCCATCGGGGATGACCCGTGGGACATTCTCGATCAGCCCGCCGCCGGTGATGTGGGCCAGCGCCTTCACGCCGCCGGCGCGGATCGCCGCAAGGCAGCTTCGGACATAGATGCGGGTCGGGACAAGCAGGCCTTCCGCCAGGGTTTTCCCCGTGGCGAAGGGGGCTGGAATTCCGTAATCGAGCCCGGCATCCAAGACGATGCGGCGGACCAGCGAATAGCCGTTGGAATGGACCCCGCTCGCGGCAAGACCAAGCACCACGTCGCCATCCCGAACGGTCCGTCCATCGATAATGCCGTTGCGTTCGACCGCACCCACCGCAAAGCCGGCAAGATCGTATTCACCCTTCGCATACATGCCGGGCATTTCCGCGGTTTCGCCGCCGATCAGCCCGCAGCCTGCCTCGCGGCACCCCGCCGAGATGCCATCGATCACCTGCGCGGCGCGTTCGGCATCAAGGCCGCCCGTCGCGAAGTAGTCGAGGAAGAACAACGGCTCGGCCCCCTGCACGACCAGGTCGTTCACGCTCATGGCAACCAGATCGATGCCGATGGTGGTGTGGATGTCGGCCGCAAAGGCGACCTTGAGCTTGGTTCCGACACCATCGGTCGAGGCGACCAGGATGGGGTCGCGGTAGCCAGCCGCGGCCAGGTCGAAAAGGGCGCCAAACCCGCCAATGTCACCGTGCATGCCGGCACGGCGGGTGGCCGAGGCCAGGGTCTTGATGCGTTCGACCAAGCGTCCGGCTGTATCGATATCGACACCGGCGCGCTTGTAGGCGTCACTGGTCATGGGCGACGGGCTCGTGTAATCCTGATTGCGGGGACTGAAGCGGTCACGTGGGTGGGAGCATACTTCTTCCGATGCGGTTTGTAACGCGCGAAGCGAACGGGCTGCGGGTGCGGCGGGGCGGGACCGTTCGGGGTGCAATCCTGGGCGCAATCCTGGCGGTCATCGGCGGGCTGCAGACCGCGGCGGCCGATCCCTACCGGGTGACCGGAGTCCCGATCGATGCCACGGCGGAAAACGCCACGGCGGCTCGCGAACGGGCGATGGCCGATGGGCAGCGGCGCGCGTTGGAACGGCTGTTCGACAGGCTGGTCGATCCGTCCGACCGCGCCAAGGTGACGCTGCCGGGCTCGGCCGCGATATCGTCCTGGGTGGCATCCATCGAGATCGGAGGCGAGCGGCGTTCGGCGGTCCGCTATCTGGCGCGTCTGACCGTCACGTTCGCCGACCAGACGGTCCGCGACTATTTCCGCGAGCTGGGTGTGCTTTTCGCGGATACAGCCAGCCCGCCCATCCTGGTCCTTCCGGTGCTTCAGCAGGGCGATCAGCTTTTGTTCGGCGGCAGCAATCCATGGCGGGCCGCTTGGCAGACCGGAACGCCCGAAGGCCTTGTTCAATTCGTTCTGCCCGGCGATCCGGACGACCCGGCCGATGCCATTGCGCCGGCGCAGGTCGCGGCGGCCGATGACGCGCTCCTGGATAGGGTGTTTGAGCGCTACGCGATGACCGATGTGCTGGTTGCGCAGCTGACCGAGGGCCCGCCGGGATCGTCCGGGTCGCTGCGGGCCGTATGGCTTGGCCCGGTGGGGCGCGGGCGCGTTCTGGTCCAGGCCCTGCCCGAGTCGATCGACAATCAGGCGGCCTCGTATCAGCATGCCGTCGAGCAGGTTGCGAAATGGGCTGAAGACGTGTGGCGCGTGGACAACCTGGTGCGGTCCGGCGAAGCGCATGACTTCGAATCGGCGGTGGTCCTGAAGACCCTGTCGGACTGGATCGCGGTCCAGAGCGGCCTGTCGCGAATCACGGCCATACGGTCGGTGGATGTCTTGTCGTTCGCCCGACAGCAGGCCACGGTCCGCATTCGCTACAACGGCAGCCCCGAGCAGCTATCCAATGCGATGAACATTCAAGGGCTTCAGTTGACCCGTGTCGGTGACGGATGGGAGATCAGCCCATCGGCCACCGTGCGGGGCCATGGCGATCAGCGCTGATGACATGCTGCTGGTAGCAATACCGAACCTTCTCAGCCTGGCGCGCCTGTGCTGCGTCCCCCTGGTCGTCTGGCTAATTCTGGTCAGGCGTTTTGACATCGCGCTTGGTGTTTTCATGCTGGCCGGCGTGACGGACGCCATCGACGGGTTTATCGCCAAGCGGTTCGATGCCGTGACAGAACTTGGCAAGTTCATTGATCCCCTGGCGGACAAGGCCCTGCTGGTGAGCGTCTACATCACCCTGGCAGCGGTTGGCAGCATGCCGACCTGGCTGGTGATCCTGGTTGTCTTTCGTGATGTGCTGATCGTCGGGGGCAGCCTTCTTATCCACACCATGCGCCAGAAGATCGTGATGAATCCCCTTAAGATCAGCAAGCTCAATACCGTGGCACAGATCGTGCTTGCAGGCGTGATCATGTTGCGGGATGGCTATGATGTGATGCCGGACGGGATCGGCGGGTTCCTGATGGCCGTCGTCGCGGCCACCACCTTTCTTTCGGGCGCCGCCTATGTCTGGGTGTGGCGGCGTGATATCACGGGGGTGGGCGAAAAGACATGATGGATCAGCGGCGCCTGTGGTTCTGGCTGGCCGTGACAGCCCTGACGCTGGGCGCGTTCTACCTTGTTCGTGACGTGCTGCTGCCGTTCGCAGTCGGGGCCGAGGTTGGCTATCTGCTCGATCCGGCCGCAGACCGGCTCGAGCGGCGCGGGCTTTCGCGCACCATGGCGACGGTCATCATCACGGTCCTGTTCTTCGCCATCGTGGCCGCGACGCTGGTCCTGATTGCACCGCTGTTGCGGGCCCAGATCCTTGACCTGGTCGCGAAGCTGCCTGGATTTGTCGATACGGCGATGGGCTGGCTTCGGCCAACCCTGGAAAGCCTTTATGCGCGCCTTACGCCAGACCAGCTGGCAAGGCTGCGCGAGGCGGCCGGGGCTCATGCTGGCGACGTTCTCGGGTGGGTCGGCAGCGTGCTGGGTGGGCTGCTGCGGGGCGGCGGCGCGATGCTCGATATTCTGTCGCTGGTCTTTCTGATGCCCCTGGTTTGCTTTTTTCTGCTGCGGGACTGGGACCGGGTCATCACCAGGATCGATGGCTGGCTGCCGCGTGCCCATGCGGCGGTCATCCGCGCCCAGTTCCGCAAGATCGATGACACGCTGGCCGGATTCATTCGCGGCACGGCCACGGTGTGCGTCATTCTGGCGGTCGGCTATGCAACCACCCTTTCCGTGATCGGTCTTGATTACGGGCTTCTGGTCGGGGCGACGGCCGGGCTGATCTCGTTCATTCCCTTCTTCGGGGCGCTGGTCGGTTTTGCCCTGGGTGTCGGGCTGGCACTGCTTCAATTCTCGGATTGGCTGCCGGTCGTCCTGGTTGCCGCCACCTTCGTGGCGGGGCAGGCGCTGGAGGGCAATGTCCTGACGCCAAGGCTGGTTGGCGGACGGGTCGGACTGCACCCGCTCTGGATCGTTTTCGCGTTGATGGCGGGTGGCAGCCTGGCTGGATTCACCGGCATCGTGCTGGCCGTTCCCGTTGCGGCGGTGATCGGTGTCCTGGTCCGGTTCGCGATCGAGCGCTACCTGGCAAGCCCCTTCTACGATGGACGCGATGGTCCGGGACCTTCGGCCCCGCCGCATGAGCGAGCCGCGTCAGCTTCCGCTCGATCTGGGCCATCGCGCGGCAATGGGGGCAAGCGATTTCCTGGTCGCGCCCTGCAACAAGGACGCCGTCGCCTGGATCGACGCCTGGCCGCGCTGGCCGGCGCCGCTTTTGGTTCTGCATGGGCCGAACGGATCGGGGAAGACCCACCTGGCGCGGGTCTGGTGTGAAAAAAGCGGCGCGATCCTTTGCCCGCCTTCGGTGCTGGCCGAGCCGGACCTGCGCGACCTTCTGTCCCGCCATCGCTGCATCGCCATCGAATTCGATGCCCCCGCCGGCCCGATTGCGGACTGGGAAGAGCCGCTTTTCCATCTTTACAACCTGGCCCGCGAGATGGGCGGATTCCTGCTGGTCACGGCGCCCAGCGCACCTGCGACATGGCGGATCGCCTTGCCGACCTGCGGTCGCGGATTGCGGCGGCGCCGTCGGTGGGGATCGGCATGCCGGACGATGCGCTTCTTGGCGCGATCCTCATCAAGCTGTTCGCCGACAGGCAGATCGAGATCGACGCGGGAGTGATCACCTTGTTGCTGACGCGGATCGAGCGCAGTTTCATGGCTGCCCAGATGCTGGTCGAGCAGCTTGACCGGGCCTCGCTGGCCTCGCGCCGGCGCGTGACCGTGCCGTTGGCCAGGCGGGTGCTGTGAAGAAAATGCCCAATCTGGCACCCAGTTTCGCCCGAGTCCGAGTCCGGCCCAGAGCCTGGGCCGGGCTTCAGCGACTCTCGCCCCGGTTGACGGACTGGTCGGTATCGGGGAACAGTCCAAGCGTTACCTGCGTAAACAGGCGCTTGAACGTGGCGTCGTCCGGTGCCTTGACCGGCGCCCTGGCCTGCAACGACGAAAAGACGCCGCTCGGCCCACAGAAGACCGCCAGCAGTTCGATGGTTGCGCGGGATGCCGTGCTGCCGGGTGCTGCCGGCGTGCGGCCCTGCGCGCGGTCCTGGCAGACATCCTGCGGCCGCAGGGTGGGGGCCGGCTCGAACACGATCACGGCCCGATAATCGGGCCGCGTCGAATCGGTTGCCTTGGTGACGAAGCGCGTGCGGGGACCGCGATTGTGTCCCTGCATCGCAGCAACCACGCTGTCGGCCAGGGCATCATCGGAAATCCCGAACGGATTACCCTGCACCTGGACCAGAAAATCGCGATCCGCCGCCGCATAGACGAAATAGGACGGCGAATACGCATCATAGTTGTTCGAATAGATGGTAACGCCGCTGTCACACGCGGTGATGCCAAGAATTCCAAGAAACGATAGCAGACGTCGCATGAACCTGTCCTTCTAGGAGGGAGGAAGCGGCCGGATCAGCAGTCGACCCCCTGGCACTCGCCGCGGTTGTTGAAAGGGTCGGAGATCGGGAACAGATGCATCGTGGATTGGCGGATCAGATCACGAAACCCCGGGTCGGCCACGCCCGAGGCGCTGGCGCTTGATTCCAGGAACGACAATGGCCGGGTGCGGTTGCAGAACGCGGCAAGGAGCCGGACCTTGCCATCGGCCGGTGTTGTGCTGGCGCCCTGTCCGGCGCAGGCGGCGTCGGCGGTGGTCAACGGTGTCGGATTGAAAAGCAGCGCGGCATGGAAATTGTCCCGCGTCGATGGTGTCGGTCGCGTGACGAAATGGGTCTGCGGCCCGAAATTGGCGCCCTGCATGGCGGCCACGACGGCATCTGCCAGTGCGGAAGGATCGGTCGAGGCAAAGGGGGTTCCCATGACCCGGACCTGGAAATCGCGCCCGGCTGCCGCATACGAGAAATGCGATATGCCATAGTTCTCGTACGAGGCGTAACCGATGACGGTCCCGCTGCTTGAACAGGCTGCCAGGGAAAGCAGAACGGGCGAAAGCAAGACGAGGGAAAGCAAGAAGGGGGCAAGCAAGGCGGGGGCCGAGGTTGATCGTTTCATGGCACATCTCCCAGCCGCGAGGCAGCCCAAGGCCGCCCAAAAGCCTTCACTATGAACGTTCCGTCTATAGTGGGGTGGGAGACGGCGGCGCGCAAGATGGCGGGCGGCGCGGTCCGCCTGCCTTGACCGCGATGCCACACGACGGCTAGACGGAGAAGCCGCCATCGGGCGGTCATAAGGGCCCGGTCGGGCGCAACAAGGGAAGGAACGCGGTATGGCCGTCACATATGAAACCCTGATGAACTGGAAGATCCCCGATGTGAAGGTCCCGCACACCAAGCGCGATACGATGCTCTATGCCCTGGGGTTGGGCTTTGGGGCCGATCCGCTGGACGAGAAACAGCTGCGCTTCGTTTACGAGAAGAATCTTCTGTCCCTGCCGACCATGGCGGTCGTGCTGGGAGCACCGGGGTCCTGGATCCGCGAAACCGGCTGTGACTACACGAAATTGCTGCATGGCGAGCAGGGAATCGTGATGCACCGGCCCATTCCGGTCGAAGGGACGCTGATCGGCCGCACCAAGGTTGTCGGTGTCATCGACAAGGGGCAAGGCAAGGGGGCCTTGGTCTATACCACCCGCGAACTGACCGACGCATCCAGCGGAGCGTTGATCTGCGCGCAGACGTCGACGGTCTTCCTGCGCGGTGACGGCGGCCTTGGGGGCCCGAGCGGTCCGACCAAACCGATCCACGAGCTGCCGGACCGGGCCCCCGACAAGTCCCATGATATCCCGACTCTGCCGCAGCAGGCCCTGATCTACCGGCTGTCCGGCGATTACAATCCGCTCCATGCCGATCCGGCCGTCGGCCGCGCCGCCGGCTTCAAGATGCCCATCCTGCATGGGCTTTGCACGTTCGGCATTTGCGGTCACGCCGTGCTCAAGGCCTTCTGCGACTACGATCCGGCGCGGCTCAAATCGTTCGCTCTTCGGTTCACGTCGCCGGTGATGCCGGGCGAGACGATCCGGACCGAGATGTGGAAGGATGGAAATGTGGTTTCGTTCCGCGCTACGGTGGTCGAGCGAAACGTGGTGGCTGTCAATAACGGCCGGGCCGAGATCGCCTGATCCGGTGGCGGCAAAGAGAGGGACTGACGATGGCGATTGACTATGACCGGCTGATGAAGTTCCCGCCCAAGGAGCAGGAAATCACCTATACCAAGCGCGATACCATGCTTTATGCGCTGGGCGTCGGGTTGGGCTTTGACCCCTTGGACGAGGGGCAGCTTCAATTCGTCTATGAAAAATCTGGTCGCCCTGCCGACGATTGCCATGGCCATCGGCCATCCAGGCTGGTGGCTGGGCGATGCCGGCCTTGAATCCGGCAAGGTCGTCCATGGCGAGAAGCGGATGGAAGTGATTGCACCGATGCCGATCGAAGGCACGGTCGTCACCAAGTCGATCGTGACCGGGGCAACCGACAAGGGGCCGGGCAAGGGCGCCCTGATCCATACCCAGCGCGACATCTGGGACAAGAAGACGGGCAAACACCTGAGCCGGCAGATCAACACCATGTTCGCGCGCGGCCAGGGCGGCTTTGGCGGCCATGTCGGGCCGGTAAAGGAACCGCATGCGATCCCCACCCGGGCGCCTGACAAGACGTGCGACCTGCCCCTTATTCCGCAGCAGGCCCTGATTTTCCGGCTGTCGGGCGACTACCACCCGCTTCACGCCGATCCGCAATTCGCCAAGGCGAACGGGTTCCCGCGGCCCATCCTGCATGGGCTTGCCAACATGGCGGTCGCCACCCATGCCGTGCTGCGCGCGGTGCTGGGCTATGACGCAAGCAAGATCAAGGCGGTCGAATGCCGCTTCACGTCACCAACATTCCCCGGCGACGTGATCAAGACCGAAATCTGGCAGGACGGAAAAAAGATTTCCTTCCGCAGCAAGGCGCCGGCACGCAATGTGACGACCGTCGATCACGGTTTGGTCGAGCTCGCGTAGCACGATAACGGCCAGGGCCAGCGAGCCGCTGGGGATGATGACGTCCGTCAAGCGCCGCGTTTTTCAGATCCTCGAGGCGCATTTCCCCGACGATCGCTGGTCCAAGGCTTTTGACTGGTTCCTGATTGTCTTGATCGTCGCCAACGTCGCTGGCGCGGTGATCGAGACGGTTGAATCGATTCACGCCCAGTTCGCTCCCGAACTCTGGGCATTCGAGGTGTTTTCGGTCACCCTGTTCACGATCGAATATCTGGGGCGCATCTGGACGGCGACCGAACATATCCGGTATCGAAATCGCAGTCCGCTGATGGCTCGGTTGCATTTCGCCTTCAGCGGCTATGCCTTGGTCGATCTGATTGCGATCGCACCGTTCTTCGTCGGGCTGTTCGTGCCGTTCGTCGACCTTCGCATCTTGCGAACGGTTCGTCTGCTTCGCCTGCTGAAACTGGTCCGCTATTCGCCGGCGTTGGCCACCCTGGCGCGCGTCGTCATCGAGGAGAGGCGCGCGCTTGGGGCAAGCCTCCTGATCATGGCAATGCTGATCCTGACCTCGGCCACCCTGATGTACTGGGTCGAGCGCGAGGCGCAGCCTGACATGTTCGGCAGCATCCCGGCCGCGATGTGGTGGGCGGTGGCGACACTGACGACAATCGGCTATGGCGATGTCGTGCCCGTCACGAATCTGGGTCGCACCATCGGCGGTATCATCATGATCGGCGGGTTTCTCATGTTCGCCCTGCCGGTCGGCATCATTGCTTCGGGGTTCCAGACCGAGCTTCGGCGGCGCGAGTCGCTGGCCACCTGGGGGATGGTTGCGCGCGTTCCCCTGTTCGCTCGCCTTGATGTGCTGTCGGTTGCGCGGCTGGTGAACCTGCTCCATGTCCGTGTCGCAGCGGCCGATTCCGTCATCTACCGACCGGGCGATCCGGCCGACGCGCTGTATTTCATCGCCGATGGCGAGGTCAAGATCACGCATCCCGACCGCAGCGAGCCGGCCATCCTGACGGAAGGCCAGTTCTTCGGCGAGATCGCGCTGCTGCAAAAGACAACGCGTGCCAGCACGGCGCGCGCCGCGACCCGGACCCGGCTTCTGGTCCTCGACCTTGCGGATTTCGATCGGCTGATGCAGGACGATGCCGACCTGCGGGCGGAAATCACCGCGACTGCCGAGCAGCGCATGACCGAATAGACACGGCCAGTTTCTGAACCGGCCCCCTGTCAGGCACGAAGGCAAGTCAGGCACGAAGGCAAGAACCGCGGATGAACATGCGCCCCGCTTTGGTGATGGGCCGGAATGAATGGGTGCTGCTGATCGTGCTGACCATGATCTGGAGCAGCTCCTATCTGTTCGCGCAGTTGGCGATGGATGAGGTGCCGGTTGTCCTGATCGTGTTCTCGCGGGTTTCGTTTGCCGCGCTGGCGTTGTGGCTGGTCATCCGTATTCGGGGGATCCGGTTTCCAGCCGAACCGCACATGGCAAGGCGTCTTGGCGTGCTTGGGCTGTTCAACAACGTGCTGCCGTTTACCCTGGTGTTCACCGCCCAGGAAACGATGCCAACCGGGGCTGTCGCGGTGATGGTCGCGGCGACGCCGCTGATCGGGATTTTGCTTGCCCAATGGATGACGACCGACGAGCGGCTGACGGCTGCGCGCCTGATCGGGGCCCTTCTTGGCCTTGGCGGTGTCGCGGTCATGGTCGGCCCCGGCGCGCTGGTGGGACTGGGTGGCAACACGATCGCCGAATTCCTGGTGATCGGTGCGTCGATTTGCTTTGCGTTTTCGCCGCTCTACGCACGGCGTCTCTATGGGGTTGAACCGATGATCGTGGCGGCCGGGCAGTTGACGGCGGCCAGCCTGATCCTGTTGCCGGTTGTCGCGGTCATGGCCCCGCCCTGGACACTGCCGGTGCCAAGCTGGGGCAGCATCGCGTCCCTTGCCGTTCTTGCCTTTATCTGCACGGGCTTGGCTTATGTCCTTTATTTCCGGATTATCGCCAGGGCCGGGGCAACCAACACCATCCTGGTGACCATCCTGAGCCCGCCTGGCGCGATGTTTCTGGGCGCGACGATCCTGGGCGAGGTCCTGTCAACCAGCCAGCTGGCCGGCTTTGCGCTGGTGGTGATCGGCATCGCCGTGACCGATGGGCGACCGCTTGCCTGGCTCAGGCGCGGCGGGGCCAGACGCTAGGCCTTTACACGTCGAGATCGCGCACGAAGCGGGCGTTTTCCTGAATGAAGGCGAAGCGAAGCTCGGGCTTGCGGCCCATGAGCTGCTCGACCAGGTTTGCGGTCTCGTCCCGTCCATCGGTGCCCGTGCCATTCGCCAGGGTGACGCGGATCAAGGTCCGGCTGTCCCGGGACATGGTAGTTTCCTTGAGCTGGGTGGCCGGCATCTCGCCAAGGCCCTTGAAGCGGCTGACCTCGATCTTGCCGCGTCCCGTGAACGTTGTTCGCAGCAGGTCCTCGCGGTGGGCATCATCGCGGGCATAGGCAACGTGATTGCCCTGCGACAGGCGATAGAGGGGTGGCATGGCCAGGTAGAGATGCCCGCCCTGGATCAGGCCCGGCATTTCGCGGAAGAAGAATGTCAGCAGAAGCGAAGCGATATGGGCGCCGTCGACATCGGCATCGGTCATGATGATGACCTTGTCGTAGCGCAGCGCGTCTTCGCGATAGGCATGGCCGACCCCGCAGCCCAGGGCCTGGATCATGTCCTTCAGCTCCTGGTTGGCAAGCAGCTTTTCGGCCGTGGCGCTGGCGACGTTGAGGATCTTGCCGCGCAGCGGCAGCACGGCCTGGGTGCGGCGGTCGCGCGCCTGCTTGGCCGAGCCGCCGGCGGAATCGCCTTCGACCAGGAAGATCTCGGTGTCGGCGGCGGCCTCGACGGAACAGTCGGAAAGCTTGCCGGGCAGTCGGCCCTTGAGGGTTGCGGTCTTGCGTTCAAGCTCCTTGGCCGATCGTTGCAGCAGGCGCTCTTCGGCGCGCGCGATCACCGCGTTCAAGAGATCGTTGGCCGTGCTGGGGTTGCCCGACAGCCAATGATCGAAATGATCGCGGAGCGCCGCTTCGACCAGCCGGGTCGCGGCGGCGGTGGCCAGCCGTTCCTTGGTTTGGCCCTGGAATTCGGGATCGGTGATGAAAAGCGACAGCACCACGGCCGCGCCACCGACCGCATCTTCCGGCGCCACCTGCGCCGCCTTTCGGTTGCCGACAAGCTCGCCATAGGCGCGCAGCCCCTTGCTGATGGCGCCCCGCAAGCCAAGCTCGTGGGTGCCGCCCTGAGGCGTCGGGATGGTGTTGCAATAGGTGCTGATGAAGCCCTGCGCATCGTCCGGCCAAGCGATCGCCCATTCGATCCGGCCACGATCCTCGGCCAGCTTGGCCTCGCCGCAGAAGGGGGTCGGCGTAATGGTGGGGCGGTTCTCGATCTGGGTTGCCAGGTAATCGGCCAAGCCGCCCGGGAAGTGAAGGATCGCTTCCGCGGGCAGGCTTTCGTCCCTGGCCAGCAGGGACGGGTCGCAACGCCAGCGCAGCTCGATGCCCTTGAACAGATAGGCTTTTGACCGCGCCATGCGAAAGATCTTTTCCGGCCGGAAGGTGGCTTTCTGGCCGAAGATCGTCGGATCGGGACGGAAGGCGATCCGGGTGCCGCGCCTTGCGTTGGGCGCCGGCCTGTTCTTGAGCCCGGATTGGGGTTCGCCCCGGCTGTATTCCTGCCAATACAGCGTCTGGTCGCGGACCACCTCGACCCGCAGCCATTCCGACAGCGCGTTGACGACCGAAAGGCCGACGCCATGCAGCCCGCCCGAGATCTTGTAGGCGGAACCACCGAATTTGCCGCCCGAGTGGAGGGTGGTAAGGATCACCTGCAGGGCGGACAGCTTCTTGAACTTGGGGTGCGGGTCAACCGGGATCCCGCGGCCATTATCGGCGATGGCAACCGTCCCGTCGGCGTCCATCTCGACGTCGATCCGGCTGGCATGGCCGCCCACCGCCTCGTCCATGGCATTGTCCAGGACCTCGGCCACCAGGTGGTGCAGGGCGGCCTCGTCGGTGCCGCCGACATACATGCCGGGGCGCCGCCGGACTGGCTCCAGCCCTTCAAGGACCTCGATGTCTTTGGCCGTGTATTCGCCGGTGCGCTTGCGGGCTTGGCCGCGGAATAGGTCGCTCATGGCGGCGGATACTACCGTCATGGTCCCCGGCGCTCAAGCCGCAGTAGGACAACGGAATTCGATCACTAACTGTTGCGTTGAAAAAGAAAGAGGCCGTGCCCCAGGCACGGCCTCGATCCGATGGTCGGCGCTGCCGATCAGACAGAATAGTAAAGCTTGAATTCCATCGGGTGGGGCGTCAGACGGACTGCGTCCGATTCCTCGTGTTTCAGCTCGATGAAGCTTTCGATGAAGTCGGCCGAGAACACGTCGCCCTTGCGCAGGAAATCGTTATCCTTCTCGAGGCTCTGGAGCGCCTCGTCGAGCGAGCCGCACACGGTCGGAACATTGGCCAGTTCCTCGGGTGGCAGGTCGTAGAGGTTCTTGTCCATCGGGTCGCCGGGATGGATCTTGTTCTGGATGCCATCCAGGCCGGCCATCAGCATCGCCGCATTGGCAAGGTAGGGGTTGGCCCCTGGATCGGGGAAGCGGACTTCGACCCGCTTCGCCTTCGGGCTCGAGACATGCGGAATGCGGCACGAGGCCGAGCGGTTGCGCGACGAATAGGCAAGAAGCACCGGCGCTTCGTAGCCGGGCACCAGCCGCTTGTAGCTGTTGGTCGTCGGGTTGGTGAAGGCGTTCAGCGCCTTGGCGTGCTTGATGATGCCGCCGATGTAGTAGAGCGCCATTTCAGACAGGTCGGCATAGCCCGATCCGGCGAAAAGCGGCTTGCTGCCCTTCCAGATCGACTGGTGGACGTGCATGCCCGAGCCGTTATCGCCGAACATCGGCTTCGGCATGAAGGTGGCCGTCTTGCCATACGAGTGGGCCACGTTGTGGACCACGTACTTGTAAAGCTGCATCCAGTCGGCGGTGCGCACCAGGGTCGAGAATTCGATGCCAAGCTCGCACTGGGCGGGGGCGACTTCGTGGTGGTGCTTTTCGACTGCGACGCCCATTTCGGCCAGGACCGAAAGCATCTCGGCGCGCAGATCACCCATCGAATCGATGGGGGCGACCGGGAAATAGCCGCCCTTGGTCGGCGGCCGGTGGCCCGGGTTGCCTTCCGGATATTCCTTGCCGCTGACCCACGGGCCTTCCGACGAGTCGAACGAGTGGTAGACCGAATTCATGCCGACGTTGAAGCGCACGTCGTCGAACACGAAGAACTCGGCCTCGGGACCGAAATAGGCGGTGTCGCCAATGCCGGTGCTCTTGAGATAGGCCTCGGCGCGCTTGGCGATCGAGCGCGGATCGCGGTCATAGAGCTGGCCGGTCGACGGCTCGATCACGTCGCAGAACAGAATGAGCGATGTCTGGGCGGCAAACGGATCGATGGTTGCGGTTGTCAGATCCGGCCGCAGGAGCATGTCGGATTCGTGGATCGACTTCCACCCGGCGATCGACGAACCGTCAAACATGATGCCCTCGGTCAGCGCATCGTCATTGATGGTTCGCAGCGCCTGGGCCGTGTGCTGCCACTTGCCGCGTGGATCGGTGAAGCGGTAGTCGACATACTGAACTTCCCGCTCCTTGATGAGGTCCATGATCTTCTTGACGTCCGACATGTTGGCTTCCCGCTCTCCAGTTTGAATGCCTGTTACCAAATCGCCTTAGCAAATCGCCGCGACCCTGCAGGTGCGGCTGTTGCTATGGGATCAGATTGCTTCCACGCCCCGTTCGCCGGTCCGGATGCGGATCGCTTCCTCGACCGTCGAAATGAAAATCTTGCCGTCGCCGATGCGGCCGGTGTGGGCCGCCTGCATGATGGCCTCGACCGCCCGCTCGACCATGTTGTCTTCCAGCACGATCTCGATTTTCACCTTGGGAAGAAAATCGACCACGTATTCGGCGCCGCGATAGAGTTCCGTGTGGCCCTTCTGGCGGCCGAAACCTTTCGCTTCGACGACCGTGATCCCCTTGAGACCCAGTTCGTGCAAGGCCTCCTTCACTTCGTCGAGTTTGAACGGCTTGATGATCGCTTCGATCTTCTTCATCGCTGTCCTGCTGTTTGCCCGACCGGTGACCCTGTCTGGACCCGCGCACCCCTTGGCCTGGCAAGATTGGCAGCGGCTCCAGTTCCTTGCCTGCCCCCTAGCACAGATCGTGCCAACTTCTGGCAAGGAAGCGTTTTGTTAATGAAATCAACGAAATGCACTTGGGCCAGGAACGCTAAACCGGGGTCTTGTGACAATAAATTGAGCAGAATGTTCAAAAATTGTGCAGACGCTGCCCAAAAATTGAACTTTTGCCCATCGGCCATCATCAAGTCTCAAATCCTTGACCCTTTTCACCCTACTGCGTACATGTCGGGGCGACGGCGGGTGTAGCTCAGCTGGTTAGAGCGCCAGATTGTGGATCTGGATGTCGTGGGTTCAAGTCCCATCACTCGCCCCAAACAATCGCTGACGGTCCGGGGCTTAGGGTCCGGCCAGCGGTCTTGGCCGCCAGGGGCCTGGGTTGTTAGAGGTCTGGGCTGCTGGAGGCCTGGGCCGCCAAAGTCCTTGGCCACAAGAATCAAGAATTTTCCAGGGCCCGTTCTTCCGGGGCCGGTTCATCGTGTGATGGGTTCATCGTGTGATGCCGGCCCTGGGTGTGATGCCAGCCTTGGCCCCGGATCCAGCGTTGGGGAGACGCCATGACGGCCCGCGCGATCATGGTGCACCGGGCGCGCCACCTGGTTCAGACGACCGCCCTTCTGATTGCCATGGCCGTCATGGTTGCGGCCATGGGGTGGGCGGTTGCCGGTCTGGGCGGGCTGATCTGGATTACCATCATCGGCAGCACCATCCTGATCGTCGGCCCCGGGCTGTCGGCCCGCATGATGCTGAAGCTGTATGGAGCGATTCCCGTGCCGCCCGAGGCGGCAGGCGAGCTTCACGCCCTTTCGCGACAGTTATCCCAGCGGGCCCACCTGCCGGCCCTGCCAAGCCTGTTCTGGGTCGATGATCCGGGCGTTCTTGCCATTACCCTGGGCCGGCCGGACAGGGCCTATGTGATGCTGAGCGCGGGGCTCTTGCGGGTCTTGACGGTGCGCGAGCTTGCCGCTGTCCTGGCCCATGAATTCGCCCATATCCAGCATCGCGATCTGCAACTGATGATGGTGGGCGAGATCCTGATCCGGCTGGCCCGCGCCATTGCCTTTGCCGGGATTGCGATGCTGCTGGTCAACATCCCGCTCTATGCGTTTGGACGCGATCATCTGTCGTGGATGCTGCCTGTGTTCCTTCTTTTCGCGCCAAGCCTGATCGGGCTTCTGCAGCTGGGACTTTCCCGCAGCCGGGAGTACGATGCCGATGTGGGTGCGATCGCGATTACCGGTGACACCGCGGGTCTTGCCGCGGCTCTTCGCAAGCTTGAGCGCTACGACATCAGCCTGCTTGAACGCATCTTGATGCCGGCAACCCGTCGTCGGATGCCGGCCCTTCTGCGCAGCCACCCGGCGATCGCCGAGCGTATTCAGCGGCTTGATTTCATGGAGCCAGGTGCCGAAGCCTTGCTGATGCCGGATGCGCCGGCCACGGGGCTGTTTCGGCCGCCGGTTCGGCGCCAGCCGCGGCCATGGTGGGTTCCATGAACGACGCCGGACACGACAGCGCCCCGGTTGTGGCCGCCCAGTGGTGCGACGGTCCCGAGCTGCTGGCCGTGGCCGAAATGGCGAAAGCCGATGCCCTGACGATTGCTGCCGGCACGCCGGGGATCGATCTGATGGAAGCCGCGGGATCGGCGGTCGCCGCGGCCGTCAACGAGGCAGCCCCCCAAGGCCCGATCGCGGTTCTTTGCGGGCCGGGGAACAACGGTGGCGATGGATTTGTCGCGGGGCGCATCCTGGCGGCGGCTGGCCGCCCGGTTCATTTGGCGCTTGCGGGCGACCGCCAAAGGCTGCGCGGCGATGCGGCCGTCGCGGCATCGCGCTGGACAGGCCAGGTCTTGCCGCTTGATCCGGCCTGCCTCGATGGTGCGACACTGGTCGTTGATGCATTGTTCGGCGCCGGCCTCGACCGGCCGCTGGACGGTTTGCCGCGGGCAATTCTGGAATCCGCGGCCGCACGCCGAATTCCCTCGGTGGCGGTCGATGTGCCAAGCGGGGTGCATGGCGATAGCGGCAGTGTTCTTGGCTATGCGCTGCCGGCCCGCGAGACGGTAACGTTCTTCCGTCGCAAGCCCGCCCATGTGCTGTTTCCGGGGCGGGCCCTGTGCGGTCGGGTGCGGGTCGCCGATATCGGCATTCCGGCCCGGGTGCTGGAATCGATCCGGCCCCGGACCTTCATCAATCGCCCCGACATTTGGGGCGGGGTATTCCCGTGGCCGGGCCACGCCAGTCACAAATACACCCGGGGGCATCTGGTCATTGTTGGCGGCGGGACGATGACTGGCGCCGCCAGGCTGGCGGCCCTGGCGGCACGGCGCGTCGGTGCCGGGCTTGTTACGGTCGCGGCACCACGGTCGGCCATCGCTATCTATGCGGTCAGCATGCCCGGGCTTCTGACGTCGGCCTGTGATGGCGCGGCAGAGCTGGACACGCTTCTGAGCGATCCGCGCAAGAACGCCATCCTGGTCGGCCCGGGCAATGGCGTGTCGGCTGAAACCAGGTCCAAGGCGCTGGCGGCCCTGGCTTCCGGGCGTCCGACGGTCCTCGATGCCGATGCTCTCACGGTTTTTGAAGGAGCGGGGGACGCGTTCTTCGCGGCCATCGGGGGGGCGTGCCTGCTTACCCCCCATGACGGCGAATTCACCCGCCTGTTCGGGGCCTTGCCGGGATTGGCCGATCGGCTGTCGCGGGCCCGGGCGGGCGCCCGTCGGAGCGGGGCGACAGTGCTGCTCAAGGGGGCCGATACCGTGATCGCGCGCCCCGACGGGCGCGCGCTGGTCAATGTCAATGCGCCGCCGGACCTGGCGACGGGCGGCAGCGGCGATGTCTTGGCCGGGCTGTGCGCGGGGCTGATTGCCCAGGGGATGGACCCATTCGAGGCGGCGGGGGCCGCCGCATGGCTGCAGGGAGAGACGGCCCGGCTGACGGGACCTGGCCTGATCGCCGAGGATCTGTGCGAACGGCTGCCGCGTGTCTTGCGTCGTCTGAAGCGGATCTTGCAATCGGCCGGATCGGCGGCCACCTAGCAGGCAGTGGCGGGGGCTGCCAGGTGGCCTTCGGCGCCGGGGATTTTCAAAAAACCTCAATATCTTGGATCTAGGATCGGAGCCGGCTGTGAAGGCGGGAGCGAAGACCATCGGTATTTTCGATCGCACGCTGAGCGGGTTGCGAGGCGCCCTGGTCGATGTGGCACGGGTGGCCCGCGGGCCATTCAGTCGCGGCCTGCGGGCCGATCTGCCGGACGACGATGCCCAGCGCCTGCGGGCCCAGATCGCCGAATGTCTGGCCGAGAAGGGGGGCGTCGTCAGCGCCCGTGCCCGGGCTATTGCGCTGGGGCGCGAATACCTGGCCCTTGATGCGCAGGCCCGGATTCGTTTTCTGACCATCCTTGCCGAGGAGTTCGACGTCAATCACGAGGCGGTGCGCGCCAACGCCCAGGCCCTGGTCTCGGCGCCGAGCGGTGCAACGCGATTGCGGCTCGAGGCAGAATTACGCCGCTCGCTGGTTGCGCCACGGTCAAAGCTTCTGCAGCACCTGAATGCGGTGCCGGACGGGCTCAAGTTCCTGATCGACCTGCGTGCCGACCTTCTCGCCCAGGCCGGCGGGAAGGGGGTTCTGGCCGGGCTGGAGCGCGATCTGCGCGACCTGCTTGCGACCTGGTGCGACGTGGGGTTTGTCAATCTCAGGCGGATCACCTGGAGCGAGCCTGCGGCCCTGCTCGAGAAGCTGATCGCCTATGAAGCGGTTCACGAGATCCGCAGCTGGCAGGACCTGCACAACCGGCTCGATTCGGACCGGCGCTGCTTTGCCTTCATCCACCCGCGCATGCCGCTCGAACCCCTGATCTTCGTCGAGGTCGCCCTGGTCCAGGGACTGGCCACCAACATCCATGTCCTTCTGGACGAAACCGCGCCGGTTCTGAACCCGCACGAGGCGGATACGGCGATCTTTTATTCGATCTCGAACGCCCAGAAGGGCCTGGCTGGCATCAGCATGGGCGAGTTCCTGATCAAGCGGGTCGTCGAGGAGCTGAAGCGGGAATTCCCGAACCTCAAGACATTCGCGACGCTTTCGCCGGTGCCCGGTTTTCGCCATTGGCTTGACGAGCGAATCCAGAACCAAGCCCCGACACTGTTCGATGACGCGGATCGCAAGCTTCTCCATGCCGCAGGGGTGGAGCCCGCCGACGAAAGGGGCCTTGTCGCGTTCCTGGCCGCACAGCCCGGCATGCGCTATGCGGTGGCCAGCGCTCTCATGAAGCTCTGCGCGCACTATCTCGTGAACGAAAAGCGCGAGGATGGGATCCGCGCCCGCGACCCGGTCGCCCATTTCCACCTGACGAACGGGGCCCAGCTTGCGCAGATCAATTCCGGCGCCAACGCCGCGCCGGCCGGCGAGCGGACGGCATATGGATTGATGGTCAACTATCTTTACCGATTATCGGACATCGAGCGGAACGTCGACGCCTATGCCGAAAACGGCCATGTTGCCGTGGCCAAGCCCGTCCGGGCCCTGATGATTTCGTAGTCATGATTTCGTAGTCGATGATTTCGTAATCAAGGCCATAGAAATGCCGGGTTTTTAAACGAACGTTAACGAACCCGCGCTAGCCTCGGGCAAGATCGCAATATGGGTCGCCAACGGCCCGAAATCCCAGGGGAAGTGGCCATGATTTTCGGTCGCGTGAAGAAGCAGATCATACAAGGAGGCGCGACATTCCGGCGTGTTCTCCCGAGCCAGGTGATCGAGACGGCAGAAGTGGACGTTGTGGCGCCGAATTCCTCGGGAATTCCGCATGTGACGTATCGTGTGCGGTTCGAAGCCCCCTCGGGGGGTCTTTCCGCCATGACCGACAAGCGGGTGCTTGCTCTCGACTCGTTCGAGACCCACTACAAGGGCTGCCGCGTCGCCTGAATCCTGTGCGCGGCCGCGCCCGCCGCGCCTCTTCCGGCTTGCGATGCCCCACCATTCGGGGGCCAGGCTCGATCAAGAACGGCATTCCGTTCCCGATTCAGTATGCTATAGAAAGGCCGCCTCGCGCGCCGGCACGGCGAAGCGTGCTGTCTTGCGGGCGTGGTGGAATTGGTAGACACGCCAGATTTAGGTTCTGGTGACGCAAGTCGTGGGGGTTCAAGTCCCTCCGCCCGCACCATCGCCGCCGGCACCAGGCTGTCTGCGCTTGCTGCCACCCAATCCCGAAAATGAACACCCGAGGAATTCGATGCAGGTTACGGAGACCACAGACGGCCAGGGGCTGAAGCGCGAGTTCACCATCGTGGTGCCCGCCACCGAGATCGAAGGCAAGGTCTCGTCGCGATTGGCCGAGCTTGCTGCGACGGTTCAGCTCCCGGGGTTCCGCCCGGGCAAGGTGCCGTTGGCTCTTGTTCGCCGGCGCTATGGCGACGGCGTCATGGGCGAGGTGCTTCAGGAAGCGGTGAACGAGGCCACCCAGAACGTCATCAGCGAGCGGGGCTTGCGCCCGGTCCTGGCGCCCAAGGTCGAGCTGAAGAGCTTCGAGCCCGGCAAGGACCTGGAATACGCACTGGCCGTCGAGGTCATGCCCGAGGTGCCGGCCGTCGAGCTTGGCTCGCTTGCCTTCAACCGTCTCAAGGTCGAGGTCGATGACGGCGAGCTGGAGACCGGCCTTGGCCGCCTGGCCCAGCAGAACCGCGCCTTCGAAAAGCCGGCCAAGCCACGGGCGGCGGCCAGCGGCGACGTCGTAGTGACAGATTTGTCGGCAAGATCGACGGGGGCGCCTTCGAGGCGGCAGCGCGACCGACGCCCGGATCGAGCTGGGCGCCGGGACGTTGATCCCCGGCTTCGAAGACCAGCTGATCGGCGCCAAGGGCGGCGAGTCCCGGGTCGTTTCGGTCACCTTCCCGGCCGATTACGGGAACAAGGAACTGGCCGGCAAGGCGGCGGTTTTCGACGTCACGGTGAAGGACGTTCTTGAAGCCAAGGTGCCGCCGATCGACGACGAGCTGGCCAAGAAGCTTGGCTTCGAGTCGCTGGAAAAACTCAAGACGGCGGTCAAGGAGCAGATCGGCCGTGAATTCGACAATGCGTCGCGTGCCCGCCTCAAGCGGGAACTGCTGGACAAGCTTGCCGATCTTGCCGAGTTCCCGCTGCCTGACGGGCTGGTGAACAGCGAATTCGAGTCGATCTGGAAATCCATCGACGAGGCGCGCAAGGCTGGCCGGCTCGATCCCGAGGACGAGGGCAAGGACGAAGAGACCCTGAAGGCCGACTACCGCGCCATCGCCATGCGCCGGGTGCGCCTGGGGCTGCTGCTGGGCGAGATCGGCCGTCTCAACAACATCGTCGTCAATGACGATGAGCTGAAGCGGGCGATGTATGCCGAAGCACGCCGGTTCCCCGGCCAGGAGCGCAAGGTTCTTGAATATTTCCAGAAGAATCCCGAGGCGACCAACGCGCTGCGGGGGCCGCTGTTCGAGGACAAGGTCGTCGACTTCGTGATCGAGATGGCCAAGGTCACGGACGAGGTCGTCAATCCCGATGCCTTCCGCAAGATTATGGATGCCGCGGCCGGCGTGGAAACCGACAAGAAAGAGACCAAGGCAAAGCCCAAGCGGGCCACGAAATCCGCCAAGAGCGCGGCGGAAGGCGAGGCGAAGCCCAAGGCCAGGTCGACACGGTCGAAAGCAAAACCGAAAGAGACCGGCGAGCCCGCCGAGTGATTTCGCTGCGTCACATTTGAACAGGATGATTGCGCAATGAAAGACCCCCTGGACATGACGATGAATGCGCTCGTTCCGATCGTGGTCGAGCAGACGGCGCGGGGCGAGCGGGCCTACGACATTTATTCCCGCCTGCTCAAGGAGCGGATCATCTTTATCACGGGTCCCATCGATGACCTGGTGTCGACCCTGGTCTGTGCCCAGCTCCTGTTCCTGGAAGCCGAAAATCCGACGAAGGACATCTCGCTCTATATCAACTCGCCGGGCGGGGTCGTCACCTCGGGGCTCGCGATCTATGACACGATGCAGTATGTGCGCCCTGAAATTTCGACCGTGGTGATCGGCCAGGCCGCGTCGATGGGCTCGTTGCTGCTGACGGCGGGCACGGCGGGAAAGCGGTTTTCCCTGCCGCATTCCCGGGTCATGGTTCACCAGCCTTCGGGCGGTTTCCAGGGCCAGGCCACCGATATCGAGATCCACGCGCGCGAAATCCTGGCCACCCGGGCGCGGCTGAACGAAATCTACGTTAAGCATACGGGTCGCGACATCAAGGTGATCGAAGAGGCGATGGAGCGCGACCGCTTCATGTCGCCCGAGGAAGCCAAGGATTTCGGACTCATCGACGAAGTTGTGTCCGCCCGGCCGGCCGCCGTCGAGGGTGGAAAGTCAAACGGAAATAAAGGGTCTTGAATATCGCGGATCGCAACAGAGTTACTTTAAGGGTCTGTTGAACCGCCCCCTCGATACTGCCCCCGCCATGCCACTCAACCATCAGCGGCAGGGAAGGGTCGGGAAGCAGCCGGGTTCCCGACGCCAAATTGGGCGTTGTGTGGGAGTGCGGCAACCGGCTAGACTTTTTATGTGGCGAAATCCGAGTCCGGGTTCCGCCACCGGAGCCCGATGAGCAGGATGCGATGAGCAAGACCGGCGGCGATTCCAAAAACACCCTCTACTGCTCTTTCTGCGGAAAGAGCCAGCACGAGGTCCGGAAGCTGATTGCCGGCCCGACGGTGTTCATTTGCGACGAGTGCGTCGAGCTCTGCATGGACATCATCCGTGAAGAGCACAAGACGGCCCTGGTCAAGTCGCGAGAGGGCGTGCCCACGCCGCGCGACATCTGCCGGGTGCTTGATGATTACGTCGTCGGGCAGGACTATGCGAAACGGGTCCTGTCGGTTGCCGTTCACAACCACTACAAGCGGTTGTCGAACGTCGGCAAGGCGGGCGACGTCGAACTTGCGAAGTCGAACATTCTTTTGATCGGCCCGACTGGTTGCGGCAAGACGCTGTTGGCGCAGACCCTGGCGCGCATCCTCGATGTGCCCTTCACGATGGCTGATGCGACGACGCTGACCGAAGCCGGCTATGTCGGCGAGGATGTTGAGAACATCATCCTCAAGCTGTTGCAAGCCGCCGACTACAATGTCGAGCGGGCTCAGCGCGGCATCGTCTATATCGACGAGGTCGACAAGATTTCCCGCAAGTCCGACAACCCCTCGATCACCCGCGATGTGTCGGGCGAGGGCGTGCAGCAGGCCCTTCTCAAGATCATGGAAGGGACCGTTGCCTCGGTTCCGCCACAGGGGGGGCGCAAGCACCCGCAGCAGGAATTCCTGCAGGTCGATACCACCAACATCCTGTTCGTCTGTGGCGGCGCCTTTGCCGGCCTCGAAAAGATCATTTCGTCCCGCGGCCGGGGGTCGTCGATCGGCTTCGGGGCCAAGGTGGTTGGCCCGGACGAGCGTTCGACGGGCGAAATCCTGCGCGAAGTCGAGCCCGAGGATCTGCTTAAGTTCGGGCTGATCCCCGAGTTCATCGGCCGGCTGCCGGTGATTGCCACCCTGGATGATCTCGACAAGGCTGCACTGGTCGAAATCCTGACCCGGCCAAAGAACGCCCTGGTCAAGCAGTACGAGCGGCTTTTCCACATGGAGGGCGTCAAGCTCACCATTCCCGACGACGCGCTGGTCTCGATCGCCAAGAAGGCGCTGGCTCGCAAGACCGGGGCACGGGGACTGCGGTCGATCATGGAAGGGATCCTGCTCGACACCATGTTCGACCTGCCGAGCCTGGCCGGTGTCGAAGAGGTCGTGATCGGACCCGAGGTGGTGGAGGGGCGCGCGAAGCCGCTCTATATCTACGCCGATCGCCGCGAAGACGTGGGAAGCACGGCCTGACAGCACGACGGCCTGACAGCAGGGGGTTCGCCCCCGACACCACAGCCAGGTCGATGGCGACCGGGGTCTTCCGCGCCGTCCATGTCCTGCCCTCCTGTATCCTGACCCCTGTCCCATCCCGCCAATAGCGGTCTTGTCGGTGGCGGTGGGAAAATCACCGGCTCTGTCTTGAACGTTATCGCCCATCTCGCCACATTCTTTATGTTTTCCATGGCACAATGCGGTTTTAGGCCGCCTGAGCGCGAGGACCCATGCTGGAAGTGACCAACGGAATCGTCTATCCAATCCTGCCTTTGCGCGACATTGTCGTATTCCCGAATGTCATCGTGCCCCTTTATGTGGGCCGCGAGAAATCCGTACGCGCCCTGGATGAGGTCGCAAAGGGCGATCGTCCCATTCTGCTTGCAACGCAGAAGAACGCGACCCAGGACGATCCGACGCCAGCCGACATTTATGAAATCGGCACCCTCGCGAATGTCCTGCAGCTTCTCAAGATGCCTGATGGCACGGTCAAGGTGCTGGTCGAGGGGACCCGCCGCGCCCGCATCACCAGCTACCTGCCGAATGACGCCTTCTTCGAGGCGCGCGCTGAATTGCTCGAGGACGAGGTCGGCGACGCGCGGGAGACCGAAGCCCTGGCCCGGACCGTCGTCGCTCAGTTCGAACAGTACGTCAAACTGAACAAGAAGATCCCGCCCGAGGTCCTGGTTTCCGTCAACCAGATCGAGGAGCCGAGCAAGCTTGCCGATACGGTATCGGCCCATCTGGCCCTCAAGATTCCCGAGAAGCAGGCTTTGCTCAGTATCGTGTCGGTCACGGGGAGGCTGGAAAAGGTATTCAGCCACATGGAATCCGAGATCGGCGTGCTGCACGTCGAGCGCAAGATCCGCAGCCGGGTCAAGCGCCAGATGGAGAAGACCCAGCGCGAGTACTATCTGAACGAACAGCTCAAGGCGATCCAGAAGGAGCTGGGCGAAGGCGAGGAAGGCCGCGACGAGATCGCCGAACTCGAGGCGCGGATCAAGAAGACGCGCCTCACCAAAGAGGCGCGCGACAAGGCGATGGCCGAGGTCAAAAAGCTTCGCGCCATGAGTCCGATGTCCGCCGAGGCGACCGTCGTTCGCAACTACCTGGATTGGCTGCTCAGCATTCCCTGGAAGAAGCCGACCCGTGTCCAGCGCGACATCAAAGCAGCCGAGGCGGTTCTCGATGCCGACCACTTTGGCTTGGAAAAGGTCAAGGAGCGCATTCTCGAGTATCTTGCGGTGCAGAGCCGCATCAACAAGGTGCGGGGCCCCATCCTGTGTCTCGTCGGCCCACCCGGCGTTGGCAAGACATCGCTTGGAAAATCGATTGCCAGGGCGACGGGGCGCAACTTCGTTCGCATGTCGCTGGGCGGGGTCCGTGACGAGGCTGAAATTCGCGGCCATCGCCGGACCTATATCGGCTCGATGCCCGGCAAGGTCGTTCAGGGGATGAAGAAGGCGAAATCGTCGAATCCGCTCTTCCTGCTGGACGAGATCGACAAGCTTGGCACCGACTGGCGCGGCGACCCGTCATCGGCGCTGCTCGAGGTGCTCGATCCCGAACAGAATTCGACCTTCAACGACCACTACCTTGAGGTCGATTACGATCTGTCCGAGGTGATGTTCGTCACCACGTCGAACACGCTGCGCATTCCGGCGCCGTTGCTCGATCGCATGGAGATCATTCGTCTCTCCGGTTACACCGAGGACGAGAAGATCGAGATCGCCAAGCGGCACCTGATTCCGAAGCAGATCGAAGCGCACGGCCTGAAGAAGGATGAATGGTCGATTTCAGACGGCGCCCTGCGTGACTTGATTCGCTATTACACGCGCGAGGCGGGGGTTCGCAATCTCGAGCGCGAGATCGCCAACCTGACCCGCAAGGCGACCAAGGAGATCGTCGGCAGCCGCAAGAAGGTGATTCGGGTCAAGAGCCAGAACCTCGACAAGTATGCAGGCGTCAGGCGCTATCGCTTCGGCGAGTCCGAACTCGAAGACCAGATCGGTGTGACCACCGGCCTTGCCTGGACCGAAGTGGGCGGCGAACTGCTTGCCATCGAAGCCGTGGTGATGCCCGGCAAGGGCAATGTGGCCCATACCGGCAAGCTGGGCGATGTGATGCAGGAATCCGTCCAGGCCGCGCGCGCCTTTGTCCGGTCGCGGGCGGTCCGGCTTGGCATCAAGCCGACCCTGTTCGAAAAGCGCGACATCCATGTTCACGTCCCGGAAGGGGCGACGCCCAAGGATGGCCCCTCGGCAGGTGTGGCCATGATCACGTCGATTGTGTCGGCCCTGACGGGAATTGCGATCCGCAAGGAAGTCGCCATGACCGGCGAAATCACCCTCCGCGGACGGGTCCTGCCGATCGGCGGCCTGAAGGAGAAGCTGCTCGCGGCATTGCGAGGCGGTCTCAAGACGGTGATCATCCCGCTCGAAAACGAGAAGGATCTTGCCGAGATTCCCGACAACGTGAAGCAGGGGCTGAAAATCGTCCCGGTCAATACCGTGGACGAGGTTCTGCGCCACGCCCTGGTTCGCGAGCCGCAGCCCATCCAGTGGGTCGAGCCCGGCGAGGTGGAAAACGTGGCCGGTGAGGCCGGCAAAGGGGAGGTGGGGGTCATTACCCATTGATGTGATCAAAGGGGCGGCTGCAGGCGCGGCCGGCCTTTGATCGGGATGGGGTGCGGGCAGACGGTCCGCACCAGGACCAGCCCGCACCAATATCGGCCCGGTACGCGGGCCGGGGCCAAGACCTTTATTTATTGGCAGAAAATCCAGGGCTTCCCTTGACACTCGCGTCAGGGCTGACGTACATGAAATCGCCCTGCCGGGGAGCCCCTTTTTGGGACCGTCTGGGGGTGTAGCTCAGTTGGTTAGAGCGCCGGCCTGTCACGCCGGAGGCCGCGGGTTCAAGTCCCGTCACTCCCGCCACGCCCCGGCCCAGCCGCGATTGTACGGAGACGCGAGTGGAGGATCTTCTTACAGGCTATCTGCCGATCCTCATTTTTCTTGGCGTGGCTGTTGGAATCGGACTGGCCGCCGTCATTGGCTCGTATGTGATCGCGCGGCAGCACCCGGATGCCGAAAAGGTATCCGCCTACGAATGTGGTTTCGACGCATTCGAGGACGCGCGGCAGAAGTTTGACGTTCGCTTCTACCTTGTCTCGATCCTTTTCATCATTTTCGATCTCGAGGTGGCATTCCTGTTCCCGTGGGCCGTATCCCTCGGGCAGATCGGCCTGTTCGGGTTCTGGTCGATGGTGATCTTCCTTGCCGTTCTGACCGTCGGCTTCATCTACGAGTGGAAAAAGGGTGCTCTCGAATGGGAGTGACGTCGGAAGCCCCATTGCCGCCGGGCGAAGCCCAGGATTCGGTGTTGAATCGCGCGCTTGGCGCGCTTAACCAAACCGGCTTTCTGCTGTCCTCGGTGGACAAGGTCGTGAACTGGGCCCGAACCGGCTCGCTGTGGCCGATGACCTTTGGGCTTGCCTGCTGCGCGGTCGAGATGATGCAGGTGGCGGCCAGCCGCTATGACCTTGATCGCCTGGGGGTGGTTTTCCGCCCCAGCCCGCGGCAATCCGACCTGATGATTGTTGCCGGCACGCTGACCAACAAGATGGCTCCGGCGCTGCGCAAGGTCTACGACCAGATGGCGGAACCGCGCTGGGTCATTTCAATGGGATCCTGCGCCAATGGCGGGGGCTATTACCACTATTCCTATGCTGTCGTGCGCGGCTGCGACCGGGTCGTGCCGGTCGACATCTATGTTCCGGGTTGCCCGCCGACGGCAGAGGCTCTGCTTTACGGCATCCTCCAGCTTCAGAAGAAGATCCGGCGAACCGGAACGATTTTGCGCTAGGGGGCTGGGTGTGGCATCGGTAATAAACGATACCCTGCGTGGACTGGGTGACCAGGTTCAAAGCGCGCTGCCTGCCGCCGTGAGCGAGATGTCGTTCACCCATGGCGAGCTTACGATCCAGGCCACCCGCGAAGGGCTTTTGCCGCTCCTCAAATTCCTGCGCGACGGCACCGAATGCCAGTTCAAGTGCCTGATCGATATCTGCGGGGTCGACCATCCCGAGCGGCCGGAGCGTTTCGACGTCGTCTACCACCTGCTTAGCGTTTCTCTGAACCAGCGGGTTCGAGTCAAGGTCTCGACCGACGAGGAGACCCCGGTCCCCAGCGCGGTTGGCCTGTTCAGCGCGGCGGGCTGGTTCGAGCGCGAGGCGTGGGACCTTTATGGCATCCTGTTTTCCGATCACCCCGATCTGCGCCGTATCCTGACCGACTATGGCTTCGATGGCCATCCCCTGCGCAAGGATTTTCCGCTCACGGGGTATGTCGAGGTCCGCTACGACGACGAACAGAAGCGGGTCATCTACGAGCCGGTCAAGCTGACCCAGGATTTTCGGAGCTTCGACTTCCTGAGCCCGTGGGAAGGGGCCCAATCCGTGGTACTGCCCGGCGACGAAAAGGCAACCCAGCCGGCCGCACCGGCAGCCGAGAAAAAGGGCTAGGGCCATGGCGGAAGCCCAGATCAAGAATCTCACTCTCAACTTCGGGCCGCAACACCCTGCCGCACATGGTGTTTTGCGCCTTATCCTTGAGATGGACGGCGAGATTGTCGAGCGCGCCGACCCCCATATCGGGCTGCTTCACCGTGGCACGGAAAAGCTGATCGAGCACAAGACCTATATTCAGGCGATCCCGTATTTCGATCGGCTCGATTACGTCTCGCCGATGTGCCAGGAGCATGCCTATGCCCTGGCGGTCGAACGGCTGCTTGGCATCACGCCGCCCGAGCGTGGCCAGTATATCCGGGTACTTTTTTCCGAGATCACCCGCATTCTCAACCACATTCTGAACATTACGACCTTTGCCCTTGATGTCGGCGCGATGACCCCGCTTCTCTGGGGCTTCGAAGAGCGCGAGGTCCTGATGGGCTTCTACCAGAAGGTCTCGGGCGCCCGGATGCATTCGAACTATTTCCGCCCCGGCGGCGTGCATCAGGATCTGCCGGCCGGCCTGGCCGACGAGATCATGGCCTTCGTCGAACGCTATCCGCAGGTGATCGACGATCTGGAAGGGCTTCTCACCGAGAACCGCATCTTCCGGCAGCGGACCGTCGATATCGGCACCGTTTCCCGCGAACAGGCGCTCGACTGGGGCTTCAGCGGGCCGATGCTGCGCGGGTCCGGTGTGGCATGGGACCTGCGCAAGTCGCAACCCTATGACGTCTATGACCGGATGGCATTCGACGTGCCGGTCGGCAAGACCGGTGACTGCTTCGCGCGCTATCTGCTTCGCATCGAGGAAATGCGCCAGAGCCTTCGCATCATGCGCCAGTGCCTGGAACAGATGCCGGAAGGCCCAGTCAAGGTTGATGACAACAAGATCGCGCCGCCGAAACGCGCCGAGATGAAGCGTTCGATGGAAGCGCTGATCCATCACTTCAAGCTTTATACCGAGGGCTATCACGTGCCGGCCGGCGAGACCTATGCCGCCGTCGAGGCGCCGAAGGGCGAGTTCGGCGTCTATCTGGTCGCGGACGGCACCAACAAGCCCTATCGCTGCAAGATCCGCGCGCCCGGCTTCCCGTTCCTGCAGGCCATCGACTTCATGTCGCGCGGCCACATGCTTGCGGACGTGGTCGCCATCATCGGCTCGATGGATATCGTGTTTGGGGAGATCGATCGGTGAGCACCGGCGCGGCTTACGTGGGACCCGAGCAGCCGTCGAGCTTTGCGTTCACGGCCGAGAACGAGGACAAGGCCAAGGCGATCATCGCCAAGTACCCGCCGGGGCGGCAGGCGAGCGCCGTCTTGCCGCTGCTCGATCTGGCGCAGCGCCAGGGCGGGGGCTGGCTGTCGGTCCCGGCCATGGACAAGGTGGCCGCCATGCTGGGGCTGGCGCCGATCCGGGTCTACGAAGTCGCCTCGTTCTACGAGATGTTCAACACCAAGCCGGTCGGCAAGCACATGGTGCGCGTCTGCACCACGACGCCATGCTGGCTCAGGGGATCGGATGCGATCCTGTCCGCCTGCGAGCAGAAGCTTGGTGTCGGGGTCGGCGAGACCACGGCGGACGGCCAGTTCACGCTGAAGGAATTCGAATGCCTCGGCGCCTGCGTCAATGCGCCGGTCCTGTGGGTCGACGATGACTATTACGAGGATCTCGATGGGCCGAAGACCGAAGCCCTGATCGAGGCGATCCGTCGCGGCGAACAGCCGAAGCCCGGACCGCAGATCGATCGCCAGACCTCGGCGCCGATCGGTGGCCCCACGACCCTCAAGTCCATCAAGACGAACGGGCAAAAGTGATGCTGCGCGACGAAGATCGGGTCTTCACCAATCTTTACGGCCAGCAGGACTGGCGGTTGGCCGCGGCCCGTGCGCGCGGCGACTGGGACGGCACCAGGGACATCCTGGCCAAGGGCCGCGACTGGATCGTTGACCAGATGAAGGCATCCGGCCTGCGCGGCCGTGGCGGCGCCGGCTTTCCGACCGGGGTCAAATGGTCCTTCATGCCGAAGCAGGAAGCGCCGGGCCGGCCGCACTACCTGGTCGTCAACGCCGACGAAAGCGAGCCCGGCACCTGCAAGGATCGTGACATCATGCGCCACGATCCCCAGAAGCTGGTCGAAGGCTGCCTGATCGCCGGTTTCGCCATGGGGGCGCATGCCGGCTACATCTATATCCGCGGCGAATTCGTGCGCGAGGCGCAACGCCTGAACGAGGCCGTGGCCGAAGCCTATGCCGCGGGCCTGATCGGCAAGAACGCCTGTGGTTCGGGCTGGGATTTCAATCTCTACGTCCACAGCGGTGCCGGCGCCTATATCTGCGGCGAGGAAACCGC
>JAXMDU010000029.1:0-32304 GCA_046348645.1 Alphaproteobacteria bacterium
GACCGAATAGGCAAGCCCCCGGACTTCGCGGACCTCTTGCATCAGGCGCGATGAGAAACCGCTGCCCCCCAGCACATGCATCAGCACATAGGCGGCGTAGAAATCCGGATCGTCGCGCTTGATGCCGCCCTGGCCAAACATGACGTTGCTTTGCGGCACGTCCATCGGAACGACGATAAGCCCGCCCTTGCCGGGCTTGGCCTCGGGCACGGCAAAGGCTGCGGCCCGCGCCGGCAGGGACGCAAAGGCGCGATCGAGCAGCGCGCCGGCTTCTGTCTCGTCCAGATCGCCGACGATCGCGATCTTGAGCTGGTCACGGCCGAAACGGGCCTTGACGACCCCAAGCATGTCGTCGCGGGTCACCATCTTCAGGCCGGCTTCGGTCCCCGAAGCGGGCCGACCATAGGGGTGATCCGGATAGACGGCCGCATTCCACCGCAGGCTTGCGACCGTGCCCGGCCGCTGCGATTGCCGGATGATCTGGGAGATCATCTGGGCGCGGGTGCGTTCGATGTCGGCAGCGTCGAAGCGGGGCTGGGTCAGCGCCAACCCAAGCATGTCGAAGGCCGGCCCGGCATGGTCCTTCAGGGTCTTGAGCCGCCCGCCGAACATGTCGGCATCGACATCGAAGCCCAGTTGAACCGAACGATCCTCGAGCCAGCCCTGGAAGCGAAGCGCATCGAAATCGCCGGCACCATCATTCAGGAGGTTCGCGGTGATCTCGGACAGGCCCGCCTTGCCGTCGGGATCGAGCGCCGAACCGCCGCGAAAGGCGAAGCGCAAGGCCACCAGCGGTACACTTCGATCGACAAGAAGCCAGGCCTTGATGCCGGCCGGGCTGGTGATCTCGCGTATATCCATCGCCCGTGCCATGACCATCTGGCCCATAAGCACCGCAAGGGCCGTGAACGCGACTGCCATCATGCGGCGCATCGCTCAGCCGCTCCCGTCCGGCAGAAGAAGGCTGGTGACCGACCGGCGGATGTCGAAAACGGCCCGAATGGCCGCGTTCACCTGTTCGGCCGTGACGGCCCGAATTCGATCCGGCCAGGTCTCGACATCATTGATCGATTGACCCGTCGTCAAGGCCGCGCCGATGGTGCGGGCGCCAGCCATCATGCTGTCACGGGCGAAAACTGCCTGGGTCGCAAGCCTGGTCTTGGCGCGCGTGACCTCGTCTTCGGTCACACCGGTTTCCAGCAGGCGGGCAATTTCGGCATCGACCCGGGCCTCGATCGCCTCGACGGTGGTCCCGGTCCGGGGGGTCGCGAACACCGCAAAGCGCCCGTAGTCGTAGACATCGGCGTCGTAATAGCTTCCCGCCGCCAGAGCGATCTTTTCCTCGTTCACGAACTGGCGCGGCAGGCGCGCGGTTGCCCCGCCGCCCAGGATCTCGGCCAGGACCTCGAGCGCATCGGCCTGGGTCGTGCCGCCCAGGCGGCGGCCGGGCACCAGGTATTGCCGCGTCCATGCCGGTTCGCGCACCCGCGCATCGCGCATCACCACCCGCCGCGCCGCAAGGTGCGGCGGCTCGGAAACACGCTGTCGCTCGGCCACCGGCCGGGCCGGGATCGCGCCGTAGTACTTTTCCGCCAGGCCGCGCACCTGCTCGACCGTCACATCGCCGGCAATGACCAGGATGGCGTTACCCGGATGATAGTACTGCCGGTAGAAATCGAGCGCGTCGGCGGTGGACAGCCGCTCGACCTCGTGTTTCCAGCCGATGATTGGGATCCGATAGGGGTGATGCATGTAAAGCGCCGTGCCCGCCTGTTCGGCCAGCAGCGCCCGCGGCTCGTTCTCGGTCCGCTGGCGGCGTTCCTCGAGCACCACATCGCGTTCCGGCAGCACCACCGCATCGGTCAGGACAAGATTGGTCATGCGATCCGCTTCGAGCTTCATCACGTATTCGAGCTGATCGCTGGCCACGCTCTGGAAATAGGCAGTGAAATCCTGGCCGGTAAAGGCATTGTCGCGCCCGCCGACCCGCGCCACCCGGCGCGAGAATTCGCCCGGCGGCACGTCGGGGGTGCCCTTGAACATCAGATGTTCGAGAAAATGGGCGATGCCCGACTTGCCGGCCGGCTCGTCGGCAGAGCCGACCTTGTACCACAGCATCTGGGTCACGACCGGCGCCCGCGGGCTTGGGATCACGACGACCTCGAGCCCGTTCCTGAGCTGGAAGGTCTGGGGATTGAAAACCCCGGCGGATGACGCCGTCGCTTCGGCCAAGCCTGCCATGGCAACCAGACAAACCAGAGCTTTGCGGCGCCAGTTCGGCATCGCGACGCTACTAGAAGATGCCTTCGAGGAGGCCGCGCTGGCGGCGCTCGATCGTCGGAACGGGGCCGTTATTCACCGGCCGGCCCAGGCCCGAGGCCTCGCGCAGGCGCCGCGATTCGCGCTCGGGATCGACGACCACGCCGGGCGGATCGGGGTCACGCCAGAAGACCAGGCGATCCGTGAAGGACCGGTCCTGCTCGGTCAGGATGTCGCTTTCCTTGTTGATGACCTGACGGATGGTCGGATCGATGCCGACCGCCCCGGCCTGACGGAGAAGCGCCGTTTCGCCGGGGCTGATCGACCGGCCCTCCGGCGCGGGCGCGGCCGCGGTGCGGGCGCTGCCGGTCAGGGCTTCACGCGCCTGGTTGGTGACCGATCCTTCTTGCGGACGGTCGGCGCCGGGACGGGGCGGCCGCAACGTGAAATCCGGCGGCATGGCAAGCGGCGCCCGCGATACGATGCGGAACTCGTCGGGCGGATTCTTCGACTGGCCGCTTGCACTGCGCAGCTGTTCGCACGCCGCAAGCCCGCCAGCGACGGCCAAGACACAGACAGCGCGCACAATGGCGCCACAGGGGCGAATGGATCGCACGGTATTCCCCATCGGTACCTACCCTATCTAGGGGCGTCGGCCCTTCCGAACAAGGATAGCAGAAGCAGGACCGCAACGCCGACGGTAATCGCCGAATCGGCAACGTTGAAGGCCGGCCAATGCCAGCCATAGGCATGAAAATCCAGGAAATCGACCACCGCCCCGAACCGGCCGCGATCGATGGCATTGCCGCAGGCGCCGCCGGCCACCATTCCATAGGCCCCCGCCGCCGCGGCCGACCCGGTCCGCCACAAAAGCACCAGAAGAACAATGGTCACCACGGCGGCGAAGCCGATCCAGATCCAGGCCCCCAGCGGACCTTCGGCCGGAAAAAGACCGAAGCTGACGCCCCGGTTCCAGACCAGGACCAGGTTGAAGAAATCCGTGACCCCCACGGCCCGGGGCGGATTCATCACCTGGTCCAGGATATAGCCTTTGCTTGCCTGGTCGGCGGCAAGGACCAGCAGGGCAACCCCGACACCCGGCCAGAACAGCCGGCGCCGCCCATCAGCCCGCAATGGAATGCCCCTCGCCGGCCAGGTGCTCGACCGCGTCCGCGCAGCGCCCGCACAGGGTCGGATGCGCTTCCGATTTGCCGACCTCGGGCAGAACCATCCAGCACCGTTCGCATTTCGCGCCGTCCGCCCGGCCCACGACGACCGCGACCCCCGGAACGTCGGCCAGACGGAACGCATCGGCCGGCCCATCGCCCACGCAGAGGGTGATGCCCGAGGTGATGGCGACCTCGGTGAAATCGACCCCCGCAACGGCATCGAGAAGACCGGCATCGGCATAGACCGTCGGGTTGGCCTGCAGGCTGGCGCCAAGCCGCTGCTGGGCACGCTCGCGCTCGATCGCCCCGGTCACGACCCGGCGCAGCCGCCGCACCGCCGCCCAGCGCTGCGCCAGCCGGTCGTCCCGCCAGGAGGGCGGAATCTCGGGAAACAGCGCCAGGTGAACGCTGTTGGCCGGATCCGGATGGCGGTGACCCCAGGCTTCCTCGGCCGTGAAACAAAGGATCGGCGCCAGCCACGTGACCAGACAGTTGAAGACCCGATCCAGCACCGTGCGGGTCGCGCGGCGGCGCACCGAATCCGGCCGATCGCAGTAGAGCGAATCCTTGCGCACGTCGAAATAGAACGCCGACAGGTCGACGGCGCAGAAGTTGTGCAGCGCCGTGAACAGGCTGTGAAAATCGAACCCGTCGCAGCCCCGCCGCACAATCTGGTCAAGTTCCCAGAGCCGGTGCAGGACCCAGCGTTCAAGCTCGGGCATCGACGCCCGGGCACCCGCTCGGCCTCGGTGAAGCCGTCCAGGCCGCCGAGCAGGTAGCGAAGGGTGTTGCGGACCCGCCGATAGACATCGGTCTGCTGGCGCAGGATGTCGGGGCCGATGCGCAGGTCCTCGGCATAGTCCGAGCTTACCACCCACAGGCGCAGCACATCGGCACCCAGACGGCCCACCACTTCCTGCGGCGCGACCACGTTGCCGAGCGACTTCGACATCTTGCGCCCTTCCTCGTCAAGGACGAAGCCATGGGTCAGCACGGCCTCATAGGGGGCACGCCCGCGGGTGCCGCAGGATTCGAGCAGCGACGAATGGAACCAGCCGCGATGCTGATCCGACCCTTCGAGGTAGAGCGACGCGGGCCACTGAAGATCCGGCCTCTGCTCAAGGACGAAGGCGTGGGTCGATCCCGAATCGAACCACACGTCAAGAATGTCGGTGACCTTTTCGTACAGGTTCGGGTCATAGGCATTGCCCAGGAACCGCGCCGCATCGGCGGCAAACCACACATCGGCACCTTCGCTTTCGACCGCCGCGACGATGCGATCGATCACCGTCTGGTCCCGCAACGGCTCGCCGGTCCGCTTGTCGATGAACACCGTGATCGGCACGCCCCAGGCGCGCTGGCGCGAAACGCACCAGTCCGGGCGGGTTTCGACCATCGCATAGATGCGATTGCGGCCCGAGGCCGGGACCCAGCGCGTGCGGTCAATGGCCGTAAGCGCCTTGGCACGGAGGTCGTTTGCCGCCATGCCGATGAACCATTGCGGCGTCGTGCGGAAGATCAGCGGCGCCTTGGATCGCCAGGAATGCGGATAGGAATGGACAAGCTTGCCCCGCGCGACCAGGTTGCCTTCGGCCTGCAGCGCATCGGCAACCTTGCCATCCACCTTGAAGACATGGTCGCCGGCGAACAGCGGCACGTGATCGTAGAAGCGGCCGTCATCGGCGACAGTCTGCGGAACCTCGAGCCCAAAGGCGCGGCCGACCTCGAAGTCCTCGGCGCCGTGACCGGGGGCGGTATGCACGAAGCCGGTGCCGGTCTCGGTCGTCACGTGCTCGCCCGGCAGAAGCGGACATCGAACCCATAGCCCTTGGCGCGCAGCGGATGGGCGCAGATGACGCCCGCCAGCGCCGCGCCCTTGCGGCTGCCAAGCACACGATGGGCGGTGATCCCCACCGCCGCGGCAAAGCCGCGCGCAAGGCCTCGGCAATCAGAAGGCGTTCGCCGCCGCGCGCAAGGCTGTTCGGGCCGACCGTTTCAACCTCGATCAGCGCGTAGTCGATCTCGTCGCCATAGGCGACCGCGCGGTTGCCCGGCATCGTCCAGGGTGTCGTGGTCCAGATCACGACGGCAGCGCCGGCCAGCGTGGCATCCGCCGCCGTCAGCACCGGAAAGCGTACCCAGACCTGGGTCGAGGTGTGGTCGTGATATTCGATCTCGGCCTCGGCCAGCGCGGTCTTTTCGACCACCGACCACATGACCGGCTTCGCCCCCTTGTAAAGGCCGCCATTCATCAGGAAGCGCCCGAGTTCGCGCACGATCGCGGCTTCGGCGCCATAGGACATCGTGCTGTAGGGATTGGCCCAGTCGCCGATCACGCCCAGGCGCTTGAATTCGGCGCGCTGCACGTCGATCCAGCGCGCCGCGAAATCCCGGCACTCGCGGCGAAATTCAAGAATCGGGACCTCGTCCTTGTCGCGGCCACGGGCGCGGTAATCCTCCTCGATCTTCCACTCGATCGGCAGGCCATGGCAGTCCCAGCCCGGCACATAGTTGGCATCCTTGCCCAACATCTGCTGGGAACGGTTGATCACGTCTTTCAGAATCTTGTTGAGAGCATGGCCGATATGGAGGTTGCCGTTGGCATAGGGCGGCCCGTCGTGAAGAATGAATTTCTCCCGCCCCTTGGCCATGGCGCGCTGCCGCGCATAGAGATCCATCTCTTCCCAGCGGGCCAGGATGGCGGGCTCGCGTTCGGGCAGGCTGCCGCGCAGCGGGAAATCGGTCTTGGGAAGAAAAACGGTCTTGCGATAATCCAATTCAGCCTCCGGCCTTGCGCTGGCCACCCTTCGCGCCGCCACCCTCTGCGCCGCCTGGGGCCAAGCTTGCCTTGATCAGTGAACGAGCCTCGGCGCAATCGGCCTTGATCTGCGCCCTCAGGCTTTCCAACCCGTCGAATCGGCGTTCCGGCCGCACCCGATCGATGAAATCGACCCGCAGCCGGCGCCCGTAGAGATCGCCGGTGAAATCGAAAAGGTGCACCTCGAGGCGCACCGTTTCACCGGCAAAGGTCGGCCGCCGACCCAGATTGGCGACCCCATCATAACCGGTTTCACCGTCGGGTCCGAGAACCGCAACCCGCACCGCATAGACCCCAAGCGGTGGCAGAAGCCGGTCCTCCACCGCAAGATTCGCGGTCGGGAACCCGATGGTGCGGCCGCGCGCGTCGCCGTGCTGGACGCGCCCCTCAATGGCCCAGGAGCGCCCCAGAAGGATAGCGGCGCCACGCACATCGCCCTCGGTCAAGCGCGCCCTGACGGCAGACGACGAGCAGGGCGCGCCATTCGGCGCCGAGATCCGGGCCACCGCATTGACCGTGAAGCCATTGGCGCGGGCGGCCGCGCGCAGAAAATCGACATCGCCTTCCCGGCCGTGCCCAAAGCGGAAATTCCCGCCGGTGACGACGTGGCACACCCCAAGGGCCCCGACCAGAATGTCATCGACGAAGCTTTGGGCGGAACGAGCGGCAAATTCCGGCGTGAACTGCAGAACGACCAGGTGATCGATGCCCAGTTCGGCCACCAGGCGCGCCTTGGCCCGGAAAGGCGTGATCCGGAACGGCGGGCCACCGGGCGCCAGGACTTCGCGCGGATGGGGCTCGAAGGTAAGCACGGCCGAGGGCGCCCCCAGGACCTGGGCGGCATCGATTGTCTGCCGGATGACCGTTTGATGGCCAAGATGCACGCCATCGAAATTGCCGAGCGCGATCGCGGCCCTGCGCGCCGCCTTGGGCGGCGGATCAAGGTATCGCACGATGCGCATTGGCGGAACTCGACCTCCCTCCCAGCGGCCCACGGACAGGCCGCCCCGGCATATCGGCCAGAAACAATAACCGGAACCGACCACCGGAAACGATAACCGGGCGCCTTTGTCTGGCCCAGCGCCGGGAGAGTGTCAATTGCCGCGGGGCCGAAGCACGCGGCGGCGTGCTCTTTCTTGCTTGCGGCGGTTCTCGCGATCCCTGGTTCTCGCGATCTCGTGGGCTAACCGCGCCGCGAGACCAGGACCACTGCCTCGCCGTCAAGCACCGCCTTGCCGGCCACGGTGCACACCGTATCCAGCACCACCCGCTTCTTCTCGGCGACGATGTCCCGCACCGTGACCGTGGCGGTCACGGTATCGCCAGCCTTGACCGGCGCCTTGAAGCGGAGCGACTGGCTCACATAGATGCAGCCGGGTCCGGGCAGCTTGGTCCCGATCACCGCCGATACGAAGCTTGCGGTCAGGATGCCGTGGGCGATGCGCCCGCCAAAGGGGGTGGCGGCAGCGAATTCCTGATTCAGATGGACGGGATTGGTGTCGCCGGAAACGCCCGCGAACATGCAGATATCCGCTTCCGTCACGGTCTTGGCAAAGGCCGCCGACATGCCCGGCTTCAGGTCCTCGAGATAATATCCATGCAGAGACTGAACCTTGGTCTCGCTCATCCTGCGTCACCCATGTTGCACCGCACAATCAACGGCCGCACTCTAAGGCGCGATGGCGGACCGGGCAAGCCGGCATTGGCGGGGGCTGCAAAGCCCATGGTAAGGATGCACCTGCGCCCGTGGCGACGGACATCGGGCCAAAGGCCAGGAGCCCGGCCCACCCCGAGCTCCCTCAACCCGGAGCAGCACGGAATGGTTGAACGGTTCCCAAAAATTCCCAAGGTCAAGGAGCCCGTCACCATCGCACTGATGGACGGGACGGTTCTGGACGGCCACATGTTCATCGATGCCACGTCCCGGATCCAGGACGTGCTGAACGGCGAGTCCCAGTTCTTTCCCTTCCTGACCGACGCGGGTGGCCAGATCGAGATCGCCATCATCAACAAGGCGGCGGTCAAGACTGTGCGACCGAAGCACCAGGATGACGATCCCGCCGCCAAAGTCCGATAGCGGCCATGGCCGGATCGCCGGCGCGAGAAGCTCTCGAATACAGGCGAAGCCTTGCACATTGCCCAAGCCTCGCCGGCGTCTTTATAGTCGTATCAATAAAAGTCTCGCGTGCCTGTGGCGCGTGATCTGGGCGCCGCCCAGATTGCCCGCCGCAGATCTTGGGCGTCTTGAAACTGTATGTGCAACAGTGAACGATAAGGGAGCCTATCCATGAAGCGTCGCAAGTTCCTGGTGGGGGCCGCTGGCGCCTCTGCCGCAGCAGCAGCCTCGACCTTTCCTGCCCCGGCCATTTCGCAGAACCGCATCCAGTGGCGCATGGTCACGACCTGGCCCAAGGGATTCCCGGGCCTCGGGCAAAGCGCCGACCGCATCGCGCAACGCATCGGCGAAATGAGCGATGGACGGCTGACGATCCGGGTCTTCGCCGCCGGCGAACTGGTACCGGCCCTCGAAGCCTTCGACGCCGTGCAGCGCGGCGCCGCCGAATGCATGCATGGCGCTGCCTATTACTGGCAGGGCAAGTCCAAGGCTCTCAACTTCTTCACCGGCGTCCCCTATGGCATGACGTCGGCCGAGATTTCGGGCTGGATGCGCTACATGGGCGGCCAACAGGTCTGGGACGAGGCTTACGGCGCGTTCGGTCTCAAGGGCTTCATGTCGGGGCAGACCGGCGTGCAGGCGGGCGGCTGGTTCAGGAAGGAAATCAACTCGGTCGATGACGTGCAGGGCATCAAGTTCCGCACCCCCGGCCTGGGCGGCGACGTGTGGAAGAAGCTTGGCGTGACGACCGTCAATCTTGCCGCCGGTGACATCTTCCAGGCCCTGCAATCGGGCACCCTGGATGCGGCCGAATTCGTCGGGCCGGTCACCGACTTCGCCTTGGGCTTCCACCAGGTGGCGAAGAATTATTACTGGCCGAGCTTCACCGAGCCCGGCCTTGCCACCGAGTTCGCGGTCAAGCGCGACGATTACAACAAGCTGCCAAAGGACCTGCAGCGGATCATCGACGTCGCCTGTGCCGCCGACTACGAAGAAACCTCGGCCTTCTTCACGGCCCGGAACGCCGACGCGCTCAATACCATGGTGACCCGCCATGGCGTTCAGGTGAAGTCGTTCCCGCGCGATCTTCTGATCGCCGGCGGCAAGGCCGCGGGCGAGGTGCTGACCGAGCTTCGCGACTCGGGTGATGCGATCACCAAGAAGGTCGTGACGTCCTATATCGAAGCCCGGCGCAAGCTGATCCGGTGGAGCGCCATTGGCGATCAGGCCTATTACAACGCGCGGATTCTGCCGTTCAAATACGTCGAATAAGCACGCGGCGGGATTTGTCGGTTGAGCGGCGCGCCACCGGCCGGTGGCGCGCCGTTTTTTGTTGCCGGGTCAGCCGAAGACCAGTTTCGGCAGCCACGTCGCCAGGCCAGGCCACACCCAGAGAATGGCAAGACAGATGACCTGCAGGGCAACGAACGGCACGATGCCGCGATAGATCATGCCGGTGGTGATCGAAGGCGGGGCCACCCCGCGCAGATAGAAAAGCGAAAAACCGAAAGGCGGGGTAAGAAAGCTGGTCTGCAGATTGACGCCGATCATCACCCCGAGCCAGATGGGATCAAGGCCCATGGCCAGCAGCACCGGCGCCGTGATCGGCATCATCACGAAAATGATCTCGAAGGTATCGAGAATGAAGCCCAGGACGAACATGATCGCCATGACGACGATCGTGGCGCCAAGCACGCCGCCGGGCAGGCCTTTCAGGAATTCAGCGACCAGTGCGTCGCCGCCCATGGTGCGAAACACCAGCGAGAACACCGACGCGCCAAGCAGGATCACGAACACCATCGAGGTGATCTCGAGGGTCGAGCGCATCACCTCTTTCAGCATGGTCAGGTTGAAGCGCCGCTTGGCGAAGGCAAGCAGCATCGCGCCCACCGCGCCGACGGAGGCGGATTCGGTCGACGTGGCAATGCCAGCGAGAATGGAGCCCAGCACCGCGATGATCAAGGCAAGCGCCGGCAGCACCGACACCAGAACACGCCGCCCCAGGCCCTTGCGTTCCTCGGCCGTCATCCGGATGGCCGGCGCCGCCTCGGGCCGACGGATCGCGACATAGGCCACGTAGCCCATGTAAAGGGCGACAAGAACGAACCCCGGAATGAACGCGCCGGCAAAAAGCTGGCCAACCGAAACCGGTTCGGGAGCGAAGTTGCCCAGGCTTCGCTGCGCATCGGCATTGGCGCCCTGAAGGATGTCGGCAACGAAAATCAGAACGGTCGAGGGTGGAATGATCTGTCCCAGCGTCCCCGATGCACAGATGGTGCCGCAGGCCAGTTCCTGGTTGTAGCCGGCCCGCATCATGGCCGGCAGGCTGAGAAGCCCCATGGTCACCACGGTCGCCCCGACGATGCCGGTCGAGGCTGCCAGCAGGGCGCCCACAAACACCACCGACAGGCCAAGGCCGCCCCGCACCGGCCCAAAGATCTGCCCCATGGTTTCGAGCAGTTCTTCGGCAATGCGCGACCGCTCGAGCATCACGCCCATGAATACGAACAGCGGCACCGCGACCAGCACCTCGTTCGTCATCACCCCGAAATAGCGGGAGGACAGGCTGGCCAGATAGCTTGGGTCGAAGGCGCCCAGGACATAGGCGAGCGTGCCGACGATCAGCGACGTGCCAGCCAGCGTGAATGCAACCGGAAAGCCGATCAACAAGACGCCGATGATGCCGAAGAACAGGACGACGCTCAGGGTTTCGCCGATCACGACCGGGTTCATGATGCGGTCACCGCATGTTTGGCTTCGGCCGGCCCCGGTGGCAGCGCCACCCCCATCAGTTTGAGGATGCTTTTCCCCGCCATCGCCAGGGCCTGAACCGCAAGCATTGCCACATAGACCAGGATGACCGTCTTCAGGAGGAACAGCCCATGCATGCCCTGCGAGTTCTGCGAAGCTTCAAGCACCTGCCAGGATTGCGCGACATAGGCCCAGGACCAGATCGCGATCACCGCCAGATAGGGCATCAGGAAGACGATGACCCCCATCAGATCGACCCAGGCCTGCCGACGCGGCGACATCTTGTTGTAGAAGATGTCGACGCGCACATGCCCGCCATGGAGCAGGGTAAAGGCCGCCCCACCCATGAAAACGATGGCGTGGAGCCAGACATAGAACTCCTGCATCCAGACGAACCCGATGCTGAAGACATAACGCAAGACGACGACCCCGAAGCAGATCACCACCGTCGCCAGGGTCAGCCAGGAAACCAGCCGGCCGATCCTGTCGCTGATCTTGTCAACCACCACCACGAACCGCTTCAGGTTTTCCAAGGGGACCTCCCATCCGCCGCCTGCCCATTGCTGCTTGGGCCTTATCATGGGCTTTATTCGATGCGCCGAGACGTTAAAACGAATTACAGTAAAGCTGTGCGGAATACCAGCCCCGGCCGGGCCGTGGGGCCACCGCACCCTCCCACCCTTGACAGGTGAAGTGCACGCGCGGCCTATTGAGAGCCGTGACGCCGCGCGCCGCTGGCCGCAGTCGTTGGCCCCGGGTTGCCCGGGACCATTCTTGCGAAAGGATCCCTTGGATGGCCGGCCTATTGATCACCGACAAGAGCAACGGTGTCGGCAAGGTCTTGTTGAACCGGCCCGAGGCCGGCAACGCCCTGACCCCGGCCCTGCTCGACGCGCTGGTCGCCCTGTTGCATGACTTCAGCCGCGATCCGGCCGTGCGGTCCGTCCTGGTGACCGGGATCGGCAAGACGTTCTGCGCCGGCGATGACCGCGAAGCCCTGGCCCGGGACGGCCAAGCCGCCTATCAGGCCGCGATCCAGGCCTTCATCGACTGCCAGAAACCGATCGTCTGCGCCCCGCGCGGGGACAGCTTCGATACCGGTCTTGAACTTGCGCTGGCCTCGGACTTTCGGATCGCCTCGGATACCGCGCGTTTCGCCGCAACCTGGGTCGGCGCGGGAATCGCCCCGCCCCTGACGAAAAGCCTGCTGCCGGCGGCGATCGGCACTGGACGGGCGGCCGATTGCCTGCTGCGCGGCACGATCATCACGGCCGACGAGGCGGCCCGCATTGGCCTGGTCCATCAGACCGTGCCGGATGCCGACCTGAAAACGGTTGCGACCGCCCTGGCCGAAACCCTGGCCGCCGTCGATCCCAAGACCCTGGCGGCCCTCAAGAGCCTCTTGCGGTAGCGCGCGTTCGGGGCTGCAATATGACCGTCACCTGATTTACAGAATCCTTGCCACAGTCCACCTTGAACCCTGGCCACCTTGAACCCTGGAGAATCCGCTCAATGAGCAAGAAGGAATACGAGACGCTTTATATCGAGCGCGTCGGACAAATCGGCCGTCTGGTCGTCAATCGGCCGGAAACGCAGAATGCCATGTTCCCGCAGATGATGATGGACATTCGCGACGCCGCGATCGAGCTTGACAAGGACAACTCGGTGCGCGTCATTCTGGTCGAAGGCGCGGGCCCCAATTTCTCGGCCGGTGGCAACCTGGATTTCCTGCGCAAGCTGAACACCTTCGGCCCGTTCAACATCAAGAACACCATCTACATCCACTATGTCGGCGCGGTGCGGGCGCTGGTCATGGCCAGCAAGCCCAGTATCGCGGTGGTGCGCGGCAACGCCTATGGCGGCGGCGCCGATCTCGCTCTGGCCTGCGACTTCCGCATCTTCTCGGACACCGCCGCGTTCTGCGAGAGCTGGATCAACCTCAACCTGTCGTCGGCGCTTGGCGGCTTGAAGCTGCTGCCGCAGATCATCGGGCTTGCCAAGGCGGCCGAGCTTTACATGTTCGGGATGCCGGTCAAGGCCGAGGAATCGCTTCGGCTTGGCATCTGCAACTGGGTAGTGCCCGACGCCAAGCTTGAGGAAGAGGCCATGAAAAAGGCCGAGATCCTGGCCAAGAAGCCGCCGCTGGCCATGTCGGTCATCAAGGAAGGCCTGATGCGCGGTCTTGACAACGACTTCATGTCGGAAACCCAGCGCGCCATGTACGCCCAGGCCATGCTGCTGTCTTCGAAGGACTATCTGGAAGGAATCGACGCCATCCAGGCCAAGCGCCCGGCTGTCTTCAAGGGCGAATGACCGATCCGGCATCGCCCCCGCCATCGGGCGGCCGCGGCACGCTGATCGGCCGGCTTCGGCCGGTCGCGCTGCCGCTGGTCGCCATGATGTGGGTCCAGGTTGCCATCTCGATGGCCGTCATCACCATGCCCATCATCGCGGTGCTGGCGGCCCCCGATATTGGCGTCGATGTTCATTATGTCGGGTTCTTTTCGGCCGCCGCGTTCGTCGTCTGCAGCTTTTCGGCGCCGGTCGGCGGGGCCCTTGTCGATCGCCTGGGGGCCGGCCGGGTCAGCCAGCTGAGCGTGCTGTCCTCGTCGATCGGGATCGGCCTGGTTGCGACCGCGTCCCTGCCGGTGGTCCTGCTCGGCGCGCTGCTGATGGGCCTTGGCAATGGCCCGGCGACGCCGGCCAGCACCAATATCCTGAGCCGCCGCGCGCCGCCGGGGCTTCTGGCGCTGGTCCTGTCGATCAAGCAGTCGGGGGGTGCGATCGGCAATGTGCTGGCAGGGCTTGTCCTGCCCAGCCTGGCGATTGCCATCGGCTGGCGGGGGACCACTCTTGCCGTCGCCGTCTTCGGGATCGGGCTTGGCGTCCTGTTGCAGTTTGCCCGCGCCAATCTGGACCGCGAGGTCATGACCGCAAAAGAAAAGGCCGCCCGCCCCTCGATCCTGAGCGGCATGGTCGAGGTTCATTCCCGCCGGCCGCTGGCCGTCCTTTCGATCTGCGGCTTCTGCTTCTGCGTCGCCCAGCTTGCCATCATGACATTCTTCGTTCCCTACATGGTCGATCGGGTCGGGCTTACGCCGGTCAAGGCGGGCTGGCTCTATTCGATCGGCCTTGGCGTGGCGGTGTTTGCGCGTATCCTGATCGGCGGCCTTTCCGACTGGCTTGGCAATCGCAACCGGATCCTGTTCGTGCTGGGGTTCGGCCAGTCGGTGGCGGTGCTGTGGCTCGCGCTTCTCGAACCGGATGCTGCGACGATCGAACTGCTTGCGGTCGCCATTCTATTCGGCTGCACGGGCCTGACCTGGACCGGCGTGTTCCTGGCCGAGCTTGCGCAGAAGGTGCCGATCGAGCGGATGGGGGCGATCTCGGGTGCGGTGTTCACCTATTTCTACGTGGGCTGCGTGGTCGGCCCCGCCATCTTTGCAACCGCACGCGATGCGACCGCGAATTACGACCTGGGCTTCATCCTGATCGGCGTGCCGGCCTTCCTGTCGGCGATCCCGTTCCTGTTGCCACGCCGCATCATCACCTGACGCCGCGCGCCAGGAAAAGGGGCGGCGACCCTGCGGCCGCCGCCCCTGCATTCCCCCGTCCCGATTTTCAGAGCGTCGATTCCGTGCCCCAGATGTTGGTTGCCTGGCTCGACAACACGCCGCCATTGCCGTGGCTGAGCGCAATCTCGGCCCCCTTCACCTGCCGCTCGCCGCATTCGCCGCGCAGCTGCCGGACGGCCTCGACGATGGTGAACATGCCATACATGCCGGGATGATTGCACGACAGGCCGCCGCCATTGGTGTTGACAGGCAATGTGCCGCCGGGGTTGATCGCGCCGCTCTGGATGAAGGCCCCGCCCTCGCCCTTCTTGCAGAAGCCAAGATCCTCGAGGAACAGGATCGTGTTGATGGTGAAGGCGTCATAAAGCTCGACCAGATCAATGTCGGACGGCTTGAGGCCTGCAGCGGCATAGGCGCGCTTGCCGGAATCGGCGGCCGCCGAAACGACAAAGTTGTCCATGGCCGCGATGTTGCGATGGGTCGTAGCCGAGGCCGAGCCCAACAGGTAGACGGGCTTTTTCGGGAAGTCCTTGGCCCGCTTCTTGTGCACCATCACCGCGGCAGCGCCGCCATCGGTGACCAGGCAGCAATCCCTGACATGGAGCGGTTCGGAAACCATGCGCGAGCTCAGCACGTCATCGACCGAAAGCGGTCCCTGCATGACCGCCTCGGGGTTCATATTGGCCCACTTGCGCGCCGCCACGGCAACCTCGGCAAACTGCTCGGGCGTCGTGCCGAATTCATGCATGTGCCGCGACATGGCCAGAGCATAGGACGTCGCCGGGAAGATGGGCTTGTAGTGCGCCTCGTAGCGGGGATTGTCGACCGCCGCGCCAAGCTTGCCCAGCTTGGATTTCTGGCAACTGCCGTAATAGATGAGCGCCACGTCGCAGATCCCGGCCTCAAGCGCCATGGTCGCGATTTCCGTGTGGGTCAGGAACGACGATCCGCCGACCCGATTGTTGTCCATGAATTTCGGCTTGATGCCGAGATATTCGGCAAAGCCCAGGACCGAAAGCGGATCGTCGGGCAGGGCGCCGAAGACCGCATCGACATCGCGGGTGGTGAGGCCGGCTTCGGCCAAGGCCTTGACGCCGCATTCCGCCGCCAGATCGATGGGCTCGCGGCCGGGCGCGCCCTTGAAGCCGGCCGTGGCGACGCCGACGATTGCAGATTTTCCACGCAGGGGACTAACCATGGTTCCTGTTCTCCTCAGGCCGGGGTGAAGACGACGAACGGGCCCTTGCCTTCGTCAACGATCTTCGCCTTGACCTTCATGCCGATCTTGACCTGTTCGTTGGGCACGCCGTCGACGCGGCTCATCAGGCGCGGCCCCTCGGCCAACGTGACGATGACGACGTTGTACGGGCCCCCGGCCTCGGGCTTGCGGCTGATGACGCTGCGTGCATAGACCTCGCCCTTGCCAGATGCCGCAAGCCAATCCAAGTTGGTCGAGCCGCAATGCGTGCAAAGAATGCGCGGATAGAACTGGGTCTTGCCGCAATCCTTGCATTTCTGGATGTTGAATTTTCCCTGGGCCAGCAGGTCCTGATAGACGATATCGGGACCGTCGCCCTTGAACATGGCTTCGTTGATTGCGCTCAAGGCGGCTCTCCTTTTCAATCGTTGGCTGCCCGCCGCGCCCACGTCAACATGTCCGGGCGAGCTTGCGCGTGCGGGCCCGTTCTTTATAAAGGCTCGCACCCCGAGCGCAAAGGATTGCCGCCGGGCGCCGACCCCGCCGGCTTGTGCGAACGGGACAGGATCGAGCGAGGCCGCACCATGATCAGCCCCACAGCCCCTGGCGGTCCCACAGCCCCTGGCGGTCCCATGTCTCTTGATGGCCGCGTGATCCTGGTGACCGGCGCCGGGGGCGGTCTTGGCCGTGCGACGGCCGAGCTGGCCGCCGGCCTGGGCGCGCGGGTCGCCATCAACGACAGCAACGCTCAAACCGCGGCGCAAGCAGCGCGCGAAATCGGCGGCGGCGCCCGCGCCTATCCAGGCAGCATTGCCGATCCCGATTTTGTCGCCGCCATGGTGGCCCAGGTGGTCACCGACTTTGGCGATCTCCATGGCCTGGTGAACAACGCCGGGATCCTGCGGCGCGCGCCCCTCGAAGACCACAGCCTTTCCGACTGGAACGCTGTCCTGAGCGTCAATCTGACCGGCGCCTTTCTCTGCCTGCAGGCGGTCGGCCGCCATCTGATCGCCAAGGCCGCCAAGGGCGACCCGCAGCCGGGCCGCATTGTCAATATCGCCTCGGACGGGGGGCGGCGCGGATCGCCCGGCGCCACCGGCTATGGCAGTTCCAAGGCCGGGGTTCTGGGCCTTACCATGTGTGCCGCCCGCGAATGGGCCCGCTATGGAATTACCGTCAATTCCGTGTGTTTCGGCCGCATCGAGACCGCCATCAACGACTATGCCCGCGAGCCGCAGAACAAGGCCGCCTATCAAGGCTATATCCAGGGCGTGCCGCTGGGACGGCTGGCAAACCGGCCGAGGCGGTGCCACTGGTCTGCTTTCTGTTGTCAGACGCCGCCTCGTACATCACCGGGCAATCCCTGAGCGTCAATGGCGGCGGCACGATCGCCCTTTAGCCTGGCCCGAAAAATCGCGCTGTTGTCGGGTCGGGACCATTGGGTTAGGCTTATCCATAATGCGGGCCAGAAGCAGTCGCACCCGGCCGACCGGCCCGGCTTGCGCTCGTTCGTCGAGCGAATGGCGCCCCGACATGTGCCGGCTATGAAAATTGTCAGCTAGGGAGAACGCTCTATGACTCGACTTCGACGCATCGCCATCGGCATCGGGTTCGGCGCACTGGTGGCTGGTATCACCCTGCCCGGCGCGAATGCCATCGAGATCCGGACCGGGGTCAGCATCGGCCCCAAGCATCCCGGGGTTTCGCACGGCTATGTGCCGTTCATGGAGGCAGTCGAAAAGGCCTCGAACGGCGACATCAAGTTCCGCTTCTTTCCCGGCGGCCAGCTCTTTGGCCATCAGAACGCACTCGAGGGCGTGAAGAACCGCATCGCCGACATGGGCTTCCTGGTCGTGCAGTACTGGCCGGCCCAGTTCCCGCATGGCAAGCTGCTTGGCGATCTTGGCATGCTGGGCACCGATCCGCGCGCCATGGCCGGCGCAACGACGGAATTCAATCTCTTGCATTGCAGTGACTGTCTGGCCGAGTACGACCGCAACGGCGTGGTCTATCAGGGCGGCTATTCGACCGCCGTCTATCAGATCCTGAGCCGGATGCCGATCCGCAACGCCGAAGAACTGAAGGGCAAGAAGATCCGCACGCCGGGCGGCGGGTGGACCCGCTGGGTGCAGCAGTTCGGCGCCGTGCCGGTCGCCTTTCCTGGCGATCAGATGTACGAAGGCTTCAGCCAAAAGGTCCTGGATGCGACCATCGTGTCGGTTGCCACGCTGCAGGCCTATGCGATGTATGACGTCGCGTCCGACGTGACCAACATCCCGCTTGGCACATTCCATTCCCTGACCCTGATCGGGTTCAACCGCGAATTCTGGCAGAAGGATCTGAAAGCCGCCCAGCGCAAGCTGCTGATGGACCATTCCGCCATGGCCATCGCCCGTTCGACCCTTCGCTACATGGAACAGGATGACGAGGTGGTTCCAATCGCGAAGGAAAAGGGCATCCGGTTCCATCAGCCCGACGCGGCGTTCCTGAAAGCGGCCGAAGACTTCGCCCTGGCCGATGTCGATGTCACGGTCAAGGATGTCTCGACCGCGGCGTCAAGAACGCGCGCGCCAAGGCCGATACCTATATTGCCCTGATCCGGAAGTGGAACGAATTGACGAAACCGGTCGGTCAGGATGCGGCCAAGCTTGAGGCGCTCTACACGAAAGAGATCTACAGCAAGGTCGATATCGGCAAGGTCGGCATGTAGCCGATCGGCCGATGGCTTGGCGTATGCAGCCCGCCGCTGATCGCGGCGGGCTTTTTCTTTCGCGATCTGACCGGTCTTGCCGCCTGCGGTATGCTCAAATATTAACAATCCAGTCGCGTCGCCTAGCGCATCGGCCTTCGATCGTCATGTCTTGGCGATCTTCGTGTCTTGTCATGGGTCCGTGTTCCAAGAACTGCAGGAGGATTATGGCATGAAGACCACCGGCGCTGTTCCCTTCGTTCTGGCCCTGGTCGTTCTGGCTCTGGCTAGCCTTGCCTTTTCCGCTCCGGCGGATGCGGTCACCGAAATCCGCGCCGCTGTCGGCGCGCCCCCCAAGCATCCGATGGTGACGCCGGGCTACACTTGGTATACGGATGCGGTCGAGAAAGCATCAGGTGGGCAGATCAAGTTCCGCACGTTTTACGGCGGCCAGCTCTTTTCCCTGACCGGCTCGCTGCAAGGGCTGAAATCAGGCGTTGCCGACATGACCTGCCTGGTCCTGCCCTATTGGCCGGCCGAGTTCCCGCACGGCAAGTTCGTCAACGACATCGCCATGATCGGGACCGACCCAGTCGCCATGGCCGGAGCGGTCGCCGAATTCAATCACCTGAACTGCAAGGACTGCCTGGCCGAATTCGCTGCCCAGAATTCCGTCTACATGGGTCCCTATTCAACCGACGTGTTTTATCTGACCGCACGCACGCGAATCACGACGCTTGACGAGTTCAAGGGTAAGAAGATCCGTTCGGGCGGCGGCAACTGGACGCGCTGGATTCAGGCGCTCGGCGGCGTCCCGGTCTCGCTTGCCGGTGACGAGATCTATCAGGGCCTCTCGGGCGGCGTCCTCGACGCCTCGGTGAATTCGGTCGCCAATCTCCAGGGCTACAGCCTGTGGGACGTGGCGACCGACGAGATCCTCCTGCCGGTCGGGACCTTCCATTCCATCAATCTTTACAACTTCCGCAAGGATTTCTGGCAGAAGCTGAGCGCCGCGGAACGCAAGGTCCTGATGGATCACGTGCCTCGGGGCATCGTCGAAACAACCATTCTCTATATCAAGCAGGCCGAGGATGTGATCGCCCCCGCCAAAGCCAAGGAATCCGTTTTCACGAACCGTCGCCTGCTCTTCTCAAGGCCACCAAGGATTTTGTCATCAAGGATCTGGACGTTGTCGCCGGCGAGGCAACGCGGTTCGGCGTCAAGGACGGCCGGGCAAAGCTCGATACGCTGTTGGCCCTGGTCGACAAGTGGGAAAACCTGTCGAAAGAAACGGGGCGCGATATCGACAAGCTGACCGCCCTGTTCAACCGGGAGATCTTCAGCAAGCTCGATTCATCGAAGCACGGCCTGTAGCGGTGACATTGGCCCTGGCTGTTGCCCGCACCTTTCCGGCGGGTGGCTTCTTACCCCTTGCCACGGCCGGCAAAGGATGACCAGAATTCGATAGCCGGCGAAACCCGACCGTTCGGGCGCCGCTAAGCGCAAACAGCGCACATAAACACATAAAATGGAGGACTGCGTTCATGCGTCGAATTCAGATCTGCGCGATAGCGGCCCTTGCGGCCTTGGCCTTGTCAGGGCGCGCGGTCGAGGCCCGCGAGCTCAAGGCCGCCATCGGCCTTGGCCCAAAGCACCCGGTCGTGGCGGCGGCCTATCCCGCCTTCGCCGCCGAGGTCGAAAATCGGACCAACAAGGCGATCACGGTCAAGGTCTTTCCGGGTGGCGTGCTGCTGCCACTGCGTGGCGCCTTGCCCGGACTTCGCGATGGCGTTGCCGATCTGGCAACGATGATCTTCACCTATTTTCCGGGCGAGCTGCGGACCGCCCAGGTAGTGGGCGAGCTTGCCAATCTTGGCAAAAGCAATTCGGCCATGTCGGGCGCGACGGCCGAGTTCCTGTTCCTGAACTGTCCGGCCTGCCAGAGCGAGTTTTCCGCCCAGCGCACGGTCGTGCTGAGCCCCTATGGGGTGACGCCCTATGTGATCCTTTCGAAAACCAAGATCACGACGCTGGCCGAGATCGCCGGCAAGAAGATCCGCTCGGGTGGCGGGTCGTACAGCAATTGGGCGAAGTTCGTCGGTGCAACCGACGTCAACATCCCCGTCGACGAAATGTACGAGGCCTTCAGCGCCGGCGTGATCGATGCGGGCGTCCAGACGGAAGCGGGCTTGCGGGCCTATAACTTCTGGGACACCTCGAAACATGTGACCCAGATCCCGCTCGGGATTTTCAGCGCGGCCTCGATTTTCAGCGCCAGCCAGGTGATGTGGCAAAGCCTGACACCGGCTGAACGCAAGGCCCTTCTGAGCGGAGCGGCAGCCGGCCTGGTTGCCCAGATCAAGGCCTATGACGAGGATGTCAGCACCGTCATCGAGCCGGCCAAGCAGCGCGGCGTCCAGTTCTACCAGCCGGCGCCCGATCTGGTGGCCAAGACGGCCGAATTCGACGAGATCACGGTCCGCGATGTGACCAAGCTTCTGGCCGAGAAATACAACGTAGTGGATGCCGAAAAGCTGGTCGCGACCTACAAGCAGCTGATCCAGAAATGGAACGCGCTGACAAAGCCGATCGAAACCGACTATGCCGCGCTGCTTGCGGTGTTCAACCGCGAGGTCTACGACAAGATGGACAGCGCGAAATACGGCATGTAGCGTGCCCGAACCGGCGGCACCGATCGAGGCTCGCCGCCCATGACGAAGCCCGCCGCCGGACGTGGCGGGCTTTTTCCATCAAGCTGCCGGGCGACCCGCCGGGGCTGCGGCTCAGCGTGGCAGGTTCAGGACCGCCTTGGCGACGACATTGCGCTGCACTTCGCTCGATCCGCCATAGATGGTGGCCGGGCGCGCGACGAAAAACATCTTGGTCATGTGCGTGGCCTCGCCATCAAGGTCGAGCATCTCGTCGATTGCCGCGTCCGCGCCGGCAACATCGAGCATCAGTTCCGTGATGCGCTGGAAGGTTTCAGACGCGACAAGCTTCAGGATCGAGGCCTCGGGACCGATGCTGCTGCCCCTCCGCAACACGGCGAGAAACCGCGAGAAGGTTGCGCCGAGATCGGCAATGTCGAGCCGGAGCTGGGTGTAACGCTCGACGAAGGCAGGGTTCGAAAACGCGCCGCGATCGCGGGCCAGCGCCCCAAGCCGCGCCATCGGATACTGGATGAAGGCCGGGCTGCCGATGGTGATGCGTTCGAAGCCAAGCAGGGCCTTCGCCATCGACCATCCCTTGCCCTCCTCGCCAACCCGGTTCCCGACCGGCACCCGGACATTGTCGAAGAAGACCTGGTTGAAATCGTGCTCCATCGACAGGTTGATGATCGGACGCACGGTGATGCCCGGCGTCTTCATATCGATCAGCAGGAAACTGATCCCGTCCTGCTTCTTCTTGCCGTCGCCGGTGCGGGCCAGAAGGAAGATCCAGTCGGCAATGTGGCCATGGCTGGTCCAGATCTTCGATCCGTTGACGACATAATGATCGCCGTCGCGCACCGCGCGGGTGCGCAGGTTGGCAAGATCCGAGCCGGCATCGGGCTCGGAATAGCCCTGGCACCAGATGATCTCGGTCGACAGCGTGCGGGGCAGGAACCGCTTCTTCTGCTCGTCGCTGCCGAACCGCATGAGAAGCGGCGCCAGCATGAGCTTGCCAAGATCGCCGCCACGCTCGATGCCGACGCGGGCCGCTTCCTCGGCCATGATGACCTGCTTCACCGGATCAAGGCCCATGCCGCCATGGTCGCGCGGCCAGGCCGGCGCCGCCCAGCCCTGCCGATAAAGCGTGCGGTCCCATTCAGCCGTCAGCCGCAGGCTCAGGCGATAGGGTGGGAAGCGCCATTCCTGCGGATAGTTCGCTTCGAAGAAGTCGCGCACCATCCGCCGGAACGAATCGTCGTCCATCGCATCGTAATCAATCGTGGTCATCGGCCATCCTGGAACGCCTGATAGAATGCAAATCAGCTCGGCAGGTTCAGCACTGCCTTGGCGATGACGTTGCGCTGCACTTCGCTGGACCCGCCATAGATGGTGGCCGGGCGCGACACGAAATACATGGTCGGCACATGCATGCGCAGCCCCCCGGGCTCCATCGCCTGGTCGACGGAGGCATCGCTCCCCGCGACCTCCAGCATCAGGTCGGTGATCTGCTGAAAGATCTCGGTCGCAAGAAGTTTCAGGATCGACGCCTCGGGCCCCGGTTCGCCGCCGCGGCGGACCACATCGACGAAACGCGAGAACGTCGCGCTGAGGTCAACGACATCGAGGCGGATGCGGGTATAGCGATCCCGGAATGCCGCATCGTCGAACAGGCCACGGTCGGCGGCCAGCGCCTCGAGGCGGGCCAGCGGGCCAAGGACCATGGTCGGGCTGCCAACCATGATCCGTTCATGGCCAAGCAGCGCCTTGGCGATCGCCCAGCCGTCGCCCTCGTTGCCGACCAGGTTTTCGACCGGCACCCGCACATTGTCGAAGAACACCTGGTTGAAATCGTGTTCCATCGCCAGGTTGATGATCGGCCGGACGGTAATGCCGGGCGACTTGGCATCGATCAGAATGAAGCTGATGCCTTCCTGCTTCTTGCGGCCCTTGGCCGTGCGAACCAGCATGAAGAACCAGTCGGCGACATGGGCATAGCTGGTCCAGATCTTCGATCCGTTGATCACATAGTGGTCGCCATCCCGCACCGCCTGGGTACGCAGATTGGCCAGGTCGGAACCGGCATTGGGCTCGGAATAGCCCTGCCCCCAGTAGATCTCGCAGGACAGTGTCTTTGGCAGGAACCGTGCCTTCTGCTCGGGGCTGCCGAAACGGATCAGGAGCGGCCCCAGCATCGCAATGCCGGTATCGGGCGCGCGCCCGACGCCGAAGCGGGTCAGCTCCTCCATGAAGATCACCTGGCGATGGGCGGGCAGGCCCATGCCGCCATAGGCCTTCGGCCAGCCGGGCGCCGCCCAGCCCTTTTCATAGAGGCGGCGGTGCCAAAGCTCGGTCGCCTTCCAGTTCAGCCGATAGGGCGGGAAGCGCCATTCCCGTGGATAGTTGGCCTCGATCCAGCGGCGCACCGTCAGCCGGAAGGCATCGTCGTCAAGCCGATCGAGATCATCAGCCGTGGTCCCTTGCGTGCCTGTCGTCATGGCGGCACTCACGCGGCAGCCGGGTTCAGGGCCGCGTAGCGGCGACGATGCGCAGAGGCATTGCCCAGCCACGACGCCTCGACCATCGCCCGCTTGAGATAAAGGCCGATGTTGCATTCATCGGTATAGCCGATGCCGCCATGGATCTGGATGCATTCGCGCGTGATGCGAAGCCCGGCATCCGAGCAGCGTGCCTTCGCCTGGCTGGCGGCAACGGCCCGCGCCCTGGCATCGGTAGTCGATTCGAAGACCTGGGTTGCGGCCATGACTGCCGAACGTGACAGTTCCTGCTGCACATAGAGATCGACCGCGCGATGCTGCAACGCCTGGAAGCTGCCGATCGGCTTGTCGAACTGCACGCGGTTGCGCATGTATTCGAGACTGATCTCAAGCGCCTTGCTCATGTTGCCGAGCAGGCTTGCGCTGGCCATCAGGCGCGCTTCGTCCAGGACCCGCGCCAGCACCGCCTCGCCGGTCTTGGCCGACGCGACGCACCCCCCGGGCTCGACCGTGACGCCATCGAACGTCAGGGTTCCATAGAAGCCGCCATCGACCCGCTTGGCGAGATCCATCGAAAGCCCGGCGGCGCCCCGCTCGACCCAATAGAGCCCGACACCGACACCATCCCAGGCCGAAACAACGAATCCATCCGCGCCGCCGGCCGCCGGCACATGGGTCTTGGTGCCACGGAGCAGGATCACGCCGCCCTTTGATTCGGCCCGGGTCGCCGGACGGCATTCGAGACCATCGGGTCCCTCCTGCCAGGCCAGTGCCGGAATGACCTCGCCATTCGCGATCCGAGGCAGAAGCGATTGCTGCAGGGCCTGGTTATCGCCGTGGACGATGGAACCCGCGCCCAGCACGGACGCGGCAATCAGCGGCTCGGGCACAAGCCCCGATCCCAGCACTTCGACCAGAGCGCCAAGCGATCCCAGCCCCATGCCAAGACCGCCATGGGCTTCGGGCCATGTCAGCCCCAACCAGCCATTGCTGACCATGGTTCGCCACACCGCGCGGTCAAAGCCCGGCGCCTGCCAGCGCCATTTCCGCACCCGATCAATGCCCGAGTCCTTGGCGACAAAGCCTTCGGCGCTTTCCCGGATCATTCGTTGTTCATCGCTCAGGATATCGATCTCGCTCATGGTCGCCTTGTCATTGTGTGTGGGGCCCAAAATGGCTGCGGCGGGAGCCTTGGGGCCACCCGCCGCAAACCGCGTGATGTCGGTTTCCGACCTGATCGTCAGTCTAACAAGCTTGGAAGCCAGGTGACAATCGGCGGGAACGCGATCATGAAAGTCACGGTGATACAGTCCGCCATCAGGAACCACATGACCCCACGGAATATCTTTTCCAGGGATATCGTGTCGCCCACCACCCCCTTGATGACGAAGACATTGAGCCCGACCGGCGGGGTCAACAGCCCGACCTCAAGGTACTTGGTCAGCAGGACGCCGAACCAGATCAGGCTTACGTGGATCGATTCCAGGATCGGCAGCAGCACCGGCATGGTGAGCAGCATGATGCCGATCGGGTCGAGGAAGCAGCCCAGGAACAGATAGAGCAGCGAAATGGCGATGATCAGCGGCAAAGGATCGATGCCCCAGCTCACCACCAGCGTCGCCATGAAGTCCGACGCGCCGGACAGCGCCATGAAGCGGGTGAGCAGGTTGGCGCCGATGGCGATCACAAACACCGCTGCGGTGGTGGTCAGCGTCTCGATCACCGCCGCCTTGAGGGCCACCCATGTGAGCTTCCGCTTGATGGCGGCAATCACAAAGGACGTGAACGCGCCCATGGCACCCGCCTCGGTGGCTGTGAACACGCCGCCGAACAGTCCGCCGAACACGCTGATGATCAAAAGCAGGACCGGCCAGGTATCCCTGAGCGCCGCCAGTTTCTCGATCGTCGTGACTTTGACCACATGGAGAGGTGCGACCTTGGGCACCACGGACGCCCGCGACACAATGACGATGGAATACATGACCGCCGTCAGGATGCCGGGCAGGATGCCACCGATGAACATCTTGCTGATCGGCACTTCGGCGAAGATGCCGAACAGGATCAGCGATGATTGACGGCGGACCGAGACCATCGATGTGCCGCCCGCGGCCACTGCGCCAGTCGCCAGATCCGGCGAATAGCGGCTTTTCAGCATTTCCGGAATGGCGATGCGGTCGGCGCCGCGCAGGCCACCGACGAGCCGGTCACCGCCGCAAAGCCGGCACAGCCCGCGATCGTGGCGACGGCCAGACCGCCTCGGCAGCTTCGACAGCCAGACGCGGGCCGCCTGGAACAGGCCTTCGGTCAGACCGGCATGGAAGCAGAAATATCCCATGAGAAGGAACATGGGCACCGAGCTCAGCGACCAGTGGGCCGCAAAGTCATAGGGAATGGCGTTCAGGATGCCCCACGCCGCCTGCTCGCCGACCAGATACCAGATGCCGACGAACGAAATGCCGCCCAGCACCACGCCGATCGGGGCGGATGACGACCAGGACCAGGATGGCCGCAAACCGAGGAGGTCGATATCGACGCTGCTCATGATTACGACCCTTCCTCGAGAATCTGCTCGACCGATTTGTGCCGGACCGCTTCACCAAGGCCAGCTGCGCCCGTCAGATAGATCACGATCTTGTAGAGCAGGACTGCCATCATGACGCCGCAGCCGACCACCATGAAATAGGTGGCCAGGTCGGAACGGCCGAGGCGCTGCCCATGATGAAGGCGCCGACACCGTATTTGTCGAGCGCGTCGAACCAGGTCCGATAGGTCATCACCCCGAAATATCCGAACGAAGCGATCATCGCGACAAAGATGAAGAACCGCTCGACCGGCTTGGCCAGGTTCGAGGTCAGATCTCGACGCTGATATGGAGTGTTCTGCCGCTCGACAAGCGCTGCGGGCAGGAACACGCAGGCCACCATATAATAGTGGGACGTACGATTCGAGCGTCGCCGGCAGCGGCGAGTTTAAAAAATACCGCTCAGAACATCGAGCGACACGTGGAACATCATCGCCATGACGGCGATCGCGCCATCCAGGTCAGCACGTCGAGGATCCGGCCGAGCGCCTTCCCTATCGCGTACATTGATTCCTCTGGATTATGACTCGAACTCAATTATTGGAGACGCAGCCGATAGCACGCCTCAGTCGTTGTTGGTCGTTATTGATTGTGCCCGGACCACAATTCCCTGTCCCGTCCGGGCACAAGCGTTGAAGTAAGTCAGCGGCGAACCGGCGGCCGTCAAGCCAGTTCCAGTATGCCGCGTCATCACGTTGCGCCGTCACTTCAGGCCGGCATAACGATCTTCGGGCAGGAACAGTCCTCGGTCAGCGGATGCGGCCGGGGCTGATGGCATAGGCATCGAAATCGGTGACCCCTTCGGCGCGCAGCACTTCCTCGTCGATGAAGAAATTGCCGGTGCATGTGCGGCTGTCGCGACAAAGGATGGCGTGGGCCGCATCGCCCATCATCTCGGGTTTGGCGGGCGCCCTTCAGGTCGATACTGGCGGGCAGCATGCGCATGGCAGCGGTCATGATCAGGGTGCGTGGCCAGATCGTGTTGACGCCGATCCCCAGTCGGAATTCCTCGGCCCAGCCAAGTGCCAGAAGGCTCATGCCGTACTTGGGCAATGCTGTAGGCCGGATGCCCCTGGAACCAGCGCGGCTCCATGGCCAGCGGCGGCGAGTTGTTGAGGATATGCGGGTTGGCGGCGTTCCTCAGGATGCGGCACGCAGGCCTGGGTTACCACATAAGCCCCGCGGGTGTTGATCCCGAACATGACCGAAACGCTTGGCCGGCGTTTCCAGGGTGCCAGTCAGGCTGATCGCGCTGGCGTTGTTGACCAGAATATCGATGCTACTCCTCGAAAGTTGTAACGGTCTTCTCGACCGCCGCGAAGACCTGATCTTCTTCACGGATATCACAGACGATGGGCAGGGCGGGGCTCGCCCGCCGCCTCGATCTCCTTCGCGGCCGAATAGATCGTGCCGGTGCCGATGTCGGCTGTTTTCGCGGCAATGGCAATGTTGGCGCTGTCCTCGGCCGCTCGAAGAGCGATGGCAGTTCGATGCCACGGCTGGCGCCCGTGATGAACAGTGTTTTCCTTGCTAGGCTTGGCATTGTGGGTTGTTCCTCCCTGGTCGAATTTGGCCGAGATTGGCCGACGCGTGTCGGCAACGGAACAGGTTGCATCGCGCCTTGCGATGGCGTGGCCAAGCCCGCCCAAGAGGCTATAGTCGGTCCTGGCTGGGCCAAATCCTGGGCCGATTGCGTGGAAAGCGCAGAGCGATATCCCCCATGAGCGACATTGGACGAGGACATCGAATCGAACAGCGGCGCGCGATCGCGACCCCAATGGCTGACACCGCTGCCGAGGGCGCCTTATGATGATCGGCGGCGGTGCCGGGGTAACGGCGCTGATCAGCACCGTCCGGTTCTTCGCCGGGGAATATTCGCCTTCGAGATGCCGAGCTTTTTCGCAACGTGATCGGCCTTGCGACTACGTTGCCCTGGGTCTTCAAGATGGCGCGCGGCGGCGCCCGCGCCCTGGTGTCCCGCATTCCAATTCTGCAGGCCACGCGGACGGCATTTTCGTATGTCGCCATGCTGAGCTGGTTCTTCGCCGTGATGCTGATTCCGCTGAGCGATGCCGGCGCTGCATTTACGCTGCCGCTTTTCACCACGATCGGCGCCGCGCTGATCCTGAAGGAGCGGTTGGATCTGCAACGCATGGCCGCCATGGGCGTCGCCTCTTCTTGGCGTGCTGATCATCCTCAGGCCTCGGCATGCAGGCCTTCTCGCCGGCCGCCCTGCTGGTGCTGTTGTCGGCTGCCGCCTATGGGGCGACGAACCCGACGCTCAGGGCGCTCGCCGATCACGACCCGCCCATCCTCACGGTTCTTTATGGCGTGGTCCTGATGGCGCCGTTCTCGCCGGTGCTGGCCTGTTCGACTGGCGCACGCCTGCGCCGAGGACGCCGCTGCTGATCGTGCCGGGCATCGCGGGGGTAGTGACGCAGCCTGCTCGACCCGCGCGTTCAGGGCGGCCGAGGCCAGCGTCGTCATCCCCTATGACTTCCTGCGCCTGCCGATGTCAGCGGCCGCCGCCTATGTGCTGTTTGCAGCCTGGATGCCTATACCAAGCGGGCGCGTTGGTGATTTTCGGCGCCACTACCTACATCGTCCGCCGCGAGGCGAAGACCTCGGGCCAAACCCGCGCCCTGACCGCAGCTCGACAACAAAACGGCGGCCAATCTGGCCGCCGTTTCGTGTCGTCCCCGCCGGAACGGGACCATAGGGCTGCTAACGGTCTTCAGGCCGCGCGACGGCGACGCAGCAGCGCCGCACCCGCAAGACCAAGGCCGAAGAGACCAAGGTTTCCTCGGTTCCGGCACCGGGATGACGATCGTGCCGCCCACGCCGCGGAAGCCGGGAAGAACCAGGTCGATCCTCGATACGGACGCGCCGTTCGCCTGGCCGAACGAGATCAGTTCGACGCTGAGCGCCCCAGCAGAGCAAGCGCATCGCGCTCGGTATAGGCGGCGCCATAGAAGATGTCGAATTCCATAGGGTCGCACCGGCCGCCGCCAAGTCGCCGAACCCGAACAGGAACAGGGCGCCGTGTCGCGGGGCCATTGTCGGTAAAGTCCGTATTGGTCGGGGCGCTGATGCCGGGGTCACCAATGGCCCTGATCGGATCGGCGTTCGAAAACCGTTGTCGCGCAGAGCAGCGTCGACGTGGTCCCGGTTCCAAGGATAGTAACAATATCACCTGGGCTCGGTCGGCGGCACGTCCCAGTCCATGGCCCGGCCGAAGCGCACATCGGTAATCGTGCTGAGGCCGGTATTGGTCAGAGTGATATGCCCCTTGAACACCGCACCGGCCGCGGACGACCTGGCGACCGAGAACCAGGCTTGATCGCAAGGTCAGTGCCATTCAGCGTCGCGTTGGTGGTGAAGAAACCCGCGCCGCCACCAGGCGCGCCGATGGTCAGGTTCGAGATGCCAACCAGGCTGGCAAACCCGACGTTCTGTTCCCGGCGACGCCCCAGGCCTCGCAATAGCAGCCCGGCGACAGGGCATCGCCCAGGCGAACGCCCGTTCCCGGCGACCGCAGAAACAGGCCGACAGCGCCGTTATCGGTTTCATTCGTATAGACGAATGCCGCACCGCCGTTCGGCGCCGTTACCGAGCCAGCCGCGTCAAGGAACCGGCGGTCGTGATCCCGATCGATCCCGACCGGACCCGCAGTCTGGATCCAATCCGCCTTGGCGGGGGCGGCTGACATTGCGGCAAACAGGGCAATAGCGGCCGCACCCCCCAGAATTCCACGAATGTTCATCATGACTAGCTCTCCCAATATTCGGCCCCCTCATCCTGTGGGCGCCGATTGGCATCAACCATGCAAGTTGCGTGCTAAATTGAGAGACTGTTCAGTTTCAATTGGTTAGGTGGCCGTCAAAAACCACAGTTACCACCCTGTAACATTACCGACAACGGTCCCGGGCCCTGTGGGCGGTCCCGGCCTGGGGTTGGGCCTGGGGTTGGGGTTGGGGTTGGGCCTAGGCTTGGGCTCAGAGGGACGCCTTGCGCGGCAACAGGTCCGACTTTGGCCAGCTTCTTTCGGATCGCCGCCATAGCGGCCAAGATCGGTGATGCCGTTTTTCGGCAGCACCTGATCGTCGATCAAAGAAGCAGCCCGACCGCTCGCGCGATGGCCGGGTCAGGATCGCATGGGCCGCATCCGCCATCATTTCCGGCCCCGGACAATCCTCGGGTTTGAAGCGGCCCTTGGCCATGCGAAGCGCAACCGTGTTGACGGGCCCCTGGGGCCAGAGCGCGTTCACCGCAATGCCGTCATCGGCCAATTCCGCCGCCAGGCCGATCACACACATGCTCATGCCGAACTTGGCGATGCTGTAGGCAAGATGACCCTTGTACCAGCGCGGATCCAGGCTGATGGGCGGCGCCATGATCAGGATATGGGGGTTGGCCGCTTGCTTGAGATGTGGGATGCAGGCCTGCGAGCAGAGAAACGTTCCGCGGGCGTTGATCTGGTTCATCAGGTCGTAGCGCTTCATCGGCGTTTCGAGAACCGACGTCAGGCCAATGGCGCTGGCATTGTTGACCAGGATGTCGATGCCACCGAAACGGGTCACCGCCGCATCGACCGCCGCCATCACCTGATCCTCGTCACGGATGTCGCAGCGAATACCCAGGGCCGTGCCGCCCGCCCGCTCCATGTCGGCGGCGGCGCTGTGGATCGTGCCGGGCAGCTTGGGGTTGGGAGTCTCGGTCTTGGCGGCAATCACGATGTTGGCGCCCTCGCGCGCCGCACGCAGGCCGATCGCATGCCCGATGCCGCGCGAGCCGCCCGTGATGAACAGCGTCTTTCCCCTGAGAGACCGCTCCGCCACGCCCATGGCCCGCCCCCTTATTTCCCGATGAACCTGGCGGGGCGCTTTTCGGTAAAGGCGCTCACCCCTTCGACAAAATCAAGGGTCGCCGCGCAGGCGCCAAAGGATGCCGCCTCGGCGTCGATCTGGGCCTCGAACTGCGCCATATCGGTCATCAAGCGCTTGGTCGCCGCAAAGGCCCGGGTCGGGCCGGCGGCGATCTTGCGCGCCAGGGCTTCGGTCTCGGCATCCAGCGCGGCGTCGGGCACCACCTTCCAGACAAGGCCGATCGCCTTGGCCTCGGCGGCGCCAACCCGTTCGTTGGTATAGGCCATGGCCAGCGCCTTGCGCGGGCCGACGATGCGCGGCAGATGGAAGCTGGTGGCGCAATCCGGGCTGACGCCGATCCCGCTATAGCCGAAACAGAAATAGGCGCTTTCGGCGGCGATCAGCATGTCGGCGGCCAGCGCCAGGCCAAGCCCGCCGCCGACGGCGGCCCCGCGCACGCTCGAGATCACCGGCTTCGGCATGCGCCGGAAGCGGCGAAAGGCCATGTGCGCGCCATGCACCAGCGTTTCGAGCTTCGCCTGGCGCTCGGCCGATGGCGCACCACGCAGATCGTAGAACATCTTGACGTCGCCGCCGGCGGCGAAATGGTCACCGGTGCCGCGCAGGACGACACACCGCACCGATTCGTCCGCCTCGACCCGGCCTGCCGCTTCGGCCAGGGCGCCAAGCAGATCGTGATCCAGCGCATTCAGCGCCTTCGGCCGGTTGAGGGTCAGGGTTGCGACGCCGTCCTTGTGTTCGATCAGCAGAATATCGGTGTTCATCATGGGTCCTTTTATCTGTCCAAGCTTATCTGGCCCAGGGTATTCGAACCCAGGGTATTCAAACCAGTTGGCGGACAAAGTCCGCGATCGCCCGGCCGATGGCGTGGGGCGAATCTTCCTGCACGAAATGAAGGCCGGGCACCGTCACCTCGATCTGGTTCGGAAAGGTGCGGCAGAAATCACGCTGCGCGCCGACCAGGATACTGCCCGGTTCGGCATTGACAAACAGCTTCGGCAGCGGGCTTTGCGCCAGCCATTCGGCATAGGCGGAAACGCGCGCCACCATGTCGGCCGGCTGGCCCGCGATGGGGATCTCGCGCGGCCAGGTCAGCATGGGCCGCCGCCTTTCGCC
>JAXMDU010000030.1:0-18549 GCA_046348645.1 Alphaproteobacteria bacterium
GCCCGGCATCGGTCAGATGCCGGTTCCCAATCCGATCGGGGCCGTGCCGGTCGGCGCCAATGATCCGCGCGGCATCGCACCGGCGCTTGGCGAGAACACCCGCGACGTGCTGGCCTCGCTCGGCCTCGACAAGGCCGCGATCGAGGACCTGATCAAGCGCAAGATCGCAATGACCGACGACGCCGAAAAGGCGGCACGCGCCCAAGTGGGCCGATAAATCGGGCCGATAAAACGGGTTGATAATCAGGGCGGGCCGATAATCAAGGCGGGCCCAGCCCGATCCCGGCGACGAAGGCCCCATCCTTCGTCCCGGATAACAGCCAAGGGCCAGGACGGTTACGCGTCCTGGCCCTTGGTCGTGGGGGCGGCGGCCGTTTCAAGCGGCGCGGATCTTGCCCAGAAAGCCGTCCACTTCCGACCGCAGCCGATCCGACTGCTGCGCCAGCTGTCCCGATGCCTCGAGCAGGCCGCCGGCCCGCTTGCCCGTATCGGTGGCGGCAGTCGTGACACTGACGATGTTCGAGGATACATCGCTGGTGCCGGCCGCCGCCTGCTGCACATTGCGGGCGATCGCTTCGGTCGTCGCGCTCTGTTCCTGGACCGCCGACGAGATTCCCGTCGCAATTTCGCGGATCTGGCCGATTGTGTCACTGATGCTCTTGATGGCCTCAACCGCATCGCCGGTTACGGACTGGATAGACTTGATCTGGGTCGCGATGTCTTCGGTCGCCTTCGCGGTCTGGGTGGCCAGGCCCTTCACCTCGGCCGCGACGACCGCGAAGCCCTTGCCCGCATCGCCGGCCCGCGCGGCCTCGATCGTTGCATTGAGCGCCAGCAGATTGGTTTGCCCGGCAATGTCGTTGATGAGCTTGACGACGTCGCCGATCTTCTGGGCCGCCGTCGCAAGGCCATTCACTGTTTCGTTCGTGCGGGTTGCCTGATCCACCGCCTGGTTGGCGATCGTCGTGGATTGGGTGACCTGACGGCTGATTTCCGAGATCGATGCCGACAGTTCCTCGGCGGCGGCCGCCACGGTCTGCACGTTGGTCGATGCCTGTTCAGAGGCCGCCGCGACCGCGGTGGACTGGCGGCTCGTTTCCTCGGCCGTCGCGGCCAGGGTTTGCGCCGATTCCTTCATTTCCTCGGCCGAGGTCGAGACGGTATCGACGACACCGCGCACGCTCTGCTCGAACGAATCAGCCAGCCGGTTGAGCTTGCTCGCGAAATTGATCTTGCCCTCTTCGATGTAGACCGAGATCGCAACATCCATGTCAAGACAGACGGCCTTGACAATGGCCTGAAGGGCACCGACCAGCTGGTCGGGCTTGCGCCGGTATTCCTGCACGGCCAGGGCCATGATTTCACCCATCGCAAGCGCATAGCCACCGATGTACCAGCGCGGCTCGAGGCCGATCCTCTCATGCGTCTTGCCGATCCGCTGGACACGCTCGACATAGTCGCTGTCGAACCGGCCTTCGAACAGACCCAGCCAATGCAAGGCCTGGGCCGAGCGGGCGCGGTCGATGTTGGCCTGCCCGCCGAACATCTGCGCCAGGTTGGGATAGCGCACGACATGGTCGTAGAATTTTCCAAGCACGGCCTCGATATTCTTTTCAAGGATCGGCCTGAACAGCGCCAAGGCTGCCCGCGTCTCCTCGTTCACTCTCGAAAATTCGAGCCGTTCCTGGATATTCGTGCCGTCCGACATGGACCCCTCCGCATGAATTGAGCGCATGGATTGAACGCATGGATTGAACGCATGGATTGAACGCATGGGGCCCGCCGCCGGCCCGGTGCGGCTTTGCCGATCAGGCGGCGCGGACGGTGGTCAGGAACTTGGCCAGTTCCTCGCGCAGGTGCTCCGCCTGTTCCGCCACCCCGCCCGCCGCCGAAAGAACCTGAGCGGCCGCAGCCCCGGTTTCACTGGCTGCGCTCGAAACACCGGTGATGTTCGACGATACTTCCGCGGTTCCGGCCGAGGCCTGTTGAACATTCCGGGCGATTTCCTGGGTTGTCGCGGTCTGCTCGTCCACGGCGGCGGCAATCGTGATCGTGATCTGGTTGATATCGGCGATCGTCTTGGCGATGGACTGGATTGCGATGACCGATTCGCTGGTCGCACCCTGGATGGCACCGATCTGGGCGGCGATCTCTTCGGTCGCCTTGGCGGTCTGGGTGGCCAGGCTCTTCACCTCGGAGGCGACCACCGCGAATCCCTTGCCGGCGTCGCCGGCGCGTGCTGCCTCGATGGTGGCGTTGAGAGCAAGCAGGTTGGTCTGGCCGGCAATATCGTTGATCAATTTGACGACCTCGCCAATCCGGCTGGACGATTCGGCAAGCGCATTCACCTTGGCATTGGTCGCCTCGGCATCGGCAACCGCCTTGCCGGCAATCTCGGTCGAGGTGCTGACCTGACGCCCGATTTCAGAGATCGAGGAGGAAAGCTGCTCGGCGGCAGCGGCAACCGTCTGCACGTTGACCGAAGCCTCTTCCGTCGCCGCGGCGACCGCCGTCGACTGGCGGGTTGTTTCTTCGGCCGTCGCCGCCAGGCTTTCCGCCGACGCCTTCATCTCGGTCGAGGCCGACGAGACCGCCCCGACGATGCCGCCCACCGCCTGCTCGAAATCCGCGACGAATTTCTGCATCAGGGTCTTTCGTTCGTCGGCCGCGCGTGACTGGGCTTCGGCCTGCTCGGCTTTCAGTCGATCGGCCTCGATCATGCTGTCCTTGAAGATCTGGACCGCCGCGGCCATCTCGCCCACTTCGTCGGCCCGGTTCTGGGCGGGAACTTCGACCGTCTTGTCGCCGCCGGCCAGCGTTTGCATGGCATCGGTCATCGACTTGATGGGATTGACGATTGAGCGCGATGTCAGATAAGTGATGCCGCCACTTGCAACGAGACCGATTCCCAGCAATAGCCATTGAACCATCGCCAGGATGTCGATGGAATTCATGACGGTTTGCGTACTTTCGGCCAGCATTTGTCGCTGCCGGCCCTTAAGCCCGCCAGTGCGCACACCGTCGGCATCTTTGGGCCCTTCCAGAAGATCAAGGATCGCCGCGGCGCGGGGCGCTGCCTCGGTCCGCAGCAGCTTGACGGGGATATTCCAGTCATCCGTCGTGTCGCGGATCGTGAACATCTGTTCGGTCAGCGGCTTGAATTCGACAAAGGTAGTGCTGAATGTCTCCCAGGACGTGCGCTGGGTCGCTGTCAGCAGGCGGCGATTCTGATCGATTGCCCCCATTGCTCGTTCGGCATTGCCCAGCAGGACGGCAAAGCGGTCCTTGAATTCCCTGTCGCCCGAAATCAGGAATGAACGCAACACACCGGTGGCAAGGCCGAAATTGCCGCGCACATCCGCCATGTGCTTGAACAATTGCTTCCGTTCCATCGTTACATCGTTGTTGCTTTCCTCGTCGATCATCCTGGTGATCTCGCGGGCCAGGCGATCGGCGCGCGGCATGGCTTCTGAAACAAGTACCTTGGTGGCCGGATTGGCATCGGGCGTGAAAGCGGCGGATTCCACCGCCGCCTGGGCGGCGCGAAACTCGTTCAGGATCGCTTTAACCTCTGACCAGGTCTCTCTGTTGCGAGGATCGGTGAAATTGGCGGCCAGGGCATCGAAGTTTTCCGTCTGGCGGTCAAGGTCCGCCCATACGGCGGCGCGTTCCGTTCTCAGTTGCGGATTACCGGTGAGAAGATAGCCCCGCAGCGCCGCCAGGCTTGCGTTGACGTCTCCGGCGATCTCGGTGCTGGCCAAGGCGACCGGCACCCGCAGGTGCGCCATGCGGCCGGTTTCCGTTTCGACGGTGCCGGCACTCCACATGGTGAACCCCACGGCCACCGCAAGAATGGCAGAGAGCGCCGCAAACCCCAGGGTCAGGCGGCCGCGAATGCGCAAGCTCGCTCGACCGGAACTCGGCAGGTCGGAACAAGAACGGGACGTCGTCATCACTGATCTCCTTGGCCCGAGCCGTGGGCGAACGGGCGCGGCGCCAGCCGCCGATAGCGGCTGCATTATTGAGATCAGGGTTTAAATACTTATTTATGTAAAAATAAAAATGCAAAAAGTTGAAATGCTCAAACGCGAATACCAGAATATTCAAATGTGAATATCGGCGTATTCAGATCGGATGCCGAAATTTTATTGATTGAAATACTGCAAAGGCCACAAAAGTCCGCCGTCCGAACGACGTAGCGCGAGAACGAGAATTATTCGGCGCCAGACGGGAGGCGCGCCGAAGGTTCGGGCGAGACCAGATCGGCCAGGTCGCCGATCAACCGCCGCACGCCCTGGAGGCGTTCGCGCGGGCCGGTCCACGCCCTGGCGCTGACCAGCTTGTGGTCCGGCCGCAGCTTGACCGTGCCGGCCTGGGATTGCAGATAGGCGACCAACGCATCGGGCCGCGCGAATCGGTTATCACGGAACGAAACGATGGCGCCCTTTGGCCCCGCCTCGATCCGATCCACACCAGCCTTCAGGCAAAGGCGCTTGATGGCGATCGTTTCAAGCAGGTTGTTGACCTCGGCCGGCAGCGGGCCGAAACGATCGATCATCTCGGCGGCAAAGGATTCGATCTCGGCCGGCTCGATCAGGCCGGCGATGCGGCGGTAAAGCCCAAGCCTTACCCCAAGGTCGGCGACATAGCCGTCTGGAATGAGGACCGGCATGCCGACATTGATCTGCGGCGTCCATTCCTCGGCATTGTCCTGCGGCTGGCCGCGCGCCGCGTGCACCGCCTCTTCCAGCATCTGCTGGTAAAGTTCGATACCAACCTCGCGGATGTGGCCCGATTGCTCGTCGCCCAACAGATTGCCGGCGCCGCGGATGTCGAGATCATGGCTTGCCAGGGTGAAGCCGGCGCCCAGGCTGTCCAGCGCCTGCATCACGTCGAGCCGTTTTTCCGCCGCCGGCGTCAAGGCCTGGCCAGGCGGCAGCGTCAAATAGGCATAGCCACGCTGCTTCGAACGCCCGACCCGCCCCCGCAGCTGATAGAGCTGTGCCAACCCGAATCGATCGGCCCGATAGACGACCAGGGTGTTGGCGGACGGAATATCGAGGCCCGATTCAACGATATTGGTGCTGAGAAGTATGCCGCAGGCCGCATCATAGAACTGGCCAACCGCCATCTCGATCTCGCTTGGTGCCATGCGGCCATGGGCCATGGCGATCTTGACCTCGGGCACCAGCTGGCGAAGAATTTCCGAAACCTTTGGCAGGTCCTCGATCCGCGGGCAGACACAAAAGGTTTGGCCGCCGCGCAGATGTTCGCGCATCAGGGCGTCGCGCAGGGTGACGGGATCGAAGGGCGTGACAAAGCTTCGGACCGCCAGCCGATCGACCGGTGGCGTCGCGATCACGCTCATGTCGCGAACACCGGCAAGGGCCAGCTGCAACGTGCGCGGAATCGGCGTCGCGGTCAGAGTCAGGACATGCACGTTGGCCTTCAGCTTCTTCAGGCGCTCTTTCTGGCCGACACCGAAATGCTGCTCTTCGTCGACGATCAACAGTCCCAGGCGTGGAAACGTCACGCTCTTGCCAAGCAGGGCATGGGTGCCGATCATGATATCGATCTTGCCATCGGCCAGGTCTTTCTTGACCTGCGCCGCATCCCGCGCGGTGACCAGGCGCGAGATCTGCGCAACCCGCAGGCCGAAGCCGTTGAAGCGCGCCGAAAAGGTCCGGAAGTGCTGGCGGCAGAGCAGCGTCGTCGGGGCGACCACCGCCACCTGCATGCCCGCTTTCGCCACCACGAAGGCGGCCCGCAGCGCTACTTCGGTCTTTCCGAACCCCACATCGCCGCAGATCAGCCGATCCATCGGCCGCCCGGATTCGAGATCCGCCAAGGTATCGTCGATCGCGCGAAGCTGGTCGTCCGTCTCGGGCCACGGAAAGCGGGCGCAGAATTCGTCGTACAGCTCGGCCGGCGCGGTCAGCGATGGCGCCTCGGCCGTGGCGCGCGCCGCCGCGACCGCGATCAGCTCGGCCGCCATGTCGCGGATGCGCGCCTTGAGCTTGGCCTTGCGGGATTGCCAGGCAACACCGCCCAGCCGGTCGAGTGCCACATCGGCCTCGTCCGAGCCGAATCGCGTCAGCAGATTGATATGTTCGACCGGCAGATAAACCTTGTCGCCGCCGGCATAGACCAGCCGCAGGCAGTCATGCGGCACATTGCCGACGGTCAACGTCTCGAGCCCGTCGAATCGGCCGATGCCATGATCGGCATGGACAACCAGATCGCCCGGATTCAAGGACGACGCCTCGATCAGGAGGCGCTCGGCTGCCCGTTTCCGCTGCGGCTTGCGGATCAGCCGCTCGCCCAGGATGTCCTGCTCGCTGATGACGGCAAGCCCCGGCCCGACGAAACCGGATTCGATTCCCAGCACAACGACGGCTGCCTCGCCCTGCGCCAGCGCTGTCACCGCGGGCCAATCGGCCACCTGCCGTACCCCTTCGATGCCATGTTCGCCCATCAGGGCGACCAGCCGTTCGCATGATCCCTTGCTGAAGCCGGCAATCACCACCCGCCGGCCAGCCTGGCGATGCTGTGACACCCGGTCGCGCACCGCATCGAACAGAGCCAGCGCCCGGCTGGCGCGCGCCTCGGCGAAGTCGGCCCCCGGCCGGCCGCCGACATCGATCACCCCGGGCGCTTCGGGCTGGGCATACGGTGACAGGGCAAGGACGGGATGTTCCCCCATCCTGAGTTCCCACTCCGAGCGATCGAGATGCAGCCGCTCGGGCGGCAAGGGATAATAGGCGCCGCCTTCTACCGCCCCCGAGGCCAGGGGATCGCGGCGGGCGCCGTAATGATCCGCCACCTGATCGAAGCGAAAATCCCTCGCCTCCTCGCTTTGCGGATCGAGAATGACCACCGCACCGGGCAGGTAGTCGAACAGGGTTTCGAGGCGCTCGTGGAAAAGCGGCAGCCAATGCTCCTCGCCGGGAAAGCGGCGGCCGGCCGTGACCGCCTCGAACAGCGGCGTATCGCTGCCGGCGACACCGAACAGAGTCAGAAATCCATCCCGAAAACGCCGAATTGATGCCTCGTCGCGCACGAACTCGCCGACCGGGGCGATAACGGCCTCGTCGGCCTTGCCGGTGGTGCGCTGGGTCATCGGATCGAAACGGCGAATCGCCTCGATCTCGTCGCCGAACAGATCGACCCGCAACGGTTCGTCCGCGCCGGGTGGAAAGACATCGACCAGGCCGCCCCGCAACGCAAATTCGCCGGGTTCCATGACCGTCTCGGCACGGCCGTAGCCCGCCGCAACCAGAAAGGCGCCAAGATCCTGGGCATCGAGGCGGTCGCCGCGCTTCAGATGCCGGGTCATGCCGCGCAGGCTGGCCCGTGGCGGAACGCGCTGGGTCAAGGCGTTGACGGTGGTCAGCACGATGCGGGGCACCTGGCCCGGTTCGGCGTCGGCGATCCGTGTCAGGGCTTCAAGCCGGCGCGCCGCAATGGCTGGATTGGGCGATACGCGATCATACGGCAGGCAATCCCAGGCCGGAAACGTCAGCACGCTGCATTGGGGAGCAAAAAAGGCCAGCGCCTCGGCCATCCTGGCCATTCCCGCATCGTCACGGGCGACATGCAGAATGCCCGCCGGGGCTGCGGCCGCCAGTTCGCCGACCACCAGGGCGGCAAGACCCGCCGGAGCACCGGCGATCACGGTCCGGCCCGGCGCGAAGTCGATCTTGGCCAGTCGACTCAAGACCGGTTCTCGACCAGCTTGAAGGCCTTGAGAAGCTGCATCACGTCGGTATCGTACTCGCGCGGGACCTCGGCCCGACCGGTAATCCAATCGAAGATGCGGGGTTCCTCGGCCGCCAGCAGGGTCTCGAAACGGTCAAGCTGATCGTCGGTCAGCCGATCCAGGTTGCGGTCGGCAAAGCCGCCGATCAGCAGGTCAAGTTCCTGCGTGCCCCGGTAGTGGCTGAGGTAGCGGAGTCGTTTGAGGCGGATTGCGCGTGTCTCGGTCATGGCGGCCGGCGGTCTCTGAAGCGTAGGATGCCGCGGATATAAAGGAACCACGGCCCGCTGTCACTTTTGCCACACACGCCACCATGCGACCGGAAATTCTGTATCCATTGTTCAAGACCCTGGAAAGCCTGCCCGGCATAGGCCCGCGCACGGCCGCCCTCTATGAGCGGCTCGCGGGTCCAAAGGTGGTCGATCTGTTGTGGCACCTGCCGACCGGGCTAATCGACCGGCGATACACGCCGACCGTGGCGGCAGCACCCGAGGGCGTGGTGGCGACGTTCACCCTTCACATCGACGCCCACGAGCGCCCCCGCGCCCAAAGACAGCCCTATCGGGTCAAGGCGTCCGATTCGACCGGCTCTCTCGATCTGGTCTTTTTCCATGCCAAGGGCGACTATCTGGGCCGCCTGCTGCCGCCCGGATCGACCCGCATCGTAAGCGGCCGGGTCGAGCGTTTCCGGGGCAAATCACAGATCACGCACCCGGACTGGATCGTCGCGCCCGAGGACGCGGCATCGGTTCGCGCGATCGAGCCGGTCTACCCGCTGACCGAGGGGCTTAGCCTGCGGATGCTGGGCCGGGCCATGGAGACGGCGGTCGCGCAGGTCCCGGCCCTGCCGGAATGGATCGATGCGGCGTTGCTGGCCGCGCACCATTGGCCATCGTGGCAGGACGCGGTTCGCGCGGTCCATGCCCCCGCCGATGCCGCCGATCTCGACCCCCAGCACCCGGTCCGCACGCGCCTTGCCTATGACGAGCTTCTTTCCGGCCAGCTTGCCGTCGCGGTCATGCGCGCCCACAGCCGGCGACAGACGGGCCGATCAACCCGCGGCGACGGGCACCTGCGCGCCCGCGCCCTGGCCGCCTTTGGCCATCCCCTGACGACCGCCCAGCGCCAGGCGGTGGACGAGATCCTGGCCGACATGGGGGCCGACCAGCGCATGATCCGCCTGCTGCAAGGCGATGTCGGAAGCGGCAAGACCGTTGTCGCCCTGATGGCGATGCTGACGGCGGTTGAAGCCGGCGCCCAGGCCGCCCTGATGGTGCCGACTGAAATTCTTGCCCAGCAGCATTTCCGGACCATGGCGCCGTTGGCCGAGGCGGCCGGCGTTCGGATCGCGCTGGTGACCGGCCGGCTGGCCGGCGCCGAACGCAAGGCGCTGATCCAGGGGCTTGCCGACGGCACGGTGCCGATCGTGATCGGCACGCATGCCCTGTTCCAGGAGGACATCGCCTTTGCCGATCTTGCCCTGGCGGTGATCGACGAGCAGCATCGCTTCGGCGTGCACGAACGGATGGAACTGGCAAGCAAGGGCCGCGCCGCCGATCTGCTGGTCATGACGGCAACCCCGATCCCGCGCACCCTGCTGCTTGCGGCCTATGGCGACATGGATTGCTCGCGGCTGACTGAAAAGCCGCCGGGGCGCGCGCCGGTCGATACGCGCACGGTTCCGCTGGAACGGCTGGACGAGGCGATCGCCGGGCTGGGCCGGGCCATCGCCAACGGCGCCCGCGTCTATTGGGTCTGCCCGCTGGTCGCGGAATCCGAGACCGTCGATGCCGCCGCCGCCGAGGAGCGGCACCGCGACCTGTCGGCACGCTTCCCTGGCCGCGTCGGCCTGGTGCATGGGCGGCTGAAAGGGCCGGAAAAGGCGCAGGTCATGGCCGCCTTTGCCAATGGCGGGCTCGATATCCTGGTCGCGACCACCGTGATCGAGGTCGGTGTCGATGTTCCGGCGGCAACCGTGATGGTTGTCGAGCATGCCGAGCGCTTCGGCCTTGCCCAGCTGCATCAGTTGCGCGGGCGGGTCGGCCGCGGCGGCCAGCCGGGAACCTGCCTGCTGCTCTACCAGTCACCACTGACGGCAACCGCAAAGGCCAGGCTGCGTGTCCTGCGCGAGACCGACGACGGATTTCGCATCGCCGAGGAGGATCTGCGCCTGCGTGGCGCGGGCGACCCGCTTGGAACCCAGCAGTCGGGCCTGCCGCGCTTTCGGCTGGCGGATCTTGGCGTGCATGCCGAGCTGCTGGCGATCGCAAGCGATGACGCGCGCAGCGCGCTGGCCCTTGACCCGGCCCTGGCCAGCCCGCGCGGCCAGGCCCTGCGGGTGCTGCTTTATCTGTTCGAGCGGGACGATTCGGTCCGCTACTTGCGGGCCGGCTGAATGGCCTTGGCCGTCGCCGGCGTGACAATGCCGCCCGAGACAACCATCTTCAGCCCTTCCTCGACCGACATCGACAAGCGCACGATCTCGGGTTCGGATACGAAGATCAAATAGCCCGAGGTCGGGTTCGGTGTTGTCGGAACGAAAACGTTATAGACCTTGGCGGCCGCCATGTTCTGCACTTCGCGGATCGTTTCACCCGTGATGAACCCGATGGTCCAGGCGTTCTTGCGCGGAAATTCGACCAGCACCACCTCGCGAAACGCGGTCGCCTGGTTCGAAAGAACCGTCTCGAAAACCTGCTTCAGGGCCCCGTAGACGCCCCGCACGATCGGCATCCGATTGAGAATGCGTTCGCCAAGGTGGACGAAATAGCTGCCGATCACGCCCCGCGCCGTCGCCCCGATCAGCATCAGGGCGACAATGGCAATCACCAGCCCCAGGCCGGGAATATCGGTATTAAGATAGGTCCGCGGCTGATAGGCGAGCGGCAGCGCGGTGTTGACCAGATCATCGACCGTCTGGACGAACCAGTAGATCAGCCACACCGTAAGCGCAAGCGGCGCAGTGACCAGGATGCCGGCCAGGAGCCAGCCCCGCAAGCGCGCGAAGACCCGGGAACGGAAGCTGTGGGTATGGCCATGGGGGGCAGGCTTGCTGCCCTCGGCGGTTCCGGTGGGCTGCGGCGGCGGATTAGCACTGTCGTTGGATTCCATAGGACCTGCTGAGGATATCGAGGACGATGGATGAACGCGCCCAGAGCGTCGCAATTGCTGGAACATGATGCGGATCGGCGATCCTTACAAGGCGGAACCGCCGCCCTGCGGCCACCGGAACCTTGCCGGCTGGCGGTGCGTGGCATCAGCCCCAGGCGCCCAGATTTGTTGCAATCTGCCAATGACGTGATCATGCCGGCGCCGCATTTGCGGGCAGGCCGACCACCAGGCCACCGTCACCCAGGTCTCCCCTTTGTCAATTTCTGCCATGCTTTTCAAGGCTCTATGGCCATGCGCCCGACCGGTTTCGGTTTGGCACAGGATTTGCAATGACCGGTTTGCAATGACCGGCCCGAGGCAAGGCCATGGCATGCGTTGAACGGCCGCCGGTCTTATGACAAGGGGAACATCATGAATGCGTTTCGCTTTCGACTTTTTGCTGTGGCGATGGCGGCCCTGCCCATACTTGCAGCCGGCACGGCCGAGGCCCAGGTGACCAAGGCCGGCGACCTTCCCTATGGGGAAATCACCGGGTCGCTTGCCATCACGACCGATTATGCCTTTCGCGGCATTTCTCAGACCAAGGAAGGCCCCGCCGTGCAGGGGGCGCTCGAATACGCTGTCGAAGTGGACAGCATCAAGCCCTATATCGGGACGTTCCTGTCGAACGTGAAATTTCCCGATGGCCTGGGCGGCAAGATCGACGGGCAGAACCTGGAGGTCGATCTTTATGGCGGCCTGCGCGGAACCGTCTTTTCCGCCGTGTCCTGGGATGTCGGCCTGATCCGCTATTTCTACCCCGGCACGACCAAGAACCTGGTCGGCGACCCCAACTGGAACGAGGTCTATGTCAAGCTGGGCTATGACGCCGGTTTTGCCGCCCTGTCCGGCTCGGCCTTCTACTCGCCTGCCTTCGGTGCCGATTCCGATGACGCGACCTATGTGGAAGGCGGCATTGACGTGCCGCTGCCCTTCGCCTTCACGGTCTCGGGACGGGTCGGACATCAGTGGATCGACCGCGAGACGAATTTCGGCCTGCCCGACTATACGACCTGGTCGCTCGGCCTGTCGCGTGACCTGTTCGGCTTCACCCTGGCCCTGTCTTACGTCGATACCGATGTGAAAAAGGGCGAATCGCTTGCCGGTGGCGGGACGGTCGCGAACGATTTCGCCGATATCGCCGACCAGCGCATCATTTTTTCAGTGACCAAGAAGTTCTGATCGCAGCCCCCAAGCGAAGGCTGTGTCGGTCTCTTGGCGGATCTTTGGGGGGCGGATCTTTGGGGGGTGAAAGGGGTGCCGTCCGACGAAGCGGGCGGTGCTCCTTTTTTCACGGCGCGGATCAGGTCTTGGCCGCCGACGCCGGCAGGGGCGAGGGCGATTCTTCCACCGCGGCCAGAATCGCGCGGGCTCTTTCGGCCTCGCGCTGGCGTTCCCACATGGCCGCGTAGAGACCACCCTGTTGAACCAGCGCGTCGTGCCGGCCCCGTTCGACGACCCGCCCTTTCTCGAGGACGATGATCTCGTCGGCATCGACCACGGTCGACAGCCGGTGGGCGATCACGACCGTCGTCCGGTTTGCCGAAACGTCCCTGAGGCTGGCCTGGATCTCGCGCTCGGTCTGGGTGTCAAGGGCCGAGGTCGCCTCGTCGAACACCAGGATGGGCGGTGACTTCAGGATCGTGCGGGCAATCGCGACCCTCTGCTTCTCGCCCCCGGAAAGCTTGAGGCCGCGTTCGCCCACCATCGCCTCATAGCCCTTGCCCTGGGACAAGATGAAATCGTGGATCCGCGCCAGGCGCGCTGCGTGCTCGACCTCGTCGCGCGTTGCACCGGGCCGCCCATAGGCGATGTTGTAGTAGACCGTGTCGTTGAACAGGACGGTGTCCTGCGGCACCATGCCGATCATCCGCCGCAGCGACATCTGGGTGACCGAGCGAACGTCCTGGCCGTCGATCAGCACCCGCCCCTCATCCACGTCGTAGAATCGGAACAACAGGCGCGAGATCGTCGTCTTGCCACTGCCGCTTGGTCCGACAATGGCCAGCGTGCGGCCGGCCGGAACACGGAACGAGACCCCGTCCAGAATGCGTCGATCCGGGCCATAGCTGAACGACACGTTGTCGAACACCACCTCGCCAGCCGCGACATGGAGCGGCGCGGCATCCGGCGCATCCTGGATTTCCGGCACGACGCGGTCGAGCGAGAACATCTGCTCCATGTCGGCCAGTGAACGCTTCATCTCGCTGTAGACGAAGCCCAGGAAGTTGAGCGGCAGGTAGAGCTGAATCAGGTAACTGTTCACCATCACGAAATCGCCAAGGCTCATGGTGCCGGCCCGCATGCCATGGGCCGCCATCACCATCATGATCGTTACGCCCAAGGCGATCACCGCGCCCTGCCCCACGTTCAAGAGCGACAGCGATGTCCGCGACTTGACGGCCGCTTCCTCGTAGGCACGCAGCGAGCGATCGAACCGGTCTCCTTCGTGGTCCTCGTTGCCGAAATACTTGACGGTCTCGAAATTCAAAAGGGAATCGATGGCCCGCGTGTGGGCCTCGCTGTCGGTCTCGTTCATCCGGTGGCGAAACTTGATGCGCCATTCGGTCACCAGGACCGTCCATGCGACATAGGTACCGACCGTGAGGAACGTGGCCAGCGCGTACCAGAACCCATAGAACCAGGCCATCACCGCGCAAACCAGCGAGATTTCAAGCAGGGTCGGCAGAATGCTGAATAGGACGAAGTTCAAGCCGAACTCGATCGCCTTGATCCCGCGCTCGACCGCGCGGCTGACCCCACCGGTCTTGCGATCCAGGTGAAAACGAAGCGACAGCGCATGCAAATGGCGAAATGTGCCAAGGCCGGCGGCGCGAACCGCGAACTGGGCGACGGGCGCGAAAACGGCATCCCGGAGTTCCCCGAACGCAAGGGCCAGAACCCGGGCAAGGCCATAGGCGAACAGCAGGAACAGGGGAATACTGGCCGTGCCCGCCGTGGCATCAATGCCAGCCAGCGCATCCACCACATCCTTGTAAAGAAGCGGGACCCCGACATTGGCGATCTTGGCCGCCACCAGCAGAGCCAAAGCCGCCACCACCCGAATGTGAAGGTCCCGGCGGTCGCGCGGCCACAGATAAGGCAGCAGCGTCCGCACGGCCCGCAAATCGGCGCGGATCGACCCGCGTTGCGGCTCGGCTGGCGGGTACACCCTGGACGGAGGTCGCACGGAAGGCTCCTGGAAAAGGGGGGCGAGAATAGCGGCTGGCCAGATCTGCCGCCAGCCCATTGCCGGGCGGCAATGGATCGTTAACCGATATCGGTTGATATGGAGGCCGATCGGGCCGGGGCAAGCGAAAGGCCGAGTCGAAATGGTAGCCGCGCCATGCGTGTCACCTCCCTGCGCCCACCCGATCAGCGCCGATATCCTGGCGGCTGCCAATATCAACGTCCGCTCGGGCCTGGCGACCGACTATCTCAACCACTTCACTGAAATCATCATGCTGCTCGAACTGGTGGCCGACATGCCGGACATGATCGACGATGCCCGTGCGTGGCAGCCCAAGACCTATGCCGAGCACTTCCAGGCCAGCCACTTTGCCGCCCGCGATCTGGCCATTTCCGCCTATGAGTGCGCGCCCGCACTCTACCGGGTGCCATTCGACCAGGTTGTCGACGAGCTCCATGCCCGCATCGCCAAGGGTATCGACGAGATTGCCGCCGCAACCACAAGCCCGGACACCCTGGCGCCCACTGTCGCAGCCGTGGTGTCCGAAATCCAGGCCATGATCCAGCGCGCTTCAGACCTTATCCACGGCAATACCGCGGCGCTTGACCAGTCGGCGGTTGACGCGCTTTTTTCGACCTGAGGCCGGTTTCGAACTGAAGCCGGTGCCGGACGGCACGATAATCACGTGTGCCAGACGGCACGGCAATCGCGTGGCTCACCCCGCCAGACTGTGGTAGAAGGCCGCGTCACCAGCGAGGGGGATCCATGCCGTTACCAGAACCTGTTGCCCGTGAATTGTTGCATATCCGGCGTGTGGAATGCCGCGGCTACAGGCGTGCCGACGGGCTCTGGGAAGTAGAAGGCCAGTTGAACGATTCCCGCACCTTCCCCTATGGGGGACCAGGAACCCCGACCGTGCCGGCCAACGCAGCCATTCATGCCATGACGGTTCGCCTGACCTTCGATGACGATCTTGTCATCCAGGCCGCGGCGGCCGAGACAACCGCCGGTCCCTACCCCCTTTGCCGCGATGCCGCACCCGCCGTCGCCAGGCTTGTCGGCCTCCGGATCAAGACCGGCTGGATGGCCGAGGTTCACGCCCGCATCGGCGGGGTTGGCAGCTGCACCCACATCCGCGAACTGCTTGGACCGATGGCGACAACGCTGTACCAGACCCTCTACCCGCCCATGAACAATCGGTTCCATGCCGGAGACCAGACCCGCACCACCACCCGATTCGCGCTTCCGCCGTTCGACACCTGCTATGCCCTTGCGACCGATCGCGCCGTCGTTCAGGAGCATTATCCGGAGCATTTCGGGCAGGCGGACAAGGAATTGAAGAAAAAGGATAAATAGGCGCCAGATCGGCTCTGCAATCGGCACGGGGATCGGCACGGGGCCGGACCCGGTTCATGTCTTGGCAATTGATCAAAGCGTATAACTTTGATCAACTTACGACCTGCGGCGCACATGACATCCGAACTTCACCCTCGCCTGCAAAGCCTGGTCGCCAGGGCAAGGCGCAGCGACGGCGGCATCGACATGAATGCCTTGCTGGCTGCCGTCAGCGCCGATTTTGTTGCGGCTGACCGGGCCCGCGCGGCCACAACGACCGAACACGCCGCCACGCGCAACGGCCATCGCGCCAAAGGAACAGCGGCCGGGTCGGCCGGCATGGCCGAACCGGCCACGATCCTGCACAGCTTCGACGATGCGCGGGCCGCGTTCGCCATCTACGATGCCCAGGAACGGCTGACCATCTGCAACGACTATTTCCGGCAGCTCCTTTTTGATTTTGCTCCAGACCTGCCCCAGCCCGGTATCAGATTCCAGGAGCTGTGCGAGGCTCATGCCCGGCATCACCTTGGGCCGGCGAACGAAGACACCGTTCGCAAACGCGTGGCCACACGCCTGCAAAGCTTTCGCAATCCTACCGGCATCTTCGAACGCCAGCTCGCCGACGGACGCTGGGTCATGAGCAGCGAACGCCGCACCCAGGATGGCGGCACGGTTTCGATCAATCTCGACATCACGGATCGGAAAAACGCCGAAAACGCCTTGCGTGCATCGGAAATGCGACTGCGCGCCATTATCGAGAACGCGCCGCTCGGAATCGGCCTTTCACGGATCGCGGACCGGCGGCTTCTTTATACAAACCGGCAAATGGCCCGGCTGTTCGGATACAAACGAAGCGAGATGATCGGCCGGTCGACAGACATCCTGTACAAGGATGGCGAAACCGCCACGGCCATCCGCCGCAAGATTCAACAGAACCCGGTCTGGCAATGCACTGATATCGAGTTCCGCCGCCGCGACGGCACACTTTTCTGGGGGGCCGCCGCCCTGAGCGTCGTAACCTATGACGGGCAACCCTGCATCATCGGGACCTTCTACGACACAACCGCGCAGCGCACCGCCCAGATCCTTCTGCACGAGAGCGAAGCCCGCATCCGGGGCATTCTTGCCAACGTTCCAGATGCTGTATTCACGCTTGATGTGAATGGGTCGATTCAATCCTTCAATCCGGCCGCCGAGCGGATGTTCGGCTACAGCGTCGACGAGGTCCACGGGCTGTCGTTCACGCTCCTGATGCCGGAAGACGTGCGGATTGTCCAGGCGCAAAACCTGCGCCGATACCGGAATGCGGGCGAAGCCCGCTATGTCGGCCAGGGCCCGCGCCGCGTGATTGCCCAGCACAAGAATGGAACGATTCTTGCGCTCGAGATCTCGATCGGCGCCCTTTCCGATTCGTCTGGCACGATACTGGTCGCCGTCGCCCGTGACGTTTCAGAGCGCGAACGCACCGAAAGCGAGCTGCGGGCCGCGAAACAGCGTGCCGATATTGCCAATCGGGCGAAATCGGCCTTCATCGCCAATATCAGCCATGAACTGCGCACGCCGCTGAATGCCATTCTTGGATTTTCGGACATCATCCGCAAGCAGCTTCTTGGCACGGGCACGGTCGATCGCTATGCCGAGTACGCGAACGATATCCACACAAGCGGCAGCCATCTGCTGGCGATCATCAATGATATTCTCGACCTTTCGAAGATCGAGGCCGGCCAAAGCGTGCTTGACGAAAACGAGATTGAGCTTTCGACCGCGATTGCGGCAAGCCTGCGCCTGGTTGCCGAGCGGGCCAACCAGGGCGGCGTCCAGATCACCACCGATATTCCGGCCGGCATGCCGCGCATCCGCGCCGATCAGCGCAAGCTGAAACAGATCCTGATCAATCTGTTGTCGAACGCGGTGAAATTCACCAATCCCGGCGGGGCCGTGACGGTTGCCGCGCGGTGCTGCGAAGGCGGCGTCGAAATCATCGTCGCCGACAACGGAATCGGCATGGTGCCCGACGACATCCCGCACGCTCTGATGCCGTTCACCCAGCTTGACGGCACGCTGGCGCGAAAATACGAGGGGACAGGCCTTGGCCTGCCCCTGGCCAAGGCGCTTGCGGAACTGCACGGCGGTTCGATCGAGATCGAGAGCGCCGTCGGCCGGGGAACGACGGTGCATCTCCGCCTGCCCCCGTCCCGGATCCTTGCCGCCGCCTGAGGGCGGGTCTCGCTGATCTAGATGCTGGAATTGGCGATCATGACGCCGCCATCGACAATGATGGTCTGCCCGGTCACGAAGCCACCGGCCTTCGAGGCCAGAAACACCGCCGCTCCCGCCAGTTCGTCGGGCTCGCCAAGACGCCTGAGCGGATAGGACGCCGTCGCCTTTTTCAGGGTTTCGGGATTCTCCCACAAGGCCTTGGCCATGTCGGTCTTGACCAGGCTGGGCGCGATGCAGTTGACGCGGATGTTATGTTCGCCCCACTCGACCGCCAGGTTGCGGGCCATCTGCATGTCGGCCGCCTTCGAGATGCCATAGATCCCGAGGGTCGGGTTGCCCCGCAAGCCGCCGACCGAGACGACATAAAGGATCACGCCATCCTTGCGCTCGGCCATCTCGGGCAGGACCATCGAGCTCAGCCAGTGGTTGCTGCGGATGTTCGCACCGACGATCTTGTCAAAGGCCGAATCGGGGCATTTGTGCGACGGCCCCCAGTAGGGGTTGACCGCGGCATTGCAGACCAGGATGTCGATCTTGCCAAAGGCCTTGCGGGCCGCGCCCACCAGGTTTTCGAGCTGTTCCTTATACGAGATGTTGCAGGCGACACCAATCGCCTCGCTGCCCATCGCGCGGATTTCGGCCGCCGTTTCGTCGCACGCATCCTGCTTGCGGCTCGACACAACAATCTTGGCGCCGTGGCGCGCCATCTGGATGGCGATGGCATGGCCAATCCCCTTGGTCGAACCGGTGATGACAGCAACCTTGCCCGTCAGATCGAACAATGAATCGCGGATATCCAACTCCAATCACTCCTTCAACGTACTGTACTGCATGCATCAGCCAATCTGGCGGCCAAGCCGGGCAACCCGGTCCAGGTGATAGTCCGTGTCGCCGA
>JAXMDU010000031.1:0-18108 GCA_046348645.1 Alphaproteobacteria bacterium
CGATTCGCGGGCTATGGGCGGCTGCCGGGGTTCCTGCGCCGTGGCGTGATCGAGCCGGTGGCGAAACACCTGCCGCTTGATGGGCCGTGGCTTTTGCGCAAGGCGCGTCGCTATATAGATCAGGCCCGCCTGCCTGTTCCGGATCGGCTCGAGATCGACAATCCGCTGATCGGTCCGGCCCTTGGCGGCATGTTCACGGGCGATGCGCTGGCCGCGATCGATCCGCAATCGACGCTGCGCGAACGCCGCGCGGTGTTTGCCAAGGCGCGCACCGGGGCCGAACTCAAGCGCATGCTCCATCTCGATCTGCAGGTCACCTTGGCCGACAACGATATCCGCAAGGTGCGGCGGACCTGCGAGCTGGCCGGTGTCGAGGTGCGGTTCCCGTTTCTCGATGACCCGGTCTTCGAGCTGGCCGCCAGGGTTCCGGCCGGCATGCTGATCAAGGATGGCGAGCTGCGCCATTTCTACAAAGCCACCTATCGCGGCTTCCTCGCCAATGCGACCATTGCCAAGAAGAAGCATGGGTTCGGCATGCCGTTCGCCGAATGGCTGGGCCGGGATCCCGATCTGCGGGCGCTTGCCACCGACTGCGTTGCAGGCTTTGCCCGCCGCGGCTTTCTGCAAAGGCCGTTCCTGGACAAGATCACGGCCACCCTTGGCCACGCGGACAGCCCGCCCGAGGCCGGCGGCCTGGCCTGGGACATCGCCATGCTGGAGCTTTGGCTGCGCTCGCGCCGGATCGGCTAGGACAGGACGTGATCGGTTCGCGGGCAGTGCCGGCCGCGTGGTGCCTGGCCGCACGGTCGTTGACTTCGGCTGGCTGCCGCTTCTAGCTTGGGCCGGGGCCCGTTCCGCTAGGCTCTAGGATTTTCACGATCCTTTTAGTATGAACGTCTATAAGTGGCTGGCATGAATGCCGGCCAGGGCGTGAGGCCTCGGCGGGAGGGGCGTTGCGCGTCGCCAAGGGCAAGGGGGGTTCCAACAAGCCATGGAACAGAGAAACGGACAGATTTGGCATTGGGGCAAAGGCATTAAGGCCGCTGTCTCGGCCGTGCTGCTGGTGGTCGGGCTGGCCGGTTGTTCGCTGCCGGAACTGCCGCAGGCGCCGCTGAAGCCGCAGCCGTTCGTCGCCGATTACCATGTCGGGCCGCTCGATACCCTGCAGATCTTCGTCTGGCGTAACCCGGAATTGTCGTCATCGATCCCGGTGCGGCCCGATGGACGCATTTCGGTCCCCTGATCGAGGATCTGCCGGCCGCCGGCAAGACGCCAACCGAACTGGCCCGCGACATCGAAAAAACGCTGGGCGTCTATATCCAAGAGCCGATCGTGACCGTGATGGTCACCGGCTTCAACGGCCCCTTTACCGATCAGGTCCGGGTCGTCGGGCAGGCGGCACGGCCTCAGGCCCTGCCGTACCGTGACACCATGACCCTCCTTGATGTCATGATTACGGTGGGCGGCCTGACCGATTTCGCCGCCGGCAACCGCGCCAAGCTGATCCGCATCGTCGAAAGCAGTCAGCGCGAATATGGGCTTCGCATCGAGGATCTGGTCAAGGACGGTGACATGTCGGCCAATATTCAGATCTTCCCCGGCGACATCATCGTCATCCCCGAGGCGTGGTTCTAACGCCCGGTTCCCTTAACGACCCGGTTCCCTTAACGAATCGCGCGTCAATGTTTTTCCCGCGGGGGCCCTGGTGGCCCCCGCGGCCGTTCTGCGCGATCGTTTTGGCCCACTCATTTCCAAGCATCCCGGTTGGCCATGGTCGCCCGCAATCGGCTGTCACACCCACAACCTTCGGGCGGCCATTGTTAATTCTTTAAGGGGCGGCTGCCATGATAAGCCCGTTCAAGGGGCGCGTTCGCGGTGGTTGTGGCCGCCCCGGGGAACCGGGAGAACATCCATGGCGCGCTCCGGAGCGGTCATAGGCCTTGCCGATCGGCCCTGCTGGGGGCTTGATCGCGGTCGCCACGAGGTCGCCCGAAAACTCGCCCAAGTCATTGAGATAACTGGAATAAGGTTAATCAACCGGTCACCAAGCCCGGATTGCGAGCGGCGCGAAAAGCGCCTATCGTTGGCTCAGCCTGCAATGACAGGTGACGCCGCAGTGGGGGGACGAGCGTCAGAGCAAGTAGCGACTGCCACGGGGAAAATGTTCGCTGGGCAGAAACCTTGGCGCATCCGCGCAAAGGCCAGGGCAAGACGCAAGTCTGCAAGACGAAAGTCTGGCTGGCGCGATGGAAGCCGGGTCTTGGGGAGACCGATCAGTCATGTATGACGTCTATATTCAAGTCCTGTCCTATCTTCTGTCGATTTGGCGGCGCCGCTGGTACGTGATTGGAATCGCCTGGGCGGTCTGCACCGCCGGGTGGTTTGTCGTCGCTCACCTGCCGGATCGCTACGAAGCGTCGGCGCGCATCTATGTCGATGCCGAGACCATGCTCGGTCCGTTGATGCGTGGCATGACGGTCGAAACGAACCTGCCGCAGCAGATCGACATCATGCAGCGCACCCTGTTCAGCCGGCCGAACATCGAGAAGGTCATCTTGATGACCGATCTTGATCTTCACATCGAATCCCCGGCCGCCAAGGAAGAGCTGATTACCAAGATGCGCCAGAGCCTCAAGGTGGGCCAGCAGGGCCGCAACCTGTTCCAGATCACCTACGAGGATAGCGACCCCGAATTGGCGAAGCGGGTCGTGCAGGCGATGCTCTCGATCTTTGTCGAGGGCAACCTGGGGGCCAGTCGCACCGACATGGACACGACGCGCCGCTTCCTGCAGGAGCAGATCGCCGCTTATGAGCGGCAGCTGATGGAGCAGGAGCAGCGCGTGGCGGAATTCAAGCGCCGCAACATGGATTACCTGCCGGGGTCCGGCAGCTATCACACCCAGATGCAGAAGGTGCGGGAAGATCTGGCCCAGACGCAATCGGCGCTCAGGCAGGCGATCTCGTTGCGTGACACCCTGAACAGCCAGCTGACCTCGACGCCGAAGACGGTCGAGGTGCCCGATATTGCATCCGGCTTCAGTGGCCCGCTCGGCCCGCAATCCGATATTCACCTGCGCATCTTCGAGCTTGAAAAGACCGTCGATGCCCTGCTTACCCGTTATACCGACAAGCATCCCGATGTTGTGACGGCGCGCAACCGCCTGGCCGATCTCAGGAAGCAGGCCGAGGAAGAGAGCAAGGCCCAGACCAGCAGCGGACCGGGGCGGGGCGGCCCCGATGGCCGCTACACGGCGCCGGTGCCGCGCGCATCCAACCCGGTCTACGAGCAGCTCAAGCTCCGCCTGGTCCAGCAGGAAACCCAGATCGCCCAGTTGCAGGAACGGGAAGCCGAGCAGAAGCAGGCCGTCGAGAAATGGCTTGGCATGGCGCAGACCGTGCCGCAGGTCGAAACCGAGCTTGCCAGGCTCCAGCGCGATTACGAGATCGTCAAGGTCAACTATGATCAGCTGCGTCAGCGCCAGGAATCGGCACGGCTGGCGCGCGACCTGGAAACAAAGGCGAACAAGGTCCAGTTCAGGATCGTCGATCCGCCGCAGGTGCCCCTGACGCCCAGCGCCCCCAATCGCCCGCTGCTTCTTTCGGCGGTCCTGATTGTCGGCGTGTTGTCCGGCACGGCGATCGCCTTCATTCTGGCCCAGATCAATGCGACGTATTTCAATCTGGCGTCGTTGCGGCGCGGCCTGTCGTGGCCGGTCCTGGGCGCGGTGTCGGCCATGAGTTCGGCGACGGAACGACGGCGTCGCCTGCGCGAGGCCTTGAGTTTCGGGGTTGTTGGTCTTGGCCTGTTCGCAGCCTATGGAGGGCTGCTGACCGTCGAGATCATGGGGATTATCTGACGGCTGCCGGGGGGGTAGACAGCGACCATGAACCTGATCGAGAAAGCGGCCGAACGGCTGAAGCTTGCCAAGCGCGACGGGGGTGCGGCTTTGCCGCCTGACCTGAGCGTCGCGGACCTGAAGGTGCGGACCCCTGGTTCGGTTGCCGCCGGATCGGCCGAAAAGCTGCGGCCAAGCCCGGTCCTGCCTGCCAAAGTGCTGCAGCCCGATCTGTCGGCAAACCCAGCCCAGCCCAGCCGCGCCGCCCCGGCGGCAGCGGCGCCGCCGCGCCCGGCAGCGCAACCGGTGGCCAGCGGAAATGCCGAAGCGGTCGCGCCCGCTCCGGACCCGACGCCGACCAATGCCGAGCCTGGCGCAACGGCGCCCCAGGGGCGCCGCAGCCGGATCGCCGTCATTGACCCCGAGGTCTTGAAGGCCAACGGCATCTCGGTCGGACCCGATGACCACACGTCGCTTGCGGAAGAATTTCGCCTCATCAAGCGGCCGATGCTGCTCAAGGCGTTCGGAAAAGGGCCGAACAAGGTTCGCAACGGCCATGTGATCATGGTCACCAGCGCCCGCCCCGGCGAAGGCAAGACGTTCTGCGCCCTGAGCCTCGCGCTCAGCATCGCCGCTGAGCGTGACCTGACGGTTCTTCTGATCGATGCGGACATCGCCAAGCCCGAGGTCTGCAAGCGTCTTGGTATCCAGGCCGAGCGCGGCCTGACCGACGTTCTGGACGACGAGAAGCTTGATCTTGCCGATGTCATGATCCGGACCAACCAGAACAAGCTGAGCGTCGTGCCGGCCGGCCAGCCCAAGGCCCTGGCAACCGAACTTCTGGCCAGCGAGCGCATGGAAAGGCTGGTCGAGGACATCGCGACGCGCTACCCTGATCGGGTCATCATTTTTGACTCCCCGCCCGTCCTGGCGAGCAGTGCACCCGGTGTGCTTGCCCTTCATGTCGGGCAGGTTCTATTTGTGGTTGAAGCAGAGCGTACGCCTCAGGCAGCAGTCGAATCGGCACTGTCGCACTTGAGCGGATGCGAACATATCGGCGTTGTCCTGAACAAGACCCGCGATCATGGCAAGGCCGAGCAGATGGGGCATTACTATCCGTATTACGGTTCCAATTGACGGGGCTCACTTGGATCAGGGCGCGCGGCTAGCTGGGGGGCGGCTAGGGACGGGTGTTGCTGCGGTTTCCGCGGCGATTGCCACGTTGGCTGCCATGGGGCCGGCCAATGGCGCTGACTGGAAGATCACGCCTTCCGTCACGGTCGAAGAGACATATACGGACAACCTGTTCGTCAACCCTAATACCACCGGGACGACGCAGTCCCCCAAAGAGGCCGATTTCGTCACCACCGTCACGCCGGCGGTCGGTGTGCGTGCCACCGGTGGACGGATCCGGGCCAATCTCGACTATTCACCGTCCTACGTCCGCCCCTACGAGAACGCGGACCGCGACCAGGTTCGCCAGAATCTGCTCGGCTTCGGCACCGCCGAGATCTACGAAGACATTGTGTTCGTGGATGCGCGGGCGACCATGTTCCAGGCGACCGGCGATGCGTCGCAGCCCATTTCGTCAAGCCTCAACAACGTTTCGTCAAACGTCGGCAACGTCCAGTCCTATTCGGTCTCGCCGGCGTTTCGCCATCATTTCGGTCCGTATGTCGATACCCTGTCCCGGGTCAGCCTTGATACCGTCACGGTCGATGGCGTCAACGCATCGGACACGGCATCGCGGGATCTCAGCTTCACCGCCAGCAGCGGCCATTATTTCTCGGTGCTGCGGTGGGCCCTGCTGCTGGATGAAAAGACCACCGAGCGCGACAAGGGGCGCCCGGACAATACCCAGACCCGGATCAATTCCGACTACACCTATTTCTTTGATCGCCAGTGGTCGGCGTTGTGGAGCGTGGGCTGGGAAAAGATCGAAGATCAGACCCTCAATCCGCAGCCACAGGGCCTGACCTGGAGCGTCGGCTTCGGTTTTCGGCCAACGCCGCGGACCGAAATCCGCGCGACCTATGGTGATCGTTACGATCGCGAGAACAAGAACTTCAGCCTTTCGCACCAGTTCCCCGGCAACACGAATATCAGCATCAACTATGCCGAGACGATCCAGTTCCAGCAGCAGCTGGTCGGCCAGGATCTGAGCTTTCTTGGCGTCGATAGCACCGGCACGCTGATCGACACGCGAACCGGACTGCCCTTCGTCTTCGATACGAACAGCTTCGGGTTCCGTGACACCTCGTTCTTCCAGCGGCAGCTATCGGCCCTTTTGACCGCCAATCGGGGCCGCAACACGTTCATCTTGCGTCTTTCGAGCGAGGAGCGCGAGAACAGCAGCAGTTCGCTGGACGAGACCGTGCGCGCCATCACCGGTCAGTGGACGCATCGCGTCAACCAGACGGTCGACGCGAATCTGTCCTTGACCTTCCGGGAGACCGACTTCGGGGCAAGCGGACGGGTCGACGACTATATCTCGGGGACCGCCCGGGTGAATTATCGCCTGTCGACCTCGACTTTGGCGTCGATTTCCTACAGCCACTCGCAACGGGAATCGTCGGGATCCACGACGGCAGCGGACTTCGAAGAAAACTTGATTGCGCTCTCGCTGCGGAAATCGTTCTAAGAGCCTGTTTGGGAATTCCTGATGAGCCGCGCTCCGTCGCCGATATCGCCGGATGGCAGGACAAGCCCGAAGAGCGTATGGGGGCATACGGTCGCGGGCTTTGACGGGCCGGATCGCGGCCATAACGCCGTCTCGAGCCGGCGCTAGCGGGTCGGCCGATGTATACCGACTTCTACAGGCTCAATCTGCCACCGTTCCAGCTGAGCCCCGATCCGCGCTTCTTCTTCGTGAGCAGCGGTCACAAGAAGGCGCTGGCCTATCTGACCTATGGCATCAGCCAGGGCGAGGGGTTCGTCGTGGTGACGGGCGAGGTCGGGGCCGGCAAGACCACCCTGGTCCGCCATCTGCTGGCCGATCTCGATCCCGAAACCTATGTCACGGCGCATATCGTCAACAGCCGGCTGGGGGCGACCGCGTCGATGCGAAGCGCCGCCGCGGCATTCGGCATACCCCATGCCAGCCTTGACAAGGCGTCGCTGCTGGCCCGCATCGAGACCTTCCTCACCGCCCAGCATACGGCCGGCCGCAAGGTGATCCTGGTCATCGACGAATCGCAGAACATCCCGTTCAATGCGCTTGAAGAACTGCGGATGCTCTCGAACTTCCAGATCGGCGCCACCTCGCTTCTCCAATGCATCCTGGTGGGCCAGCCGCAGTTTCGCGATCTTATGGCCCAGCCGGCCTTCGAGCAGATTCGCCAGCGGGTCGTCGCGTCGTGCCACCTCTATCCCCTGAGCGAGGCGGAAACGCGGGCCTATATCGAGCACCGGCTCGGGGTGGCGGGCTGGACCGGCGATCCCGCGTTCACGCCCGAGGCCTTCGTCGCCATCCACCGCTGGACCAGCGGCGTTCCGCGGCGCATCAACACGCTGTGCGGCCGTCTTCTGCTGTTCGGTTTCCTTGAGGGCAAGCACCGCTTCGATGCCGATGATGTGAAGCAGGTCGCGGCTGAAATGGCGCGCGAAACCGGGCCGCTTTCGGTCGGCATTGTCGACGAGGAGGCGCCGTGAACGGCGCCGCTGGCGGGCGACAGAGGCCGGACGGGCGCCCGATCGTTAACGCCATGACGGTCGACGTCGAGGACTATTTCCAGGTCCAGGCCTTCGAGCGCCTTGTCGATCGCACCCGCTGGGACAGCTTCGAGCTTCGGGTCAACCGCAACACCGACGCCGTGCTTGACCTGTTTGCCGAATCCGGCGTCAAGGCGACGTTTTTCACCCTGGGCTGGGTGGCCGAGAAGTTTCCGGCCCTCATCCGGCGCGTCGTGGCCGAAGGCCATGAACTTGCAAGCCACGGGTTCTCGCATGTCCGGGCCAGCGATCAATCGCCGGATGATTTTCGCGCCGACGTGCGCCGGACCAAGGCGCTGCTCGAGGACGTGGGTGGCGTGGCGGTGCGCGGCTATCGGGCGGCAAGCTTTTCCATCGGGGCGCGCAATCTGTGGGCGCTCGATGTGCTGGGTGACGAAGGCTACGTCTATTCATCGAGCATTTACCCTGTTCGCCATGACCACTATGGCATGCCCGAAGCGCCGCGCTTCGCGTTTCGCCCGCGGGGGGCGAACGGCAGCCTGGAACTGCCGATCACGACGCTTGCGCTGTTCGGGCGCAATTGGCCTTGCGGCGGCGGGGGCTACTTCCGGTTGCTGCCGTATTGGGCCTCGCGCTGGGCCATGCGCCGGGTCAACCTGGCCGACGCCGAGCCCTGCATCTTTTATTTCCACCCATGGGAAATCGACCCCGACCAGCCCAGGCTGGAGGGTGCCCCTATGAAATCTCGGTTGCGGCATTATGTGAATCTTTCACGAATGCGCGCGAAACTGGGGGCTGCTCTAACCGATTTCGCATGGGACCGCATGGACCGGGTATATCTCGAGGCGCGGCAGGAGGCCGCATGAAGGACGCGGCGATACCGCCGCTCGCCATCAAGACTCTCACCGCCGCCGATCGGGAGCGGTGGGACGCGTTCGTTCTTGCCTGCCGCGAGGCCACGTTCTTTCACCGCGCGGGCTGGCAAGAGGCGATCGAGGCGAGCTTTGGGCACCAGACGCACTACCTCTACGCAGAGCGCGATGGTGAAATCTGCGGCGTGCTGCCGCTTATCCATGTGAACAGCCGCCTCTTCGGCCGCAGCCTGGTTTCGACGTCCTTTGCGGTCTATGGCGGCCCCGCGGCGGTCGACGACGAGGCCCGCGCCGCCCTGGATGCCAAGGCGATCGCGCTTGCGGAATCCCTCGATGTCGATCATCTGGAATATCGCAGCCGCGTGCCGCATCGCCCGGATTGGGCGGTCAAGAACGATTTGTACGTGACGTTTCGCAAGGCGATTTCGGCCGATCATGACGCCAACATGAAGGCCATCCCGCGCAAGCAGCGGGCCATGGTGCGCAAGGGGATCAATGGCGGCCTGCGGTCCGAGATCGACGAATCGGTCGACCGCCTGCACCATATCTATGCGGCCAGCGTGCGTGCCCTTGGCACGCCGGTGTTTCCCAAGGCTTATTTTGCCGCCCTCAAGTGCATCTTCGGCCGCGATTGCGACATCGTGACGATCGTGACCGGCGACGGTCAGGCGATCGCCAGCGTTCTCAATTTCTATTTTCGCGACGAAGTGCTGCCCTATTACGGCGGCGGCACCGAGGCCGCGCGCGACCATGCCGGCAACGATTTCATGTACTGGGAGGTGATGCGCCGGGCCGCGGATCGCGGCTATCGGCTGTTCGATTTCGGGCGCAGCAAGCAGGGGACCGGCGCGTTCTCGTTCAAGAAGAACTGGGGCTTCGTGCCCGAGCCGCTCCAGTACCAGTACTATTTGCGGCGTGGCGACAGCCTGCCAGAGATCAATCCCCTCAATCCCAAGTACCGCATGGCGATCGCCATCTGGAAGCGGCTGCCGCTTCCCTTGACCAAGCTGCTTGGCCCCACGATTGTCCGCAACCTCGGGTAATGGCGATGGAAGACCTTTTGTTTCTGGCCCATCGCATCCCCTATCCGCCGGACAAGGGTGACAAGATCCGCTCCTGGAACATCCTGCGGTTCCTGGCCGAGCGCTATCGCGTCCATCTCGGGTGCTTCATTGATGACGAGGCGGACTGGGCCCACACCGAATTGCTGCGCAGCCTTTGCGCCGGGTGCCAGTTCGCCCGCCTGAGCCCTGAATTCGCGCGCTTCCGCAGCTTGCGCAGCCTGGCGGCCGGCGAAGCCCTGTCGATCGGCTATTATCGTGACCCGGTCTTTGCCGGCTGGGTGGATGAAATCGGCCGGCGCATCAGGCCGAAGCGGGTCTTCGTGTTCTCGTCCCAGGTGGCGCAGTTCATCCTGACCCCCGCCTTTGCCAACGCCCGTCGGATCGTCGATTTTGTCGATGTCGATTCCGACAAGTGGCGGCAATACGCGACATCCAAGTCCTGGCCGATGTCGTGGGTCTATCGCCGCGAGGCCCGGACGCTGCAAGCCTTCGAACGAAGGATCGTGAGCGCGGTCGATGTCGGCCTTTTCGTCTCGGCGCCGGAAGCGGCGCTGTTCCGGCAGATCGCACCCGAAGCGGCGGCGCGCGTCGCCCATGTCGACAACGGCGTGGACCAGGCCTTTTTCGACCCCGACCTGGCGCAGGCCGACCCCTATGATGGGCATCGTGAAACCGTCGTTTTCACCGGTGCCATGGATTACTGGGCGAATGTCGATGCCGTGACGTGGTTTGCCGACGAAGTCCTGCCACGGTTGATCGAACGGCGCCCGACGCTTCGCTTTGCGATCGTCGGATCGCGGCCGACGTCGGCAGTCCTGGCGCTTGCCAAACGGCCCAATATCATCGTGACCGGACGGGTTCCGGATATTCGCGCCTATGTCGCCCATGCGGCCGCGGTGGTGGCGCCGCTCCGCCTGGCGCGCGGCGTCCAGAACAAGGTGCTGGAAGCCATGTCGATGGCCAAGGCGACCGTGGTCTCGCCCCAGGCTTTGGAAGGCATTGTCGCCACGGCAGGCCAGGAACTGCTGGTGGCCGATTCCGCCACGGCGTTTGCCGACGCGGTTCTGGATGCCATGGCCCCCGAGCGGGCGGCGATCCTGGGTGCTCTGGCGCGTCGGCGGATCTTGTCCCGCTACACCTGGGCGGCAACGCTTGCGCCGCTTGCCGGCATGCTGGAAGGGCAACGGGCGGCCCCGGCCCCGGACGCAACGATGGGTCAAAAGGCGCTCGCGTCATGAAAATCGACCAGTCATCGGTTGCCGAAACACTGGCCCTGGCGGGCCAGGATATCCGCCGCTTCTGGATCGTGGCGCTGGGGGCGCTGGTCGTCGGCCTTGTCGGGCTGGTTGCCTTGTTCTTCCCGGTCGTCCTGGCGATGGCCGACACCTGGTACGTGTCGTCGACCTACAATCACGGTTTCCTGATCCTGCCGATCGCCATCTACATGGCCTGGCAGCGACGCCCACGCCTGGTGACGCTGGCGCCGCAGCCGACCTTGACCGCCATTCCCTTGATGCTTGGCGCCGGCCTGCTCTGGTATCTCGGCAATATCGTGAGCGTCGAGTTCGTCAAGCAGCTGGCTTTCGTCGGCATGGTGCAGATCCTGGCTGTCTCGATCATTGGCTGGCGGATCGCCCTGATGCTGGCCGTGCCGCTGCTCTACCTGCTGTTCGCGGTTCCTTTTGGCGAATTCCTGATCGAGCCGTTGCAGGATTTGACGGCAGTGTTCGTCGTCAAGGGCCTGCAGCTGGTGGGCGTGCCCGTCTACCTTGACGGCGTGTTCATCTCGATCCCGACCGGCAATTTCGAAGTGGCGGAAGCCTGTGCCGGCCTTCGCTACCTGATCGCCATGCTGGCGCTGGCGGTCCTTTTTGCCGATGTCACCTATCGAACCGTGTGGCGCAAGCTTGTCTTTCTTGCTTTCGCGATCGTGATCCCGGTGGTTGCCAATGGGATCCGCGCCTTTGGCATCGTCATGCTGGCCTATTCGACCAACAACCGGGTCGCGGTCGGGATCGACCACATCATCTATGGCTGGGTGTTTTTCTCGCTCGTCACGATCCTTGTGCTGGTGATCGGAACAAGCTTCCGCGAGCGCGACCGGCCTGGCACGATTCCACCCATGCCCGCCATCCCGCTCATCCGGCCGGCGTCATTCGGCTGGCTGGCCGTGACCCTGATCGTCGCTTTGGCAAGCGCGGCGGCGGCACCGGTTCATGCAGTCCTGATGCGGCCGGCGCCTGGACCGATCCCTGCATCGCTGGCCGATCCGTTGCCGCGTGGCTGGGATCGCCTGCCCGTCTATGCCGGGGGCTGGGAGCCAAGATTCGCCGGTGCCGATGCCGTGTTGCTGCAATCCTTTACGCGGGCCGGCAAGACCGTGCATCTTGCGATCGGCTATTACGCGGCCCAGCGCGATGGCGCCGAGATTGTCAGCTACGAAACGCAGCTCTTGCCCGACGAGTCCTGGAGCCGGGCTGCCGGTGGCACGGTCAGCGCCAGTATCGATGGCCATACCGAAGCGGTCAATTACACCCGCGCCATGAACCGACGCGCCAACCGTGTGATCTGGCACTGGTATTGGGTTGGCGGCGAGTTCACCGCCAGCCCGCTGGTTGCCAAGCTGTTGCAGGGGCGGGCTGCAATTCTGGGTGGCACCCAGGCGGCGGCCTATATCGCCATCGCCGCAGACTACGAGGAGCAACCGGCAGATGCGCACACGGCGCTGGCCGCTTTCATCAAGGATTTCGACTCGCTCGCGCCGCTCCTCGAGCGGGCGGCCCGTCGATAGGGCACAAGTCGATAGGGCACAGGTCGATAGGGGAACAGGCGTCATGTGCGGCATCGTCGGCATCTTTGATATGCGCGGCACGCGCGAGATCAATCGCGGGCTTCTCTCCCGCATGAACGATGCCATGACCCATCGTGGCCCCGACGGGTCGGGCCTGCATGTCGAGCCGGGGGTCGGGCTTGGCCATCGCCGCCTGTCGATCATCGACCTCGAGGGGGGACGCCAGCCGCTTTACAACGAGGACGATTCGGTCGTCGTCGTCTTCAATGGCGAGATCTACAATTTCCAGGGCCTGGTGACCGAACTTGCCGCCAAGGGTCACGTGTTCCGCACCCATTCTGACACGGAAGTGATCGTCCACGGCTGGGAAGAATGGGGCGAAGCGTGTGTCGATCGCTTTCGCGGCATGTTTGCCTTTGCGCTGTGGGACCGCAAGCGCGAGACCCTGTTCCTGGCCCGTGACCGGCTGGGCAAGAAGCCGTTCTACTATGCCCATACGCCCGACGGCCATTTCGTGTTCGGCTCGGAACTCAAGGCGCTGCTGCCGTTCCCGGGGATTGATCGCCGCCTGGATGAAACGGCGGTCGAGGATTACTTTGCCTATGGCTATGTGCCCGACCCCAAGACCATCTACCGCGCGGTTGCCAAGCTGGCACCGGCCCACACCATGACCCTGAAGCGCGGCCAGCCGATGGGCCGGCCGCGCCGCTACTGGGACGTTTCGTTCCATACGGTTCGGAACGAAAGCGAAGACGAACTGCGCGACGAACTGATCGAACGCCTGCGCGAAGCCGTGAAGCTGCGGCTGATCTCGGACGTGCCGCTGGGCGCGTTCCTGTCGGGGGGCGTCGATTCCAGCGCCGTCGTCGCGGTGATGGCGGGGCTTTCGGACGGGCCGGTCGAAACCTGCTCGATTGCCTTCGACAATCCAGCCTATGACGAATCGCGCTATGCAAAGGCGGTGGCCGAACGCTACGGAACCCGCCACCATGTCAGCGAGGTGCGTGCCGACGCGTTCGATCTGGTCGACAAGCTGGCCGCGATCTACGACGAGCCGTTTGCCGACAGTTCGGCCATTCCCACCTACCGGGTCTGCAAGATCGCCCGCCAGCATGTCACCGTCGCGCTGTCCGGCGATGGCGGCGACGAGGTGTTCGCCGGCTATCGGCGTTATCGCTGGAGCGGCTACGAGGAGCGCATCCGCGGCCTGATGCCGCTGGCGATCCGCAGGCCCCTGTTTGGCACGCTGGGGCGCCTTTACCCCAAGCTTGACTGGGCGCCCAAGGTCCTGCGTGCCAAATCGACCTTCGAATCGCTGGGGCGCGATGCGGCCGAAGGCTATTTCCACAGTGTCAGCGTGCTGGGTGACGGGCTGCGCCAGCGGCTGTTCAGCGATGCGTTCCGGCGCAATTTGCAGGGCTATCGCGCGGTCGATACGTTGCGCGGGCTGATGGACCGGGCGCCGGCCGACGACCCGATCGCCCGCATCCAGTATGCCGATATCCACACCTATCTGCCGGGCGACATCCTGACCAAGGTCGATCGCGCCAGCATGGCAAATTCGCTTGAGGTGCGGGTGCCCATGCTGGATTCGCAGTTCGTCGAATGGGCGGCCGGCCTGCCGCTCTCGGCCCGCCTGAATGGACGCGAAGGCAAGTATCTGCTCAAGAAATCGATGGAGCCGTTCCTGCCCCACGATGTCCTCTATCGGGACAAGATGGGATTCGCGGTTCCGATTGGAGCCTGGTTCCGCGGCCCGTTGCGTGATCGGGTGCGCGCTGCGGTGACCGGGCCGACGCTTGCCGATGTGGGGATCTTTGACATGGAGTTCCTGACCACGATGGTCGACCAGCATCAATCCGGCGCGCGCGAACACAGCCCGGCCCTGTGGGCCCTGCTGATGTTCGAATCCTTCCTGCGCCAATCGAACGAAAGCCGCGCTGCCCCGGTGGCGGCCGACGAGCCGCCGGCGCGCCTGGCGCGGCTGGCGGAATAGGCCATGCCGGGCCCAGGCGGAATTCGGTCACGACCGGGCGCGGCCGGGCGTGGTGCACGGCTGGTTTGCGCACTTGTGACCCTGGCGCTGACGGTGGCGCCGGCCGCGGCGCAGCTTACGGAAACAGTCAAGCGGGTGAAGCCGGCGATTGTCGGGGTTGGCACGTATCTCGACATTCGCAGGCCGCCGACCAAGCTGATGGGGACCGGCTTCGTGGTCGCCGATGGCACCTATGTGGTGACCAACGAGCATGTCGTTGCCCAGCCGCTGGCCGACCGCGAGCAGCTTGGCATCCTGGTCGGGACCGGCAGCACGGCCGAATTCCGCGCCATCCAGATTGTCGCCCGCGAGCCCGGTTTCGACGTCGCGATCCTGCGCCACAAGGGCCCGCCGCTGCCGGCGCTCCGGCTTGGCGATGATGATGCCGTCGAGGAAGGCCAGGAGATCGCCTTCACCGGATATCCGATCGGGGCTGTGCTTGGGCTGTTCCCGGTCACCCATCGCGGCATCATTTCGGCCCGCACGCCGGTGGCCATTCCCGTCCAGCGCACGCGCGACCTGACGCCGACGATGGTCCGCCGGTTGAAGCAGCCGTTCTTTGTCTTTCAGCTGGATGCCACCGCCTATCCGGGCAATAGCGGCAGCCCGCTCTATGACCAGCGCAGCGGCGAAGCCGTGGCCATCATCAGCAGCGTCTTCGTCAAGGAGACGAAAGAGCAGGTCCTGGCCAATCCGAGCGGGATCACCTTTGCGGTGCCGATCCGCTATGCCCGTGAACTGATGCGCGAAATCGGCGCCCTGCGCTGATCTTCGGCCGCCAATCGGCGCTACAGCACCGCCTCGGCCGCGATGCGCAGCGCGTCCTTGGTCGCGCCGGTCAGCACGGCAGTGCCGACCCAGTGGTTCTTGGCGATCTGCTTCCAGGCCTGCAGCCGGTCCTTGATCCGGTCGGCCGTTCCGATCAGCGCAATCTCATCGATCAACTTATCGGGGACCAGCGCGGCGGCCTCGTTCTTTTTTCCGTCCAGATAAAGGTTCTGGATCTTGATTGCGGCATCTTCATAGCCCAGCCGCTTTGCATAGTTGTTGTAGAAATTTTTTGTCCGCGCCCCCATGCCGCCGACATAAAGCGCGATTTCCGGCCGCACGGCATCGCGCAGCGCCGCAAGGTCCTTGCCGACGCGGATCTTGACGTGCGGTGCGATGTCAAAATCCTTCAGCGCCTTGCCGCCGCCGGCCTTGGCCAGACCCAGGGTGATGGGCTGAACGACGAGATCGGCCTTTTCCGGGGCCATGAAGATTGGCAGCGTTCCGTCCGCCACCTCGCCCGCCAGGCTCAGGCCGGCCGGGCTGATCGCCGCGGTGTAGAACTTCATTGCGGGATTGGCGTGGATGATGCTTCGCAGCGGCTTGCCCAGACCCGTCGCATCCGGCCCCGCATAGGGGATCTTGTAGTGTTCAGAGGTCCAAACCAGGGGCGCCTCGCGCGCCAGGATCTTGCGGATGATCGCGATATACTCGCGCACGCGGGGCAGCGGTTTGCCAAACGGCACACCATGCCAGCCCTCGATCACCTGTGGCCCCGACGGGCCAACGCCGCAAAGGAAACGATTGCCCGACAGTGCCTGCAGGGTCATCGCGGTCATTGCCGCGCAGGCCGGCGTGCGGGCTGGAACCTGCATGATGCCGGTGCCGGCCTTGATCGTCGTGGTTCGTGCCAGGACCCAGGCAATCGGCGTCACGGCATCCATGCTGTAGGACTCGCCGCACCAGACGGATGCGAAGCCCAGCCGCTCGGCTTCCAGAACCAGATCCATGTCAAGGCCCGGCATCGAACCGGTCGTGTTCAAGTGAATGCCAAGCTTCATGGCCCCCATCCTTTTGACTGCCACGTGTTTCCCGCTCGCCGGCCCAGGTTGGGCGGTCCGGGCCCAGGGTGTCAAGGTGGCCGGCCAGCGGGGCGATGAATGAATAGGCCCGGAATGAACAGGCCAAGCCCGGCGGGCAGGATGGATGCCCACCGTCAACGGGTGCCGTGCCGGATCAGCGGCCGCCAGCGGCCGGCGTGATCTTTGTCAGCTCCTGGATCTGGTCGCGGGTCAAAAGCGGGCCCGAATCCTGGTGCGGTGCGCTCGCCGCAAGGCCCGCCGTGTCGGTGTGCTCGGCGGTGCGGATCTGGCTGTAGCTGGCGATCAATGCAAAGGCCGCCACGGCCACCAGGCCGCCCAGCCAGATCGGTGTATTGTCTCTTTCGAACATGGGTCGAACAAACCGCGACGCGGCCCTCATCCATTCGGGGTCAATCCGACGAAAGCGTTCGGCCGTGGTCATGACGGCGGGCGAACCTTCCGGGGCGATCGCTGCCCAGTGGCGATCGCTGCCCAGTCTGGCGATTTCTGATAAAATTTTCGTAAAAGCTGGCGCAGAATCACGGCGGCAACGATCGACGGCGGGCGCCGCATGGGAATCCGTTCGCCCTTGATCCATCTTATGAATCAATTTACCCGGCGGCGGATAACAAGTATAGGAAGCGATCAAGGACGACAAAGCCTTGCAGACGCGAACGGATGATCGGTCCGTTCGAACGGCTTCAGGACAGGCGCGTAGCTCAGGGGTAGAGCGCCGCTTTTACACGGCGGATGTCGGAGGTTCAAATCCTTCCGCGCCTACCAGCTTCCCCGTTGACAGACTGGCGGGGGCCCTGGGGCCCGGGCCGGCGCCTTTCGCCAGCGGGGCGGGTGATGCCATGAGCTTTCTTGACCGGATCGAAGCCTGCAATCGCCAGGATCGCGCCCAGTACCGGCCGTTCACGGTGGCCGGCGCGCGTGTCGGCTGGATCTCGCATGGATTGGCGCAAAGGCTTGCCTCGTTTGCCGATGTGTTCCGGGTCCGCGACCAGGACGTTGCGCTTGATCCGCGCCTTGCCGATTTTGAAAGCCGCACCGCAGCGGTCGAAACGGCCCTGAAGCGGTTGGCCGCGGATGGCGTGATCAAGCACTGGCGCAATGAGCGCTATCCGGTGGCGGAACGCTTCGGCCAGGCGCCGCACCTTGCGATCGAGCGTGCGGCGGTCCCGTATTTCGGGGTGCGCGCCTACGGGGTCCATGTCAATGGCTATGTCCGTGATGGCCATGGCCTGCGGATGTGGATCGCGCGCCGCTCGCGGCTCAAGCCCACCTATCCCGGGATGCTCGACAACATGGTGGCCGGCGGCCAGCCGATCGGGCTTGGCCTGATGGAAAACGTGCTGAAAGAATCATGGGAGGAAGCGGGCATTCCGGCCTGGCTTGCCCGTCGCGCGCGCCCCGTGGGCGCGGTCAGCTATTGCTGCGAGGGCGATGGCGGCCTGCGGCCGGATACGCTGTTCAACTACGATCTCGAACTGCCCGCCGATTTCGTGCCGGACCCACGTGACGGCGAAATCGAGTCCTTTTCGCTTTGGCCGATCGACCAGGTGATCGCCACCGTGCGCGAAACGGACGCGTTCAAGTTCAACTGCAACCTGGTGATCATCGACTTCCTGATCCGGCACGGGTTCATTGCGCCGGACGATTCCGATTATCTGGCCCTTGTGGGTGGCCTGCACCGCTAGACGCAGATTCTGATCAGACACGATCGTCGCTGCGGCATTCGGTTGGGGTGCAGGCGACGCGCCTTGCGGCGATGGCGTCTCAAAGCTCGGCGACGATCCGAGCGGCGGTCTTCTTCGCAATCACTTTGATCCTGGCAAATGCCATCTCGGCTGCGTTAGAATTCGGGCTACCGGGCGGCAGGTCAAGGATCAGCGCGCCCGTCGCTTCGACGGCGCAAAGCGTTTGCCATGATCGTGCGCAAGACGCTAGACGATCGCTGCGGGGCAGATTCGTACCGCGCATCA
>JAXMDU010000032.1:0-12090 GCA_046348645.1 Alphaproteobacteria bacterium
GAGGCCGTCATCGACAAGGACCTGGCCGCCACGCTGCTTGCAATCGAGATCGGCGCCGATGTCCTGATGCTTCTGACCGACGTCGATGCCGTCTATCGGGATTTCGGCAAGCCGTCGGCGCGCGCCATCCGGCATGCCCATCCGGATTCGATTGCGCCCGCGGACTTTCCGGCCGGCTCGATGCGTCCCAAGGTCGAAGCCGCGCGCCGCTTCGCCGCCACCGGCGGCATCAGCCTGATCGGCGCGCTGGCCGAAGCCGATGCGCTGCTGGCGGGGCGCGCCGGCACGCGGATCGACCGCACGGTTGCCGGTCCAGCGCCTGTTAGGGCCTAATTCTGGCGTGAGGCAGCCTTGGCCGCGCGCCGCCGCGCGTGCAAAATCCATTCCGTATAGCCGTTCGGCTGGGCGCGGCCCTTGAACACAAGATCAAGCGCCGCCTGGAAGGCGATGCTGCCAGCGAAATCGGGTGCCATCGGCCGGTAGAGCGGGTCGCCGGCGTTCTGGCGGTCGACGACGGCGGCCATCCGCTGCATGGTTTCCAGGACCTGCTCGGGGCTGCAGATGCCGTGGTGCAGCCAGTTGGCGATATGCTGGCTCGAGATGCGAAGCGTGGCGCGGTCTTCCATCAGGCCGACATTGTTGATGTCGGGAACCTTCGAACAGCCGATCCCCTGGTCGATCCAGCGCACGACGTAGCCCAGAATGCCCTGGGCGTTGTTGTCAAGCTCGTCGCGGATCTCGGTCGGGCCCAGATTGCGCCCACCCAGAAGCGGCAGGGTCAGGATATCGTCGATCCTAGCGCGCCGCGCCTTGGCGATCTCGTCCTGGCGCGCCGCCACATCGACACGGTGATAGTGCATGGCGTGCAGGGTTGCGGCCGTCGGCGACGGCACCCAGGCCGTGCTGGCGCCGGCACGCGGATGGCCGATTTTCGTGTCGAGCATCTGGCGCATCTCGTCGGGCTTCGCCCACATGCCCTTGCCGATCTGCGCCCTGCCCTTCAGGCCCGAGGCCAGACCGACATCGACGTTCCAGTCCTCGTAGGCGGCAATCCAGCGCTCGGCCCGCATCGCATCCTTCCGCACCATCGGGCCCGCTTCCATGTCGGTATGGATCTCGTCGCCGGTGCGGTCGAGAAAGCCGGTATTGACGAACACCAGCCGATCGCGCGCGGCGCCGATGCAGGCCTTGAGGTTGACGGTTGTTCGGCGCTCTTCGTCCATCACCCCGATCTTCATGGCATTGGGCGGCAGGCCAAGCAGCGATTCGACCCGCCCGAACAGGCGAACGGTAAAGGCGACCTCGTCAGGGCCGTGCAGCTTGGGCTTGACGATATAGATGCTGCCGGTGCGGCTGTTGCGGAACGATCCATTGCCCTTCAGGTCGTGGATGCCGCAAAGGCCCGAGATCAAGGCATCGAGCAGGCCTTCCGGAATGACCCCGCCATCCGGCCCGAGAACCGCATCGGTCGTCATGTGAAGGCCGACGTTGCGAATCAGAAGCACGCTGCGGCCCGGCAGAACCAGCCGGCTTCCGTCGGGCGCCGTATAGTCGCGATCCGCGCTGAGGCGGCGGGTGAGCGTTTCGCCGCCCTTGGCAAAGGTTTCGGCCAGATCGCCTTTCAACAATCCAAGCCAGTTCCGATAGGCAAGCGTCTTGTCATCCGCATCGACGGCGGCGATCGAATCTTCAAGGTCCTGGATGGTGGTCAGCGCCGATTCGAGCACCACGTCCTTGACCCCGGCCGGATGGTCGCGGCCGACCGGGTGGGCGGGATCGATGCCGATCTCGACATGGAGACCGTTGTTCCGCAGCAGGACAGCGGCCAGGGGCGGACCGCGAAAGCCGGCGAACTGCTCGGGGCGGGCCAAGCCCGTTTCTCGGCCGTCACCCAGTGCGCAGATCAGCCGCGATACGCCCGCATCGGTCTTGATCGCATAGCGGCGCACATCGCGATGGCTGCCCGTGGCAAGGGGTGCCGCTTCATCGAGAAAGCGGGCCGCGAAGTCGATCACGCGGGCGCCGCGCTTCGGGTTGTAGCGGGTGCCCTTTTCGCAGCCGTCGTCCTCCGCAATGACATCGGTCCCATAAAGCGCATCGTAGAGGCTGCCCCAGCGGGCATTGGCCGCGTTCAACGCATAGCGGGCATTCATCACCGGAACGACCAGCTGCGGCCCGGCCAGGCGGGCGATCTCGGGGTCGACCTTGGCGGTGGCAATCGCGACACTGGCCGGCTCGTCGCGCAGATAGCCGATCTCGTTCAGAAAGGCGCGATAGGCGGCTGCATCATGGGGCCTGCCCTTGCGCGCCAGGTGCCACGCGTCGATGGCCGCCTGAAGCTCGTCGCGTTTTGCCAGCAGGGCGGCATTGGCCGGTGCGAATTCATCAAGCAGGGTCCGAAGGCCAGCCCACACGGCATCCGGCGCCACACCGGACCCGGGCGCGGCCTCGGCCGCCACGAAGTCATGAAGAACCTTGGCGATAGCCAATCCGCTTCTGGTGATCCGTTCCGTCACGTCCCTCTCCGTCCTGCCCGCGCCCCACCCTGCTTGCGCAGCTCTGGGTCCCGGACTGTGAAGAGGAAGGCCTGCGCTTGTCAACGAGGCGGTAACACGGCCTCGATCAATCGGGCGATTCCCTTGGCCAAGACCTTGCCTTAAGGTGACCTTGCCTTAAGGTGCCGGTGACGGTGTCCCATTGCCAACCCTCCTGACCGCCCCGCCCATTCGCCGCTTTGCGCGGCCGCCGATGGCCATTCTGGTCGCCATCACGTCGCTCAGCCCGCTGTCGATCCAGATCTTCGTGCCGGCGATGCCGGCGGCGGCGGCGGACCTGGGCGCGACGCCCGGCGCCATCCAGCTGACGGTCACACTCTATCTGTTCGCCGTTGCCCTGGGGCAGCTTGTCTATGGGCCGCTGTCCGACCGCTTTGGCCGCCGGCCGGTCCTGCTTCTGGGCCTTCTGGTCTATGTCACGGCCGCGGTTTTCGCCGCCCTTGCGGCCAGCGCGGGGGCGCTGATCGCCGCGCGGGTCTTCCAGGCGCTTGGCGCCTGCAGCGGCATGGTCCTTGGCCGGGCGATGGTGCGCGACGGTTCGACCGTCACGGAATCCGCCCGGCGCCTTGCCCTTCTCAGCTTCGCCCTGTCGGTGGCGCCAGCGGCGGCGCCGGTCATCGGCGGCTATATCAGCGCCTGGGTCGGCTGGCGGGGCGTGTTCGCCGTTCTCGCCGGTTGCGGCGCGGCGGTCCTTTCCGCCAGCCTGCTGGTCCTGCCTGAATCCAACCAGGCAAGGATCGACCGCATCGACGTCGGCTCGATGATCCGCACCTATGCCAGCCTGCTTCGAAGCCGCCTGTTCGTCGCCTTCACGATCTGCGGGACCTTCAACACCGCGTCGTTCTATGGCTTTGTGTCGGCCTCGCCCTTCCTGCTGACCGACATGCTGCGGCAGTCCCAGGAAGCGATCGGCGTTTATTACATGATCATCATCGGCAGCTATGCGTTCGGCAGCATGATCTCGGGCCGGCTGGCGGGCCGGATCAGCGGCCTTCGGGCGATGGTGATCGGCACCGCCATCAACCTTGCCTCGATGCTGGGCCTTTTCATCGCCGCCCATGCCGATGCGGTGACGGTCCTGGCGCTGATCGGGCCGGTTGCCCTGCTCAATGTTGCGGCCGGCATTCTGGTGCCATTCGCGATCTCGGGCGCGATCGGCACCAACCCCACCACGATCGGCGCGGCGGCAGGGCTTTATGGATCAATCCACATGGCCTATGGCGGCATCTGCACCCTGCTGGCCGGGTCCTGGCATGATGGCACCGCCCGGCCCGTCGCGACCATCATGTTCGTTTCGGTCCTGATTGCCGCAGGCGCGCTGATTGTCGTCACCCGTCCGCAACGGCCCCCACCCGGCACCTGAACGCCCGGCACCTGAACGGGCGGGCTACCGCAGGGCGGCGTTGCGGTCTAATCTTGCGGCGGCTCGATTCCCCTGGATGGCGAAAGACATCAGTCATGATCAAGACGCAGAAAATCGCCGGCGCGCTGGGCGCCGAAATCATCGGTATCGATCTTGCCAAAGGCATCGACGATGCCATGGCGGCCGAGATCAGGCAGGCGCTGCTTGATCACCTGGTGATCTTTTTCCGCGACCAGACCATCACATCGGAACAGTATCTGGCCTTTGCCAAGCGCTTTGGGCAGGTCATGGAATATCCGTTCGTGCGCGGCCTTGACGACCATCCCGAGATCACGCCGATCATCAAGCTCGAGCACGAGACGGTCAACTTCGGCGGTGTGTGGCATTCCGACACCACCTATCTGGAAGAACCGCCGATGGGAACGATGCTTTACGCCCAGCAGATTCCCCCCTATGGCGGCGACACCCTGTTCGCCAACATGCAGCTTGCCTATGAGCGCCTTTCGCCCGGCATGAAAAAGATGCTGGATGGACTGCATGCGTTCAGCAGTTCATCGAAGGCGGACGTCAGCCGCACCCGCGAGGACCGCCTTCGCGATCACGCCCGCCAAGGCGCCAAGAAGGAATACCTGGCCCGGCATCCCGTCGTCCGCACCCACCCCGAGAACGGCCGCAAGTCACTGTTCGTGAACATTGCGCACACGGCGCGGTTTGACGAAATGACCGAAGAGGAAAGCGCGCCGCTGCTCAACTATCTTTACCAGCACCAGATCACGCCCGAGCATCTGTGCCGGTTCCGCTGGCAAAGGGGATCGATCGCCTTTTGGGACAACCGCTCGACCCTGCATTACCCGGTCAACGACTATCATGGCTTCAAGCGGGTGATGCACCGCATCACGCTGGCCGGCGACCGGCCGCGCTGACCGCCGTCTTAGCGTTTTTTATCCTCAGCGTTTTTCGTACTGGGATTTCCCGAAGAACATCTCGCGGGTCTTTTCGTCGATCGGCCCGCGCCGGCGGGTTTCGGACAGCACCGCCATGCCTTTCGCGACCGCGGGCCTTGCCCCCAGCCGATCGAGCCAGCGCTTCACATTCGGGAATTCGTCGATCTCGATCTTCTGGCGCTTCCACACCCGCGTCCATGGATAGACGGCGATATCGGCGATCGAGTAGGCGCCGGTCAGATAGTCCCGTTCGCCAAGGCGCCGGTCGAGAACGCCATAGAGCCGCTTGCCTTCGTTGGTATAGCGCTCGATGGCATAAGGGACCGGGGCGGGCGCATAGTGCAGGAAGTGATGCACCTGGCCCAGCATCGGCCCGACATGGCCCATCTGAAACATCAGCCAGGCCAGCGTTTCGTAGCGGCCGGGGCCCAAGGCGGGCAGCAGCGCGCTTTTCGTCTTTTCGGCCAGGTAGATCAGGATCGCGCCGGATTCGAACAATGATATCGGCTTGCCGCCCGGCCCGTCGTGATCGACGATGGCCGGGATCTTGTTCTGCGGGCTGATTGTCAGAAAATCAGGCTTGAACTGGTCGCCCCGGGTGATGTCGACCGGCACCACCCGGTAGGGCAGCCCCAGTTCCTCGAGCATGATGTGAACCTTGTGTCCATTCGGCGTCGACCAGGTGTGGACATCGATCATCATGCTCTCCGGATGGTGTCAGCGGCGCTCGTACTGGGCCTTGCCGTAGAGGATCTCGCGCTTGGCCGGGTCCATCGGCTTGCTGTAATCGGTGCGATCCGCCTTCAGCACGTCAAGCGCGCGGGCGGTTGCCGGGCGGGCATAGATCATGTCCATCCACCGCTTCACGTTGGGGAAATTCTCGATGTTCTGGTTCTGTCCCCGGTGCAGGCGGATCCACGGAAAGGTGGCAATATCGGCGATGGTATAGGTCTCGCCGGCAATATAGGGGCTGGTCTGCAAACGCTTGTCGAGCACGCCCCACAGCCGGCCCGCTTCGTTCACATAGCGTTCGGTCGGATAGGGCAGCCGCTCGGGCGCCACGCGAATGAAATGGTTGGCCTGGCCGAACATCGGTCCGATATGGCCCACCTGGAACATCAGCCAGGCCAATGTTTCATAGCGGGCCGGCCCCGACGCGGGCAGCAGCGCGCTTTTCGTCTTTTCGGCCAGGTAGATCAGGATCGCGCCGGTTTCAAACAGGGACATCGGCTTGCCGCCCGGCCCGTCGTGATCGACGATGGCCGGGATCTTGTTCTGCGGGCTGATCTTCAGGAATTCGGGCTTGAACTGTTCGCCGTTGCCGATATCGACGGCGATCACCCGGTAGGGCAGGCCCAGTTCCTCGAGCATGAGATGAACCTTGTGGCCGTTCGGGGTTGGCCAGGTATAGACATCGATCATCACGGTCTCCGCTGATTGGAGGGAATCGGGTGCCCTTGCGACTGGGCCAGTCTATAACGGCCGAACCGCATCACGGAAGGGAGAGACGCGTATGCGCGCGCTGGTCTGCCGAAAGTGGGGCACCTTCGACGATCTGGTCATCGAGGACCGGCCGCAGCCCGAACCCGGCCCCGGCCAGATCCGCTTCCGTCTTCGGGCGGCGGGCGTCGGCTTCGGCGCATCGGTGATCGTCGCCGGCCGCTACCAGAGAAAGCCGCCCCTTCCCTTCGTGCCGGGAACCGAAGCGGCGGGCATCGTCACCGCGGTTGGCGACGGGGTCACCCGGTTCAGGATCGGCGACCCCGTCATCGCCGCGCTCGACTGGGGCGGCTATGCCGAAGACGTCATCGCCTTCGAGCTGAGCGCATGGCGGGTGCCCGCGTCGCTGGCATCCGACCTGGCGCTTGCCGTGCCGCTTGCCATCTCCTATCCCACCGCCTATGGCGCGCTGGTGTGGCGGGCCCGCCTGGCCCCGGGCGAGACGCTGCTGGTCCATGGCGCAGGCGGTGGCGTCGGCCTTGGCGCGATCGAGATCGGAAAGGCCCTGGGCGCCCGCGTCATCGCGGCGGCGGGCTCGGACGACAAGCGCCGCATCGCCCAGCAGCATGGCGCCGACGCCGTGATCGATTCCCGCAGCGCCGATCTCAGGGGCGCGATCCGCGCGGTGGCCCCGGACGGCGTCGATGTCGCTCTCGATTCGGTTGGTGGCGATGCGTTCGACGCGGCGATGCGCAGCATCCGGCCGGATGGCCGGATCGTCACGATCGGCTACGCGGGCGGATCGATCCCGAGCGCGCCTCTCAATATCCTGATGGTCAAGAATGCGTCCGTTCTCGGGCTCTATATCGGCCTCTACATGGGGTGGAGCGATCCCGCCGATCGCGCACGGTATTGGCCGCGCATGGCCGAAATGTACAAGCAGATGTTCGCCTGGGCCGAAGCCGGCGCGCTCCGGCCCCGGGTTTCCCACCGCCTGCCGCTTGCCCGCCCTGGCGAGGCGATGCGCGCGGTGATCGGGCGGGACGCGATCGGCAAAGTGGTTCTGGTTCCATAAAACCAGGCACCGCCATTGACCCCTGCGCTATTGGCCGGTGAACCGTGGCGGCCGCCGTTCCCAAAAGGCGCGCATGGCTTCTTGCGAGTCCGCATGACGGCCCAGTTCCGCCCCATAGTCCTGTTCGATCCGGTAGCCGTCCCGTAACCCAAGTTCCTCGACGGCATTCAGCCCCTGTTTCGATATCCTGACCGCTGCCGGGCTTTTCGACGCGATCTGGGCCGCAATGTCCATCGCGGTCTCGATCAGTTTATCCGGCGGCACGCAATGCGACACAACGCCCAGGCGGAAAAGTTCGGCGGCCGATATCCGGCGCCCTGTCAGGACCATCTCGCGCACGAAGCTGCGGCTGAAATAGCGCATGGCCATCCGTCCGCCGCCCAGGACGCCGACGTTGATCTCGGGCAGGCCGACCTCGGCATGCTCGGATGCGATCAGAATGTCGCAGAGCGACATGATGCTGAAGCCGCCGCCAAGCGCCGGGCCATTAACCGCGGCGATGACGGGTTTCTTGCACTCCATGATGGAATAGACCATCTCGCGGTAGCTTCGGTTGTAGTCCCAGCGCTGCCCAGGGCCCCACTCCTTGCGGTTCTTGATATCGGCACCGGCGCTGAATATTCGCCCCGCCCCTGTCACGATCACCGCTCTGACATCATCGCGGTCGGTGAAGGCATCGAATTGGCGGGTCAGTTCGGAATGCATCTGCATGTTGATGGCATTCACGGGCGGCCGATCAAGGGTGACCAGAGCGATGAAATCGGCGACGTCGACACGCAGGGTGGCATCGGTCATGGCTGTCCTTTCGCGGGCCGCGGCGATCAAGGCCGCGACCGTAAAGTTGAACAGGTCCGGCGCCACCGCACAATCTTTGAAAGCAACGGCCGGGTCGCGACAGGCGCCTGATCCTATCGCGTGACGGTTTCCCGGCCCCCCCGAAAGGATATAGACTAGGGCCAATCAGCTCATGCGGGAGGAACTCATGGACTTCAAGGATTGCACGTTCTCGGTGACCGATGGGGTTGCCCTGTTCACGCTCAACATGCCGGACCAGCGCAATGCCCTGACCGAAAACATGTTCACCAACGACCTGCCGAACCTGATCAAGCGGGTCAGCCAGGATACCAGCATCGGCGCGGTCATCTTGACCGGCGCGGGCGGCGTGTTCTGCGCCGGAGGCAACATCAAGGGCATGAAAACCGAGAAAACGCCCTGGGAGCGCAACACGTCGCTGCAAGCCTATCAACGGATGACGATCGATCTTGCCAACCTGCCGGTTCCGGTGATCGCGGCCGTCGATGGCGCCGCCTATGGCGCCGGGTTCTCGCTCGCCCTGGCAGCGGATTTCATCATGGCCTCGACCCGGGCGCGGTTCTGCAATGCCTTCGGCCGTGTCGGTCTGGTCCCGGACCTTGGCATGTTCTATTTCCTGCCGCGCATTGTCGGCGTGCCGCGCGCGAAAGAGCTGACCTATACCGCCCGCTCGTTCACCGCGGCCGAGGCAAAGGAGCTTGGCCTTGTGCTGTCCGTCCACAGCCCGGAAACGCTGATCGCCGAGGCGCGCAAGATGGCGGCGCGCCTGACCAAGGCGTCGCGCGTTTCGATCCAGCTCTCCAAGGAAGCGCTCAACCAGTCGCTGAGCCAGGACTTCGACACCATGATGGCGATCGAGCGCGCCGGCCAGGCCCAGGCCCGCATGTCCGCCTTCCACAAGGAAGCGGTCGCGCGTTTCCTGGACAAGAAGGCGCCGCTTTATGACTGGGACCAGATGGACAAGAAAGCGGCCGAGTAGGCCGCCTTCGATCAACGCCCCGTCGATCAACGCCCCGTCAATCAACGCCCCGGGGAAGGCGCCGTCGTAGCGTCCTTCTTCGGGGGGAAGATCTCGACATGGTCATAGCCGGACCCTTCCGGCAGCCTGCGCACGCCATTCTCGAAATAGGGCTGTACGGTCACGATCGGCGTACGGCGCGCCACAGCGATGGCTTCGGCCATCGTTTTCGACTTGTTGAGACGGGCCAGGTTGGCCTGGGTCGGAAACGGCACGATGCGCCGCCCCTGGCGCATGGCATCGAAGGCCGCCTCGCAGGTCACCCATTCGGAATCGACCGACTCGTGCCCGTCATGAACGGCCACCGCATGCGCATCGGGCGCCGGCGCGATGAAAAAATGCACATCGAAGCGCTTGGCGCGAACCGCCGGGGTGATCCAGTGCGCGAACGGCACCACCTGATCGGTGGCAAGGTCAAGATTCTCGTGCTCGACGATGTCATGGAGCGTCGCCTCGCCGGCATTGACCTTTCTCGCATAGTGCCGGGCCAGGTTCCCCAGCCGTTCCTGCGGAAGAAAATGATCGGCGCCGCGCGCATAGGCCAGCAGCAGGCCGGATTCCTCGAAGGTCTCGCGGATGGCGGCAACCCGCAAGCCAAAGGCGGTGTCATCGAGGCCGGTGGCACCACGGCAATAGGGCCGCAGCGCGGCATCCTGGTCGTGGAATTCGACCTTGCCGCCCGGAAAAACCATCTGCCCGCCCATGAAATCCATGTTGTCGTGGCGCACCACCATGAAGGTTTCGATGCCCTTCGGGCTGTCACGCAAGAGAAGCATGGTGGCGGCGGGGCGCGGGGTGACGGGCGGGGCGGGCGGGGTCTGGTTCATCGGGGCCTGCTCGTTCGGGTTGGGGATCGGGCTTGATTGTAACGCCCTGGATTGTAACGCCCTGGCGCGCCAAAGCGCTACAGGTTCAATGCCCTAGATGGCGGTCGAGCCGACGGCGCGGAAAAGCGCCATCATCCCCCGGATGACCGCATAGGCCCCAAGCCCGAACAGGGCGGCCAGCCCCAAGACCTTGAGATGGCGCATGCGCCCTCCATTTCCTAGAATTCGCGTCCCATAGCAGGATCGCCCAGCGTTAGCACCCCAAACCGCCAAAGCAAGGACCGTGACTCCCCCGATCTCGACCGCCGACCGAAGGCTCTGTGTCGCGCCGATGATGGATTGGACCGATCGCCATGACCGGTTCTTCCTGCGTCTGGTCGCGCCGCGGGCCCTGCTCTACACCGAGATGGTCACCGCGCCGGCCCTGATCCATGGCAATGCGGCGCGCGCGCTGCGGCATCATGGCGCCGAGCACCCCCTTGCCCTGCAGCTTGGCGGTGCCGATCCGTCCGATCTTGCCCGCGCGGTCAAGATCGCCGAGCCCCACGGCTTCGACGAATACAATCTGAATTGCGGCTGCCCGAGCGAGCGGGTGGGCCGCGGCGGCTTCGGGGCCTGGCTGATGACCGAGCCCGATCTGGCGGCCGACTGCGTGGCTGCCATGCGGGCCGTCACGGCCCGGCCGGTCACCGTGAAATGCCGGCTGGGTGTCGATGATCGCGATTCCTTCGATGATCTTCGCCGCTTCATTGACCGGGTCGCCGCAACCGGGACCACGGTGTTCGTGATCCACGCCCGCAAGGCGTGGCTCAAGGGCCTGAGCCCGCGCCAGAACCGCGAGATCCCGCCGCTTGATTACGGGCGCGTCTATCGGCTGAAGGCCGAGCGGCCCGATCTTTGCATCGTCATCAATGGCGGCATTCGTGAACCCGACGCGGCCGCGGCCCACCTTGGCCTGGTCGATGGGGTGATGATCGGGCGCGAGGCTTACCAGAACCCCTTCATGCTGACCGCGATCGAGGCCGCGATCTTCGGGCCGCCGGCCACCCCGGTCACGCGCGAAGCGGTCATCGACCGGCTTATTCCCTACATCGAATCCGAGCTGGCGGCCGGCGAGCGGCTGCACCGCATCACCCGCCACATCCTGGGTCTCTATCGCGGGGTACCCGGCGCCCATCGCTGGCGCCGCCATCTAAGCGAGAACGCCAATCGCCCCGGTGCGGGGCCGGACATCCTGATGCGTGCCGCCATGCTGGTGCGCGATGCTGCGTGACCAGAGACGAACAACCAAGGAGATCACCCATGCCCGCCCCGACGCCCGCCACACCGACCCCCGAAGAAGGCCGCATTGTCTGCGACACGCAGGGCATGATCCTGCTGATCGGGATCGACCGGCCGAAGAAGCTCAACGGCTGGACACCCGAGATGATGAACGGCCTGGCGACGGCATTCACGACCTATGAACGCGACCCCGCCCTGCGCTGTGCCCTGATCTATTCGACCGGGCCGCATTTCACCGCCGGCCTGGACCTGCCGCGCTGTGCGCATCTGTTCAAGGAGGGAAAGCGCCTGTTCGCGCCCGGTCTGGTCGACCCGCTGGGCCTTGACGAGCCGCGGCGCACGAAGCCGGTCGTGGTGGCGGTGGAAGGCATCTGCTTCACTCTGGGCATCGAGCTGCTGCTCGCCTGCGACGTGACGGTCGCGGCCAGCAACTGCCGCTTCTCGCAGCTCGAAGGCAAGCGCGGCATCATGGCCTCGGCCGGCGCCACCATCCGCATGGTCGAGCGGGCGGGATGGGGCAACGCGATGCGCTATCTGCTGACCGGTGACGAATTCGACGCCGCAACGGCCTTCCGGATCGGGTTCGTGCAGCAGGTGACCGAGCCTGGCGCGACATTCGACGCGGCGCTTGCCATCGCCGAGACGATTTCCCGCCAGGCACCGCTTGCCGTCCGCGAGATGCTGCTTTCATCCCGGCGGTCGATCGAGGAAGGGCCGCGCGCCGCGGCACGGGCCCTGGCGGACCAGCAGGCGTTCCTGTCCCGCACCGAGGAT
>JAXMDU010000033.1:0-10412 GCA_046348645.1 Alphaproteobacteria bacterium
CTTGCGGTCGGCGCGGCGGCGCAGGGCCTGCGGCCGGTCGCCGAGATCCAGTTTTCGGGCTTCGCCTATCCGGCCCTGGACCAGATGGTGAACCACGCCTCCCGGTTGCGGACCCGAACCCGCGGTCGCCTCAGTTGCCCCATGGTCCTGCGCATGCCCTATGGCGGCGGAATTCATGCGCCCGAGCATCATTCGGAAAGCACCGAGTCGATGTTCGTGCAGATTCCCGGCCTTCGGGTGGTGATCCCAAGCTCGGCGCGCAAGGCCTATGGCCTGCTGCTGGCCGCAATCCGCGATCCCGACCCGGTCGTGTTCTTCGAGCCGACCCGACGCTATCGCGCCGCCCGCGACGAGATCGAGGATGACGGCGTCGCGCTGCCGCTCGATCGCTGTTTTGTCGAGCGCGAAGGCAGCGACCTGACCCTTGTCGCCTGGGGCGCGATGATGGCCGAAGCCCTGGCGGTTGCCGATCAGCTTGCGGCGGACGGGACAAGCGTCGAAGTGATCGACGTCGCGACATTGAAACCCTTCGACGCGGCAACGATCCAGGCCTCGGTCGAGAAAACGGGCCGCTGCGTCATCGTCCAGGAAGCGGCGCTCACGGGCGGTTTCGCAAGCGAGATCGCCGCGTCGTTGGCCGAGAACACCCTGTCGTCGCTGACCGCGCCGATCCAGCGTGTTTCCGGCTGGGATACGGTCATGCCGCTGCCGCGCCTGGAACAGCTTTACATGCCGGACGCTGGCCGGATCGTCGCGGCCTGCAAGCGGGCGATGGACTATACATGACGACCTTCAACCTTCCTGATCTTGGCGAGGGTCTTGACGAGGCCGAAATCGTCAGTTGGCATGTCACGCCGGGCGATCACGTGGTGGCCGACCAGCCGCTGGTCGCGGTCGAAACCGACAAGGCCGTGGTCGAGATCCCCTCGCCCCAGTCCGGCACCATCGAGACCCTCTTCGCCGCGGTCGGCGCGCATCTCAAGGTTGGCGCGCCGCTGGTCTCGTTTGCCGATACCAGGGCCACAGACACCGGCACGGTGGTCGGCCGCGTGCACGCGCCAGCCAGGCCGGAAGCCACACCCGACACCAAACCGGAAGCCAGCCCCGCTGTCGCGATGCCGGCGCCCCGGGCCGCGCCGGCGCAGGCTGCCCCGCGCCCGACCGCCCCCCCCACCCCACCGCCCATGGCCCCCACCGCCATGGCCACACCATCCGGTGCCGTAGCGCATATCAAGGCGATGCCACGCGCGCGCGGCCTTGCCCGCCGGCTGGGCATCGATCTTGCCCTGGTCAAAGGAAGCGGCCCCGAAGACATCATCACCGAGACCGATGTCGAAGCCGCTGCCCAGGGCGCCGCAGCCCTGGTGACGGAAGGCGAGCCCTTGCGCGGCCCGCGCCGGGCCATGGCCCGCAACATGGCGCGCTCACACGCCAGTGTCGTGCCAGCCACCGTCCACGACGAGGCGGATGTCGATTCCTGGGCCGGGCCGGATGCCGATGTCACCGCGCGCCTGATCCGCGCCATGGCATCCGGGGCCCGGGCATCGCCGATGTTGAACAGCTGGCTGGACGGCGAGCAGTTGCTGGTCCGCCGCCATGCCCGGGTCGATGTGGGCCTTGCCATGGAAACGGATGATGGCCTGTTCGCGCCCGTCATACGGGATGCCGCGTCACTGACCCTGGCCCAGATCCGTGCCGCCATCGAGGCGCTGAAAATCGCGGTCCGCAGCCGCACCGTTGACCGTGACGGGCTCATGAACGCCACCATCACGCTTTCGAATTTCGGAGTCTTCGCCGGGCGCCACGCGGCGCTGGTCGTTGCACCGCCACAAGTCGCGATTCTTGGCGCCGGCCGGCTGGCGGCGCAGGCCATGGTCCGCGATGGCCGGGTCGTATCGCGACGCACCCTGCCGCTGTCGCTGAGCTTCGATCACCGCGCCGTAACAGGGGCCGAGGCGGCACGGTTCCTGGCCGCCGTCATCGGAGACCTTGAACGCGAGACCTAGCGCCGGACGCACGACATGAAGGGAGCGATCCACCATGGCTGACATCTTTCGCTTCGCCGACAACCTTGGGCCCGCCCATATTGCGCATCTTCATGTTCCCGGAGCGGGTCTCAAGGCCATTCTTGTCATCGACAACGTGGCGCGCGGGCCAGCCATTGGCGGCGCGCGGATGGCGCCCGACGTGACCCTTGAGGAATGCGCCCGCCTTGCCCGCGCCATGACATTGAAGAACGCTGCCGCCGGCCTGCCCCATGGCGGCGGCAAATCGGTCATCATGGCCGATCCCAAGATGCCGGCGCGCGACAAGGAGCGCTTGATCCGCTGCTTCGCCCAGGCGATCGCGCCGTTCACCAGCTACATCGTGGGGCCCGACATGGGGACCGATGAAACCTGCATGGCCTGGATCAAGGACGAGATCGGACGCGCGGTCGGCCTGCCGCCGGCCCTGGGTGGCATCCCGCTGGACGAGATCGGCGCCACCGGCTTTGGCGTCACCGCCTGTATCGACGTCGCCAAGGATTATTGCGGCATCAAGCTCGACGGGGCCCGCGTCGCCGTGCAGGGATTCGGCGCGGTCGGCCGGCATGCGGCACGGTTCCTGGCCGCACGGGGCGCGCGGCTGGTTGCGGCATCGGACACGCGGGGAACGGTCCTTGACCCCAAGGGCATCGATGTCGGCGCGCTTGGGGCCCTCAAGGATGCCGGCCGCAGCGTCCTCGACTATGAGGGCGCCGGCAAGGGCAAGCCCGACGCCGTGATCGACGCCGATTGCGACATCTGGATCCCGGCGGCACGACCCGACGTGATCGACGAACGGAATGTCGACCGCCTGACCGCCAAGCTGGTGGTTCAGGGCGCCAATATCCCGATCACGCTGGGCGCCGAGAAGCGGCTTGCCGAACGCGGCATCCTTTCGGTGCCCGATTTCATCGCCAATGCGGGCGGCGTGATTTGCGCATCCGTCGAATACCATGGCGGCACCCAGTCCCAGGCTTTTGCCGTGATCGACGAAAAGATCCGCGCCAACACGAAGGCGGTTCTCGACCGCGTCGGTTCAGGCGGCGAACTGCCACGCCAGGCGGCCCATGCGCTGGCCATCGAACGCGTGAAGGACGCCGAGCGGCTGCGCCGCTGGCGCTAGCCAGGCCGCCCGAATAGGTTATGATCGGCCATGGATTAAACGGCCGAGGACATAGCGGCGCATGGCAAACGATATCAAGATCGGTGTCGGGATCCGCTTCAAGGCGGCATCACCATGGCCGCGCAGCTGGTCCGAAATCTACGACGAGAACCTGACCTACGGCGCCCGTGCCGAGGCGCTGGGCTTTGACGGCATCTGGGTGCCTGAACATCGATTGCGTCGAGACCGGCTATAACCCGGCGCCGTTTGTCGCCCTTGCCGCCCTTGCCCAGGTTACCAAGACCTGCAAGCTTGGCACCCAGCCGCTGCTCTTGGCGCTGCGCAACCCGGTCCTGGTTGCCGAGGAGGCAGCGGTGCTGGACGTGCTGTCCGGCGGCCGCCTGATCCTTGGCATCGGCGCCGGCTACCGGGTTGGAGATTTCGAGGCGCTTGGCATTGACAAGCGCGAGCGCGGCGCCCGCATGGAGGAAGCGACGGCGCTGCTGATCAAGATGTTCACCGCCGAAGCCCCCTTCGACCATGCCGGGCGGTTCTTCCAGGTGAAGGGCGGCGCCCTCTATCCGAAGCCGGTCCAGGCCCCCTATCCAGAGATCCAGATCATCGCCCGGTCCGAGGCCGCCGCCATGCGGGCGGTGCGCCACGCCACGTCGATCAACCTGCATCGCCGCGATGTCGTGCAGACCCTGGGGCCACTGGTCGCGGACGCGACGCGCAAGGCCGGCCGCGATCCGGCCAAGGTCAGGGTTTCCGTGCTGCGCCACGGCTTCCTGGGCCCGACCCGCGAGCGCGCCATCGAAACGGCAAAGCCCTATCTGACCTGGAATGCCCAGGAGCACGGCAGCTGGTGGTCGGACAACCCCGACCCCGATGACCAGGCCCTGTTCAAGACCCGCGTTGTGGGCGCGGCCAACCCGCCCGGCGATTATACCGCCGAAGAATGGCTGGCCGGCATCCAGGGGCGACATCGCCGCGATAGCGGCGGTCGGTCTGCGCCCGGACTGGATCAACGTCAACATCTGGCCGCCCGGCATGTCGCTGGCCGACGGGCTTGCCTGTCTGGAACGTTTCGCCGAAACGGTGCTGCGCCCCCTGCGCGGCAGCCTTTGAACCACGCTGCATCGGGAGACCCATAATGGCCTGGAAGACCCTGCTCTCGGAACAATTTGGTGCGATCCTGCGCATCACGGCCAACCGGCCGAATGTCCTGAACGCGCAGAGCTGGGTGCTGATCCACGAACTTGACGATGCCCTCAAGGCGGCGGCCGAGGACGACACGGTCCGGGTCATCATCATCGCCGGGGCCGGAAAACATTTCTCGGCCGGCCACGACCTGGGCAGCGACGAGGAGCTTGAATTCCAGAAAACCCGCCAGGGCAGGCGTTATGTCGATGAATACGACTATCTGACCAAGCTCTATTTCGAGACCTGCATGCGCTGGCGCGACGTGCCGAAGCCGACCATCGCCCAGGTGCAGGGCTACTGCATCATGGGCGGAATGATGCTGGCTTCGGCGTGCGACATCATCATCGCCGCGGAAGACGCCCTGTTCGCCGACCGGGCGGTCCGCTGGGGCGGCCCTCATGTCCAATATGCGTCCCTGCCGTGGGATGTCGGTCCCCGCAAGGCCAAAGAGTACCTGTTCACCGGCCAATTCTTCACCGCCGCCGATGCGCTCAAGACTGGTATGGTCAATCACGTCGTGAAGCGCGAGGACCTGGAAAAGGAAACCATGGCCCTGGCCGAGAAGATTGCCGCCAACGACCTTTTCGCGCTCCGCATGGCCAAGCTGTCGGTGAACGAGACCATGGATGCGATGGGCCAGCGCTCGGCCCTGGAGCGGTCGTACAAGAACTATATGCTGACCATTCCCCATCGGCAGGATCTTGGCACCTATGGGTCAAGCGCCCGCGCCACATCGGCCAAGGATCGTTTCGCCGTTCTGAACAAGGCCCCGGGCCAGGACCCGAAGGCCTGATACCGCAAAACCTGACATCACAAGACCTGACATCACAAGACCTGGCGCCACAAGACCTGGCGCCCCAAGGCTTGAGGAAGATTTCACCTTCTGCCCCTAACCTTGAGGCTTTGTTCGCAGAGGGGCGAATCCGGTGAGCTTGAATTCGCGCAAGATCCCCAAGACAAAGATCCTGGTCGAGATCGTGCTTAACGACGGCCAGTCGGTGCACGGCACCATTTTTACGTCACCGCAGGGCCGCATGACGGACGTCCTGAATGACGAGCGCCAGTTCCTGCCCGTCGATCGGGCCGATGGCACCTTCATGGCGCTTGCCAAGAGCGCGATTCGCTATGTCACGCCGCTGGTCGCCGAAGGCGCGGCCTATGAAGGCAGCAACCCCTATCAGATCCTTGGCGTGAAGGAAGGCATCTCGCGCGAGGATCTGAAGAAGGCCTATCACCAGCTGAGCATGGAGAACCATCCCGACCGCCTGAAGGGGTTCGGGCTGGGCGGTGATTACCTTGAGCTGGCGACCCGCCGCATGGCCCGCATCAACGACGCCTATGGCCGAATCCTAAAGTCCCTCGAAGACGAGGGGCCAAAAGCCGCCTAGGACTGAAGATTTCCGAGCCGTTTGATCAGATGCAAAGCATCGCGCAGCCGGCGAGTTTTGATTGATTTTTACCGACATTTTACCGTGATCCTTTAATCAGGACGGCGCAAACAGACCTCACTGCAACGGACCATCGTTGGCGCGCCTTCGGCTCATGCCCCTCAGGATCGGACAGATAGCGCGCGTCGGAACAGGCCTCGTCTTGCTCGCGGTCGGCATGGCCACCTATGGGCCGGGGCTTTTCAACACCATCAGTTCGAACGCCATTCTCAACGCGCCCACCGTCCCGGTCCTGAGCCCGATCGAAGGAATCGTGACCCGGATTCCGGTTACGGCCGGCGCCGAGATCAGCGCCAATACCGTGCTGGCCGAGATCGTCAATGCGACCGCCGACACGACCTTCCTTCACCAGTTGCAGACCGAGATCGAAACCATCAGGGGCCGCCTGGCCGCGTCGCTGGCCCTTGATGCCGAACTCGCGGCGCTCCAGGAGCAGTTGCACCAGGAATTCGACCGCTATCGCAATGCCGCCGTGGCCCGTGCCAAGGCGCAGCTGGATGAAAGCCATGCGGCCCTCGCCGCCGCCACCATCCTCACCAATGATGCCGAGCGCGAATACGACCGCAAGCAGATCCTGGCGCGGTCCGGCATCGTCGCCACGGCCGCGGTGCAGGCCGCGGAAAGCAACCTGGCCCGCCTTCAGGCCGAGGCGATGCGCGCCAAGGCCAACCTGGATCGCAGCCATCGCGACCTGGACGCGGTGCGCGCGGGCACGTTCGTGACCGATCAGGGCCAGGACGTTCCCTATTCCAGCCAACGGGCCGACGAACTGGCGGTCCGTCGCGCCGATGCCACCGCCCAGCGCAGCGAGCTTCTTGTCCGCCGCAGCGAGGTCGAACGGCTGATCGCGATCGAAAGCGCGCGCGCCGACCAGAAGCGCCACGCCGTCATTCGCGCACCACGCGACGGCGTGGTGTGGAGGCTGAACGTTGTCGAGGGCAGCCGGGTGGCGGCCGATACACCCATTGCCACCCTCATCAACTGCAATGAAATCATCGTCCAGGCCCAGTTCCCCGGCCGACGGTTCGAGGATGTGCAGCCCGGCACATCCGCCGAGGTGCGGGTTCTGGGCAGCAATGGCGTGCGCCAGGCCCGCACCCGCGACGTGCGGGCGATGGGCGCATCCGAACGGGCCGACAACCTGGCCGCTCCGGCCCCCACCCTGGTCCGGGAACAGTTTCTTGCCACCTTTTCGCTGGAACGCCCGCAAGGCGATGCCGATCGCGACACCCATTCGTTCTGCGAGGCCGGCCGTGGCGTCGAGGTGACGATGGGCAAGCGCGTCTCGCCGATCAAGACCATCCTGCTCGGATTCGAGATCATGGCAAGCACCGCATTCGCGGCCGAGCGCTGACGTGGATGCCTACGCCCCCGCCCTAATCGCGCTTGGGTTTTTCCTGTGCGTGGTGCCCTGTCTCTCGCCGCGTGATGCCTGGGCACGGGCCCTGGTCAGCGGCATCATCATCGCGCTTGCCTTCGGCTATCTGTGGTGGCGGCTGACCGTCACGATCGGCGGCGATTCGATCCTTGAACGCTTGTGGGTCTGGTTCTGCTTCACCGCCGAAGCCGCCATTCTGCTTGATGGCTGCGTGTTCTTCTTCATGCTGTCACGAACGCGCGACCGCATGCCCGAGGCCGACCGCCACGAGGCGGCGCTGCGCCAAAGGCCCCAGGACCAGCTTCCCCATGTCGACATCCTGATTCCCAGCTACAACGAAGGCCTTGACGTTCTCGAGCGCAGCATCGTGGGCGCGCTGGGAATCGATTACCCGCACTGCACAGTCTGGGTCCTGGATGACGGCAAGCGCGATTGGCTGCGCGAATTCTGCGAATCCAAGGGCGCACGCTATGTCCGGCGCGAGAAGAACACCCATGCCAAGGCGGGCAACATCAACCACGCCCTGGGGCTGATGACGGGCGAATTCACCGCCATCTTCGATGCCGATTTCGTCGCCCACCGCAATTTCCTGCGCCGCACGGTCGGCTTTTTCGATGACCCGACGGTGGGCTGCGTGCAGACGCCGCAGCATTTCTTCAACAAGGATCCGGTCCAGCTCAACCTTGGGATCGAGCGCGTATGGCCGGACGAGCAGCGGCTATTCTTCGATGTGATCCTACCCAGCCGCGATGCCTGGGGGGCCGCGTTCTGCTGCGGATCGGGCGCCCTGTTCCGGCGCGCGACCCTGGATGCGATCGGCGGCATTCCCACCGACACGGTAACCGAGGATACCCTCTGCACCCTGGTCATGCAGCGGATCGGTCAGCGGACGATCTATCTGAACGAGAAGCTGAGCCTGGGCCTGGCGCCCGAGAATGTCGAAGCGTTTTTTGTGCAACGCAAGCGCTGGTGCCGCGGCAACCTGCAGGGCCTGTTCGTCAGGTCTGGCCCGCTGGGGCCGAACCTGCCGCTGCTCCAGCGCATCCTGTTCATGCCCACCTACTGGATGCTGCAACCGGTCCACGTGTTGTGGCTTGTCGCGCCGCTAGTCTATCTCTATTCCGGCATCTCGCCGATCAAGCTGAATGATCCGAGCGAGTTGTTCATCTGGCAGGTTCCCTATCTGATCGCATGCCTGCTCGGGCTCAAATGGTTCGCGCCGCACAAGTTCTCGCCCGTGGTTGGAACGATCTCGGCCATTTTCACGTCGATCCGCCTGAGCCCGACAACCATTGCCAGCCTGGTCAAGCCGTTCGGCGTCGGGTTCAAGGTCACCCCCAAGGGCCGCAAGGCGGGCGGCATGACGTTCGACCGGCCGACCGCCATCTTTGCGATCACCCTGTTCGTCGCCACCGTTGCCGGCACGCTGGTGAACAGTTCGTATCAGCATCGGATGGTCCAGGTTGATGTGTTCTTTCCGGTCGGCGCCTTCTGGGCCCTGGTGAACGGCATCATCTTGTTCCTGGTCGTGCTGCTCAGCATCGAGAAGCCGCGCCGCCGCGCTGAAGAGCGTTTCCGCATCGACCAGGCCGGATTGTGCAGCGGCGTGGATGCCATCCTGGATTGCCGGGTCGTCGACATTTCATTGTCGGGGGCACGACTGTCGTTCGAAGGCGAATCTCCGTTCCGGCAGGGGGGCGACGTCGCTCTTAACATCGTCGATGTCGGGCGAATCGACGGCCAGGTGATGTGGACCGCCGGCCGCGAGATCGGGGTCCAGTTCCGCACCAGCGAGACGGCCCGCGCCAAGCTCCTGGCCCTGGTGGGCGACCTGGCGCGCGAGTCGCCCGGCAGCACCCGCCGCAACACCCGTGTGCCGGTCGTGATCGGCGCCGAATGCCTGATCCACGGCGCGGCGCGACCCTGCGTCATCGAGAACGCTTCGCTGTCCGGGGCCTTCGTGCGGTTCGACGCCGCACCGCCGGCCAAGGGCACGCGGCTCTCGGTGGAATTTCCGGGCGTTGGATCCCTGGAAGGCAGCGTCGCGCGCATCGTCGGCAATGCGGCCGGGATTCACTTCCACGTTCTGTCGTCCGAGACGCGGGATTTCCTGATCCGCCGCCTGTTCGCGGAAGGCGCGCCACTGGCCGCCGATCCTGATGCCGAATCAACCGGCCTTGCCGCCGCCGTCCTGCGACGCACCTTCGGCCAAGGGGCGTAAAGCCGTCGGGCGCCGCCTAGGGCTTGATCCGCAGCGCGCAGGCGATCTGTTCAAGCCGACGAAATTTCTGATCCAGCGTCATCTCGAAGCCATGGCCGGTCTGGATCGTTTCGTTCGGAATGACGATTGTGTCGAAGCCTGCCTCCAGATAGGGGCCCAGGGCATCAAAGGTCGGCTCGCCGCGCACGCGGGCCTGGAACGAGAAGGGGTTGGTCCGCCCCAGTTCGGCGCGCCGGCGTTCGATCTCGCGCTTGAGCGTGATCGATTCTTCGAGCGGAACCATCGGGCCGTACCAGCCGTCACCCAGGGCCGCCGTGCGCGTAAGCGCCTTGCCCTTGGTGCCACCGAAGACAAGCGGAACGTGAACCGGCTTGTCGGTCAGGCGCAGCTTCTGGAACGGAAACGCCGGCCCGGGGTTGGCGACCGGTTCACCCGCGAACAGCGCCGGCAACAGGCGCAGCACCTCGTCATAGCGGGCGGCACGCTTATCGAAGGGCATGCCGACATTCTCCGACTCCTCTTTCCACCAGCCGACCCCGACCCCGAAGCGGAAGCGACCGCCGCTCAGCTGTTGGGCCGAGATCGCGGCACGGGCGGACAAGACCGGGTGCCGCAGTGGCAGCAGGTAGATGCCAGTGGTGACTTCCAGCCGCGTGGTCGCGCCGATAATGGCGCCGACCGTCACCCACATGTCGTACATGGTGCGCGCACCGGTCACCACCGGAGGCGCGGTCTTGCCCTCGTCATAGGGATGAACGGATTCGAATTCTGTCGGTTCCAGGATGTGTTCGCCCAGCCAGATACCGCCAAAGCCAAGTGCCTCGGCATGCCTGGCCACGGGGACGATATGCTCGGGGCGGAAGCCATAAGTCGAGATGCCAAACATTGAATGACCCTTGCAGGATTGCGTTTCCGATTTCTTGTCGGAGCGAGTGTGCGTCGCCGGGACAAACGGGTCAATGGGGTGTCTTTCCGGATCTGTGCCATCGTTGACATGTCAAACGGATGGCCGCGGGCGCCAGCCATGGCCGAGCTT
>JAXMDU010000034.1:0-9337 GCA_046348645.1 Alphaproteobacteria bacterium
CGTCAGGACGGTCGAACCGCTGTCGGCCAACAAGACTCGCGCCTTGATCGAACCCTGGCTGGGGCGTGGCGCGGCCATTCCCGATCTGCCGCTGCCGCGGCTGATCGATGTCCGCATCGAACCGGGCGCGCAGGTGCCGTCTTCGATGCTTGCCGAGCGCGCGTCGGCCGTGGTGCCCGGCGCGACGGTCGACGATCATGCCAGCTGGGCCGGCCCCGTCATCACCCTTGTCAACGCGATCAAGACCCTTGCCCTTGCGGTGGCCGGCGTGACCGGCGCGACCGCCATCGGCACGACCATCTTCGTGACCCGGATGCGGCTTGATATCCATCGCGATGTCGTCGAGTTGCTGCACATCATGGGGGCCCGCAACGCGACCATTGCCCACCAGTTCGCGGCGCATGCCGGCCGTCTCGCCCTGATGGGCGGAATCATGGGCGTGCTGCCGGCCATCTTCATTCTGTTCGGCCTTGGCCAGGCCGCGGGTCAGATCGAGGCGGTGCTGGTCCCGCAGTTTTCGTTCAGCCTCTGGCAATGGTTCGCCATCATTGCACTGCCCGTGGTCGCCGCGCTGCTTGCGATGCTGACCGCCCAGATCACCACGCTTGCGGCATTGCGGAGAATGCCCTGATGACGGGTGGGCCGGCGCAGCGGTTCGGCCAGCGTGGCCGACGGCATCGCCTGCGCCGCCGCCTTGGCCGCCTGATTGGCGTGATCGTTCTTGGCGCCGCCGTATTGTGGACGGCGGGCTTCGTCTGGTTCGCGGCCACCATTCCGGACCGGGTCGTGGATCCGTTGACGCCGACCGACGCCATCGTCGTGCTGACCGGGGGCGCCGAGCGCTTGCCGACCGGGGTCGCGCTGCTGCAGGGGGGGCTGGCGAAAAAGCTGTTCGTCTCGGGCGTCTACCATGGCGTCGACGTGGCCGAGATCCTGCGCCTGTCGCGGCTTTCGCCTGGCGAAATGGAATGCTGCGTCGTGCTGGGCTACGCGGCCGACGATACGGTCGGCAATGCGCGCGAAACGGCGGCCTGGATGGCGAAAGAGGGCTTTCGTTCGTTCCGCCTGGTGACGGCAAGCTATCACCTGCGCCGCAGCCTGGCTCTCATGCGGGCGGTGATGCCCGGCGCCCGGATCGTCCCGCACCCGGTCTTTCCGCCCCAATTCCGCCAGGATGCCTGGTGGCAGTGGCCGGGCACCGCGGCCCTGATCGTGAGCGAGTACAACAAGCTTCTGCTGGCCCTGCCCTTCGCGGTCCTGATGGCGCCGCAGCCTGGCTTCGGGGAGGCCGCGACGTCCGAATGATGCTGGTCCTGCGCTCGGCCGCCTTCAACATTGCGTTCGTCGTGGTGACCGTCATCATGGCGGTTCTCGGTTTCTGGGTCCTGGTCCTGCCGGCTTCGGGTGTGCTGGTCTTCGCACGGCTGTGGGCGCGGATCGTGGTCTGGCTGCTGCGCTGCCTGTGCGGCCTGGATTACGACGTGCGGGGCCGCGACAACCTGCCGGACCGGCGGTCACCGCGCCGCTGAAGGCACCAGTCGGCCTGGGATACCATCGCCATCAATCTGATCCTGCCCGGCACCGCCTATGTGATGAAGCGCAGGCTTTTATGGGTTCCGCTGGTCGGCTGGTACATGGCCCGCGCCGGAATGATCCCGGTCCCGATCGCGGCGGGCATGGGGCGGCGTTGCGCAGGCTTTAAGGCGCGGGCAAAGACAACCTGGCCGGCGGCCCGCTCGGTCCTGATCTTCCACGAGGGGACCCGGACCAAGCGGGCGAGCGCCGCCGCTACCTGGCCGGGATCGCGGGCCTTGTACGGCCCTTGCCGCCGGTCGTTCCGGTCGCCCTCAACTCGGGGCTGTTCTGGCCACGGCGGGGTTCATCAAGAAGCCGGGCCGGATCGTGAGTCGAGCTGCTGCGGCCATCGCGCCGGGCCTTGATCGGCCCTTCCTTCCTTGCCCTGCTCGAAGAGCGGATCGGGAACCCGCCTGCCAAAGCCTGAACGCCGAGGCCGCGGCAAGAAGAAAACAGAACGGGAACGAATTCTTGACCGCCCGCCCCCCAGGGCCTAGAGTCGCTCTCCTTTTTGACTATCCGTTGTTTTGATTTCCGTTGTTTCCAGGCCTTCGCCCTGCCAGGGCGGCGGACGGTCTGGCGAAGCAGGGGCTCGGAGCCATGCCAGCAATCGCCTCGATCTCGCAGCAGATCTGGGACAGCAAGTACCGGCTTCGCGGCCCCGGCGGCGAACCGATCGACAAGACCATCGACGACACGATGGCCAGGATCGCCCGCGCGATGGCCGAGCAGGAAGCCGACCCCGCCACCTGGGAGCCCGCTTCCGCGACGCGCTGGCCGATTTCCGCTTCCTGCCGGCCGGCCGGATCATTACCGGCGCCGGCGCGGATTCGCGGCGCAATGTCACGCTCTTCAACTGCTTCGTCATGGGGACGATCCCCGACGACATGGCCGGGATCTTCGAACACCTGAAGAAGCCGCCCTGACCATGCAGCAGGGCGGCGGGATCGGATACGATTTCTCGACCCTGCGCCCCAAAGAAGGCGACGCCCGTGCTGGCGTCGGCGCCGATGCGTCAGGCCCCTTGAGCTTCATGGACGTGTGGGACGCCATGTGCCGCACCATCGCCGAGCGCCGGAGTCAAGAGCGCGGCGCGATGATGGCAACGCTCGCTGCGATCACCCCGACATCGAAGCCTTCATCGACGCCAAGAGCGAGCCTGGCCGGCTGCGCATGTTCAATCTTTCGGTCCTGGCGACAGACGCGTTCATGCGCGCCGTCAAGGAAGACCAGGCCTGGGAACTGTCCTTCGCAGGCACCGTCTACAAAAGCCTGCCGGCCCGCGCCCTGTGGGACAAGATCATGCGGGCCACCTATGCCTATGCCGAGCCGGGCGTGATCTTCATCGACCGCATCAATCGCCTGAACAACCTGGCCTATTGCGAGACAATCCGCGCCACCAATCCGTGCGGCGAACAGCCGCTGCCGCCCTATGGCGCCTGCCTGCTTGGCGCCGTGAACCTGGCCCAGCTGGTGCAGACCCCCTTTCAGAACGAAGCCCATCTCGACCTGGGGGCGCTCGAGCGGCTGGTGGCCATCGCCGTCCGCATGCTGGACAACGTCATCGACATTTCGAAATATCCGTTGCCGCAGCAGGCGGCCGAGGCCAAGGCCAAGCGCCGCATCGGCCTTGGCATCACCGGTCTTGCCGATGCCTTGATCATGTGCTGCGCCCGCTATGGCAGCGACGCGGCGCTGCGCCTGACGTCGGAATGGATGTCCTGCATCCAGCGGTCGGCATATCGGGCCTCGGCATTGATCGCGGCCGAGAAGGGGCCGTTCCCCCTGTACGACGCTGAACGCTATCTGGCCAGCCCATCGATCGCGTCCCTGGACGAAGAGACCCGGGCACTGATCCGCCGCCATGGCGTGCGCAACGCCCTGCTGACCACCGTCGCGCCGACCGGAACCACGTCGCTGCTGGCCGACAATGTTTCGTCCGGCATCGAGCCCGTGTTCAGCTACACCTATACCCGCCGCATCCTGACAGCGGATGGCAGCCGACGCGAGGAAGACGTGTCGGATTACGCCTATCGCCTGTTCCGGCGCCTCAAGGGTGAAAACCTGCCGCTGCCCGACTATTTCGTCGACACGCAGAACCTGGCACCGCGCGACCATGTCCGCATGCAGGCCACCGTCCAGCGCTATGTCGATGCGTCAATCTCGAAGACCATCAACGTGCCCGAAGACATCAGCTTCGAGGCCTTCAAGGACGTCTACCTGCTGGCCTATGACCAGGGCTGCAAGGGCTGCACCACCTATCGCCCCAATGCGATCAGCGGATCGGTTCTCGAGGCGCCGCCTGAACGGAAAAGACCGCCGTGCAGGGCAGGCTTCCCTTGCCCGCGCCGGGGAACGGCAGTGCGCGCGCGCGACGAATTCGAGGCCGGCGCCGTCGTCTACATGACCCAGCCGCTGTCGCGGCCCGAGGAGCTGCCCGGCAGCCACACCTACAAGGTGCGCTGGCCGGACAGCGATCACGCCATCTACATCACCATCAACGACGTGATCCAGGATGGCCACCGCCGGCCTTCGAGATCTTCATCAACTCGAAGAACATGGAGCATTACGCCTGGACGGTCGCGCTGACCCGCATGATCAGCGCCGTTTTCCGGCGCGGCGGCGATGTGTCGTTCGTGGTCGAAGAGCTGAAGGCCGTGTTCGACCCGCGCGGCGGCAAGTGGATGAACGGCCGCTATGTGCCAAATCGCTTCTGGCCGCGATCGGCGAGGCGATCGAAGAAAGCCACATGATCGACATCGGCTGGCAGGCCGGGTCCAGATCGGTGGCGAGCCCGATCCGGCGGTGATGCCGACACCGCTCGGCTGGCCGCGGGCGGACACGATCCCGGCCCGGGCGAGACCGCGGCAGCGCCCGGCCGGTCTGGCCTTCGCGGCTGCCGAAATGCGGCCTGCCAGAGCCTGGTCCGCGCCGAGGACACCTGCACGAGCTGCGGCTATTCGAAGTGTAGCTGACCGACCAGCCCCAACAGGCGGTGCAGCAGGCCCTCGGCAATGCCCAGGCTTTCCAGGTGGCGCACGGTGTTTCCAGGTAATCGCGGTTGGTGCCACGATTGCCGCGCGCGGCCTGGATGATGGATGCCGCCTGGCGGGGCGCAAGCTTGCCCGCATAGGATTCGTGGCGGCGGTTGACGATGAAGGCTTCCGCCACCACCGGAACGCCCCGACAGCGCCACCGACAGCAGCTTCGGTTCGTAAACCGGGTACGAGAGTTCCCGTTCCGTTCATAGAGATAGGCGCGCACCGCCCCCACTTTTCCGATTCGACGCGAAAGGCCAGCCCGCGGCAGGCCCGCCCCGATCCAGGCCAAGCACCAGCCCCGGCCGTTCGGCCGTGCCCCGATATTCGACCAGATCACGGGCACAGAGCGCGATGATAGCCCCGGATCAGCGCCGGCTGCTCGACGAACGGAAAACCCGGGTCCCATCAACGAGCCACAGGGCGAAGACCCGGTAATCGCTCATCATCGTCACTCATCGTCATTGCTCATCACCCCGTCCGGCCTTGCGCCGGCGCAGGCCTGGTCGAGGAAGTGGCTTTGGCGCGATTGAAGCCTTCTACCAACTCGACATTGACCAAGTGCCGCGCCCAGGGCAGCACCACAAGCTTCGAGCCGGGAATGCGGCGGTTCATGTCCTCGGACAGCGCGACGGGCGTGCCGATATCATCGTCGCCGACGACGATCAACGTCGCGGCGCCAATCTTTGCAAGCTGCGGCCGGTGATCGAGATTGCGGATCGCCTGGCCGCAGCCGACGAACCCGTCAAGGGGCGTCGCCCGGATCGCCTGGCCGATGCGGGCCACCACCTCGGGCGCGGCGGCACGAAACCCGTCGGAGAACCAGCGTTCGAGGGTCGCATCGGCAAGGCCGGCAAGGCCCTTGGTCTGGGCGACCTTGATCCGGGTGTCCCAGGATTCGGGCTGCGGGGTTGTGGCCGCGGTCGCACAGAGGACCAGGCGGGACAGCCGATCCGGATGCCGGATGGCAAAGTTCTGGCCCACCATCCCGCCCAGGGAAAGGCCAATGAAATGCGTGCGCTCGATCCCCAGCCCATCCAGAAGCCCGACGACATCGTCGGCCAGCATGGCAAAATTGTAGGGCCCGGGCGGGGCCGATGTCGCCCCATGGCCGCGGGTGTCGAGACGCAGGACCCGATAGCGCCGGGTAAAGGCGGCGATCTGCGCATTCCACATTCGATGGTCCGCGCACAGGCTGTGGCTGAAGGTGACGACCGGCGCGGCGGCGGGCCCCTCCAGGCAATAGGCGATATCGATGCCGTTGACCCGGATACGCGATGGCTTGGTGGACACGCTTCTCTCCCTGTTCGACTGGGCGTCTCGACTGGGCGGCGTTTTCTGGACGCGTTCGCGTCACCGGGCTTCCGCTCTCGACCCCGGCGCCCTATAAGAACACTGACTGGCCCCGCTGCCAAATTCCTCGCACTGGATTCCATGCGTACCCGTTACGTATTGATCGCCGGCATGGCGGTTGTCACTGTAGCCCTGGTTGGCTACAGCGCCGCTTGGTATCGCTTGGCCAACCAGGTCCGGAGCAACGTCGAAGCCTGGGCCAGCGAACGCAACGCAAGCGGTCTCGAAACCGGATTCCGCAGCCTTGCCATCGATGGCTATCCCTTCAGCCTGCGCCTGTTTGTCGACCGGCCGGTCGCCGCCATCGGCCGCGCCACCCAGCCCTGGCGCTGGGAGGGGGATGGCGTCCACGTGATCGCCAAGCCCTGGGCCCCGAATCGGTTCGAGATCCTGCCGATCGGCGAGCAGCGCCTGGTCGGCCCGACCACGATTGTCTTTCGCGCCGCCGACGGCATGGCCGAACTCAACCTGGACGATGACGGGCGAAGCGGCGAGCTCGACCTCGAGCTGTCCGGCCTGACAATCAAGGTGGGCAGCGATCCCGAACCGATCCGGGCCGAGGTCGTATCGCTGAACCTGGAGCGCCCCACCCCGACGCCCGGCCAGAAGGCAGCCCTGCTGTTCTTCGCCCTCGACGCCGGCGGAATCTATGCTCCGCGGGCCGCCCGCGGACCGCTGGGCGCCGATATCGAGCGCCTGCTGATCGACGGCAACGTCCCGGACGTCCCGAATGCCAGTCAGGCCGAGATCTCAAGCATCACGGACTGGCGGGATGCCGGCGGCGTGGTCGAGGTGGAGAGCCTTGAACTGCGATGGAGCGGGCTGCAACTGTCCGGCGTGGGCACCGTCACCCTCGACGACGAGATGCGGCCGCTCGCGGCCTTCAGCGCGCGGGTGCGGGATTACGGCCGGACCCTCGATGCCTTCGTCGACAAGGGAATCCTGACCCCCCGCGAAGCGGCGGTGGCACGCACGGTCTTCGATCTCCTGGCGCGGCGCAGCACCGACGGCAGCCTTGAAATCCCGATCACGGCCCAGGACGGCCGCCTGTATGCCGGCCCCGTCGCGCTGGTGCCGGTTCCCGCCCTGCCGCTGGAATAAGGCACCGTTCAGGCCGACGGGCCGCCACGCCCCGCGACTGCGGGGCCAAGGATCATGCCTGCTTCGCCTGGATGATGCTGCGGCGAAGGGCACGGGTGCGGGTGAAGGTCTCGAACAGCTTGTCACCCTCGCCCCAGCGGATGGCCCGTTGAAGGGCGGTCAGGTCCTCGGTGAAGCGGCCCAGGATCTCGAGAACGGCTTCACGGTTGTTGAGGAAGATATCGCGCCACATCACCGGATCGGATGACGCGATGCGGGTAAAATCGCGGAAGCCGCCGGCCGCGAACTTGACGACTTCGGCCTCCATCGAGGCTTCGAGATCGGTCGCCGTGCCGACGATCGTGTAGGCGATCAGATGCGGCAGGTGCGAGGTGATGGCCAGGACCCGGTCGTGATGGCTGGCATCCATGACCTCGACCCGCATGCCACCCCGCCGCCAAAGCTCGGCCACCCGCTCGGTCGCGGCCGGATCGGTTCCTGCCGGCGGGGTCAGAATGCACCAGCGGCCATCGAACAGCTCGGCGAATCCGGCCTCGGGTCCGGAATGCTCGGTCCCCGCCACCGGATGGCCCGGCACCAGATGAACGCCATCCGGAATGAACGGCCCCAAATCCCGGATCACGGCCTGCTTCACCGACCCGACATCGGTCACGATGGCGCCTGGCATCAGGTGATCGCGTATGGCGGCGCCGATCTCGGCGTTGACGCCGACCGGCGCGCACAGGACAACCAGATCAGCGCCCGCCACCGCCTGGCCGGCATCGGCCGTCACGCTGTCGACGATCCCAAGCTCGATGACCTTGTCGCGCGTCGCCTGGCTGCGCGCTGTGGCAACGACATGGCGCACCAGGCCGTCGCGCTTTACCAGCCTGGCCAGGGACGAGCCGATCAGCCCGATGCCGATCAGCGCCATCCGCTCGAACAGCGGCTTGTCGCCGGGCGATGTCGTCGAGGTCCCCTTTGCGGTCATGTCAGACCATCAGCTCCCTGAGCGCCGCCACCACGGCCTTGTTTTCTTCTTCAAGGCCGACCGTAATCCGCAGGTGGTCCTTGAGCCCGTAATCGGCAACCCGACGCGGGATCAGCCCCCGCGCATGCATCGCCTTTTCCGCCGCATCGACATCGTGGCGCGAATCGCGCGGGAACCGGACCAGAACGAAATTGGCGAAACCGGGCGGGACTTCAAGCCCCAGGCCCCTGATCTGGTCTTCCAGCCAGGGCTGCCAGCGCGAATTGTGTGCAAGCGCCGCTTCCTGGTGGGCAATATCGGCCAAGGCGGCGACGCCCGCCGCCTGGGCCGGGGCGGCGACGTTGAACGGTCCCCGGATGCGATTGAGCACATCGGCAACCGGCACCGGGCAATAGGCCCAGCCAATCCGCAAGCCGCCCAGCCCGAACAGCTTCGAGAACGTGCGTGTCATCACCACGTTGTCATGGCGATCGACCAGCGATTCGCCCGGCACATAGTCGTTGCGGGTGACGAATTCGGCATAGGCCGCATCGATGACCAGAAGCACATTCGCCGGAAGCCCGGCCCGCAGACGTTCGATCTCGGCGGCCGGAACATACGTGCCGGTCGGATTGTTCGGATTGGCGATGAACACCGCACGGGTATCGGCGGTCACCGCCTTCAGGATCGCGTCGACATCGGCGGTCAGGTTCTTTTCCGGCACCGCAACCGGCAGAGCACCGATCGAGCGCGCAATGATCGAATACATCGCGAAGCCGTGCTCGGTATAGACCAGGTTCTCGCCCGGGCCGACATAGGCCCGCCCCAGCAGAAAGAGAAGTTCATCCGACCCGGCACCGCACACGATACGCGCCGGATCAAGACCAAAACGCCGTCCAAGCGCCTCGCGCAGGGCGATGCAATGGCCGTCAGGGTAGCGATGCAGACGGTCCGACGCGGCGCGAAAGGCCTCGATCGCCTTCGGGCTGGGCCCCAAAGCCCCCTCGTTCGATGACAGCTTGACCACCCGGCTGACGCCGGTAAGAGCCGACTTGCCGCCGACATAGGGCGCAATGCCCATGATGCCGGGGCGCGGAATCAACGTTGCCATGGCCTTATCCGGGTTTCTCGCCCATTTCGGCCGGCGTCAGCGGCACGGCGAAAGACCCGATGACGGTCGCGCTGCGAACAATGGGCTTGGCCCGTTCCAGGAAATCCTGAAGCTGGGGGCCACGCGGTTCGAAGACCCCATCGACCTGAACAAGGTGCAGGCCGTATTCCTCGGGCCGGGCGCGCCAGACCGAAATCACGTCAAGGCGCT
>JAXMDU010000035.1:0-5693 GCA_046348645.1 Alphaproteobacteria bacterium
CGGCCGGTGGGTAACAAAGCCCGACGGCCGCGCTGTGCGGACCAGAAATATGATGGAGGAGGAACGACATGAGTGGTCACGGGACAGGCGGCGACAAGGTCCGCCTCAGCATCGCCGAAGCGAAGACTGTCGGCGCCCAGGCCCTGCGGGGCATTGGCTATAGCGCCGAGGACGCCGGCTATATCGTCGATCACCTCGTCCTCAATGCGGCTTCCGGCTACCCGTTTGCCGGCCTGCCCCGGATCATGGCGATCCGCGATGCGCCCGAACGCAAGCAGCCGACCTCCGCGATCAAGGTCGTGAAGGAAACCCCGGTCTCGCTGCAGATCGACGGCGGCAACCAGATCGCCTATGTCGCGGTCACCAAGGCGGCCGAAATGGCGCTTGCCAAGGTGAAAAAGAGCGGCATCTGCATCATGGGCATGGGCAACAGCTGGTACAGCGGCCGCCTTGCCAACTATGTCGAGCCGGCGGCGCGGGCCGGCTATGTGGCGATCCACCTATCGAGCGCTATTCCGATCGTGGCGCCCCATGGCGCCGCGAAGCCCTTGTTTGGCACCAATCCGATCTGCATCGCCATGCCGAAAAAGCCCGATCCGGTGATCGTCGACGTGGGAACGGCGCAAACGATGTGGGGCCATGTGCTGCTGCAGGCGTTTCTTGGCATCCCGCTGCCCGAAGGCCACGGCATCGATGCCAGCGGCCGCCCCACCACCGATGCCGCCGAGGTCGTGAAGGGGGCCATCCTGCCGATCGCCGAGCATCGCGGTTCGGCACTCTCGTTCGCGGTCCAGGCCTTGAGCCTGATGGGCGGATCCGTCGTGCCGTGGAACGATTATCGCGGCTGGGGCTATCTGTTCGTGTTCTTTGATCCGGGTCTTCTTTGCCCACCCGAGCGCTTTGAGCACGATCTCGGCGCCCTTATCGAAAAGATCAAGGCGCTGCCGAAGCGGGACGGGGTCAAGGAGATTCTCATCCCGTCGGAACGCTCGTATGTTGCGCGGCAGGATTCGGAAAAGAACGGCATTCTGTTCGATCGCAAGGTGATCGATGAATTGAAGGCCATGGCAAAGCACTAGGGCAAAGCACTGGGGCAAAGTGCTTGTGGTTCAGTTCCAGCGGATGAAATCCATCGGTTGAAAAAATTGAACCACAGCTTCTAAAGTCTGGTTCTAAGGTCTGGTTCTAAGGTCTGGCGGATCAGGTCTCAGACCGATGCGGGCCGCATCCGTCTGATCCGATCCACCGGGGCCACCCGTGAAGGAGAGTAGGTATGGCTGACATCATGACACCGGATGCGCGGGCGCGCGGCTACGCCATCCAGAAACAGCTGTGGGGCGACAAGGTCATCGAGCGGCGGCCGCCAGGCGCAGTGGCTGAGATGCTCCACATCACGGACGAAGCCCTGTTCGGCACGGTCTGGACCCGCCCCGGCCTTGACATCAAGACCCGCTCGCTCTGCTGCATCACCACCATGACTGCGCTCGGCAAGGCCGAGGAACTGATCATGCACCTGCATGCCGCGCACCGGATCGGTGTCGATCGCCGTGCCATCACCGAGGCGATCATTCAGGCGGGTTTCTATGCCGGCATCCCCTGTGGGGTGAATGCCCTCCGGGTGTGTGATGAAGTGTGGGCGAAGATCGATGCCCGCGAAAAAGACAAGAAGGCCTAGTCACGCGTGACGATCTGATTGAGCCGGCTGCCTAACTGCACGGAGCGACCATGGACGAGCTTTTCACCCTGGAAGACATTCTCACCCCCGATCAGATCGACATTCGGCGCTCGGTCCAGAAGATCTGTGCCGAATACCCGGATGCCTACTGGCTGGAGAAGGATGAAAAGCACAGCTATCCCCATGAATTCGCCGATGCGATCGCCCGGGCGGGCTACCTGGGCATTGCCTACCCGCCCGAATACGGCGGCGCCGGGCTGGGCATCACCGAGGCGGCGGTCCTGACCCAGACGGTGGCAGAAGGGGGCGGTGCCAACTCGGCGGTGGTGTCGATCATCCACCCGATCTTTGGGCTTCACCCGGTCGTCAAGCACGGAACCGAGGAACAGAAGCGGCGCTGGCTGCCGTCCATGATCTCGCGCAAGGACCGCTCGTGCTTCGGCGTGACCGAGCCCGATGCGGGTCTTGATACCACGCGGCTCAAGACCTTCGCCGAGAAGCGGGGCGACAAGTACTATGTGCGCGGCCAGAAGATCTGGACATCGGGCGCCCAGCAGTCGACCAAGATCATGCTGCTGGCCCGCACCAGGCCGATCAACGCAACCAAGCGGCCGATGGATGGTCTGAGCCTGTTCTTCACCGATCTCGACCGCAACTATGTCGAGATCCGCGAGATCGCGAAGATGGGTCGCCATGCCTCGGATTCGAATCAGGTCTTCTTCAACGATCTGCCGGTCCCGCAAGAGGACCTGATCGGCGAGGAGGGCCGGGGCTTCCACTACATTCTCGATGGTCTTAACCCCGAGCGCATCCTGATCACGGCGGGGCTGATCGGCACCGGCATCGCCGCGCTTCGCCGTGCCGTGCAATATGCAAAGGAACGGGTCGTGTTCGACCGCCCGATCGGCAAGAACCAGGCGATCCAGCATCCGCTGGCCGATAGCTGGTGCCAGCTGGAAGCGGCCATGCTGATGAATTTCAAGGCGGCCGAACTGTACGACAAGGGTCTGCCCTGCGCGCATCTTTGCAATGCGGCGAAGCATCTGGCGGCCGAAGCCGCGTTCAAGGCCTGCGAGCGGGCCGTCATGTCCCATGGCGGCATGGGCTATGCCAAGGAGTTCCACGTCGAACGCTATTACCGCGAAGTGTGGGTCATGCGGATCGGCCCAGTCACTTCGAATCTGATCCTGAGCTATATCGGCGAAAAAGTCCTCGGCCTGCCGAAATCCTACTGATCGCACTCCAGACAGAAAGACCGTCCCATGTTGCGACCCTTGAAGGGCCTCACGGTCATTGAACTCGGCTCCATCCTTGCGGCGCCGGCTGCGGCGGCGCTTCTTGGCGATCTGGGTGCGGATGTGATCAAGGTTGAGCCGCCGGGCGGCGACGGCTCACGCGATTGGTGGCCGGAAACGCGGCAAGGCGGCGAATCGGCCCATTACGTGGCGTTCAACCGCTCGAAGCGTGGCATGGTCATCGACCTCAAAAATCCGCGCGGCAAGGAAATCTATCTGAAGCTGGCCGCCAAGGCCGATGTCATCATCGACAATTACCGGGTCGGCGCGTCGGATCGCTTGGGCCTCGGCTATCAGGCGGTGAAGGCCATCAACCCGGACATTGTCTATGGCGCCATTACCGGCTTTGGCCTGACCGGGCCGCGCGCGACCGAGGGTGCGACCGACCAGCTTGCTCAGGCTTTTTCCGGCCTGATGAGCCTGACGGGTGACGAACGCTGCGGCCCGGCCCGGGTGCCGAACTCGGCCGGCGATTATTCGACCGCCTTCTATTGCGTGATCGGCATCCTGTCGGCGATTCGCCACCGCGACCAGACCGGCGAAGGCGCGCTGATCGAGACCTCGCTTCTGGATAGCCACCTTGCCATGCTGACCCAGCACTTCGCCGTGTGGCAGGAAACCGGCAAGATGCCAAAGCCGATCGGCTCGCGGGCGCCTTTCACGGCGCCTTATCAGGCGTTCCGGGCCAGGGATGCCTGGGTGGTGCTGGGCTGCCTGAATGACGCGATGTTCGTGCGGGCCTGCGCCGTACTGGGGGTGCCGGACCTGCCAAAGGACGAGCGCTTCACGTCAACCCGGACGCGCGTGCTTTACCCCGATGACCTCGAGGCGGTGCTGGCCCCCCTGATCGCCAGGTTCGAGGCCGCCGATTTCATCAAGACCATGAACGACGCTGGCGTGATGGCCGTGCCGATCAACAACCTGGAAATGGTCATCAACGATCCGCAGGTGGTTGCGCGTGGCGGCCTTGCCAGCCTGAACCATCCGGTGGCGGGCGAAATGAAAGTGCCGCGCCTTGCCATTCGCATCGATCACCAGACGCCGGATCATTATGCGCCGGCGCCCCGCTTCGGCGAGCACAGCCGCGAAATCCTGGCCGAACTCGGCTATGACCGCGACGCGATCGAAAGCCTGGTGGCAGCCAAGGCGGTGATCGCGCTGTAGAACGCGGATCAGGTCCGCCGGGCGGGCCGGGAAGGAAAACGGAAGCCATTGATTTTCAATAGCTTCCGTGGTGCCGCGGAGAGGAATCGAACCTCCGACCCCGTCCTTACCAAGGACGTGCTCTACCCCTGAGCTACCGCGGCCGACCCTGGAAGCGGCGCACCTTGCCACAGCCGACCGGGGCGCTGCAAGCTGTGCTCCCGGTCATGCGGCAAGATAGTGTAGCGTTGCCCGCGTTAGGAATCGGTTATCCACCAGAAACGACCCACAACACGCTGCTAGCGGGAGACTGCATGAACGATCCGCCCGCCCGGCCGCCAGGCGGCCAGCCATCTCGCCATTCGCGCGACCAGACCCGCAAGGAGCGCCTGGCAGCCGCGCTGCGGGCCAATCTGAAGCGGCGCAAGGTCCGGCAATATGCCCAGGCGGGCAAGGCTTCGACGCCTGCTGCCGCCGGGCCCGGCCAGCCGGCCGGCGCGGGGACAGCGGCCGGTTCAGATCCCGGCCCATATCCCGGTCGGGGCAAAAGCGACTGAAAGGCGGCTTGAGGCGGCGGGCCGGCCCCACTAGCTGTGGAGCCTCAAGAGGTTGTCCTCGGTGAGGGCGAGGCGACTGATAGGTGTATTGGAGTCTATGCCGCCATGGGGTCGGTGCCAATTGTATCGGTGGAGCCAGACGGGCAATTCATCGGCGCGACGATCTGAGTTGGGATAGGCCTGGGCATAGGCCCATTCTCTGAGAGCGGTCTGGATGAAGCGCTCGGCCTTTCCATTGGTTTTGGGGGTGTAGGGTTTTGTTCGGATGTGCTTGAGCTTGAGGCGCCGGCAGGCCCGGGCGAAGGCTCGGGCCATGTAACAGGGGCCGTTGTCGGTCATGACGCGGGTGACGGTGACGCCGAGGCTCTTGTAATAAGCGATGGCAGCCTTGAGGAAGGCGGTGGCGCTCCTGGCCTTTTCGTCCGGCCTGATCTGGCTGAAGGCGACGCGCGAGGCGTCGTCGATGCAGACATGGACGAACTCCCAGCCGACGCCCCGGCCGCTGGCCCGTCCGGTGCTCTGACCGGTTCGGTCGCCGGTGACGCGATGGCCCGGGCGCTCGAAACGCCCGAGTTTCTTGATGTCGATGTGGATCAATTCGCCGGGGTGTTCGCGCTGGTAGCGCCGCACGGGTGCGGCCGGATCGAGGGCCTTCAGCCTGTTCAAACCCAGGCGCTTCAGAACCCGGCTGACCGTCGCGGGCGAGACGCCGACTTCCTTGGCGATATGCGAGGCTGGGCGCCGTTCCCGCCGCAGCGCTTCAATCCGATCGACGGTCTCTTGCGGCGTCGGGCGATGCAGGCGGTGCGGCCTTGAGCTGCGATCCTGAAGGCCCGCCAGGCCCTCGGCCTGGAAGCGTGCCACCCATTTGCGGACTGTCCGCGAACAGACGCCCGCGGCTTCGCTGACGGATGCCAGCCGTTGACCGCTCAACACCTGCCGCACAATTCGCTCTCGACCATGCGGCGTCAGACGGGCATTCTTATGCATGTCCATTCGGCTCTCCTGTGAGGATCGCTGCGG
>JAXMDU010000036.1:0-4958 GCA_046348645.1 Alphaproteobacteria bacterium
CCGGGACAAAGGATGGGGCCTTTGTCGCCGGGATCGGGCTGGGCCCGCCGTCTTATCGAGCTGTCTTATCGGCCTGCCTGGGCGCGCGCCGCCTTTTCGGCGTCGTCGGTCATTGCGATCTTGCGCTTGATCAGGTCCTCGATCGCGGCCTTGTCGAGGCCGAGCGAGGCCAGCACGTCGCGGGTGTTCTCGCCAAGCGCCGGTGCGATGCCGCGTGGATCATTGGCGCCGACCGGCACGGCCCCGATCGGATTGGGAACCGGCATCTGACCGATGCCGGGCTGAACGACCGTGGTGAACACGCCCAGATGCTGGACCTGGGGATGGGACAGAAAATCGCCGTAATCGTTGATGCGCTGGTGCAGCACGTCGACTTCCTTGAACAGCTTGACCCACTCTTCGGTCGTCTTGGTTGCCAGGATTGGCCGGATCTGCACCTTCAGCTCTTCGTCATGGGCAAGACGTGACTGCACGGTCAGGTATTTCGGATTGGTGGCAAGGTCGTCGCGACCGATCACCTTGCAGAGTGCCTGATAATCGCGATCGCGGATGCAGACGACCGTCAGCAGGCCGTTCCTGGTTTCATAGGTCTCGACCGGCGAGGTGGTATGAACCGGGGGATGGCCGTTGGTGACGGCGTACTCGGCCACCTTGACCGGCTGGAAGCTGGCGGCGGCGCGGACCAGCGGTGCGTCGATATAACGTCCCTTGGGGCCGCCCTTGGCGCGAACGTATAGTGCGACCGCCGCCGCATTGAAGGCATAGAGGCCCGTCGACAGGTCGACCAGGATCGCCTCGATCTTGTGCGGCTTGCCATCGCGGCCCTTGTTCACCGCCACCATGCCCGAAAAGGACTGGATGATGGTGTCGGTCGCCGGCAGGTCGGATGCGGGTCCGTCGTTGCCGAACCCGGTGACCGACACATAGATCAGCTTGGGATTGTCCTTGACCAGCGATTCATAGTCCAGCCCAAGACGCTTGTTGACGCCGGGCCGATAGTTGCTGACCAGGACATCGGCCTCGATGGCCATCTTGCGCACCAGCGCCCGTGCCTCGGGATCGCGCATGTTGAGAACGACACACTTCTTGCCGCGATTGGCGACCGCGTAGCAGACGCTTTGGCTGCCATTGACGATGCCGTGACCGCGCGCCCAGTCGCCTTCCGGCGGCTCGACCTTGGTGACCGAGGCGCCGAGCTGGGCGAAATGCAGGGCGCAGCTTGGTCCGGCCACCCCTTGGCTCAGGTCCAGAACCTTGAGATCGGCGAATGGGAAATTGGGGTCGATCACGAGATGTCCTCCAAAAAAAGATGTTTCTCTTCCGGCCATGGTGTCGCAACGTCGATGGCGGGTGCGCCAATCAAGCACGGCTGGTCGGGTTGCGAAAGTCCCGACTGGTGGCCGGCTCGGTCATGCGATCCGGCCGGACGCGCTGCTTGACAACAGATTGGCCGCCGTGGGAGCGTTGCTGCAATCCAAAAAGGCCCCGGCGACAGGGGCAGAATGGTATTTTTAGGCGGTTGGGAGGCTGCGCGCGTCTGCTGCGGGACGCACCAAGGGATCCCAGAAGCCCGGTCCCCTGACGGACCGGCCGGTTGTGGCCATTGGAAAAAGCGCTGGGAACGGAACCGATCTCAGATTCAAGCGTGGGAGGACCGAATGACCGAGTTGCTCAGCATCACGAGGCGGAGTGCCGTGCAGAGAATGGCCGTGGCAGCGGGGGCGTTCGCTCTCGGGCTTGGCCTCGCGATGCAGGGCACGGCCCAGGCCCAATCGAACGCGCCGATGGACCGTCCGAACGACCCGGCGCTGATCGCCGCCGCCAAGGCGGATGGCAGCTTGACCTTGTATGGCTCGTCGAGCGTTGATGCGCTGAAGGCGGATGCCGAGGGCTTCCAGAAAGCCTATGGCATTCCGGTCACCTACCAGCAGCTGGTCTCGTCGCCGTTGACGGCGCGTGTCGATCAGGAAATCAAGGTCGGTCGGGTCAATGTCGATGTCATTATTTCGGCGGATCCGGCGACCCTCAAACGCTGGGTCGCCGAAGGCCACGCGGCCAAGCTTCCCGATGTCAAGTTCCCGCGCCAGACCGAATATCTGGCGCCGATCCAGATCATCTTTCAGGGCATCCTCTTCAACACCGCGATGATTCCCAAGAATGACCCGCCCAAGGATTGGAACGACGTCGTCAACCCTAAATACAACGGCAAGATCGTGCTTGGCTCTCCGCGGATCGGGCCGTCGTTCGCGACGCTGTTCTACTCGTTGTGGAAGGATCCGAAATACGGCGAGCCGTTTTTCCAGAAACTGGCCGACATGAAGGCCCGGGTTGTCCAGACGCCCACCCTTCTTGCGCAATCGGTGGCGTCGGGTGAAGCGGCGATCGGGTTCACCGGCATTCCCTACAGCGCCGTGAACATCACCAATACCAACAAGGGCGCCCCGATCGACTATGCCTATCTCAACAAGGTCACCATGGCATCGACCTATGTGATGCTGACCGCAAAGGGGCCGAAGCCGAATGCCGGTCGGCTGTTCGCCCAATGGCTGATGTCGCGGGAGGGCCAGATTGCCCACAATGGCGATGACCGCGCCTCCAGCTTGCTGGGAAGCCTGCCCGGAACCCTGCCGGCTGCCCCGATGGATCGGGTCGATGCCGATCTCGATGCCGAAGACGTATCGAAGGAGCAGCAGGCCCTGATCGCCATGTTCGACCGGCTGTTCAAATAGGGCCAGGCACAACGGTTGGTATCCTGTGTTCATTGAAGTCGAGAAGGTATCCAAACGCTTCTCGCGCCAGGGTGCCCGGGGTCAGAGTGAGGCGGTGGCGGCGCTCAAGGCAATCAGCCTGGGCGTCGACGCCGGCCGGATGCTGGCTCTGGTCGGTCCGAGCGGCTCGGGGAAGACCACGCTGCTCCGCTGCATTGCGGGACTGGAAACGCCGGACCAGGGGGTCATCCGGATCAGTGGCCAGGCAGTTTTCGACTCGGCTCGCAACCACGTTACCCCAACCGAGCGGCGCAATGTTGGCCTGATCTTCCAGAGCTATGCGCTGTGGCCGCACATGACGGTCGAGCGGAATGTCGCCTATCCGCTCAACCGTCGCAAGGTGGCGACGGCGGAATGCAAGGCCCGGGTTGCCAAGTATCTCGACCTGGTCGGCTGCGGGCATCTGGCCGACCGTTTTCCCCATGAATTGAGCGGCGGCCAGCAGCAGCGCATCGCCCTGGCCCGGGCCCTGGTCTACGAGCCGGCGGTGGTGCTTTTTGATGAACCCCTGAGCAATCTTGATCCCTCGTTGCGTGAGCATCTGCGCGCGCAGATCCGGGAAATCCAGCGGAGCGTGGGGTTTACGGGCGTGTACGTGACCCACGACCAAGGCGAAGCGTTCTACGTCGGCGATCAGGTGGCGATCCTGGGCGAAGGCGACCTCATCCAGTTTGGCACGCCGGACGACATCTATCGGCGGCCCGCAAGCCCTGGCGTTGCCCGTTTTGTGGGCGCGACCAACCGCATCGCCGGGCGCCTGAGCGAGGATGGGCGCATGTTCGAATCCAGTGACATCGGCCGGTTCGCCCTGGGAACCGCAGGCGCGGGGGCGGGCAGCCCGGCCGATCGGGTGGTCTTGATGACGCGTCCGGAATCGGTCCGGCTCGCGCTGGCCGATGGCCGAATGCCCGAGGCGGTCGTCATCGATCGGGTGCTGGTCGGCGCTTTGGCGGAATACGTCGTCGAACTCAAGAGCGGCGTGCGCTGGCGCGCCCGGATCGACGCGCATGCCGATCCCTTTGCGGCGGGTCAAAAAGTCGGACTCGATCTGGCGCCCGAGGGGACATTGGTGTTTGCGGGCGACGACGGGCACTCGACGCGGATCGGCAGCGAGGAGCCGTGACGATCCTTCGATCATGGATTCGCGGCTGGCCCGGCGCCCTGCTGGGCCTGATCATCGCGATCTTTGTCGTTTACCCCCTGGTTGAACTTGTCGCCGAAACGCTTGCGGGCGAGTCGAGCGGTGGCGGGTTCTTCGGCTATTATGACGAGGCCTTTGCAAGCCCGATCGCATTCTCGGCCATCTGGGGCACGTTCTGGCTGACCTCGCTGACGCTGATCTTCGGCCTGCCGCTTGGCGTATTGCTGGCCTGGATCACCAGCAGCACGGATGCGCCGCTCGGGCGGTCGCTGGCGATTCTGCCCACCCTCAGCCTGGCCTTGTCGCCATTGGTCGGCGCCATTGGGTGGCTTGTCCTGCTGGCGCCCCGGGTCGGCATGCTCAACCTGCTGGTCCGGAACGTCTTCGGCCTCGATATCGAGGTGGGGCCCTTCAATGCCTACAGCCTGCCGGTCATCGTCATGCTGATGGTGTTCTATGTCGTTCCCTATATCTATGGGCCGACCTTCGCGGCGTTCAGTCAGGTTGATGCCAGCCTGCAGGAAGCGGCGCGGATCTGCGGCGCGGGCAATCGCTGGATCCTGTTGACCGTGACCCTGCCGATCCTGCGCCCCGCGGTTCTGGCGGGGGCCCTGATCGGCGGCGTGATGGCGGCCGCCATGTTCGCGATCCCGCTTATCCTGTCGAGCGGGACGGGGCTGCATGTCATCCCGACCCAGGTCTACCATTACATCAACCAGGAAGGCCGGACCGGGCCGGCAATGGCGATGGCGTCGTTGCTGAGCGTTCTGACCATCTCGGCGATGGTGATGTACTTCAGAATCCTGGGCCGTGGCCGGTTTGTCACCGTATCGGGCAAAGGCTCGCGGCGGGTCCGGGTCCGGCTTGGCCGCTGGCGCTGGCTGGCGACCGGCATGGTGCTGCTCTTTCTGTTCGTGTCGCTGGTCGTGCCTTTGTGCTCGCTCATCTATCTCTCGCTTGTCGGGTTCTGGAGCAGCAATGTTTTCGCGCAGCCCATCTCGTTCAACCAGTACCGGCAGCTGGTCGGCTTTCCGTTCGCGATCGATGGG
>JAXMDU010000037.1:0-4570 GCA_046348645.1 Alphaproteobacteria bacterium
CTGCATCAGGATTCGCAGCCGCATCAGCTTGTTTCCATAGCGCTGGTTGAATTTCCCACCGCGCAGCATTGCGACCAGGCCGACCAGCAGCACCAGCAGCGTCGCCACCATCGCGGCGCCGATCAGGTAGGGCATGATGCCGGAGACCGTGCTCATCGTCCGGCATCATCGCACAAAGCGGCGCCGCGCTTAAGGGGCCCTGTCGCACCAGCGCGCCGCGGGTCGGGTGTTGCGGATTGATGCTAGTTGCGCCCCGACAACAGGCCGCGCGCGATGACCTGGGCCTGGATCTCGGCCGCGCCCTCGAAGATGTTGAGGATGCGCGCGTCGCAAAGCACCCGGCTGATCGGATATTCGAACGCATAGCCGTTGCCGCCATGGATCTGCAGGGCGTTGTCGGCGTTCGACCACGCGACGCGGGCGGCCAGAAGCTTGGCCATGCCGGCCTCGATGTCGCAGCGCCGCTCGGAATCCTTTTCGCGCGCGGCAAAAAAAGCGATCTGCCGGGCCACCATGGTCTCGACCGCCATCCAGGCCAGCTTGCCAGCCACGCGCGGAAACTGGAAAATCGGCCCGCCGAACTGGATCCGCTCGCGGGCATAGGCCAAGCCAAGCTCGAGCGCACATTGCGCAACGCCCACGGCGCGGGCCGCCGTCTGGATGCGGGCCGATTCGAATGTCGCCATCAGTTGCTTGAAGCCCTGGCCTTCGATGCCGCCCAGCACGGCATCGGCCTTTACTTCGAAACCGTCGAAGGCGATCTCGTATTCCTTCATGCCGCGATAGCCGAGAACGCGGATCTCGCCGCCGTTCATGCCGGGGGCCGGGAAGGGATTGCCGTCTGCGCCGCGCGGTTTTTCCGCGATCAGCATGGAAAGGCCTTTGTAGCCGGGCTCGTTCGGATTGGTCCGCACCAGCAGGGTCATGACGTCGGCGCGCGCGGCGTGGGTGATCCAGGTCTTGTTGCCGAACACGCGGTAGACCGGATGGCCCGCCGCGTTGGTGCCACGCTCGGCCCGGGTCTTGAGCGATGCGAGATCGGAGCCGGTGTTGGGTTCCGTGAACACCGCGGTGGGCAGCAGCGCGCCTGAGGCGATGGCGGGAAGGTACTTGTCCTTCTGCGCCGGCGTTCCGAACAGGCGAATCAATTCCCCCGCAATCTCGGAGCGGGTGCCAAGCGAGCCGACGCCGATATAGCCGCGTGACAGTTCCTCGGTCACGACGCACATGGACATCTTGCCCATGCCAAGCCCGCCGAAGCGGTCGGGAATGGTCAGGCCGAAGACGCCGAGATCGGCCATCTGCTGCACGATGTCGAGCGGGATCAGCTCGTCCCGCAGGTGCCAGCCATGCGCCGCCGGCATCACCTTCTCGCCGACGAAGCGGCGGAACTGCTGACGCATCATGTCGAGGGCATCGTCCTCGAGCCCGAGATGGCCCATATCGCCGGATTCCAGGCTGCCGGCGATCAATTCGGCGATCCTTGCCCGCACTGCGGCGGTGTTGCCCCGGGCAACCAGCAGGGTCACCGCGTCGGTCTGGAAGGCGGCGATCGCCGCCGCATCGATCCCCATGTCAGCGGGGCGGATGATCTCGACCTGGCTCATGGCCAGGCCGCCGGTCATCTGGCCGAGATATTCGCCAAAGGCCGCCTGGAGCATGAGCTGTTCCAGTTCGCGCAGGGAACCCTGGTCTTTCAGCCGCCGGGCCCAGGCCAGCATCTGCTCGAGCGCCGAAACATAGGTCGCAAGCCATGCATAGCCGTGCGCCGCGAACTGGTTCCGATCCAGCAGCGCGGCATCGATCTGGCCACCCTTCGAAACCATGGCGCGCACGCCCCGCGCGGCCGCGTCGCCCAGGCGCTGGGCGGCCTCAAGGCCCTGTCCACAGGCCGGGATCAGATCGGCAATGACCAGATTTTGCCCGCCATTGGCGCGCGGATGGGTGGCCACTGAACTCATGGTGCTGGCGTCTCCTTTCGGCAACGGTCTGGTCGGCAATGGTCTGGCTTATTCCTCGGTCAGGTCTTCGAGCGTGCGCGCGCCTGGGCGCTTGGCCTGAACAAGGACCGCCATGTTGCCTGGCTTGTGCTGGTTTTTCCACATCTTGGTGTGGGCCCGCGGAATATCGTTCCAGGAGAAGACTTCGCTCATGCAGGGATCGATGCGGCGTTCGATCACAAGCTGGTTGGCCTGGCTCGCTTCCTTGAGGTTGGCAAAGTGGCTGCCCTGGATGCGCTTCTGGCGCATCCAGACGAAGCGCGCATCGAAGGTCAGGTTGTAGCCGGTTGTCCCAGCGCAGAACACCACCATGCCGCCGCGCTTGACCACGAAGCACGAGACCGGGAAGGTCGATTCGCCCGGATGTTCGAAGACGAAATCGACATCGTTGCCCTTGCCGGTGATGTCCCAGATCGCCTTGCCGAAGGCGCGGACTTTTTTCATGTACTCGCCATAGACCTTGGCATCGCCAACCGGCGGTAGCTGCCCCCAGCAGTCGAACTTGCTGCGGTTGATGACCCCCTTGGCGCCCAGCGACAGGACGAAGTCGCGCTTGTCGTCGCCCGAGACGATGCCGATCGCGTTGGCGCCGGCCGTCGCGATGAGCTGGACCGCCATCGAGCCGAGGCCGCCCGCGGCGCCCCAGACCAGCACGTTGTCGCCCGGCCGCAGGATGTGGGGCCGATGGCCGAACAGCATCCGGTAGGCGGTCGCCAGGGTCAGGGTGTAGCAGGCGCTTTCCTCCCAGGTCAGGTGGCGCGGGCGCGCCATGACCTGCTGGGCCTGGACGCGGGCGAACTGGGCGAACGAGCCGTCGGGTGTCTCGTAACCCCAGATTCGCTGCGACGGCGAAAACATCGGATCGCCGCCGTTGCATTCCTCGTCGTCGCCATCGGTCTGGTTGCAGTGGACGACCACCTCGTCGCCGACCTTCCAGCGTTTCACCTTGCTGCCAACCGCCCAGACGATGCCCGCGGCATCGGAACCGGCGACGTGATAGTCCTGGCTGTGCACGTCGAACACCGAAATGGGCGTGCCCAGGGCCGCCCAGACGCCGTTGTAATTGACGCCTGCCGCCATCACGAGGACCAGGACATCGTGAGAATCGATCGCAGGTGTCGGCACCACTTCGACCTGCATGGCCTGTTCGGGCGGGCCATGCCGATCGCGACGGATGGCCCAGGCGTACATGCGCGAAGGCACATGGCCGAGGGGCGGGATTTCGCCAATTTCGTAGAGATCCTTGAGTGCCGGGGCTTTCCCGCCAGCCACCACCTGTGCCGTCTTTGCCATGATGGTTGCTCCCTTGTTCCAATGCGGCGCATCGCCTATGGAACCCCCGGCGCGCACCAGTCCTTTGCCACGCCGGTCCCAGCCATTGGGCGGCGGGCGGGGTCTTGCAGTTTTACGCACTTGCAGTTCATATTGCAATGCACAAAATGTTCGGATGTTGCGTCAGGGTTAATGGTATAGAAATCTTGTTGCGCCAATGGCCAGGCAAAGGCCGGGATCGAAGGGAACGGGCATGAGCGAGAAACGGGCGAAGGACGACGCGGCGGGCAAGGCGGGGCGCGAGAAGCCCTGGCTCATGCGCACCTATTCGGGCCATTCCTCGGCCCAGGCCTCGAACGCCCTCTACCGCACCAATCTTGCGCGCGGCCAGACCGGCCTTTCGGTCGCCTTCGATCTGCCCACCCAGGCCGGCTACGACTCCGATCACGTGCTTGCCCGCGGCGAAGTGGGCAAGGTCGGCGTTCCGATCGGCCATGTCGGCGACATGATGGCGCTGTTCGATGGAATCCCGCTCGGGCGCATGAACACGTCGATGACCATCAACGCCACCGCAGTCTGGCTGTTCGCCCTCTATACCGCGGTCGCCGAAAAGCAGGGCGCATCCCGCGCCAGCCTGCAGGGGACGACCCAGAACGACATCATCAAGGAGTACCTCTCGCGCGGCACCTATGTGTTCCCGCCCGGCCCAAGTCTTCGCCTGATCACCGATCTGATCTCGTTCTGCTACCGCGAGGTGCCGAAGTGGAACCCGATCAATGTCTGCTCCTACCATCTGCAGGAGGCGGGCGCGACGCCGGTCCAAGAGGTTGCCTATACCCTGGCCAATGCGATCGCGGTGCTTGATGGTGTCAAGTCATCGGGCCAGGTGCCGCCCGAAGACCTGCCCACGGTGGTCGGCCGCATCAGCTTCTTTCTCAATGCCGGCATCCGCTTCATCACCGAAACCTGCAAGGTTCGCGCCTTTACCGAACTGTGGGACGAAATCACCCGCGAGCGCTATGGGGTGGCGGACGCGGCGATGCGTCGATTCCGCTATGGCGTTCAGGTCAACTCGCTTGGCCTGACCGAGCAGCAGCCGGAAAACAACGCCTATCGCGTGCTGATCGAGATGCTGGCGGTCGTGCTGTCGAAAAAGGCACGGGCGCGCTCGGTGCAGTTGCCGGCCTGGAACGAGGCGTTGGGCCTGCCGCGCCCCTGGGATCAGCAGTGGAGCCTGCGCCTGCAGCAGATCGTCGCCCATGAGACCGACCTCCTCGACTATGACGATATCTTCGACG
>JAXMDU010000038.1:0-2195 GCA_046348645.1 Alphaproteobacteria bacterium
AGCCACGAACGCATTGCCAGCCAGGACCGTGACCGAAACCACGGCATGGGCGCTGCGGCCCGTCGCGGGAACAAAAATATGGTGGTGCCGGCCTTCCGGGTCAAAACGCGTGCCAAAGCCGCTGGACGTGGCCATGGCCTGGCGGGGGCCCAGTACGACGCGGTCGATGATGCGGCCGCGCGCCCGAGGGTCTTCGATGCCCACCTGCCAGCCGGCCTCGCCCGGCGGTGGCCCGTGTGCCGCGATTTCACCCATGTCGATCAGGGCGTGTGCGAACCCGGCATCGGCAAGGACATCGGCGACGCGGTCGGTGATATAGCCTTGGGCAATGCCGTTGAGCGTCATGGCCATGCCAGGGCGAAGGAATGCGACCGACACACCGTCGATCTCGATGGCGCGATAATCGACCTTCGCACAGGCAGCAGCGATGGCATCGTCTGCGGGCCCGGCCACATCTGCACCATCGGCCGAGAAATGGCGCGCAAAAAGATCCCATATGGGCTGCACGGTCACATCGAAGCCCCCCCCGGTCAAGACGCCCCATCGCTGGCTTGCAGCAATGACACGGCGCAGATCAAGAGATGCCGATTCGATCCGACCATCGCGGTTGAGACGGACAATTTCGGACTGCGGTACATAGAGCGAGAAGATCGCTTCCAGCCTTTCCGCCTCAGCGACCGCGCGGGCGATGGCGGTCCGGGCGGCCGTTTCATCCTCGGCCGCAAGCCGTATTTCTGCCTCGGCACCAAGCGCCCTGCCACGCCAGACAATCCGCCCGCCTCTGTCACTGGCGCCCCCAGCCGCAAGGCCGGCCAAGGACAAAGCGCCCGTCGCTGCGGCGATGCTCAGGAAACGGCGGCGTGTAACGGCGGGCGTCATGGCTTGGCTCCCCCCTCGCCTTGAGCCTCGCCCTTGGCTTCGGCCGCGCCGAAACGCTCGACCAATGTCTGGGTCAGCTTCGGCTCGCGGCGGCGGCGGCGTTCAACCATCGGCGGGCAGATGGTGTCATCGTAATAGAGTGCCTGGCACTCCAGGCATTGGATGCATTCATTGGGATTGATCTGGCCGCTGGGGCTGATGGCCTGGACCGGGCAGCGCGATTCGCAGATATGACATTGCAGGCCGCACTGCCAATGACGTTTGAGCCAGTCGAACATGCGCAGCCGCGCCGGGATCGCAAGCGCCCCGCCAAGCGGGCATAAATACCGGCAGAAGAAGCGCTCGACGAACAGGCACACCATAAGAAGTGCCGCGGCATAGGCGACAAACGGCCACGTGCGGTCGAAGTGCATCACGATGGCGGTTTTGAACGGCTCGATCTCGGCCAGTTGAACCGTCAGGCCGGTTTCGCCCAGGGACAGGGCAAAAAGACCCAGAAACAAGATATACTTGATTGGCCACGCCCGTTCACTGAATGCAAATGGTGGCGTCAGGACCGGCAGCCGCGCAAACCGGCCCAGCCGCCCTGTCAATTCCTGCAGCGCGCCAAACGGACACAGCCAGCCGCAGAATACGCCGCGCGCGTGAAAAAGAAGCCCGACCGCCGTAAAGCTCCACAGAATGAACAGCAACGGGTCGACCAGGAACACTTCCCAGCGAAATCCGCTGCGCAAGGCGTCGCCGAAGGTCAGGACATTAAGCACCGAAAGCTGGGCCCCAGCGTACCAGCCCAGCGCCAGCAGCGTAAACAACATGAAGCCGACACGAACCCAGCGGTAAAGCCGTCGGCGCCGGACCAGCGCATCCTGAAATACGAAAATGGCCGTGACGCCGACGATCGCCAGGCAAACGACGACGATTTCGACAGCGCGGGCCCGCCAGACCGTCATCCACAGTGGCTCGGCGGTTCCGGGCTCGGCCGCCGCGACGGAAGTGATCTCTGACCCTTTCACCGGGGCATCGGGCAGGCGATAACGCGCCGGTAACACATAGGTCGTCCTCAGAACCGCGGACGGTGCACCGGCCGCTTCACCGGCCACAAGCAGATCCAGCCGCCAGGGCTGGGTCGGATCGAAACCGGAATTCGCTGGCAGGACGAAAAGGGCGGTCTCTGGCAGATCTGGCGCGTCGGGCGCAGCGAGGCGCGTGACCGGACTCTGTTGATCCGCACCCAGCACCAGGGTGCGGTCGTCCTGGACGATCTGGATCCGGTCGAAACGGCCGCTTCGGCGATAATTCGTTCCCCTGAACGAATA
>JAXMDU010000039.1:0-2129 GCA_046348645.1 Alphaproteobacteria bacterium
CACCCGGGCAATCGGCTCGACCCATTCATGTCCGAACACACCGATCAGCTGGCGCTTAGCGCCGGCCGGATTCGAGAGCGGCCCGAGCAGATTGAAAATGGTCCGGGTGCCCAGCTCGCTTCGGGGCCCAGCAACGAACCGCATGGCGCTGTGATGGCGAGGGGCCATCAGGAAACCGATTTTTGCTGTCCACAGCGCCTCGCGCACAAGCTGCATGTCGGCGTCGATCTTGACGCCAAGGCCGCCCAGCACATCGGCTGACCCGGATTTGGATGACAGCGCCCGGTTGCCGTGCTTGGCGACCGGAACCCCGCAACCGGCCACCACCAGCGCGGTTGCGGTCGAGATGTTGTAGGTGCCCGACGCATCGCCACCGGTGCCACAGGTATCGATGGCGTCTGGCGGCGCGTCTATTCGCAGCGCCTTTGCCCGCATGATGCGGGCGGCGCCGACAATTTCATCAACCGATTCGCCGCGCACCCGCAAGGCCATCAAAAAGGCGCCGATCTGGGCCGGGGTTGCTTCGCCAGACATGATGATCTCGAAGGCGCGTTCTGCCTGGGCGGCCGTCAAGGGCCGGCCCGTGGCGGCAAGGCCAAGAAATTCCTTCATCCGGTCGCTCACGCGGCAAGCCCCCCGGCCGGAATGCTGGAAAGGAAGTTGCGCAGCAGGTCATGGCCGTTCGACGAGGCGATGCTTTCCGGATGGAACTGCACGCCCTCGACAGCAAAGCGCCGGTGCCGCAGCCCCATGATCAGCCCGTCGTCCGTTTCGGCCGTGATTTCAAGCACCGCGGGCAGGCTGGTCCGCTCGACGATCAGGGAATGGTAACGGGTGGCGCGAAAGGGATTGGGCAGGCCGCGAAACACGCCCGTCCCCCGATGGTGGATGTCGCTCAGCTTGCCGTGCATTGGCTCGGGCGCCCGCACGACCCGGCCGCCAAACGCCTGCCCGATCGCCTGATGGCCAAGGCAGACGCCAAGGATCGGCACCGTGCCGGCCGCCAGGCGGATCAGATCCAGGCAGATGCCGGCACGGTCGGGGTCGCAAGGGCCGGGTGACAGCACGATCGCCTCGGGTCGCAGGGCCATGGCTTCGGTGGCGCCAAGCGCGTCGTTGCGCTTCACGACCACCTCGGCACCCAGCTCGCCCATGAAGTGGACAAGGTTGTAGGTGAAGCTGTCGTAGTTATCGATCAAAAGGATCATGGCCCATGCAACCACTTGATTTATATGTATTATATAGATCTGCCCGATCACTGGCCGGCAGCAGTCACGCCGCCGCTCCTTAGGCCCGCCAAGCGACACGATCAGGCTATAGACCGTTGCCGGATTTGCTTCAATGCCGCGGAACGGCCCGCGCGTTGGGGCCAAGGGTTGGAGGCCGAGGGTCAGGTCTGGGGGGTAGCGAAGCCACGCTGCGTGCCCCGGCGGCCGGATAATGCCCCGACCGGATAACACCCCAAGACCGGATAACGAAAGCGGCGGCCCCGTCCTGGAACCGCCGCCAACGCTGGAGGAGGATTTGACCGGCTCCAACGCGTGAAGATCACGTCAGGTGGGCAAGACACCCGGACCAGAGAACGCTATCCGGGTGTCTTGTCCCTGGGTGTCTTATCCCTGGGTCACAGGCTGCCCCAGAAGTCAAACGGAGCCGGAACCGCTGGAACCGGCGGGACGGTGCAGGTGATCGGCGGGCAATTGAATCCCACATGCACGAAGTCATCGGCATTCGAGCCTGCCACCGTGTTGGTCGCGAACACGGGGGTGAAGTCGAGCCCCTGCGTGAAGTCCGATGCCGCGTTCAGAATGGTCAGCTTCTGGCCATTGTTGAACAGGACATAGACATCGTTCGTGTCGCCGTTGACCTGGTCACTGACAAAATCGGCAGCGATGAATTGCACCTTGACCGGGGTGAATTCCGGCTGGCCGCAGAGCCAGATCACATCGCCGGAATCCCAGTCGGTAATGACATCGTTTCCGGCGCCATCGGCTTGCTCGTAGAGGAAGATGTCGGTTCCGGCGCCGCCGGACATCGTGTCGTTACCCTTGCCGCCGTAGATGTAGTCGCCTCCGGCGCCGCCGCTGATCTTGTCGTTGCCATCGCCGCCAGAAATGGCGTCATCGCCA
>JAXMDU010000040.1:0-1955 GCA_046348645.1 Alphaproteobacteria bacterium
AGCTTGCCGGGAGCATAGGTCGGCACCCACCAGCCAAGCTCGAACGCACCGATGGTGGTGCCATCCAGGATTTCCTTGGCCGGTGCCAGGGTTTCGCCGTATTGCACCTTGATGGTGAAATTGCCATTGGTCTCGGCCTTGACGATATCGGACAGCCGATCAAGGGCAAGCGTAGCGGGGCGCTGCGGTCCATAGGCGGCCAGATTCCAGCCGAGCTTCGGGCCATCGACCGCGGCTTGCGCGGCAGTGGCGATCATGGTCGCCGCGATCGCGGCGGTGGCGATCGTCAGCGTCGGGTACCGTTTATGAGCCATTTGTTTCCTCCGTTCTGTGGATTTCATATCCAGATCCAATTCACGTCCGCGGCTTCTTGTCGAGGGCGGCAAAGACCTCGTCCGTATGTTCGCCATAGCCGGGCGGGCGGCGGCGAATGGGCGGGCGGGCGTCATCGAAGCTCAGCGGCAGGCCCATCAGTTGCATATCGGGATATTCAGGCACCTGTTGCAGGATGCCCAAGGCCTGCGTCTGTGGGTTCGTATGAAGCTCGGCCAGATCCTGGATCGGCGCGTTGGGAATGCCGGCTGCCGTAAGCCTTTCTTCCCATGTGGCTCGCGGCGCCTTGGCAACGATATCCTGGATCATCCCTTCCAGAAGATCGCGATGATCGAGCCGGGCCTGGTTGACGCTGAAACGGGGGTCGGTGGCCCATTCCGGCCGGCCCAGCACCTCGCACAGCTTCACGAACAGGCGATCATTCGCGCAGGCGATGATCAGATGACCGTCGGCCGTTTCGAAGGCGCGATAGGGGGTCGTGATCGGAATTCCGGACCCCATCCGCTGCGGCACGATGCCGGTCGCGCCATAGACAGCCGAAAGAATGGTGCTCCAGGACAAAGCCGTTTCATAGAGCGACGCATCGACGATGCTGCCCTTGCCGGTTGCATGGCGCCGATTGATGGCAGCCAGGATGCCGATCGCACACCAGTGCGCGGTTCCGAAATCGACGACCGGAACGCCAACCCGGACCGGCGGCCGCCCCTGTTCGCCGGTCACGCTCATGATGCCGCCGAACGCTTGCATCAACGGATCATAGCCGGGGCGGCGGGAAAGCGGTCCCTGGCGGCCGAACGCACCCACGGTGCAGTGAATCAGGCGTGGATTGAGCTTGAGCAGGCTCTTGCCATCGAGGCCGAAATTGCCAGCGGTGCCAGGGCGAAGATTATGGAAGAACACGTCGGCATTGCGGACCAAGTCCTTGAGCCTGGCAAGCTGCTGGGCGTCCTTGATGTCGACGATGATCGAACGCTTGTTCCGGTTGATGGCGAGGAAAGGTGGTGAAATACCGTACCATTCGCCTGGGCCCCATCCGCGCGCGGCATCGCCGGTGCCGGGACGCTCGACCTTGATCACGTCGGCGCCCAGGTCGGCGAGAATCATGCCACAAAATGGTGCCGCTGCGGTGTCGCCCAGCTCGATGACAGTCAATCCATCCAAAGGCAGGGGTAAGGACATCGGGTGTTTCTTTCATTTCCTAATGGGGATCAAAGGTCAGGGGCGGACAGCCTAGCCGACGGCAAGCGATGGAGCCAGAATATCAAGAACCAGAATATCAAGAACACGGGTGGGCCAGAAAGAACCTTGGGCAAGCATCTTTACTTTCCGGACCGGTTTCCGCTGCGTATCATGCCCTGAGTATCATGCCCTGACGCAACCGGCCGGCCTGATCTGCGTGCTGAAGTTGACCCGATGCAGGTGAAGATGTCGACGCCAAGACCCTGGTCAGCGGTAACCGCAGCGACACTGTGCAATCTTCCGTTCGGCACGCTTTATGCCTTCAGCGTGTTCCTGGGGGCTTTTGAACAGGCGCTTGGGGCCTCGCGGTCCGCGCTGGCGGCGGTTTTTGCCCTGGCGACATGCACCTTGACGGCCGGAATGAACCTGTCGCCCCGCCTGTT
>JAXMDU010000041.1:0-1596 GCA_046348645.1 Alphaproteobacteria bacterium
TGCAAGAAACGGTGCTGTTCGACGAGCCCTTCCTTCTTGCCCATGCGCCCGACCATCCGCTGGCCAAGGTCGGCCGTCCCACCATGGGCGATATCGAAGCCGGAACGCTGTTGCTTCTGGACGAAGGGCATTGCCTGCGCAATCAAGCGCTCAGCCTGTGCGGGGCGGCATCCGTCGACGGGCGCGTCAAATCGACCAGTCTTGTCACCCTGATGCGTCTGGCCGGATCGGGGCACGGCGTTACGCTTGTCCCGGCCCTGGCGGCGGGCGCGGCGGGCGGGCTGACGCTGCGGCCGCTTGATTGGCCCCTGGCCCGGCGGCGTGTGCGTCTTGTCGCGCGGCGCCAGTTCGGGCGGCACGGGGCATTGCAGGTTACGGCGACAGCCGCAAGGACAATCGCGGCAGCAAACGGGCTGGAAATGGAAACCGTCGCCTAGGCGTTCGTTTGCAGCGCCCCCGCAGGTTTGGTAAGAAGGCCGCCACCTGGGATCTTCCGGCGAGCACGAACCTTTGCCCTTTTCAGACGACAACTGGCAGCGGGTCAGCGCCGTCACGGTCACACACCACAGTGCCGCCGTGATCGGGGCCTGCCTGCGCAGTGTCGCGCCGGCCGGCCAAATCATCGTCGTCGACAATGCCAGCGCCGATCAGACCCGGGACATCGTTCGGCGCGAGGCACCGACAGCCACCCTTATTCACAATGCAGTCGGATTGGGCTTTGGCAACGGCTGCAATTGCGGCATCCGGGTGGCTGAGCGCGATTTCCTGCTCATGATCAATCCCGATGCCGAGCTCGAGCCCGGGGCGCTGGAGGCGTTGTTGGTGGCGGCCGACCGCTATCCAGAGGCTGGAATTCTTGGCCCCACCATCCTGAACCCGGACGGCACGGTCGAGCCCAGCCACGATGACGGGCTCTTCGAGCGCCGGCCGCGCGGGGCCGAGCCGCCGCCCGAGGGCGATCTCTGCGCCGCCTATCTCTCGGGGGCGGTGCTGATGGTTCGCAAGACGGCGCTTGACGAGGTGGGTGGCTTCGATCCCGCGATATTCCTTTATTACGAGGACGACGATCTCTGCTATCGATTCCGGGCCAAGGGCTGGTCTCTGGTGCGGGTTGCAGCCGCCCGGGTGCGGCATGTCGGCGGCGGTTCGATCGGGTCAGGCTGGGACCGCCTGTGGGAGAAGTTCTGGCACATGAGCTGGTCGCGGCTCTATATCGAGGAAAAGTATCACGGCCGTGCCGCCATGCGCCGGATCGCCTGGCCGAACGTGGCGCGATTCGCCGCCAAGAGCCTTGGCTACCTGATCGTCCTCAACCGCAGGAAGCTGTGGCGCGATCTGGCGCGGTTCTGCGGCACCGCTGCCTATCTTCTGGGTCGGCCGGCCACGATTCCCCGGCCATCCGCGTCCGGGGCGTGATGGCCGCGCTGCGCTCGCTGCGCGAAAAGCTGGGGCTGCGCCGGTCGGTGGATCGGCTCCCCGCCCATGTCAGCATCGGCCGGCACACCTATGGGCTGCGGGCCCGCAATTTCATCCGGCCTTCGCCAAAGGCGCCGATCAGCGTTGGCAGCTATTGCTCGTTTGGGCCCGATGTCATGA